>UQOX01000022.1 GCA_900542765.1 uncultured Porphyromonadaceae bacterium | reverse complement strand
GCCATTTACCGTGCGTCTAACTTGCATCTCATGCTTTGCGAAGCATTGTCGGGCGTAGCTCGTTTCACGACCGATGAAACTCAACGCCATGCCCTTATCGAGGCCGCCTTGGCCCTCATCAATGGCGGTATAGGTTCTTATTGGAACGCCTCGACCGGTGCGTATGCCGAAGATTCTTGCTTCGATATACTCTATGACATATTCGGTAAGGGCAGTACGGCATCTCCTTATTTGGCCAACCTCTACCGGGGCGGCACCCACGAAAATAGTGCGTCGCAATACATCAACCGCGGCGTGCGCGGGCGTGTCGACATGCTCTATGTGGGCGACAGCATTTTGGTGAAAGACGAGTTGACCAACGATTATCTCTATACTCCCGAACAGCAGTGCTGGAAACTCGATTCGCTCATCGCCGAAGAGAATTTCTTCGAACTTTCGGGTGAAGGCCACGTCATGTTCACGATGCACCGCATCAAACGTTCTTATGCCGGAGCACACGATGACTTCTTCATCGATTGGATGGCCGGCGGCCGTGCCGCTGCGGCCGGTGCCTTGGCCAGTGAAGACGGTTGGTTCGTCGGGTATGACTTGAAAGGTAACTGATGCCGGTTGCCATCATCTGAGTACAGTGACCGAAACAGGCATCCCCTGCTTCGGTCACTTGTGTTTTTTTGAAATCCCAATAAACTTTTTTTGACATTATGCGTATATCTCGTTTATTCTTTTCGGCGCTGTTGGCTGCCGCCTGCCTTGTTCCCGCACAGGCACAGCTCTTCACTTCTTCCGACTCGAAGCGCACCGCTCCCGGCCAAAGCCGCACGTTGCGTTATCAGCCCGATGGGGAAGATTTTGTCATCGTCAACGGCAATCGCAAGTTTACGCGGGCACTGTATGGTTCCAATACCGGCTTCCGCCTCGAAACAAGCGACGTGCCCGAGTTTGCCCTTTACATGCCCCGCATGGGCGGAAACCTCTCTCTCGGAGTTATCGTAGGCGAGAAAAGCCTGTGGCTCAACAACGCCGAGCGCATCGAGGCTCGTTACAGTGCGGGACGTCGCATCTACACCATTACCGACCCGCTTTTGGAAAATGGTTCGCTCGTGATTACGGCGTTGGCCATGTATGAGGCCGACGGCATGATGCTCCAAGTCGAAGGCCGCAAGCTCCCGTCGGGAACACAACTCGTCTGGCTCTATGGCGGAGCCACCAACAAACGGTTCAGCCGCGAAGGTGACATGGGAGTCGATGCCCCCGATTGTTTCGACCTCAAAGCCGACTATTGCACCAATAACGTTTACCGCCTGCGTCAAGACGGATTCGATATTTGGTATGGAACCTCGCGCGAGACGATACAGGAGTTCCTGGCCGGCAAGAATCCCGAGACCGGCAAGAATCCCGTGTGTCACCTTACGGCACTTGTCCCCGACGGAGCCTCTCTGTTGGTGGGCGATGCCACGGCTCGCACCACTCCGCTGGCATTGCGGCAAGCTCCTGCTTCCGATAAATATCCCGTCGTGTCGGGAACCGTTGCCTTGGGCAAGAAACCGGCCTACATAGCGATATACAATCCCGAGACCGCACCTTCGTCATGGAGCTATGACGACTTGGCGGCATGTTACGACCGTGCCGACAAGAGCCGTGCCGAAGTCGCTTCGACGGTGAAAATAACCACCCCCGACCCCTATTTCAACACCCTTGGGCCGGCATTGAGCCTGGCCGCCGACGGTATTTGGGATTCGTCATACAAGGTGTGGATGCATGGCGCCATTGGTTGGCGCATGCCGCTCAACGGTTGGCGCGCCGCTTATACGGGCGATGCCATCGGTCGTCATGACCGCGCCCGTGAACACTTCGACGGGTATGCGGCTTCGCAAGTGACCGATGTAGAGCCGGTCTTGCCGCACCCGGCACAAGACAGTGCCCTCAACTTGGCCCGTTCGTTGAAGAAGTGGGGAACCCCCATGTATAGCAACGGTTACATCTCCCGCTATCCCAACCGCAAGAACGTCATGCACCATTATGACATGAACCTTTGCTACATCGACGAACTCCTGTGGCACTTCAACTGGACGGGCGACATGGACTATGTGCGTCGCATGTGGCCGGTGTTGACGGCTCATCTCGCTTGGGAGAAACGTAATTTCGACCCCAACGACGACGGCCTCTATGATGCCTATTGCTGCATATGGGCCAGCGACGCGCTCCAATACAACAGCGGCGGTGTCACCCATTCGTCGGCCTACAATTACCGCGCCAATAAAATGGCTGCCGAGATTGCCGAAAAGATAGGAGAGGACCCTGCTCCTTATCGCCAGGAAGCCGAGAAGATACTCCAAGCCATCAACAACAACCTGTGGCTTGCCGACAAGGGGCATTGGGCCGAGTACAAGGATTTCATGGGATTGAAGCGGGTGCACCCCGATGCCGGCGTGTGGACGGTGTACCATGCCATCGACTCTGAGATTCATGACGACTTCCAGTCGTGGCAGGCCACCCGTTATGTCGATACCGAGATTCCTCATGTCCCGGTTATCGCCGAGGGGCTCGACCGGGACGATTATGCGACGATAGCCACGACAACCTGGCTGCCCTATATGTGGTCGATCAACAATGTGGCTTTTGCCGAGGTGATGCACACCGCTTTGGCTTACTGGCAGAGCGGCCGCAGCGACGAAGCATTCCATCTCTTCAAGAGCTCGATTCTCGATGGCATGTATCTTGGTGGTAGTCCCGGAAACTTCGGTCAGATAAGTACCTATGATGCGGCTCGCGGAGAGTGTTACCGTGACTTCGGCGACCCGGTGGGTGTCGCATCGCGGGCTCTTGTGCAAGGTCTTTTCGGAATCCTCCCCGACATGATGAACGATCGGGTCGTGTTGCGTCCCGGATTCCCCTCGGAATGGGAATCGGCTTCGTTCGAAACCTCCGATATTACCTATGACTTCAAACGAAAAGGCAACAAGGATACCTATAAAGTACAACTCCGCTTCGAGCGTCCTGCCACATTGTCTTTGCAAATAAAGGCCCGACGCGATAAAATCGAGTCGGTGAAGGTCAACGGCAAGAAAACCTCCTGGTCGCTGAAAGAGAACAGTGTGGGTGTGCCTCAAATCGAGATTGTTGCCCAACCGGCACCGTCGAATAAAATCGAAATCGTTTGGGCCGGCAAACCCCTGTCTCAGCCCGAGTATGACACCTTGGCTGTCGTTGGCTCGCGATGGAAGCTCTCCTTGCCATTGAGCGCACGGCTCATGGAGGTGCGCGATGAGCAGAAGCTCCTTTCCCAAACCCAGTGGGAAGCTCATTCCCTTTCGGCCGTTATCCGTGAGAATTTGGGCGAACGCACCCTTTTCCTCAAATTGGTTCAGGGCGATATGGCGTGGTGGCAACCGGTTCCCGTTACCGTGACACAGCCGGTGACGCTGGCTTCTTCGACGACCGAGGGATATGCTCTCTCTTTCGCCTTGGCCAACCACACCGATAAACCTCTCGCGCTGAGATGCCTTGTCAATCCCGGACGTCATGAGTATGAGCAGGTGGTCGAAATCCCCGCCCACGGCGTGTCGGCCGAGGTACTTGTCCCGGCCTCGTGTGCCGAACCGGGCAGCAACACCCTGATAGCCTACGATGCTAAAAATCAGGAGATGGCCCGTTTCAACTGCATCAACTGGGAGGTGAAAAATTCCAACACGTTGCGTTATGAGACGGTCGACCTCGACAGTAGCATGAATGCCCGGGTGACCGATATTTTCAAAAACCGCTACATGTCGCCGCGTTCACCCTACACGACGTTGCAAGTACCGGCACAAGGTATCGGAGAGTGGTGTCACCCCAACGCCTTTGCCGAAATCGATGACAGCGGATTGTGCCGTGTCGCCTCGGGCGATGTGCTCGATACCCCGATGGGAGTTCCCTTCCGTGTGAAACAGGACACCACGGCCCGCAATATCATCTTTACCACGCGTTGGGACAATTATCCCGACTCGGTAAGCGTGCCCCTTTCGGGAAAAGCCTCCCGGGCCTACCTGCTCATGGCCGGTTCGACCAACCACATGCAGTGCCACATGACCAACGGGCTGGTAACGGTTACTTATACCGACGGTACGACTTCGACCCTACCGCTCATCAATCCCGAGACCTGGTGCCCCATCGACCAGGACTTCTATGTCGACGGCCAGGCGTTCCGTCTCCAGGCACCGCGACCCTACCGCGTCCTCTTGAAGAGCGGAATCATTACCCGCGATGTGGAGTCTCTCCTCAAATTCCGGGGCGCCGATGGCCGTAACATTCCCGGTGGAGCTGCCGTGATACTCGATTTGCCGCTCGATGCCACCCGCACGTTGCAAAGCCTGACGCTCTCGGCCGTGTCGACCGAAGTGGTGATAGGGCTCATGGCTGTTACGCTCGAACGATAATTGTTTTTTTAACAACTCTTATCGTGATGCACTGTTAAATTTAATGCGATATTCGTATCTTTGAGCACAAAAAGAGGGAGCATACAGAGATTTATCTCTCGTATCTTCCTCTTTTTGAGTATTTTTTTATAAACGAGATACGAAAAACAAACCATTAAAAATAAACCGATATGATGAAGAATTTCATGAAAAAGCTCTTCTTTGCAGCAGCTCTGCTGGCTCCTGCCGTGCTCTCGGCCCAGCAACCGCTCAAAGAAACTCTTGACCCGGCTATCCGTATGGGAAAGCTCGACAATGGTCTTACTTACTATATCTGCCATAACGAACTGCCCGAGAACCGGGTTGAGTTCTACATTGCGCAGCGTGTAGGTTCTATTCTCGAAGAGGAGCATCAGCGCGGCTTGGCCCACTTCCTCGAACACATGGCCTTCAACGGTACGACCCATTTCCCCGGGAAAAATATCATCAACTATCTCGAAAACAATGGCGTGAAGTTCGGCGCCAACCTCAATGCCTATACCTCTATCGACGAGACGGTCTACAACATCTCCGATGTGCCTGCACGCGAAGGGTTGGTAGACTCCTGCTTGCTCATTCTGCACGACTGGGCATCGGGAATTCTGCTCGAAGACGATGAAATCGATGCCGAACGCAAGGTCATTCACGAAGAGTGGCGCACGAGAAGTTCTGCCAATTTGCGTATGCTCGAAGCCGTATTGCCGGCCATCTACCCCGACAGCAACCGTTATGCCTATCGCATGCCCATCGGTTTGATGGAGGTGGTCGATAATTTCCCTTACCAGGCCATTCGTGACTACTATCACAAGTGGTACCGTCCCGATTTGCAAGGTATTATTGTTGTGGGAGACATCGATGTCGACAAGGTAGAGACCAAAATCAAAGAGTTGTGGAAAGATGTTCCCGCTCCGGTGAATGCCGCCAAGAGAGAATATGTGCAAGTGCCCGACAATGACCAGCCCATCGTTTCGGTCGTTTCGGACAAGGAATCTCTTACCAACACCCTGCGCATCGCCTTCAAGCAACCCGAGGGTGTCGATGCCAATAAGATGACCGTCGAAGGAGCCCGTCAAGATTTGGTCCGCTCTCTCATTTCCATGATGATCAGCACCCGTTGCAGCGAACTGGCGCAACTCGAAAACCCGCCGTTCATCTTGGCCGGTGGCTCTTATGGTGACTATTACTATTCGCCCACCCGCAAGGCTTATACGCTCATCGCCATATTCAAGACCGCACAATGGCGTCAGGCTCTCGACGGAGTAGTAGGCATGGCCAAGCAGGCTTATGACCACGGATTCACCCAGTCGGAACTCAACCGTGCCGTAGCCGAGATGCAATCCTATATGAGTAAATCGTATAACGAACGTGCCACACAGAAAAACTCCGCTTTTGTCGACAAGGCGCTTGCCCACTTCTTGCAGCAAGAACCCCAATTCTCAGAAGAGTATGCCTATGAACTTTACGGAAGCCTGCTTCCCGGTATCTCCCTGCAAGATGTCGATACGACTTTCCGCAGCTTTTTCCCGTCCGATTTCAAAAATCTCTCCATCGTGCTCATGAGCGATGAAAACGAGAACAGCGTCATTCCCTCCGAAGAGGAACTCCTGAATGCTTTCTTCGAAGATTGCAAAGCAGAAACCGAGCCTTACAAGGATGAGCACGAGCAACGTGAACTCATCTCTTCAATGCCTGAGAAAGGCCGCATTGTGAAGACCAAAGAAAATAAACTCTTCGATGCTACCGAGTATGAGCTCTCCAATGGGGCAAAGGTGGTTATCAAGACGACCGATTTCAAAGCCGATGAGATAAAGATGTATGCCGTCAGTCATGGTGGTACGACCCTCTTCGACGTGAAAGACCGTCCCAATTACTATGTCATGAATTCTCTCATCTCCATGGGAGGTATGGGCGATTTCAGCATGATGGAGCTCTCCAAGCAGCTCAGCGGCATTCAGGCCAGTGTCTCGGCCAATGTGTCGACCTATATCGAGACCGTTGCCGGTAGCAGTACCATAAAAGATTTTGAGACCATGTTGAAGTTGACCTACTTGCGCTTTACCACCACCCGTGTCGACAGCGCCCGTTACATTGCCTGGAAAGACCGTATGGCCAACTCCCTCAAACTTTCCGAGGCCGATCCCATGCGTCCCATCACCGATACCGTAACATACCTTACCTATGGCAACCACGAGCGTGCTCGCCGCTTTACGCAGGCCGATCTCGACAAAGTCGATTATCAGCGGGCTCTCGAACTCTATACCGAGCGTGTGAACAATGCCACCGACTTCGTATTCATCTTTGTCGGAAACATCGACAAGGAGGCCGCCAAACCGCTCATCGAGCAATATATCGGGGCTCTGCCTTCGACGGGCAAACATGAAAAGGCCAACATCAAGGTGATGCCCAAACAACGTACCGGCTATCGCGAGTCTATCTTCGACCAGCCGATGGAGACACCCAAGACCATGGTTTACATCACCTATTCGGGAAAAGAAAAATACAACCTCAAAAATGCTATTGTCATGTCGATGTTGTCGCAGGTAATGCGTACCGTCTACACCGAGACCATTCGTGAAGAGGAGGGCGGAACCTATGGCGTTTCGACATCGGGCAGCATTACCCGCATGCCTCAAAGCGGATTCTCCTATTTGATAGGCTTCGATACCAACCCCGAGCAGGCGGCTTCGCTGGCCGACCGCACCATCGTCGAGTTGAAGAAAGTGGCCGACGAAGGCCCTTCACTCGAAATATTCGACAACATCAAGTCCTATATGCTGAAAGAGTATGAAAGCGGCATCAAGGAGAACAAATACTGGGCTACGACGCTGATCAATTATTACATGTATGACGACGATTTCTATACCGACTATCTCAAAACCTTGAACTCCGTTACGCCCAAAGACGTTCAGAAGATGGCCAAGAAGGTCGTTTCCTCGAAAAATATGATGAAGGTGATTCGCTATGGCGTTTCCCAAGAGAAAGCCGATGTGAAATAACCCGTACATCACCTGCGATGAGCAAAGGGAAGCAAAATCTGTTTTTGCTTCCCTTTTTATTTCTTCCCAAAAATCCTATCTTTGGGAATCACGAAGAGAGAACCGATATATACCGTCTTATTTTTGATAGAGTCTTGGTATGGCATTTACGGTAATAGAAAGTCGAGTCGAGGGAAAATATGGCGATGCATCTCGCTGTGAAGATGCTCTGGTCGTGACCCCCGATTTTGCAGCGGTCATCGACGGCGCGACCAGCAAGGCCCCGCTTGCCTTCGATGGCAAGACAACCGGGCGTTGGGCCGCAGAATTGCTCGTCGGCGTAGTGGCATCGTTGCCTCGCGAAGCAACCCTGTCGCAGTTTGTCGACCGGGCCAACGCCTGTCTCCTGTCGTTTTACCGTAGCCGCCAAATCCTGCAAAAGACAATTTCCGAGCCCGAGTATCGGTTGGCGGCGTCGGTTGCCGTGTATAGCGATGCGCGCCGAGAGGTGTGGTCGGTGGGCGACTGTCGGGTGCGCATCGGAGAAAAAACATACTTGCATGAAAAATCGGTCGATGCAAGATTGGCCGGGAAACGGGCATCGGCCATCGAATGTTATCTTGCCCGTGGGGGAGAACTCGATGCCCTTCTCGTGCACGATGTGGGGCGAATGGCGATTACCGACGATTTGCGCCGTCAACTCCGGGCGCAGAACAATCCTTCGCACAATGAGGCTTATGGCGTCATCGACGGATACCCGCCTTACGCTCCCGATGTGCGTTGCTATCGGATACCGGCGGTCACGTCGCTGGTCTTGGCGACCGATGGCTATCCGCTTCCGTTGCCGACGCTCTCCGAGGCCGAACGTTACCTCGACGACATCTTGCGCGAAGACCCTTTCTGCTTTCGTCGTTACAAGTCGACCAAGGGGAAGGGGGCGCAGCAATGTTCGTTCGACGACCGTGCCTATTTGCGACTCCTTGTCTCTGGGGAGCCTGCGGCTGATGTCTAATGGGGAAGAGGAAAAGGGAGAACCGTATGTTTACATCGTTCCGGCGTGTTCTTCCTTGGCCGCTTTGTGCAGGTGCATACGGAAACGGTCCGACCGCAATACGGTGCGCATGAGCCAGAAGTTGATGGGAAAGATGATGGCCCAAACGGGAACAAGGGCTACTTTTTCGGGAATGCCTATGGCCACGAAAATTTTCAGCGTGACATACTGCATGAGAAAATTGATTGCCTGGCAGAGCGAGAAACGAATGCCGTTCTCAAAATCGACTCTCGTCTTGAACGTGTAGTAGTTGGTTAGGAAAAAGTTGCAGGCGAAACTCACGATAAAGCCCGTGGTGAAGGAGAGGTCGACACTGAAATCGAGATACAGCATGGCATAATATATACCATATAAGATGGCTGTAACGATGGTTCCTGTGATGCAGAAACGAACAACTTCTTTTTTTGTCCTTGGTGCACTCTCTGACATAATGTTTTGAAACATTTCGGCAAAGATAGGTATAATAAACGATAAAATGAGTTTCTTGTGCAGATAGTTTATACATATTTTTTTTGCAGGTTTTGAGCCTGTCCGAAACAATTTCTGTTTTATAACTGCAACAGTCCGTTTTTTTTTGAGTGCAAGAGGGCACAGGAATCCCTATTGCCGGGTGATGACTGGTTGGTCAGACCGACGGCGTTCATTTGATAATAGCCGCGGCAGAGCCTGCCTGCGGTTGCATGAAGTGTCGGCATTCACTCATTGCAGGTTCTTTGGATGGAATCTAAACCGTCCTGGTGTGGCGTGCAATAAAAATCGGGGCTCATGCCAATTGACATGAGCCCCGATATGCAGAGCGGTGTTGTGCGAATTATCCGAGGAATCCCAACAGGATACCGGCAGCAACAGCCGAACCGATAACACCTGCCACGTTCGGACCCATGGCATGCATGAGCAGGTAATTTGACGGGTCATATTCCAGTCCCAATATCTGTGAAATACGTGCCGAGTCGGGTACGGCCGAGACACCGGCGTTTCCGATAAGCGGGTTGATTTTGTTGTCTTTCTTCAAGAATAGGTTGAAGAATTTCACAAACAACACGCCGGCAGCCGTGGCAATGATAAACGAGATGGCACCGAGAATAAATATCTTCACCGAATTTTCGGTCAGGAATTGTGACGCTTGGGTCGATGCTCCTACGGTAACACCCAACAATATGGTGATAACGTCGATAAGCGGGCCTCGGGCTGTCTCGGCCAAACGGCGGGTAACGCCACTTTCTTTAAGCAGGTTGCCAAAGAACAGCATACCCAGCAGCGGAAGACCCGAAGGCACGAGGAAGCAGGTGAGCAACAGACCCACGATGGGGAAGATGACCTTTTCGGTCTGCGATACGACGCGGGGTGAACGCATGCGGATAAGGCGCTCTTTCTTGGTGGTCAGCAAACGCATGATAGGCGGCTGTATGACGGGGACCAATGCCATGTATGAGTATGCCGAAATGGCAATTGCCCCCATCAAATTGGGTGCCAACTTTGAAGAAAGGAAGATGGCCGTGGGGCCGTCCGCGCCACCGATGATACCGATGGCCGCAGCTTGGCTCGGGTCGAACCCCATGCTCAATGCTATGGCATAGGCACCGAAGATACCGAATTGGGCGGCGGCTCCGATAAGCATCAACTTCGGGTTGGAAATCAATGCTGAAAAATCGGTCATGGCACCGATGCCGAGGAAGATGAGCGGCGGGTACCAACCTTGCACGACACCTTGATAGAGGATATTCAATACCGAACCTTCTTCGTATATGCCCAGTTGCAAGCCGGCATCTTTAAAAGGTATGTTTCCTATGAGAATACCGAATCCTATGGGTATCAGCAACATCGGCTCGAACTCTTTCGCTATGGCGAGGTAGATGAAGAAACACCCGACAAGAATCATGACGAAATTCCCCCACGAAACGTTGGCGAATCCCGTATAGGTGAGAAATTCTTGGATATTCTCCCCTAAAAAACTGATAAATTCTCCTCCCATAAGCCTTATCCGATAATGACGATTTCGGCTCCTTCAAGTATCGAATCGCCTTTATTAACTTTTATTGCTGTAACCTTGCCGTCGTGTGTGGCAGGAATCACGTTTTCCATCTTCATGGCTTCGAGGACTGCCACTTTCTGTCCGGTTTTCACGGTGTCTCCTACATTCACGCACACTTCGAGAATAACTCCCGGCAGCGGAGAACGCACGGCTCCCGACATCGTGGAAATTGCGGGCCGGGATATGACCGGCTCGCCGGCCGCCGTAAGTGGTGCCGACTGGGGACGGGTAAGCGGTTTGATTTGTTTCTTGGCCGGTTTGTCAAGTTCCACCTGATAAGGTGTGCCATTCACCTCGACCGTAGCGATGTTTTCTTCGATGCGGTTGATGTTGACGGTATAGGGGGTTCCGTTGATTTTATATTTAAACTCTTTCATAGTACTGTGTTTTATAATTTGCGTTGGGGAATCTGTCGCAACCCGTAGATTTTGGAACTCCACGGTGAATAGCTACGTTTCACTTGTTTTACGGTGAGAATGGTGTCTTCATAGTCGTGCTCGGCTTCTTGGTACTCATATATGGCCATGGATATTACGGCCAAGACGTCTCCCGATATGCCTGCCTCCTGTTTGGCTTCGGCTATTGTCGAGGCACTGCCTGCTTTCACGGCACGGCGGGCGCTCATGCGGATAGCTGTCTTGCCGACCATCTTGAAGAACAGGTACAACACGATGAGGGCTATGAACACGACCAGCATGGCTGTTATCGACATGGAAACACCTATGGGGTCTTTTTCTGCAAACTTGTCGACTTTTGGATTGGAATTTTCGACGTAATTTGCGGCCTCGGGCGTCGGGTGTTCCAGTATTTGGCGGTCGAGCATTCCGTCACGGGGCGAACCGAAACTTTGGTCAGCAGCCATGACGGGTACGCGTATTTCGTCGATGAGGTTTTTGCCGCCGGCATCATACAATGCGATATAATTTTCTTTCGTGGGGTCGAGTACGAAATTGGTGTGGAACGTCCCGTGATGAGAAAAGCCGTCGGCCCAAATGAGGACAACCTGCCGCGGACCGATTTTGGTTTTGAGGTCCCCCTTCGAAATCATGTATTTCTTCGGGTTGTTGGGGTCATTGGTAATATAACACCCAGCCATTTCGACCGTTCCTGCCGAGTTGTTGTAGATCTCAATCCAGGCACCCCGGTTGCCGAACGGGTCGACGTAGTTGCTTACATTGTTGGTAAGCACTTCGTTGATGTGCAGCGCCGAAGTCAGTTGGGCGGGAGCTATGGCAACCGAACAACAAGCAAGCAACAATAATCCTAATTTCTTTATATTCATCTTATTCCGATTTTAGAAAGGTTATAGAGGAATGTTGCCATGCTTTTTGGCCGGGTTGACTACTTTCTTGGTCTGCAACTGAGCCAATGCGCGGCAGATGCGGAACCGGGTGTTCCGGGGCTCGATGACATCGTCGATATAGCCGTATTTTGCGGCGTTATAGGGGTTGCCGAACAGCTTGGTGTATTCGGCTTCTTTCTCGGCCAGGTAGGCTGCCGGGTCGGCTTGCTCTTTGGCTTCGCGGGCATAAAGCACAGCGACAGCTCCGCTGGCTCCCATCACGGCAATTTCGGCGGTAGGCCATGCGAAGTTCACATCTCCGCGCAACTGTTTGCAACTCATTACGATGTGAGAGCCTCCGTAAGATTTGCGCAGGGTAACGGTTACTTTGGGTACTGTTGCTTCGCCATAGGCATAGAGCAGTTTGGCGCCGTGCCAAATCACGGCATTGTACTCTTGACCCGTTCCGGGCAGGAAGCCGGGCACGTCGACCAGCGAAACGATGGGAATATTAAAGGCATCGCAGAATCGTACAAAACGGGCTCCTTTGCGCGAAGCGTTGCAATCGAGAACACCGGCCATTTGGCAAGGCTGGTTGGCGACAATGCCTACCGACTGCCCGTTGAAACGGGCAAACCCGACTATGAGGTTGCGGGCAAAATCGCGGTGTACTTCGAGGAACTCTCCATTATCTACAATGGAGCCGATGACTTCATACATGTCATAAGCCTTGTTGGGCGAGTCGGGAATAATTTCATTGAGGGAATCCTCGATCCTGTCGATGGGGTCGTCGCAAGGTACGATGGGAGCCTCTTCGAGATTGTTTTGCGGAATGAAACTGAGCAGGTTGCGGATAAGTTTGAGACCGTCTTCTTCGGTGTCAACGGCAAAATGGGCCACTCCCGATTTGACGGCATGTACGCTGGCACCGCCCAGTTGTTCGGCGTTCACATCTTCGCCCGTCACGGTTTTCACCACGGCGGGGCCGGTGAGGAACATGTATGATGTGCCTTTGGTCATGAGCGTAAAGTCGGTCAATGCCGGGCTGTAAACAGCGCCACCGGCGCAGGGGCCGAAGATGCCCGAAATTTGGGGTATCACACCCGATGCCAGAATGTTGCGTTGGAAAATCTCGGCAAAGCCGGCCAAGGCGTTGATGCCTTCTTGTATGCGTGCGCCTCCCGAGTCGTTGATGCCGATGCAGGGCGTACCCATCTTCATGGCGAGGTCCATGACTTTGCATATCTTCTGCGCCATGGTTTCGGAAAGGGAGCCGCCGTTCACGGTGAAGTCTTGGGCAAAAACATAGACAAGGCGACCATCGATGGTTCCGCTACCGGTTACCACGCCGTCGCCCAGGTAATGTTTCTTTTCCATGCCGAAGTTGTGGCAGCGGTGGGTGACAAACATGTCGATTTCCTCAAAACTGCCTTCGTCAAGGAGCATCGCGATGCGTTCGCGAGCCGTGTATTTACCTTTTTCGTGTTGTTTGGCGATAGCTTTTTCTCCGCCGCCCAGTCGAGCCTGCTCGCGCAAGGCAATCAGCTCTTTTACTTTTTCAAGTTGATTACTCATATTTTTTTCGGTATAATGTTTATTTCTCGGGTTTTTCGCACAGCTCGGTCAGTACGCTGCATGTCGATTTGGGGTGGAGGAAGGCGATGTTGAGACCTTCTGCACCGCGGCGGGGAGCCTGGTCGATGAGTCTCACACCTTTTTCGGCCACTTCGGCAAGCGCGTTGGCAACGCCATCGGCTACGGCAAAAGCTATGTGGTGGATACCTTCGCCCCGTTTTTCGATGAATTTGGCAATGGTACTCTCTTCCGAGGTCGGTTCGAGAAGTTCGATTTTGGTATCACCCACCTTGAAGAAGGCGGTTTTTACTTTTTGGTCGGCTACTTCTTCTATGGCGTAGCATTTCAGTCCCAGTATGTTCTCATAGTAAGGGAGAGAGTCGGCGATGCTTTTTACGGCAATGCCCAGATGTTCGATATGAGAAAGTTTCATAGTATAAAAAATTAAAACTCCGCCCCAGTCTCATCGACACGAAACATAAACGCGGAGTAGGTTCATATAATCTCGTGGCAAAGATAAAAAAATATATTGAACTCCACATCTTTTCTCCAAAAAAGAACGTCTATTGCCACGACTCTTTTCCCGGGGAGGCTTTTCTCCTGAGCCAATGTCCACGCACGGGGAGAGCGACTGACAAATCGGCAGCATTTACTGACAAAGATTGGGCAAAAAAATGCTGTCGGCCTGCCAAAAAAATAAAAAACTGCGCATCAAGGTGCTTTGGCACGGGGTTTGACACTCCCGTAGTGTCGCGGTTCGCCGGGCGGCTTCTTCACAGGGCACTCACCGAGAACCAAGACCGGGAAGCAGGCTGCCTGCTCCCGCAGAAAAAACCGATTATAAACAATAAAAACTTAGAATAAAATGGGAAAAATCATTGGAATCGACTTGGGAACAACTAACTCTTGTGTTGCCGTTATGGAAGGCAACGACCCGGTTGTCATAGCAAACAGCGAAGGCCGCAGAACAACTCCTTCGATTGTTGCATTCGTAGATGGTGGCGAACGTAAAGTGGGCGACCCCGCCAAACGTCAGGCTATCACCAACCCTACCCGCACGATTTTCTCTATCAAACGTTTCATGGGAGAAAATTACGACCAGGTACAAAACGAAATCGCCCGCGTGCCCTATAAAGTAGTGCGCAGCGATAACAATATGCCGCGTATCGACATCGACGGACGTCTCTATTCGCCCCAGGAAATCTCGGCCATGATTCTGCAAAAGATGAAAAAAACCGCCGAAGACTATTTGGGACAGGAAGTGACCGAAGCCGTCATCACGGTACCTGCCTACTTCAACGACTCGCAACGTCAGGCCACCAAGGAGGCCGGTGAGATTGCCGGACTCAATGTGCGCCGTATCATCAACGAGCCTACGGCTGCCGCCTTGGCCTACGGTCTCGACAAGGCCAACAAGGATATGAAGATTGCCGTCTTCGACCTCGGTGGCGGTACGTTCGATATCTCTATCCTCGAATTGGGCGACGGTGTGTTTGAAGTGAAATCGACCAACGGTGATACTCACCTGGGTGGTGATGACTTCGACCACGTAATCATCGACTGGCTGGCCGACGAGTTCAAGGCCGAGGAAGGTGTCGACCTGCGTCAAGACCCCATGGCTCTGCAACGTCTGAAAGAGGCTGCCGAAAAAGCCAAAATCGAATTGTCGAGCTCCACGACGGCCGAAATCAACCTGCCTTATATCATGCCCGTAAACGGTGTGCCCAAACACTTGGTAAAGACGCTTACCCGTGCCAAATTTGAGCAACTCTGCGACAAGCTGATTCAGGCTACCATCGAGCCGTGCCGTCAGGCATTGAAAGACGCCGGACTCTCGGCTTCGGATATCGACGAAGTCATTCTCGTCGGTGGTTCGACCCGTATCCCCGCCGTGCAGGCCGTTGTCGAGAAATTCTTCGGCAAGACACCGTCCAAAGGCGTCAACCCCGATGAGGTCGTAGCCGTAGGTGCTGCCATTCAGGGCGGTGTGCTCACCGGCGATGTCAAAGACGTGCTGCTGCTCGATGTCACCCCGCTTTCGCTGGGTATCGAAACCCTCGGCGGTGTGATGACCAAACTTATCGAGGCCAACACCACCATTCCTACCCGCAAGTCCGAAGTCTTCTCGACGGCTGTCGACAACCAGCCTTCGGTCGAGATACACGTCCTCCAAGGCGAACGTTCCATGGCCAAGGACAACAAGACCATCGGCCGTTTCCACCTCGATGGTATACCTGCCGCTCCCCGTGGAGTGCCTCAAATCGAAGTCACCTTCGATATCGATGCCAACGGTATCCTCACCGTATCGTCGAAAGATAAGGGCACAGGCAAGGAACAAAGCATTCGCATCGAGGCTTCGAGCGGATTGAGCGACGAAGAAATCAAACGCATGAAAGCCGAAGCCGAAGCCAATGCCGAAGCCGACAAGAAGGAAAAAGAGCGTATCGACAAGATTAACCAGGCCGATTCGATGATTTTCCAAACCGAGAAACAGCTCAAAGACCTCGGCGATAAATTCCCGGCCGACAAGAAGGCTACCATCGAGACGGCTCTCAACAAACTGAAAGAGGCTCACAAGGCTCAGGACATTGCCGCCATCGACAGTGCCATGGCCGAGTTGAACAACGCTTTGCAGTCGGCCGCCCAAGACCTCTACAATGCACAAGGTCAGCAACAGGCCGGCGCCCAGAACGCAGGCAATGCACAGGCCGGAGGCAACGCTTCGAACAAAGGCGACGGCGGTGTGACCGATGTCGACTTCGAGGAAGTGAAATAAGACGATAATACATCGCATACATTGAAAAGCGAGAGTCCCCATCGGGGCTCTCGCTTTTTTTATCGTTTGTGCTTCGGCCTTTCGGTAGGAAGGTGGGGCTTCCTGTGACGGGCATGGTGTTACCACACCGGCTCCCAGTCGAGTATGCGGGCGGGGGTGCGGTACATCTCGATGAGGGCCGAGTCGGCCGGCCACGTCAGTTGGCGCGAACGCGGGTGGCGGCGGCTCACGTCGACGGGATTGCCGGCCTTGTCGCGGCTGTCGTATTCATAGAAGCGCACATGATGGGCTGAGCCTTCTATCTCGCCCCACCCTTCGGGTGCGATGTTTTCGAGGGTGCAGTTTATCAACACGGCTTCGGCATAGGGGTATCCGTCGGGTTGCTTGTTGAGCGGCGAGCGGGCGAGGACGGAGCGCGGGTGCGAACCGATGAAGTGGCAGTCGACGAAGATGTTGCCGTGGTTGGCCTCGGTGTTGCGTATCCACATGAAGGGGCCGGGGCCTTGCAGCGTACACTCCTTGAAGAAGGCGGGGCCGCGGCCCAGCACCATGTCGCCGCCGCCGTCGACGATGCAGCGTTCGAGATAGACCGGGCCGTTGACTTGCAGGGCGTCGCCCGACCCCACTACCCGCACGTTGCGCAAGTAGTTGCGGGCTCCCATGAGCAGGAGCCCTTCGGCCTGACCCTGCAAGTCGGTCTGTATGGTCATGTTTTCAAACCGCATGTCGTAGCAGTTGTCGGCGGCAAAGGCGGCGCGGCGCGAGGGGAAGGTGCCCGGCCATTCGTTGGTCTTCACATTGAGGGGGTGGGGGTTGAAGGTCTCGTTGTTGGCATAGTGTATGAGCACGCCGTCGCGGCTTTCGCCCCGCAGGTGCACGTTTTGTTTGTTGCGGAAATAGACCAGCTCCTCATAGTCGCCGTCGGCGATGAATACTTCCCATTTCTCGGAACTGAAATCGGGTATGAAATCCATGGCTCCCTGCACGGTGCAGAAGTCACCGCTGCCGTCGGGGCTCACCGTGAGGAGCCGTCGGCCGGCTTCGGGGGCATGGCGACGGGTCGAGAACCGCCACGTTCGCGTATCGTAGATGCCGGGAAATTCGCCCGAGGAGAGGTCGAATACCTCTTTGTCGATGGTGACGTAGTAGCTTTTGCCGTATTCGAGCAAGTTGTTGTGCGGGTAGATGGTGGCCCGATTGCCGTCGACGATGACGGGGTAGAAGCGGAATCCGTCGGAGAAGCCGCCGATGATGGTCAGCTGGTACGGCCCTGTCGTGTCGCGAACGGCCGTGCCCGATGGGGTTCCGGGGCGGGTATTGGCATTGGTGATGCGTTTCCCGTGCGAGTCATAATCATAAGGAACCGTGGTGTAGGTGGCTTTCTGTTTGCGTATCATGTCGGGCTGGGAAGGTCCGGCGGGAATTGACAAGTCGAGCGAGTCGACCCGTTCTCCCGTCTCGGCATCAAAGATGCGTATCATGCCTCGGTTGTTGAGTCGCACGGGACTCGCAAATTCGATGGTCAGATGGGTGTCGGGCGGTACCTCGGCGGTCTTGTTTCCCGGGGTGAACTGCATGGCCGGCGCCGTAGCGGTTTTTTGCGGGTGGGATTTCCCCGCTGACGTCGTTGCCTCGGCGGGTTGCGGCATGGCGCCCACCTGTCCGCAAAGCAACAAGAGTAGAGGTAAAAGAACTTTTTTCATGGTCGTTTCGTTGAGTAGGAAGATAAGGCTGATGTGCAAAGATAAAAAATCTCGTGTTTTACCTTCCTGTGCTTCTTAAAAAATAAGCGGCCGGAAGCGGGTGCTCGGGAGAAAAAAGTGTATCTTTACCGCCGGTATCATGCCTGTAACCCTCAAAATTGTATTGCTATGTCATTCAGAATTGCCTTTTTCGACACGAAACCTTATGATGAAGACTCTTTCAACAAAATGAACGAGCGTTTCGGTTTCGAGATTGTCTATTTCAAGGGACATCTCAACCCCAACAATGTGATGTTGACCCGGGGGTTCGATGCCGTGTGCATCTTTGTCAACGATGTGGCCGATGCCGAAGTCATCGACGCCCTGGTCGAGAACGGAGTCAAGTTGCTGGCGCTGCGTTGCGCCGGATATAACAATGTCGACTTGGCTGCTGCCGAGGGTCGCTTGCCGGTTGTCAGGGTGCCGGCTTACTCTCCCTATGCCGTGGCGGAGTACACCTTGGCTCTGATGCTGGCCCTCAATCGCCGCATTCCCCGGGCTACATGGCGCACCCGCGACGGGAATTTCTCGCTGCAAGGTCTCATGGGCTTTGACATGCACGAGAAGACCATCGGCATTATCGGTACCGGTAAGATTGCCAAGGTGTTGATACAGCTGTTGAGCGGCTTTGGCATGCGCATACTGGCCTATGACCTCTATCCCGACAAGGAGTTTGCCGCAGCTTATCATGTCGAATACACCACGCTCGATGAGCTTTATCGCAACTCCGACATCATTTCCCTGCACTGCCCCCTGACCGACGCCACCCGTTACATCATCAACGATGAGGCTATTGCCAAGATGAAACAAGGCGTGATGCTCATCAATACTGGCCGTGGAAAACTCATTCATACCCACGCCCTTATCAACGGTTTGAAGAGCAAGAAGGTGGGGTATGCCGGTCTCGATGTGTATGAAGAGGAGAGCGGCTATTTCTATGAGGACAAGTCCGACCGTATTATCGATGACGATGTGCTGGCACGCCTGCTTTCGTTCAACAACGTGATAGTTACCTCCCATCAGGCTTTCTTTACGCGGGAAGCTGTGCACAATATCGCCGAGACCACGTTGCAGAATGTGGCCGATTTCGAGGCGGGGCATCCGCTCGAAAATGAGGTGAAACGTTAATACGGCTATTTTTTTTCGATATGGAGACTCTCACACCGCGACGTTCCGGCATCAGGGCGTTGGTACCGCTGTTTGTCTTTTTGGGCGTTTATCTGCTGGCTTCGATATGGGTCGACGATTTCTATGCCGTGCCCATTACGGTGGCCTTCATTGTCGCCTCGATGGTGGCGGTGGCTCTTACCGAAGGCTTGTCGTTGAGCGCTCGCATAGCCCGGTTTTCCGAAGGGGCTGCCGACAAGAACATACTCCTGATGATATGGATTTTTATCCTGGCAGGAGCCTTTGCCCAGTCGGCCAAGGCTATGGGGGCCATCGATGCAACGGTCAATCTGACGTTGTGGCTCTTGCCCGATCACTTCCTGCTGGTAGGGCTTTTTGTGGCGTCGTGTTTTATCTCCCTCTCGGTGGGAACGTCGGTGGGGACAATCGTGGCTTTGGTGCCGGTGGCTGCCGGCCTGGCCGACAAGACCGGCATCGCCATGCCTTATATCACGGCCATCGTCGTGGGGGGCGCATTCTTCGGCGATAACCTGTCGTTCATATCCGACACGACCATCGCCGCCACCCGCACGCAGATGTGTGAGATGAAAGACAAGTTCCGCGTGAACATCTTGATTGTTTTGCCCGCCGCTCTGCTGCTGGTGGCCTACTATACGATTGTCGGCTTCCGTCTCGATATTCCAGCACCTTCGGCGCCGGTGGAGTGGTTGAAGGTTGTGCCCTATATCGTCGTCCTGCTCACGGCCTTGGCCGGAGTCCATGTGATGCTGGTGCTGACATTGGGCCTTTTTGCCACGGCGGTGATAGGGGTCTTTACCGGTGGTTATGACATCTTCGGTTGCCTGTCGGCAATGGGAGAGGGGATTACCGGTATGGGCGAACTGATTATCGTCACGTTGCTGGCCGGCGGTATGCTCGAACTGATACGCTTCAATGGCGGTATGGAATTTATCATCTCTCGACTCACGGCCCATGTCTCTTCCAAAAGATGGGCCGAGTTGAGCATTGCCGCCTTGGTCTCCCTGGCCAACCTCTGCACGGCCAACAACACCATCGCCATCATCACTACCGGCTCGATAGCTCATGACATTACCGAGCGTTATGGCCTCGATGCCCGTAAAACGGCAAGTATTCTCGATACCTTCTCCTGTGCGGTGCAGGGGCTTATTCCCTATGGAGCCCAATTGCTTATTGCCGCGGGGCTTACCCAACTCTCGCCCTTGTCGATAATCCGCTACCTCTACTATCCGGTGTTGCTGGGGGCTTTTGCGTTGTTGGCGATCATGTTGCGCTATCCGCGCCGCTATTCGTGACACATTTTGCCGGCCGGCAGCCGGAAAAAAGACGCCGATGCCTTGAAAAGAGACTTCTCCGACACAATAACAGCCCTTTCGGATAATCGAATTGGGGGCTTACGGCTTGGCAGTGTAGAACAGAATGCGTATTTTTGCGCGAAATTTCAGTACAGCATCACTCTCTATGTCGGCACAAAAACCACCTTTTTTTCATCTCCTTGTGGCAACAGGTTTCGGCTCCGGATTTTCGCCTGTGGCTCCCGGTACGGCCGGCGCGCTGTTGGCAGTGCTGCTGTGGGTGGCGGGCTATTTCCTGTTGCCTTTTGCCCAGTTGCAGGTGCTGTTGGCCGTTTTGGTTGTCTACTTCACCGTGCAGGGTGTCTATTCGAGCGGTGTGATGGAGAAACATTGGGGCGAAGACCCTTCGCGCGTCGTCGTCGACGAGATGGTGGGCGTGTGGATTCCGTTGCTTGTCGTCCCCGACGGCGGGTGGTGGTATGTGGTGGCCGCCTTTGTCCTGTTCCGTTTTTTCGATATTGTCAAGCCGCTCGGCGTGCGCCGCATGGAGCGTCTCGGAGGCGGAATGGGCATTATGATGGACGATATTTTGGCCGGCGTTTACAGCGCGGTGTTGCTCGGCGCGGCTCGCTTTTTGATAGGATAAGATGTCGCGACGTTCGTTCATATTATTTTTCAAGGCCATGTGCTCGGCTCAGATAGCCAGCGCCGTCGATTTTGCCGTGACCTTTCTCCTGGTCAATTTTTGCGGGCTCTACTATGTCGCAGCCACTTTCCTCGGCGCATTCTCGGGAGGCGTGGTCAACTGCTGCATCAATTACAAATGGGTGTTCAGCGTCTCTTCGTCGAAACACCTCATTGCTTTGAAATATTTATTGGTATGGAGCGGAAGCATACTGCTCAATACCGCTGGCACTTATCTCCTCACCGAAGGGGTGATGCGCATGGCCTGGGTCGACCGGTTGAATGCCCTTGTCTCGGTCAACCTCTTTCTTTTGCCCAAAATCATCGTGGCGCTCCTCGTTTCGTTTTTCTGGAACTACCAGTTGCAGCGGAAGTTTGTCTACTGCGACTGCCGCTTCGACAGACTCCTGACTTCTCATAAAAGATAAAATCGAAATAGACTTATGCATTATCGCGATTATCTGCAACAACTCATCTACAAAATCATCAACCCCGTTGTGAAGGGGCTGATAAAAATGGGCGTGACGCCCAATGTCATCACCACCACCGGCCTGGTGCTCAATATCGTCGCGGCGGCTCTCTTTATTTATGCCGGCTATTTGGCTCGTGAAGAATCGTTCTTCTATGTGGGGCTGGGCGGCGGCGTTGTGCTTTTTGCCGGCCTTTTCGACATGCTCGACGGCCGTGTGGCCCGCATGGGCAATAAGGTTTCCCGCTTTGGAGCCTTCTACGACTCGGTGCTCGACCGGTATAGCGAGCTCTTCACCCTTTTCGGCCTTTTCTTTTTCCTTGTCCTGCAAGGATATGTGGCTTGGGCCATTGTTGCCTTTGTCGCGCTCATCGGCTCGATCATGGTGAGCTATGTGAGGGCACGGGCCGAAGGGCTGGGCTTGGAGTGCAAAGTGGGACTCATGCAGCGTCCCGAACGGGTGGTACTCACCAGCCTGGGCGCGCTTTTTTGTGGCATATTCGGCGACTGCACGGCATTCGACCCGATACTCATTCTCGCACTGCCCTTGGCTCTTATCGCCCTCTTGGCCAATGTCACGGCTTTTGTGCGGGTGGCCCATTGCTATCGCTTGTTCAATGAAGGAAAATAATCGGTTACGCGTCCCATGACAACCTCTTTTCCCCGTCGGAAGGATTCGCTCACGGCTGTGGCCGTCTTGCTCCTTTTTCTGCTCATGACCGCTCTGTTTATCGGCCTGCGGCCCGAACATGTGGCGATGGCGGTGCTCCTCGGCGTCCTGTTTTTTGCCTCGCCCTACACCCGCAAGCTGCTCATGACCCTCCTTCCGTTTGTTATATTTGCCGTCTCGTATGACTGGATGCGGGTGTGGCCCAATTACAAGGTCAACGACATCGATGTGGCCGGCCTTTATACGGCCGAGAAAACCCTTTTCGGCATCGATGTCGATGGCGTGCGAATGACCCTTTGCGAGTTTTTCAACGAGCACCATGCCGTTGTGGCCGATTTCTTTGCCGGCCTGTTCTATCTCTGTTGGGTGCCGGTGCCGGTGCTTTTTGCCCTCTTCCTTTTTCTCCGGGGGCGCCGGGCGTTGGCCTTGCGGTTTTCTGTCGTCTTTTTGCTGGTCAATCTCATCGGATTTGCCGGATATTATATACACCCTGCGGCTCCGCCCTGGTATGTCATGGAGTATGGCTTTGAACCGGTTCTCGGTACGCCCGGGAATGTGGCCGGGCTGGGCCGCTTCGACGCCTTGGTGGGCATGGAGATTTTTGCCCCCATGTATGGCCGCAATGCCAATGTCTTCGCGGCATTGCCTTCGTTGCACTCGGCCTATATGCTCGTCGCTTTTGTCTACGCCATCATGGGACGTTGCAAGAAGTGGCTCATTGCCCTTTTTGGTGTCATCACGGTGGGAATATGGTTCACGGCCGTCTATTCGGGCCATCATTATCTCATCGACGTGCTGCTGGGCATACTCTGTGCCTTGGTGGGTATCTTGCTTTTCGAACAGGTCTTGATGCGCTGGCCGGCCTTCCGCCGTTTCATGGAGCGGTACACCGCCTATGTGTCGTGAGCGGCAGCGTGAAAGCGGCATGCTTCTCAGAGAGGAAGAAAAATATCTATCGGAAACAGAGATTTTCTGTTGTTCCGAAACGGTATAAACCTCCAATCGGCGACCACATCGGCCGCCGATTGGAGGTTTTCTTTATTTGTAAGATGGGGTATTTTCGGGCGTCCAGTCGTCAGAATCCCGCGACAAGGTTGCGCCCCACTCCCCAGAGAATGACGGCTGCGAGGTAGCTCCATACATAGAGGGGCTTGTGCACGCGCAGATAGAATTTGGGAAATCGCGTGCGGTAGGCTTCGGCGAAAAGGAGCAACGCGATATAGGGAATCGAGAGTACCAGCAAGGCGTTGTAACGCAGGGCGTCGGCAAGGTGCAGATGCAGCAGGCTGTGCAAAGCCCGTTGGCTGCCGCAGCCGGGGCATTCCCACCCGGTGAGCGTGAGAAACGGACAGCGGGGAAACACCCGGCATTCGCTTGGGTCGAGCGTGTAAAAAATAAAACACATCACAAGGACGAGAAGCGTCCATGCGATGTGTTTCTTTTTTATTCTGGCTTTATACATCGATGCATGACATGTCAGAGGTGTCGGTCGTGTATATGACGAGGAATACGACGAGAACATACAGGATAATGCCGATGAGACCGGTTATGAATCCTATTTTCACCCATTTCCCAGCCTCTTTGCTTGCCGCTACGGCTTCATCATATTGCCCTATGTTCAGCAAGGTGCTCACTTTGCTGGCATAGACAATGCCGACGATGCCGAAAGGCAGGCAGCAGAGTACCGTTATGAGGATAGACTCGACCAGCCAGGTGCGCGGTGCGATTTTTAACGTGGACGATTCGGCTTGGCGGCGGTTGTCGTCCATGGCCGGTGCGGGAGGAGGCGTGCCGAACAGGAAATTCAGCTCTCCCACTTGTTCGGCCGGCAGCCATTCGGGCATGCCTTGTCGCCAAACTTTCGTTTGCGGCGTAACGGGCATCTCTTTCAACTTTTCGAGACTGAACGGCCCTTCGGTTTTTCCGTCGATTAAAATGTAAAATTCCATAGTGTAGGGATATATGGGGGTAATCAATAGCGTCATTTGGGTAGGCGGGAGGCATCGGCGTCTTTCGACCGGTGGATTCCCACCGCGCAAGAGGCAATCGAGCCGTCAGTTGATGGAACCCGTGCAGTGCAGTTGGGCAGTGGCCGAGCCGGTGATGGAGCTGTAAACAAACCGCGTGCCGGTCATCACGAATTTATTGCCTTCGGTGAAGGTGAGGGTCGTCGTGTATTGGAACGAGCGTACGCCGCTCGATAACCTTTGTGCCACGGAGAAACTCAATCGGGCGGTGTTTTCACTGGTTTTGGCGTAGGTGTAGGTTCCCCAATCGGGTGACCAGTTGCTGAGGCAGTCGGTCTCGTTCAAGATGGTGAGTTGGGCGTCCAACTCGGCATACTCTTTGCCTCCGCTGGTGTAGCTTCCGTTCCATTTGATGAGGGTTCCGCTCGGGAGATATTCCGGTACGCCGCCTTTGTTTGAGCCCGAAGAGTTTTCACCTGTATTTCCCCAAGCACTCATTTGGTCGCCCAAGTCGCCCTCTTTGGCGCAGGAAGAGAGTGTGCATACACAGCCTATGATGCTTGCAAATAGAACTAAAAACAGACGTTTGGTTTTCATGACAGATTTGTTTGGTGTGATTTCGTTTTTCCGGTTATGACACAAAAGTAATAATGATTGTGATTTATTTACTCAGATTCTTCTTTTTTTTAAGTATCCAGACGAATTTCTTGTCAAGTGCATAAAAAAAGCCCCCTGATGAGGTTTTCTCAGGGGGCTTGAAGGCGGATAATTTTTCTATGTTACTTGTTGAGGGCGGTGGCTACGTCGACGGCGCAGGCTACGGTGCAACCTACCATGGGGTTGTTGCCGATACCGAGGAAGCCCATCATCTCGACGTGTGCGGGTACCGACGAAGAACCGGCGAATTGGGCGTCGCTGTGCATGCGGCCCATCGTGTCGGTCATACCGTATGAGGCGGGGCCGGCGGCCATGTTGTCGGGGTGGAGGGTACGGCCCGTTCCGCCGCCCGATGCTACCGAGAAGTATTTTTTGCCTCTTTCGATGCACTCTTTCTTGTAAGTGCCGGCTACGGGGTGTTGGAAGCGGGTGGGGTTGGTCGAGTTACCCGTGATGGATACATCTACGCCTTCGTGCCACATGATGGCCACGCCTTCGCGCACGTCGTCGGCGCCGTAGCATTTTACTTTGGCGCGGGGACCGTCGGAGTAAGCGATTTCGCGAACGACTTTCAGCTCGCCGGTGTAGTAGTCAAACTGTGTCTGAACATAGGTGAACCCGTTGATGCGCGAGATGATTTGGGCGGCGTCTTTTCCGAGGCCGTTCAAGATGCAGCGCAGGGGCTCTTTGCGCACTTTGTCGGCTTTGGCGGCGATTTTGATGGCGCCTTCGGCGGCAGCGAACGATTCGTGGCCGGCGAGGAAGGCGAAGCATTTGGTCTCTTCGCGCAGCAGACGGGCGGCGAGGTTACCGTGGCCGAGACCTACTTTGCGGTCGTCGGCTACCGAGCCGGGAATGCAGAAGGCTTGCAGGCCGATACCGATGGCTTCGGCAGCTTCGGCGGCGTTTTTACAGCCTTTTTTCAAGGCGATGGCGCAACCTACGACGTAGGCCCACTTGGCGTTTTCGAAGCAGATGGGTTGGGTCTCTTCGCAGGTTTTGTAGGGGTCAAGACCATATTGGTCGCAGATGGCGTTTGCCTCTTCGATGTCTTTGATGCCGTTTTCGTTGAGAGCAGCGATGATTTGTTTGATACGGCGTTCTTGGCTCTCGAATTTTACTTCTCTTATCATAGTGTCTTGTCCTCCTTGTTATTCTTTTCGTGGGTCAATGTATTTTACTGCACCGGCCTCTTTCGAGAAGCGACCGTAGGTACCGGTTACTTTTTTCAAGGCTTCGTTGGCGTCGGTACCTTTCTTGATTTCGTCCATGAATTTGCCCAGGTGCACAAATTCATAACCGCATATTTCGTCGTTCTTGTCGAGGGCGAGCGTTTTGATGTAACCTTCGGCCATTTCGAGGTAACGGGGACCTTTGGCGAGGGTGCCGTAGAGGGTACCCGTCTGGCTGCGGAGACCTTTGCCCAGGTCTTCGAGGCCGGCGCCTATCATGAGGCCGCCTTCGGAGAAGGCCGATTGCGAACGGCCGTAAACGATTTGCAAGAACAGTTCGCGCATGGCGGTGTTGATGGCGTCGCATACGAGGTCGGTGTTCAGGGCTTCGAGAATGGTCTTGCCGGGGAGAATTTCCGATGCCATGGCGGCCGAGTGGGTCATGCCCGAGCAACCGATGGTCTCGACGAGGGCTTCTTGTATGACACCGTCTTTTACGTTAAGCGTCAGTTTGCAAGCGCCTTGTTGGGGAGCGCACCAGCCCACACCGTGGGTCAGACCCGAGATATCGATGATTTCTTTGGCTTTCACCCATTTTCCTTCTTCGGGAATGGGTGCGGGACCGTGGTTGGGGCCCTTTTTTACAACACACATGTGTTCTACTTCCTGTGAATAGATCATAATGCTCTGGTTTTTAATTGGATAATATAATGTGTCTTGAATTCTTGAATTATGGGTGCAAAACTTTGTGCCCGGCGATGTCGTTATACTTTGCGAGGCTCTCCGCACATAGGGGTTGAGCCCGTTATGACCGAGCCGAAATTGGGACAAAGGTATGTTTTTTTTCCCAATCAGGCAATATCCCCCAAAAGGGAAAACGGGTGTCGTTCGATTTTTTTTCTAAAATGGGAGGGATTATTTGGCAATCCGTAAAAAAAAACGCATATTTGTAAGACTTATTTAAAAATACACGTTAACTCATCAAAATCGAATATCTATGAAAAAGAGTGCATTGCAGGTGGCTCGTGCCGCATATCAGCCCAAGTTGCCCAAGTCTTTGAAGGGGGCGGTGCGCATCAAGGAGGGGGCTCCGACACAATCGGTTGCCGACCAAGACGAGATTGCCGCCCTTTTTCCCAATACCTATGGTATGCCTGTTCTGGCTTTTGAGCCGAGCAGTGAAGAACAATCTTATCCTGCGCTGAATGTCGGCGTGATTCTCTCGGGTGGCCAGGCTCCCGGCGGGCACAATGTCATTGCCGGTCTTTTCGACGGCATCAAGAAGATGAACAAGGGTTCGCGTCTCTTCGGATTCCTGCTTGGCCCGGCCGGTCTCATCGACCACAAGTATATCGAGCTCACCGATGAAATTATCGACGAATATCGCAACACGGGCGGTTTCGACATCATCGGTTCGGGACGTACCAAACTCGAAAAGAAAGAGCAGTTCGACAAAGGTCTTCAAATTCTCAAAGACCTCAATATCTCGGCGTTGGTCATTATCGGTGGTGACGACTCCAATACCAATGCCTGCGTGTTGGCCGAGTATTACAAACAAATCGGTGCCGGTGTGCAGGTAATCGGCTGCCCCAAGACCATCGACGGAGACTTGAAAAACGAGATGATTGAGAGTTCGTTTGGTTTCGATACCGCTTGCAAGGTCTATTCCGAGGTGATTGGCAACATACAGCGCGACTGCAACTCGGCCAAGAAATACTGGCACTTTATCAAACTCATGGGCCGTTCGGCTTCGCACATCGCTTTGGAGTGTGCATTGCAGACCCAACCCAACATCTGCCTTATCTCCGAGGAGGTCGAGGCCAAGCAGCAGACTCTCGACGACATCGTCAATTACATCGCCAATGCGGTTGCCGTGCGGGCTTCCGAAGGCAATAACTTCGGAACCGTGCTTATTCCCGAAGGGCTCATCGAGTTTATCCCGGCCATGAAGAAACTCATTGCCGAGTTGAACGATTTCCTGGCCAATCATGGCCACGAATATGCCATGGTGCGGAAATCGGAGCAAATCAATTATATCATTCAACATCTTTCGCCCGAGAATGCCGCCATCTACTCGTCACTGCCCGAGACCGTGGCCCGTCAGCTTACGCTCGACCGCGACCCGCACGGCAATGTGCAAGTGTCGCTCATCGAGACCGAAAAACTGCTCGCCGAAATGGTAGGACGCCGCTTGGCCGAGATGAAGGCCGAAGGTTCGTATGTGGGCAAATTTGCCGCTCAGACACACTTCTTCGGTTACGAAGGCCGTTGTGCCGCACCTTCGAATTTCGATGCCGACTATTGTTATTCGCTCGGTTACACGGCCGCCATGCTTATCGGTGCCGGGAAGACCGGTTACATGTCGTCGGTGCGCAATACGACACGTCCCGCCGAAGAGTGGGTTGCCGGTGGTGTGCCCGTGACGATGATGATGAACATGGAGCGCCGCAACGGTGAGTTGAAACCCGTGATACAAAAGGCATTGGTGAAACTCGACGGAGCGCCTTTCAAGTATTTCGTTTCGCAACGCAAGCAGTGGGAGCGCGAGACTTGCTATGTCTATCCCGGTCCTATCCAGTATTTCGGCCCTGCCGAAGTGTGCGACCAGCCCACCGAGACATTGCGTCTTGAACATCAGTAAGATTCTATTGTCGGGGCGTCAGAATGCTGTCGCCCCGACAGTTTCTTATAAAGAGAAAGCGAAGGCTTCCGACAACAGGTCGGAAGCCTTCGCTTTTCATCTTGGGAGCGTGACGCAGAGATGCTTTCCCGTGTTCCGTGGTACTAACTCTCCCGTCGGGCCAGCACAATTTCGCGTAGCTGGGCAAAATCGTCGATGAGGAAGTCGGCTCCGGCGGCTTGGAGTTGGCTGCGGCTGTGGTTGCCGAAAGTCACGCCGCAGGTTTTGCAGCCGACCGAGCGTCCCATCTCGATGTCGAAAGTCGTGTCGCCCACGACCAAAGCCTCTTCGGGTCGGGTGCCGGTGAGTGACAGCGCCCGCAAGGCCATGTCGGGTGCCGGTTTTTTATGGTCTACGTCGTCGTCGCATACGATAGCTCTGACCAAAGCATGAAGGTCAAAGTCTCGCATCATCTGCAACAGAACCCTCCGACTCTTCCCGGAGGCAATCGTCAAGATCGTGCCATCGGCGTGCATTCTCATCAGCGTCTCTTTGACACGAGGGAAAAGCCGGGTGGTATTGGGGCTTATCTCGTCGAAGATTTCGCGGTAAATATCGACGGCCTTGTCGAGAATGTCTCCTTGGGGGATAAGGGCTCCTTCTGCAAGAACCGTACGCAGGGGAAGCCCGATGCGTGAAATGATTTCTTCTTGGGGTACGGCCGGGAGTTGCAGCCGGTGTAGCGTGGCCTGTGTCGTGGCGACGATGCAGGTCTGCGTGTCGGCCAGCGTGCCATCAAAGTCGAGAATAACGGTCTTTATCATAAGATCAGTCAATAGAGGTTTATTGGCGGTTGTCGAGTGTCGTGAGCACCCGGGTGAGCATGTCGGCTATCTCTTTTTGCACCGAGGCCCGGGTGCCGGAGAAGTGATTGACCATCACGACTACGGCGTAGGAGCGTTTGCCCGTGTAATACCCTGCATAACATTGCACGCCGGTCATGCTTCCGCTTTTGAGATGCAGTGCCGGAGACAGGGTCGAACCGGCCATGAACCGTTTGAGGGTGCCTTCGCCCGGTTGTGGCAGGAGTTCGGGAAGGAGGAGGTCTCCCCCTTGTCCCGAGCGGGCTACATGAGCCAGCAACTGCCCCATCATGAGCGGCGTGATGCGGTTGAGCGGCGAAAGACCTGAGCCGTCATAGAGGGTTGCGTCGTCAATGGAAAATCCGGCTTCGCGCCAAATTGTTTTCATCTCTTCGATACTTCCCGCGAGAGTGGCTGTGGGTGCAACGGCCAGTTCGACCTGTCGCAGAAGGGCTTCGGCATAGAGGTTGTCGCTTTGGGTGAGCGTGTGCCGCAGCATCTCGGCCAGTGTGGGGGAGGTGTGCAGGAACAGGAGATGCCCGTCGGTTTCGTAGTCCGGGAGCGTGAGCCCCGATTCGTGGAGCCGTCGGGCCGTGGTCGCTTCGTCGTGAACTTTTATGCCGGCCTTGCGCAGGGCGTCGGTCAGTTGCGAAGCCAGGAAATGTGGCGGGTCGGGGAGGTCTCCTTTGATGGTGAATTGCTCTCGATGGGCCGGCAGCGAGCCGAACACGCGCCGGGTGTATTCATAAGGGCCTCCGTAGATGTAGGCGCTGTCGCGTCCCGAGCGGTTGGTCGACAGATAGGGGTAATAGAAGCGCAAGCCCTCCACTTCGGGCGTGATGCCGAGCAAGGTGGGACGGCTGTCGGGCTCGCCGGTGCTGAAAGTGGCGGCGAAGCGGTTGTCGGCATAGTTGATGCCGTAACACCCGGCCGCATAGTAGTTCCCCACGTCTTCCCACAGCCATTTGCTCACGACCGGGTTGTCGGGTATGGCTCCGTCGTCGGCGACGATGCCGCCCGAGATGGCGGTTATGCCGGCCGCTTTTACCGCGGCTACGACCTCTTGTATGAAACGGTCGGGCGGTGTGTCGGCATATTGAGAACCCAGCGACGGGTCACCGCACCCCTGTATGTAGAGATTGCCATGCAGCCGGCCGCGCTTTGAGACGGCTCCGTCGTAGAAAACCCGGGTCGTCAGTTGCCAATCGGGGCGATGGCACATCAGCAAGGTCGCGGCCGTGATGAGTTTCTGGGTCGATGCCGGGACGAAGAACTGTTCGGCTTGATAGGCCGCTACGGTCTTCCCCGACTCAATGTCGATGACGCATATCCCCGACGAGGCGTTTGTGCCTCCGATGGGGGAAAGGGGTATGACGTCTTGGGCTGCTGTCGGTTGCCCCATTGTCAGGAATAAGGCCGCAGCCAAAAAGACGGGCACCCATCGGTGTGGTTTATATGCTCCCATGTCGGCAAATAGATAATCTGTTCGAACTCATGATCGGGGGGTATTTATTTCCCCGGTTTGTTGGCAAGGACGGAAATTTGTCTCTTGATTTCCCGGTATGACCGAGTGGCGATAATGTCGTAAAAGTGAATATCGTCAAATACCAAAGAAGAATTTACCGTATGAACGAGGTTCTCAGGCGAGGTTCATATACAGGTTTTTCTATGCCTTGGTTTTTCCCGGCTTCGATGCATCGGAGCAACCAAGCCATGTTTTGTCCCAACACGCGCATGGTCTGTAATCCTTCTTCGTCTTTCTTTACGTCCTCGGGTTTGGAGCCGTGAACCGAGTTCCAATATTGAGAAGCGACAATAGGCATGTTGTTGAGTGTGAAATATTGATTGAGTTGCTCGAAGGTGGCTGATGCTCCGCCTCGTCGGCAGGAGACGACCGAAGCGCCCAATTTCCCGGCCCAACGAGCGCCGGTTGCGTAGAATAAACGGTTTAAGAAAGAGACAAGTTGTCCCGATGGGGCACTGAAATAGACCGGCGTGCCGATGATGATTCCGTCAAATTCGTCCAATCGTTTTTGAATTTCCTGCACCTGGTCATCTCGGAAACAATGTCCTGTTTTCAGGCAACTGCCGCAAGCAATGCAACCGGCAATGGGGTTGTGTCCCAGATAGAGCATTTCCGTTTCTATGCCATTGGCTTGTAAGGTTGTTTCTGCTTCGTGCAATGCTGTATAGGTACACCCGTTTGCGTGCGGACTTCCGTTAATGAGTAAGACTTTCATGATTTTATGGTGATTAGTTGATGTATGATAACCGTTTCCTTTCTGACAAAGGTAATATTTTTTGTCGGCCCAGAAAAGAATGCTATCAAAATTCGACGCATCGTCTCCAACGTCCCAACTTGATATTGGGATAGACCTGGAGACTCTTTTTCATGCGGTTGTTTATGGCCGTTTTATTCCCGATGGAGTGGGGTTGGAGAGGGGCGAAACCTTTCAGGTCGGGACGTAATCTGTCGATTTTATTAGATTATTCCCGTGAATTTGCTTACATTTGTCATGACGTATGATGGCTTTCGGTCGGGAGGCTTTTTCCTACGGTGACGCAATTTATAAAATATCGGAAACAGTTATGAAATCAATACGACAACCCTATACCTTCGACCGGGTGATACGCATCTTGTTTACGGCGGTAGCCATAGTTGCCGTTTTTTATTTGATACGTTTGCTCAAAAGCGCATTGCTTCCCTTCCTGATAGCCTGGCTCATGGCCTACCTTGTCAATCCGTTTGTTGAATTCATTCAATATCGTTGCCGGGTGAAGATACGCATCATTGCCATTTTCCTGGCACTATTCATCTTGGGTGGGGTGATCGCCTTGTTTGTGTGGTTGATAACACCCGGAATTGTTGAAGAGGCTTCGAAAATGCGGACATTGATTCATGACTATCTCACGCGGGGGTCATCAATAACCCCGTTTATACCGGAGAGTTGGCATCATTATTTGCAGGAACGCATCAATTTTACCCGCATCGCCGAAGCCATGGACCCACAAGATTGGCGTATGTTGATAGAAAAAACGGCTACACAGTTGTGGGCGTTGCTTACCGGTTCGGTCAATCAGATTATCAACATCATCAGTTGGCTCATCATCTTTCTCTATTTTATTTTTATCTTGCTCGATTACGACAAAATCATTTCCGGTTTCAAGGCATTGATACCCAATAGGTATCGTACAAAGACGCTTGAAATCTTCAACGATGTGAAAGAGAGCATGAATCGCTATTTCCGCGGACAGGCTTGTGTAGCATTCCTGGTGGGAATATTGTTCAGTATCGGCTTCTCGATAGTAGGGTTGCCGTTGGCTATCTTGCTGGGGCTCTTTATAGGGTTGCTCAATATGGTTCCTTATTTGCAGGTCGTCGGTTTTTTGCCGACGCTGCTGTTGTGCATGTTGAAGTCGGTCGAGCCCGGACAAAGCTTTTGGTGGCTTGTCTTTGCCTGTGTCATTGTCTTTGTTGTCGTGCAGCTCATAGAAGATATGATTCTCGTGCCGCGCATCATGGGGCATGTCATGGGGCTCAACCCGGCCATAATCCTGTTGTCTCTTTCGATATGGGGCACGTTGCTGGGCTTGATAGGCATGATTATCGCCCTGCCGCTGACGACGCTTTTGCAGTCTTACTACGAACGCTATATCTTGCGCGAAGATACCAAAGAAGATGTCCCGATAGAAAATTCTGAAAATGAGAGAAATAATGATGCGTAATATTTTTTAACACATAAAAAGTAGACTTAAAATTTGGCGTGAAGTAAAATAAGTCTTACCTTTGCCACGCATTTGAGAAAAACACCATGTTTTTCGATGCGATGATTCGCTAGCTCAGCTGGTAGAGCACAACACTTTTAATGTTGGGGTCCTGGGTTCGAGCCCCAGGCGGATCACCAAAAAGAGAGTTACTGCAACAGTAACTCTCTTTTTTTGTCCCCGAATATACCCTTCAACCCGGGGCGATAAAGAACATCAGTAAGCGATGGGGAACTCGATGGTTTCTGAGTCTTCTTCCCACTCTTCGATGGTGAAGTGTCCCGATGTTTCGCCCACGATGATGTCGCCCATGACGATATTCAGGGTAAGGCGGGTATTGGCGGATAGGGTACTTCCGAGGTTTTGAGACAGTTTGTGCAGGCTGCCGTCTTGCATCGTGATGCGCAACTCAAAGAGTGGATTGGCGGCCGAGGGGAAGAGCATGACCGTGGCATTGCTCATCGTTTTGCCATCGTCGGAGCGTACCAGCCCGAATTTGACCGTCTTGGTCTTGTTCTCGGCTTGGGCCGTGTAGTAATTCATTTTTTCGGCGATGCTGCCGATGCGGACTTCCATCGACGCGATGTTGGGGCTGAACGTGCTGCTGTCGTTCATGGTTACCGATACTTTGACTCCGGCCACGACACGCGTGAGGGCAACACTCAGGTCTTCATAGGTAATGTCGGCTTCCTTTACGGCGTGGACGATGTCGTAAACCGGTGCGTAAGTGCTGTCATTGTTGGCGCGGAGTTGCAGATAGAGCGAGGACATGTCGCTGCCGATGCTTACCCCCGGCGTGATGATGGCGGGGTGGCTGTATTCGGGTTCGTCATATACCGGTGTGCCCCAGTAGACCATGTTGTATTCTCCTTCCGGGAGCGATAGTTGCCGGTAATACTGTTCGAGGATTTCTCCGTTTTCAAGTGGATAGAAGCCGTTGAACGAACTGAGTTTCTTGTTGATATAGTTCCCGAAGTAAAACGAAGTGTTTCCGATGCAGGGAAATATTTCGAGAATGCCGGTCATGTCTATCTGGTTCCCTTCGGGGTCATCGACATACACGGCAACCCGGGGCGTGACAAGAGGGGCTGTTGCCGTCGGGGTATTGTCGGTGTTGATTTTTTTGTCATCGTCTTTTGAGCAGGAGATTGCCAGTAATAACAAGGGAAGTATTCCCCACATGCATTTTTTCATAATCGTACTTTTAAAGAGTTTCTTAGACCTGTTTCCTATTGTAACAAGAATGGTGAGGTAAAGTTCCCGTAATCATGGTTTTATTGCCGAAATTCGTGACGATGCCGCTTCTTGTTTTTTGACTTGGAAAACAAAAACGGTACCTTCTTGATAGAAGGTACCGTTTGAGAATCACAAAGGCAGGGCAGGGTTATTTGACAATGACTTTTTGTCCGTTGACCAGATAAAAGCCGGCGGGTAAAGAGGTGATGAAGTGAACGCCCGGTTGGTATGTGCCTTCTTTGACCTGTTGGCCTGAGACATTGTGGATCGACACAGGAAGAGGGCTCTGTACCAAAATTTCGATATAGCCGTTACCGCCTATGGCAACCATGTCGGGACGATGGTTGTCGTCTGCCAAGGTATTGCTGCCCGATGTGCCATCTTGGGCGGTGCTCGATGGGCCGAGACTGCCATACTCGTTCACGGCTTTTACGGTAAAACTGTCGCTTTTTGCCGAAGCATCGACCACACTTTGGCATTGGGTGGTGATGTCGACAACCGAGTCGTTTTGCAGCACGAGGTAGCAGATGGCATAGTCGCAGGCTTCCCAAGACAAGATGTCTTTGTTTTTACGGACATTTTCGGGGGCAGCGATGGGTTCGAAGAACTGACGCGGATTCCAGTTGTCGGCACCCGGTATGATGTTGTCGTAGTTCATGCGGGCAGCCTCTTCGGCCGAGATGGTGGCGCGGCAGCTGCCGGTAATGGTTTCGCCGTTTTCGGTGTAGCTGTATTGTGTGCGTCGGTTACTCAGGTCGATGGGGTTGCCGTCGGCGTCCATGCTGTTGTATTCGGCAAAGAGAGCAGGAATGGTGCCCATGTTGTTCCAACCGATGGCACTGGGTATGCGTTTCATGGTCGTGTTGAGATATATGGCGATGGGGCTGTTGTGCCACGGGCGGCCCAACGCGTCCTTGTTGTCGACCACACCGTCGATGGTGCAACTCTCGAAGACGTAGCCATATCGGGTGCCCTCTTTATGGGCCGGAGCTACGATGACGCTACCCGTCGACCGCAGGTTATATAGTTCGCAGGTTTCAAAGAGACAGTCTCCCCCTCCGTAGATGTAGTCGACTGCACCTTCGATGTAACACTCTTTTGCATAGAGTCGGTCGCTTACTTGGTTGGTCGAGGTCTGCCAAGTATCCTGGAACGAGCGGAAGTTGCAATGATAGAAGGCGTGGCGGTCGTTGCGGGTATACATGGCCAAGGCCATGGGTCCGTTCTGCTGTTCATATCCCCAAGTATTGATATAGGAGATATTCTCACTGTAAAAGTCGCTGCTCGAAACCTTCACTACCGTGCCGTCGTCTTTTGCCGGATAGTAGGCGGCATTGTTGGCCGAGAAGTCCCAGCCGGCATCTCCTTCGGCGGCACAATTTATTTTGTATTGAATGATGGTGCGGTCGCGGTCCTGACCGATGAGGTGGATAAAGGGTTTGTTACCGGGTATGCGCACCAGTCCGTCGTAGACGCCATTCTTGATGAAAATCAGATAGGGCTTGCTTCTGTTTTCCGGTGCTGCATCGATGGCCGCCTGCACGGTGGTGTAGTCACCTGTCCCGTCGGCGGCAACCACAGCGTCGAAAGTCTTGGCGGCAGGTCGCGGCCGTTCCATGGTGGTAAATTGCAAGGTGACGCCTGCAAACCGGTTGCCGCTCAGGTCGGTGATGGCACCTTCGGGAATGACCACATTATAGGTGGTTCCGTAGGTAAGTCCCGAATAGGCATAGCTGGCCGTCTTGCTGCCGAATACCGGGGTAAGAACCTCGCCGTTGAGAGTTACTTCGCCGTCTCCGGCCTGTACTTTCTCATCGAATGTGAGCACGATGTTGCCGTTGGCCGAGGCCGTGTTTGAGTTTTGAGCCGGAGTGGTCGACAGAAGTTGTGGTGCCGTAAAGTCATCGACGTGCATCTCGTCGGCATATACAAAGACGTCGGCCAAGTAGAATCCCTCGGTGTCACTGCCCGATGACGAGCCAAGCAACTCGGTGGTCGCATCACCTATCCAGCGAATATAAATGCTCTTTTTTGAGTTTTCAGAAAGCGTGTCGGGCAACATGGCGTCGAAAGTAATCCACTCGCTGCTTATTCCTGCGAATGTCGTGTCGGCCAAGTCGGTGAAATGAGTGCCGTCGATGGAGTATTGCATCTTCTGTTTTTTGTGCACGCAGTTGTTGTCGGCGGCAATGTAGCTGTGTATCTTGATGTTTTCATATCCCGCGGCTGAGAACTTCGCGACTATATAGCGGGGGTTGTCCATATCCGAGAAGTTCGTGTAACGGCGGGCACAAAAGAATGTCTTCCCGCCGAATGTCCTTTCCGAGCCGCCCCAGTTGGTGGAGGAGCCATCTCCGTTGAATAGCGACATAATCCCTTGGTTGTCGCTCTTGAAATAGTAGTCGCCTGGCCGTTCGTTCCGAGCCGGGTTCTTTTCTGTGTCGAAGTCCCAGCCTACAATAAAGGGAACGACATCGTAATGAAGGGTCAATTCACGGTCTTGGTCCATGACGACGGTTTGTTTGTTTTCGCCGGTTCCGTCGCCCCAATACAAGAAAGTGGTTACCGAGTTGGGAACAACCGTGACGGTTACCTCTTCGCCACTTTCATAGCGGTTGTTCTCTTTTTGAGGCGAGAGCATGTATTCTCCCCAAGGGGCTCCTTCACCTTCTTTTCTGATGTTCAGGGTATAGAGGGTTTGCAAAGCAAATGTGGCGGATATTTCGACATCTTCATCAAGGATGAACGTGTAGGGGTTGTCGGTAGAGAGGATATTCCCTTCGACATCTTTCCAAGCCTCGAAACGGTAACCATAGTTATGGGTTGCCGATATGGTTACATTGGTTCCTTTTTCATAATTACCCGATAATGGTGAGGTGGTTCCTCCCTCTTGTGGCAGGCTGTTGGTGGTCAATGTGACCGCCTGCGAGAAAGTTTTCAGCCAACGCGGGTCGCCTATGACGCCCCCTTCGGTCGAGGCTGAGGCGAGAGGCGAGGTCGATACAATCGTGAAATCTCCGTTTTCAGGGTCGGGAAATATTTGGCTGATGTCTAAAGATTCGAGAGTCAGGTCTTCTATTTCCGAACTTACGGCATTCGACACCGAGTATCCGCCGTAGTTGTCGATGAGGTTGTTTTGGGCGGTGAGGCTTCCCCCTTTGGCGGCAATGACAAGGGGTTTTTGCCCGGCTACACCGGCTGTCGAGATGATGTTGTTGCGGAAGGTGTAGGTCGATTCGTTGCTGTACTTGGCATCTATCTTGCACAGTGCATACGACGAGCTTTTAGACCATTTGTATACGGTGTTGTTTTCAAAAATGAATGTCAGGACGATGTCCGATGTCGTGTTCTTGGGCCCGAAAAAGCTCTCGCCCGACGTATAGTTTTTGAGGGTACAGTTTTTTACCGATACCGATTTTACGCCATGCTGGGGGTAGAGGAAACAGTATCCGTTGGCCCCGCAATCGCTGATGATGCAGTTGGTAAATTCGATGGCGTCGATGGTCTTTCCGGCATTGTTGGTGCGAAGGAAGCAGCGTCCGATGTCGGATATGGAGCAGTTGCGCACGGTGATTGTCTTTACGTTGCCGTATGACATGTCGATGAAGTAATTTTCTCCGGTGGCAATCTCCAATCCGTCGAGAATGATGCCGCCATCGGTATCGCTTTCGTTACCGGTGAAAGTACCGGTAAAAACGACCTCGGCACCCGGAGCCGCTTTCAACGTGAGGGTCTTTCCGTTGGGAAAAGTGAGCCGACCGCTGTATGTGCCACTTTCGAGCAGTAAGATGTCCTGGTCGGCGGCTTGGTTAAATTCCGATGTCAATGTATTGACATCGACGGACGTCTCCTTGGCATGGCCTGTCAAGCCCGGTAAGAGAAGGAGTGTTGTAAGGAAAAAATGTCGTATTTTCATGGGTATGAGAAGGTTTTGTGATTATCGAATGATTTGTTTTTCTCCGTTGATGATATTGAACCCTTTTTGCGGAGTTGAAAGGGGCTGTCCCAAGATATTGTATATGAGTTTTTTCTCCGTAGTAGGGCGTTCGGAATATTTTGTTTCGTCGATGCCTGCCGTGTAGCCGATGTGTCCGCCAATTTTGATGTCGGCCAGTCCCAATTCTTTGGTGGGGCTCAGTCGGTAGACATAGACAACAAGGCGGCAATTTCCGGTCGAGGTCGGTATGACGAGCCCGTTTAAGTCGATTTTGGTCGTTGACAACGATTCATCTTCCTTGTCCGAACCGGCATGGATTCCGGTTTCCAATATGACTTCTTCTCCATCGCTGCTCAGCCAGGCCAATTCGAGATATCCGCCACTGGTGCCGTAACGCACGGCCGTAATCTCTATTTCGGTGGGGCGGAAAGTGACGCCCTCTTCGAGGTCGATGTCGAAGTATATGGCACTTGTCGAGGTGGGTGTCTTATATTCGATGGTGGGTTGGAATGTCGTGAATGTTTTCCCGAAAGTCTGCCGGGTGCTGTATTGTCTCATTTCCGATGCGGTGGAGTATTCGCTCCGTGCGACGATGCCGTTTTTCGTTGTCGTGGCTGCTTCACCCTCTTTGCCGCTATTCATGCTCCATGACACCGTAATGTCGGTCGAGAGGCCACCCGGAACATACGGTTCGCCCGGTTTGCCTACCACCTCGGCATCTTGGTATTGAGCCTCGGTGATGTCGGCCACGAGACTGTTGAGGTAGACTTCGAGCATGGTGTAGCCTTCGTCGTTGCGGGTGTTGCGGTCTTCGGCATTTTCGGGGTCGAGACTGTTTCTGATTTCCCAGTTGTCGGGCATGCCATCGTTGTCGCTGTCGGCCAGCGGCGTTTGGCTTTTCAGTTCGGGCCAGGGCGACCAGTCACTGCCCGCATCGGCCGGCATCAGGTCTTCGAGTTTGTCGATAATACCCCCTTTATTGGCCGATTCTCCTTTGTATGTGGCTGTTCCGGTGCGGCATTCGGTTGTGAGTCGGGTGTCGATGGCGTCGCGGCGATGGGAGCAGCCGGCATAGTTGAGCACCGGCAGGAAACACCCCTCGGCGGTATGTTGGTGCAATAGTGGGGTTTCTCCCAGTTCTGAATCCGATTTGAGGTCGGCTTTTGAGGGTTTGCCTCCGATGAGCGAGGAGGTGTTGATGACGACACCGTCCCAGTTGTCGCTATTGATATTGCTATAAGCCGAGTTGTAGTTTCCGGTGATGTAGTATTTCCCCCAAATGGCTGTGGTTCCGTCGGCACTGGTGGCGTCGTCGATGCCTATGAATCGGTTTTTCGAACTTGTCGTGGTGGCCGGTCCGGGCTTGTAATAGTTGTTTATCATGTTTACGGTCATGCCTTCACCACCGTAGCAACCATTTCCGCTCCAATTATAGATGACGTTGTTGCGCATGTCGGTCATGTGGTCGGAGGGTGTACCGAGGTTTCCCGTGCCGAAGCGCGGGGTGCGGCTGTCGTGGTGTATGAGCAGGTTGTGCAGATAGGAAGCCCCGATACCGCCCCAAATGGCGCCGTATCCGTGCGGTCCTTTGGAGTGCAGGCTCATGCGCAGGCTCTCGGAGATGATGCACCATTGCATCGTGAAATTGTAGTTGGCGTAGAATGAGGCGCACTCATCGGTACACCACGAGATGGAACAGTGGTCGACGATGACATTGTTGCAGAAACGTCCGCCGAAAGCATCGGCTCCGTCGGCCTCTTCGGCCGATAATGACCAGTCGCCCATGCGGAATCGCATATATCTGACGATAATGTTGCTGCCCGATATCGACACGGGATATCCGGCCAGGCAGATGCCGTCGCCCGGAGCGCTTTGCCCGGCGATGGTGAGGTTGCTCCCCGAGATGTTGAGGCTGCTGTTGAGTTGTATCGTTCCCGATACCTTGAAGAGTATCGTGGCTTTGGAGAGCCGGGTTACTCCATAACGCAAGGTGCCCGGGGTGTCGGTGTCTTCGAGAGATGTTACATAGTAGACTGTTCCTCCACGTCCTCCCGAGGTGTAACGTCCGTAACCGTCGGCTCCCGGGAAGGCAGGAACTTGTGCATGGATAATTGCCGTCCACAGGAGGAGAAGGCATAAGATAATGTACTGCTTTTTCATATTCATGGTATTTGTTTGAGATATTAGTCTGTGGGGCCGGGTGAGCTTGTTGCCGTGGAAATTACGACATGGCTAATTTCGGGTAAAAACAAATGCCGCACTTGCAATAATTGGTTTATTGCTTGTATAATTTATTCAAAAGCGCGAAGAGTGAAGATTCATGGAGACAAATATGTCTCCGCTTAGTCATTTTTTCCACCTTTGTATTCCGTAGGAGATTGACCTGTCTTCTCTTTGAATACGCGGCTGAAATATTGGGGGGAGGAGAAGCCGCAGCGGTACGCGATTTCTGAGACGCGCAAGTTCCCTTTCTGTAAAAAATCAATGGCTTTCTTTATGCGGATTTCCTGCACAAGGTCAATGGGAGAACTTCCGGTAAGTGATTTTATTTTCCGATAAAATACCGTGCGGCTTATGTGTTGGGTATCGGCCAGGTCTTCGATTCTGAAATCGCTGTTTTGGATATTGTTTTCAATCTCTTGAATGATGTCCCGTATGAAGGCGTCGTCGAAGCGGGTGAGTTGGCAGGTCGCTTGATGGTGTGCCTTTTCGTCGGTCTGATGCAGGTACCACGCTTTTAATCCGCGTCTTTTTTGCAGCAGATTGTGCACGCGAGCTTTCAGGTATGATGGACTGAATGGTTTGGTGATGTAGTCGTCGGCGCCATACTCTAATCCTTTTATGCGGTCTTCGACCGATGTCTTGGCCGAGAGCAAGATAAACATCGTGTGGGAGATGTCGTTGTTTTGTTTTACGGCATTGAGAAATTCGATGCCGTCCATGACGGGCATCATAATGTCGCTGATGATGAGGCTCGGTTGGTCAGATAGTGTTTTGTCGAGACCTTCTTTTCCGTTGGAAGCCGTAATGATGTTGTAGTCGTCTTGTAAGACGTATTTGATGAAATGCCGTAGTTCGTCGTTGTCTTCAACAATAAGTATCGACTCGTCGCCGCCCTCCCTTTTCCCGGTTATATCTTCTTCACGGGGCAGGTCGGCCCGCTCTTCGGTGACAATGTCGGAGAGTCGGACGCTCGGATAGCTCGATGCCGATATGGGTAGGGTGACACGGAATGAGCTGCCTCTTCTCAAGGTACTTTCGACTTGAATTTCCCCATGCAGAATCTGTATAAGTTCTTGTACCAAAGATAATCCGATGCCGGAGGAAAGAATGTTGCCGGGGTTGCCCAATGTCTCGAATCGGTTGAATATTTTGCCTATTTTTTCGGGGGCGATGCCTTGCCCTTCGTCATGTACGGTGATAAAAAGTCTGTTGTCGGCTGTTTGGAGCGACACGCCAATGTGTTTTCCTTCCGGAGTGTATTTGAATGCGTTGGAGAGCAGATTGAACAGTATTTTTTCGACCTTGTCGGCATCGGTGTACCCGAAAATTGGAGACTCGCTCACCGTGAACGTGTAGTCGATGTGTCTCTTTCGAGCCAGATATTCAAACGATTCGTAGGTGTGCCGCGATAGTTCGCACAAGTCGACGCGAGTGATGTGCAATTCCATTTTGCCGTTTTGTGCCTTTCTGAAATCGAGAATCTGGTTGATGAGTTGTAACATGCGGTGCACGTTGCGTTGGGCGATGCGGAGGTTGTTGCGGGTATCGGCCGGCAGGTTGTCTTGCCGCAAGGTCGTTTCGAGTGGAGCCGCAATCAAGGTGAGAGGGGTGCGCAGCTCGTGCGAGATGTCGGTAAAGAATTTCAATTTAAGTTGGGTTACCTGTTGCTCGATGGTGATGCTGCGGCGCAGATTGGCTATATAAATGAATATGCCCGAGATAAGCAGCGCCAGCAGTATACCGGCACAAACATACAACAGTATGGCCCATGGCGTTTCCTTGAATGTGGGGGTGACCGAGAGGTGCAGGGTGCGGTTGTTGTTGCACCAGACGCCGTCTCCATTTGTCGAACGGATTTCCAGGTCCCATTCTCCTGCCGGAAGGCCGGCGAAACTTACGGTGCGGTTGTCGGATAGGTTGTTCCATGTGTCGCTTCGCTCTTTTATCCGGTAGGCATATTGTATGGCTGCGGAGGCCGTGTAGTCGAGAGCGGCAAACGTGAGCGAAATGTTCCGTTCCCGCGGCGACAACGTGAGTGTATCGCCGATGATGGGTTTGATGATGTCGTGCCCGTCTGTGCCTGGAATCTGCATTTGTGTAAAGACGAGGGGTGGCACGATGTCGCTTTTCCCTATTTTGCCGAGGTCGAGACATAATGTTCCATAGGCGGTTCCCACATAGAGTCTGCCCTGCTTGTCGATGACAGGCGGTACTTCGCTGATGGTCAGAGGGGAGAGGTTGAAGCGGTCGTATGTCTCGATGCCGTGAGTTTGCGGGTCGTAGCGACAGATTCCGTTTTGGAATGTAATCCACAGAATGCTGTCGCCGGCTTCGGTTATGGCGTATGTGAGGTCGGAAGGCAGCCCGTTTCTTTTGTTGAAGTGTTCAAACTCGATACTGTCCGAGAGCAGGTTGTCGGAGACGATGCGGCTGATGCCTCCGCTGTACGGAACGACGTAGAGGTCGCCGCAGGCCCGTTGGCACACATGCATGACATCGTTGTTGCTGAGGCTCGATGCCTGGTTCTGTCGGCTTCGGTTGAGATGGAATGTCAGTCCTTCGGGATTTGCGAAGCGACTGTCGAAAGTGAGTAATCCTCCGGTTGTGGCTACCAGTATCACATCGCTGTCGGTGGGACAGATGTGCCGTATTTTGACGGCTTCCGGTGGAAAGGTTTTCAGTTTGTTTCCTCCGTGCAGGAAACGGAGGGGTTGCGTGGTGGAGTTTTCCACGAGATTGAGTCCCCCGCCATAGGTGCCTATCCATATTCGTCCCCGCTTGTCGGTGCGTATGTCGTAGACCGAATTGTTGCTTAGACTGTATGGCTCTTTGTCGTTGTGCCGGTAATGCCGTATCCGGTATCTTCCCCCGTTCAGCGGGGTGGCAATGAACAAGCCGTCGTCTTTGCACCCAATCCATATTCTTTGCAAGGAGTCTTCAAAAAGCGTGTAGGCATTGGAGCCGAAGACGGCGTGGCGATTGGGTACGATTTCACCTTGTCGGGTAAGGTTCCCGATATACCGGTTCGAAGTATCGTATAATGAGATGGTGCCTTGTTTGGTGGCACACCATAGCCGTCCTTCGTGGTCGATGAGAAGACCTCGCACCAAACCCTCTATTCCATACTCTTTCTCGCCGAGAAGCGTGTAACGGCGCGGCGTGAATGTCAGACAGTCGAAACCTTCTGCGGCGCACAGCCATAGATTTTTGTGGTTGTCGACGAGATATTCGTAGCCTGCTGCCTGATATGAGGCTTTCTGGCCGTTGCGTGTCAGCCAAGCAGGTTTCAGTGTATTCGTTCCCGGGTCGTAGTAGGAAAAAGCTCCATAATAAGGTTGTATCCAGATGCCGCCGAAAGCATCTTCGTGTATGAAGCGGATTCTTTTTTGTGACTCATGCGCGTAGCTTACGGGGCGAGCCTGTTTGTCCGACGGGTCGATGCGCCATATCTTCTCAAAGCCGTCGAAGAACCATATTGCCCCGTCCTGCGATTGATGAAGGCGGTTGATGCGCCACGATGTTTCGTCTGGTGCGCCTATCGAAGCAAATCGGCCATCTTTCTCCCGTAGAAGCAACAGCTGCCGAGTGGCGATGCACAATGTCCCTTCTTGCAATGCATAGAGCCCATCAATGTATCGGAATGATGCCGGCAGGCGGCATTCTTGTAATTTGTTCCCTG
>UQOX01000021.1 GCA_900542765.1 uncultured Porphyromonadaceae bacterium | reverse complement strand
GGGTGCTTAGCTCAGCTGGTTCAGAGCATCTGCCTTACAAGCAGAGGGTCGGGGGTTCGAATCCCTCAGCACCCACTTCCCGATACAAAGCGGCTTGCCACATGGCAAGCCGCTTTTGTTTCTTTTGCTCTTTTTGCGATGTCCTTTCCCCGCTCGACGGGGAATCCACAGGCTTAGCCGTTTGCTCGTCATTTTTTTTCTTGGGTTCCGGGGCTGTTCCGGCGTGACGGACGTGTGTAAGGGTGTTCCTCTGTTCTTTATAGGTTCAGATGGCTAAAAAGTTAAAATAAACTTAATTGTGTACAATCTCTTTGTAGGGTTACAACTTTACCGTCTAATTCTTCCAATGCATTCTTGACGCATGTAGCTATCTGTTTTGCAAATATTACAGGAACGGCATTCCCTATTTGTAGCTGCAGTTCTCGTTTGTTGTTGCCATAAAAGCACCAATTGTCAGGGAAAGTCTGTAATCTTGCATATTCTCTTGCTGTGAATGCGCGGATTTTACTTGCGCTTATCCTCCAAAGTTTGGCATTGGATTGGGGATTTCTGACAAACATGGAGTTTTCCCTATCTTTGTCTATTCGGGTTGCGGTTACATTACCTGTAGCCCAACCCCAAATTGTGGCTGTATCAATGGCGGGAAAAGGAGAGTCGAGATCTCGGATTGGATTGCCTTCCGATGCTGTCCTACTCAGTCGCACAGGTACGACAAGTGCTCCGTCTTCTACAATTTCGCCGGTCTCAATATGAACGTGGCTTTTAAATCCCCATTGTGGATTGTGATTAGGTAACTGTACTTGGCTGTCTTGGGCTAAATCCTGTAAGAAATCCCTAATCGGGGTCTCCTTCTTAGGGGCAGGAAATTGAAAATGGTCTAATGAATTACCTTTATATGCAACAAAAATGAATCTGCGTCTTGTTTGAGGTACACCATATTTACAGACTCGAAAGGACTGAATACGAGTTTTGTAACCAATGGCTCCTAGTTCTTCTGATATTTGGAGGGCAAACGGTTTCCCCGTTTCTGGATGTTTCATAGTTCGCAAGTTCAAAACATTTTCCATGACAATGACTCTCGGCTGCATTAATTGGGCTATCCGTATGACTTCCCTATATAATGTATTTCGAGAATCATGTATATCCCTATTTCCTCCCAAAGAAAAACCTTGGCATGGGAAACCTGCCAATAGAACATCTAAGTTTTCTTGAAAATTGGGTGTATAGTCCCTTATATCGCAGTTAACAACGTCCCAATTTGGACGGTTTATTTTAAGCGTTTTTACGGCATAGTCTAGTATATCGCTGGATTGAGTATGTAGAAACCCGGCTTTCTCAAATCCTAAGTCTAGACCTCCTGCACCAGAAAATAGACCTAAGTATGTGTATGGAGTAAATTCTTCTTGCTTTATATCAAACATGGGTTATTCGTTTACGGGAGGGATAACGGGAATTGCGACGGTTCTCTCTTTTGGAGACCGTTGTTTGCAAGCGTCAAAGATGCCTGTAAGAGTCTTTAAATCGCCCTTGGTTATAGTGTTTGTTTCATCTAGCAGATAGTAGTGGAATTTGTTCCCATATTTATCTTCCCTTATAATCTGCTCAGTAATGTTTTGTATATGGCAAACGGGTGCTAAATCATTCTTTTTTGCTATCAATATCAATCGCAAATAAAACTCTTTAATCTTGTAATTTAAAGGGTTTGGGTATGTATACATTTTTCTATGTCGTACAGAACCTTCTCCATAGGGACCATGGTTGTACTCAGTATAATTAGCATATTTGGCCTCTTTGTGAAGATTGAAGTCATAATTGAGAAAATCTCCATCAAGTAAAATCAAGGAGACAATATGCGTGCTTTCATAATTCAGCAAAGCAAAAAGGTAATAGCAGGGAATAACAATCGTGTCGTTCCCTATTTTATTAAAGTAGAACCACACGGAAGGCAACTGTTGTAGTCAATGGTTAATCCTCTAGAATCTGCACCCGTCTGTTTTTGGATTAATTTCTTTATCTCTAACCCTATGCATAAACCAGAAATACGGTCTCTTATTATTAAATCTGGTGTGGTCAATGCACCGGAATGATACACATCAAAATTGTTGGGTAAAGAGGTTTTGATTTCTTCTTCTATCCAACAATCAAAAGGGTCATCTTGTACCGTACCAACAACGGATTTAATTCTCAAATTAATAGGGATTCCTTGGGTGGTTCTTTTTGCAATGAGTCTTCTGTAGGTGTTTAATATTATTTCTGTAGAGGTCATAATTCAATTAAGTTTGGTATTTATGCTACAAAAATACTGATTTCGATTGTATTTAACAATATGCTGCTACTTTCCTGTTTATAGCAGAGATGAATGAGCGGAAGGTATCTGAGTGTTTCAGTATAGCACATCTTTATTCTAGTTTCTATATGCTTTGGACTATATTAATGTTTTTTTTATTTCTGAAAAGCGAAGGCAAATGATGAGCGAGTACTCTTCGCTGGAATGGGATAAGAAAGTTCACAATATCTATGTGGGTTGAATGTGCAAAGAATAGATATAATTTGTTCCCAAATGATTATATTATTTCACATTGATTTATTCGTATTCGGACGCCTTTTGCTATATTTGTCATCGGGAGGACGTCGCCGTTGTGAAAGCAATGCCAGACAGACACTTCCTCTGTTTCTCTACAAATTTTTCAGTTATGAAGAAAAGTTCGCTCGTGTGGTCATTCTTGTTGCTGCTGGTGGTGGCATTGGGATTCTATTTTTGGCGGAGCCATCGCGCCACCGAACAGCCTTCGGCGACGGACGTGCCCATCGCCCCGCCGGCGACGGCCGATGAGCCGACCGAGGAAAGTTGGTTCCGTTATGCTCCGGCCGATACGTTGTATCAGCGTCATCATTATGCCTATTTTTGCTTTGTCTCGGCCTATTTCGAAGGAGATGTGTCGGCTTTTGCCGAGGCGAATGATTCCACCCTGTTTCTCGCTCCCGAGGTTGCCCTGACGCGTTTCCCGGCATTGGTGCATGCGGTGCCGCTCGCCGAAAATACCGTCGTGTCGATGATTCCCGCCGGTTCGCGCATGGCCGTGTACCGGGTCGACAGTGTGGCGCCGGGCACCCGTTCTTTGCGTTACAAGCTGCGGCGCGGTTTCTGACGGTGATTCGGGCTCTCCCGACCGCCCCCCCCCCTCATCAAGAACCCGCCGGCTCCCTCGCTTGTTCTTGATGAAGAGAATTTCAGACCGAATAAAAAATCTTCTTATGGCAAATCGTGTATGTGAATTGTTTGGCATTCGCTATCCTGTCGTGCAGGGTGGCATGGTGTGGTGCAGCGGCTGGCGCCTGGCTTCGGCGGTGAGTAATGCCGGCGGCCTGGGGTTGCTCGGTGCGGGGTCGATGCACCCCGACACGTTGCGCGAGCATATTGTGAAATGTAAGGCGGCAACCGACCGACCCTTTGGCGTGAACGTCCCGCTTATGTATCCCGAAATGGACCGGCTGATGCAGATTTTGGTCGACGAAGGGGTAAAGATCGTGTTTACCTCGGCCGGGAATCCGGCGCTTTATACCGATTTTCTCCATCGCCACGGCATTCTCGTGGCGCATGTCGTGTCGTCTACCCGTTTTGCGAAGAAGTGCGAGCAGGCCGGTGTCGATGCCGTCGTGGCCGAAGGCTTCGAGGCCGGTGGCCATAACGGCCGGGAGGAGACTTCGACGATGTGTCTGGTCCCGGCTGTGCGCAAAGCTGTTTCGCTGCCTCTTCTGGCGGCGGGAGGGATTGCCTCGGGCGAGGCCATGGCGGCCGCGATGATGTTGGGTGCCGAAGGTGTGCAGGTGGGCACTCGTTTTGCCCTCTCTTGCGAAAGCTCTGCCCACGATGATTTCAAGACGCGTTGCTTGGGACTGCCCGAAGGAGATACATTGCTGACACTAAAAAGTTTATCACCTACAAGATTGGTTAAAAACGATTTTTTTTACTGCGTAGATGAGGCTCAAAAGAGGGGTGCTTCGGCCGAAGAGTTGCGGGCGCTCTTGGGGAAAGGTCGTGCCAAGAAAGGAATATTCGAGGGAGACTTGAAAGCCGGAGAGCTGGAAATCGGACAAGCCGCTTCGATGCTTTCCGCTATCCAACCGGCCGGAGAAATTGTCTCGGAGCTGGTCGCGACCTGTCGTTCGCTTTTGCGAAATGCCGGAGAAAAAGCCTCATTTTGATTCCGATTAGTCGTTTCTTTTGAGTATCAATGTTTTGTCGATGCACCGCGGGAGTTCCTCGGGGTAGTGCGTGACGTAGATGACTGTTTTGCCCGGTCGTGAGGAAAAGGCTTCGATGATGGCGCGAGCCCGTTCTTTATTGAGAATGTCGAGTCCGTGGAGCGGTTCGTCGAGAATGAGCAGGTCGGGGTCTTTCACCATGGCGCGGGCGAGAAGCAGCATGCGTTGTTCGCCCGACGAGAGTTTCACAAACGAACGGTCGCGCAGCGTTTCCACGCCGAATGCCTGCAACCAGCCCGCGCACGACTCGACCTGTCCCGGGGAAAGCCGGCGGAAAAGACCTATCGTGTCGTAGTAGCCCGAGGCCACGATTTCGGCGGCGGGAATGTCTTTGAGGTAGGAGCGGTGTATTTCGGGTGAGACGTAGCCGATGTGGCGTTTGATGTCCCAAATGCTTTCGCCGGTTCCCCGCTTGTGGTCGAAGAGGGTGATGTTTTGCGAGTAGGCTTGGGGGTTGTCGGCGCAGACCAGGCTCAACAATGTCGATTTTCCCGCCCCGTTAGGTCCAGATAATGACCACTTTTCCCCGTTTTTAACAGTCCAACTGAGCCGGTCGATAATGGTGCGATTGCCATAACGGATGGAGACCTTCTCGAAGCGTACGATTTCCTGTGCCGTGCACGATTGCCCTTCGGCGGGTGGGAGTGTGGGCAATACGACGTTGCGGTTGTTTATCTCGGCGCGGCGGGCGGTGAGTGTTTCGTGGGTGCGGTATTCCTGCAAGGTGCGTTTGGGAAGGCACTCCATGGCCTCGACTTCGTAGACGTGGGTGATGAACGGGGGTATGTCTTGCGGGGCGGTCACCACGAGGATTATCTGCACCGAAGCCTCTTCGATGAGACGTTGCAGGAGGTCTACCAGTAATTGGCGCGACGGGGCGTCGAGGCCGATGAAGGGACTTTCGAGAATGAGTACCTTGGGGGCTGAGAGCAGGAGGCGGGCGATGTGCATTTTGCGCAGTTCACCCGACGAGAGCATGATGATGGGTTTGTCGAGCATGTTCTCGATGCCCAGCAGGGTATAGAGGTGCGTTTTCCATTGCGGGTTGTCGCATTTCTCTCGACTCAGAACCTCTCTCACGCAGGGGCCTTGGTCGCTGTCTTGCGAGTTCCAGCGTTGCTGGTAATAGTAGTCGGCCGTTGCCGTGCCGTAGGCATCGTTGAAGGTGACGTAGCGTATGTTTTCGGAATTGTAGGTGTGGGCATCGGGCCCGAAGTCGAAAGCCAACTTGCCTTTTCGCAGGAAAAGTTGGCCTGTAATGGTCTGTATGAGTGTGCTTTTCCCGCTTCCGTTCAGTCCGATGACGGCTATGTGTTCCCCCTCTTGCAACTCAAAGTTTATGGGGGTTGCAAAGCGGCGGTTTATGTCACCGGCCACTCCGTCGGTCAAAGATATGATTTTGCGCATGTCTGTCGTTCTTCTCTTTTTCGGTTGCAAAAGTAATCGTTATGGGCGGAAAGTGTTTCTCCCCGTCCGACTTTGTTTGGAAAAAGTATGAAAACGAAAGAAAAGCACCCCCCTCTATCCTTCCCGGGCATCGAGGATTTTCGTGGCCAGAGCGAAGTATCGGAACAGGTCTTCTTGATGCGGCCCGACATATACGTCGGTCGATTTGTGCCCCATGCGCACGAAGATGGCTTCCCGCTCGGGTATCACGACGATGTACTGCCCATACATTCCCCGCATGTAAGGATAGTTTTTTCCGTCGATGTCCACAATCCAGAATTGAAATCCGTAATAGTCGAGAGGACCGTTGTCCCATTGGTTGCGCAGGTATGAGGCGGGTGTTATGGCTTCGCGCATGTAGTCGGGCGGGACGAGTTGCCGCCCGTGCCAGTTTCCTCCGTTGAGCATCAGATGTCCGAAGCGGGCTGCGTCGCGGGCGGTGGTGTGGAAACAGCAGAAAGCTTTTTCGTTGCCCTCTTTTCGGTCGAGCAGCCAATAGGCGTCGTGCTCGGCTTGGAGCGGCCGCCACAATTTCTCTTCGGCGTAGTCGCTCAGCGTTTTTCCGGTGGCGGCTTCGAGGGCGAAGGCCAGGACTTGCGTCTCGCCGCTGCGGTAGGTGTATTGCCGACCCGGTTGTCCCGTAACGTCGAGTTCGGTAACCAGTCGGTAGAGGTCGTCGCCGTAATATCCTTTTGTGGTCATGGAGAAGAGCGAGGTGTAGCTTTCGTCCCAGCTCAGCGAGGCACTCATGGTGAGCAGGTTCCGCAGGGTGACTTCTTTTCGGCGCCTTTCGTTATATGCGGGCAGATATTTGCCCACGGGGTCGTCGAGGCTTTTTATGCGGCCTTCGCCCCACGCTATGCCGGTGAGGAGGCTTACGATGCTTTTGGTGGCGGAGAAGATGTTCGAGGTGAGGGTGTCGCACCCGTCGTTGCGGTAGTTCTCAAACAGAATGCTGTCGTGCTGGAAGACCAGAAATGCCGTGGTCTCCATCGTGTCGAGGTAGGCGGCTTCTGTGGCCGAGAGGCGGTAGTGGTTGTAGTCGGCGGTCGACGGCCATGCCCGGCTGCTGTCGGGGGCGTGCACGACGTGTTTGTCGAAGCGGTCGAGGTCATAGATGTCGGGGTAGAGGTGTACCAGGGCTTGGCGGGCGTAGTAGGGCAGGCTCAGGTAGGTGACGAGAAGGAGTGCCGCAAGGGCCAGGATGATTTTTAGACTTCTTTTCATGGCGTGTGATTGATGCTCATAAAGATAGGAAAAACATTTGAGATTGTCGGCCTGTGCGGGTCGTTTTGTCGGTCATGTCATGGAAATGTGCCCGCCGAAAAAATGAAAAAGGCTCTCGAACGCCTTCGGGTAGCCTTTTTCGCGAAAGTATACATGAAAAGAAAATTTCAAGAGATGCCGGTCTCGCTCATCGTGCCCTTTTGGCGGGCGGCCCAGTTCCGATGGCAGTGGACGGGGCGTCTGGTGCCTTTCTGCCTGTCGTCACTTGTCCGTTATTCGCGAGATGGCCTGTGTCGTTGTTGCCGGCTCTTGTTTTTGTCTTGGAGCTTCATACAACTTGAACTATGCAAATAAAATAAGAAAAAAAATCAAAGAAGTGTATTATTCTGCTAAATGAGTGCATTATTCGGGAATTTGAAGAGCCCGTTTTCGTTTTTGGGGCGAGAAAGGGAGAATTTTTGGTCAAACAGGTGTCTTTTTTTGCGTTTTTTCAGCGACGTGTCATCTGTTAGGGGATTATCGCTATATTTGTAAGACATAGGATCGGGCTGGGTGTGACCGACAGAGAAGGTATCCTCCTTTCCTTTGGCTTCCATGCGAATATTTCTCAGTAAAGATAATACCACGATGAAACACTTTTTTACCCTGTTTGTTCTCTTGTTGATGGCTGCGGGGGTGTCGGCACAGGCATCTCATGAGTGCCGTTTGTCGGTGTATACGGTGCACGACGGCCTTTCGCAGGGCCGTGTGACCTCTCTTGCCCAAGACCATGACGGTGTGTTATGGATTGCTACTTGGGACGGCCTCAACCGTTTTGACGGTTACAAATTTACCTGCTACAAGGCGATGCCCGGAAATCATGAACCGTTGCTTCAAAATCGTTTCGACAATATCGTTATTAATAATGAAAACGATATTTGGTGCATCGGCAGGGATCGTTTTTATCTTTTTCGCACGGGAACGCAGCGTTTTGTCGATGTGCATTCGATGTTGGAAGACAAGTTCAACCGTCGTGTCCTGGCCGATAAGATAGAGGTGCTTAAAAATGGATTTACCTGGCTTGTCGACGAAGATGGTACGCTCTTTCGCGTCGAAGACAAAAACATTGACAACATTGAGATTTTCGAACCTTTGCGTCCCGGACGCCGTCGCATATATGATGTGCGTCTTGATTCCCGGGGGAATGAGTGGCTGTTGACCGATCAAGGTGTAATCGTAAATGGAGATATTTCTTTCAAAAGCAAGCGTTCGTATAAAAGTTGCATTGAACGGCATGGCTCGATTTGGCTGGGAACACCCGGAGGGGAATTGGCCGTTTACCGTCTCGAAACAGGAGAATTGTCGTTTATCGAGGATATGCCCGAGGAGGTTCAAAATCTCAACCGCATGTCTCCCATCAATGATTCGACCCTTTTGATGCAGACCGATGCCGGCGTTGTTTTCGTGGATGTGAATGCTTGCCGGACAGAACTGGTAAAACTTCCCAACGGGGCAGGGGTCTCTTATTGTTACAACAGCGGCAATTCGCGTTGCTGTCTCATAACGCATGACCGTAAACTTTATCGTCTCGACATGAGGACCCGACGGGTCGACCCGATTGCTTTGCCCGACAGGACTCCGAATTGGTCTTCGGCCGATGTGTCAAGTCCGCGTTTTTTCAAGAATAAGCAGGGCGACCTTTTCTTTTTCATGCGGGAGAGCGGCTTGTTCAGGGTCGACCTCGACCATTTGACGATGCGCCCTTATGAAGTGGGCAGGTTTCTTTCTCCCTCGGTGCGGACCATTTTCCAGGATCGCCAGAAAAATGTGTGGGTAGGGTGTAACGTGGGGTTGCATAAGTTGCAATTTGGCAACGGCGAGGTGGAGCCGCACCCCGGCTATATGAAAAAAGAGATACGTTGCCTTTTCTCCGACTCGCGCGACCGCATGTGGGTTGCTTCCCGGCAGGGCGAAGTTGAGATATGGGAGGGCGACAAGCGCCTTGGCTACCTCGCTCCCGACGGCCGTATTGCAGGACAGCCGGTATCATTCGGTGTCGGGGTTTATGCCATATATGAAGATCATGCGCACAATTTGTGGCTCGGCACTCGAGGTAAAGGACTTTATCGCCTGCGCTACCGTTCGCCGGGAAAATATGACATTACCGGACATTACATGAAAGATGCCCGGGACGTGTATGGCATAAGCGGTGATGCCGTCTATGCGATTTTGCAGGATTACAAAGGGCGTCTTTGGGTGGCCTGTTACGATTCGGGGCTGAACCTGGTGGAGAATCCTCTTGCCGATACGTTGACATTTTTGCATGCCGACAACCGTTTGGGCTCACAGTCCCGAAATATACCCGAGCAGGTGCGTTGCTTGGCGGAGACCTCCGATAGTGTGATTTTGGTCGGTACCACCCGGGGGTTTTATACGTTCGATGAGAATTTTTCTTCGCCCGAGGATATAACCTTTTATTACAGCGAGCGACAAAAAGATGATGCCAACAGCTTGGGAAGCAATGATATAATGGGTATTGAGGTGACCCGTGGCGGAGATATTTATTTGGCGGTTTTCGGGGGTGGCCTGAACAAGGTGATGACCAAGAACCTGTTGTCGGACCATATCCCCTTCCGTCCTTATATGAAACGCAATGGCGCCTATTCTGATGTGGCCATTAACCTCATCGAAGACCGTGCGGGTTATCTTTGGGTGCAGACCGAACGGGTGCTCATGCGATTTGATCCGAGAAAAGAAAATTTTGAGAATATCGGGTATGATATGATGCCCCGATATGCCACACTTTCTGAAAACAAACCGTTGATTGACGATGGCGGCCGTTTGCTCGTGCCCACCAGCCTGGGGGTATATGTCGTTACGCCCGAAAAACTCGATGCCAATCGCTATGTACCCGCCATTGTCTTCGGGGAAGGGGTCGATTCGGTGCTGTTGAAGCCCGAGGAGCGAACGCTCTCGGTGCCTTTTGCTGCGGTCGATTTCTCTTCGAACCTGCCGGTGCGTTATGCCTACAAGTTGCAGGGGGTCGATGACGAGTGGACGATAACGCAGGAAAATCTGACGGCCAATTATGTGAATTTGCCGGCGGGTACCTTCTATTTGCGTGTGAAGTCGACCAACCGCAGCGGCAAATGGGTCGATAACGAACGCGTGTTGCCCATCACCCGGGAGCCGCTCTTCTCCGAGACCCCTTGGGCGCTGGCCCTCTACCTTTTGCTGGCTGTCGCTTTTGTCGCTGTCGTCGTGTTTATCTATCTGCACATCTATAAGTTGCGCTATAAGCTGACTCTCGAACACCGCCTCACCGAGGCCAAACTCCGCTTCTTTACCGATATTTCGCACGAGTTGCGCACGCCCCTTACCCTTATCGAGGGGCCTTTGTCGGAGGTGCTTGCCGACGAAAAGTTGCCCGAGGAAGACCGGGAATACCTCACCGTGGTGCAGACCAATGCGCACCGCATGCTCAATTTGATCAACCAAATACTCGATTTCAGGAAGATACAAAATGAGAAGATGCGCCTTCTCGTCGAAAAACTCAACGTGAGGGAGTCGTTGGAGACCATCATGGAAAACTTTGAGAATATGGCGCGCATGAACCGAATCGACTTCCGTCTCGAAATGGGAGAGGGTGAGGTCTATGTGTGGGCCGACCGCGATAAGTTTGAGAAGATATTCATCAACATCATATCCAACGCCTTCAAGTACACTCCGCAGGGCAAATCCATCGTCGTGCGTGTGACCGGTGGCGACAACCGGGTGTCGATTGCCGTTGAAGACCAGGGCGTGGGCATACAGCCTTCGAAAATCGCCAATCTGTTCCAGCGTTTCGATACGATATTGCAGAACAATATCTACTTGCAATCGACGGGTATTGGACTTTCGTTGGTGAAACAGCTGGTCGATTTGCACCATGCAGCTATCGACGTGCGGAGCGAAGAGGGGAAAGGCAGCACGTTTGAGGTGACCTTCCCCACCGGCAAATCCCACCTCGAAGACGATGAGCGCACGGAGTTCCTCATGAACGACGATATGGAGTCTGATGACGCTTCCCCGTCGGACGAGGCCGAAGAGCCCGAGGGCGACGACCGTTTTTCTGTGCTTGTGGTCGAGGATAACAACGATTTGCGCTCTTTCTTGCGAAACTGTCTTACCCGCAGTTACAATGTTTACACGGCGGCCAACGGCGAGGAGGGGTGGCAGATGACCCTCGAATATATGCCCGATTTGGTGATTACCGACCTCATGATGCCCGTGGTCGACGGTTTTGAGTTGGCCGAGCGCATCAAGGGAAATCCTACGACATGCCACATTCCCATTGTCGTGCTTACGGCCAAGAATACCCTCGATGACCGCATACGGGGCGCCAACAGCGGCATATCGGAGTATATGGTCAAGCCGTTCAGCACGCAGTTGCTCAAAGCCCGGGTGGCGATGATTCTGCAACAACAGCAAATCATGCGGGAAAAATATATGGAGAGCATCGAGCAAAAATCGGCCGGAGAGGTCGATTATCAACCGACCGAGCTTTCTATCATGCCGGCCGATGAGCAATTTATGCAACAGTTGATGGCTTATATCGAGGCCAATATCGAGAATCCCGATTTGAGTGTCGACGACTTGGCTCATGAGATGGCTCTCAGCCGCAGTGTCTTTTTCAGGAAAATCAAGGCGCTTGTCGGCTATTCGCCCATCAATTTCCTGCAAGTGATACGCATCAAACGGGCCATACAACTCATGCAGACCAGGAATTTCTCGGTTGCCGAGGTGGCCTATAAGGTGGGCTATACCGACCCCAAATATTTTAGTCGCAGCTTCAAGAAGATAACCGGCAAATCGCCCTCGACATATTTGCGAGAGGAATAGCCTTGCGGTCTGTGGCCTCTTTGTCCCTGGGGAGGAGATGGTGGTTGTGTCTATCGGATATTCCGCGCGCGCAATCATCATCTCCTCCGCTATTCTGCCCGTGTGTTTTTGTTTTTGCGCCTGTCCGAAAAAGGGTGGGGGTAAATGAGTACACCTTTTGGGAACATTTCAGAAAAGGCGGGGCGTGTTGTCGGTCGGGCTGAAAAAAAGACACGAATTTTCTGTGGAGGGCTGTCAAAAAAAATAGGATTAATAGCAATCTTAAAATATTTTTTGCTATATTTGCCTATTGAAGGAGGCTGTGTGTGCGATTGTTTCACCCTTATTATTAAGGCAAAAAAGCCACTTTGGGAATACAATAGAAGCCGTCAGGAGAAAAAGTACACCTGTTTGGGCAAAAAATCCTCTCGATTTTGATGGAGGATTAAGAAATTTGCCACGATAAAAAGAATGCCATGAAAAAAACGCTACTCTTCATTCTCTGTTTCTGTTCGGCTTTGACCATGGGTAGAGCCGAGGATCTTCCGGCATTTCCCGGAGCCGAAGGCTATGGCCGATATGTGACCGGCGGTCGCGGTGGAGCCGTGTACCATGTGACAAATTTGAACGACAGTGGCGAAGGTTCACTGCGCTGGGCTCTTTCTCAAACCGGAATTCGAACCATTGTTTTTGATGTTTCAGGAACAATCTTTTTGGAATCACCTCTTGCCATTACGCAAGGCAATGTGACCGTGGCAGGACAGACGGCTCCCGGTGACGGTATCTGTGTGGCGGGTTATCCGTTTACCATCAAGGCCAATAATGTAATCCTTCGTTTCTTGCGTTTCCGTTTGGGAAATGAGAATGTGGCCGATCATGAAGGTGATGGTCTTGGCGCCATGGATCAGGCAAACATTATTGTCGACCACTGTTCCATCAGTTGGAGCATCGACGAGTGCTGCTCGATTTACGGCAATGAAAATACGACAGTGCAGTGGTGTATCATTTCGCAAAGCCTCCGCAATTCAGGTCATAGCAAGGGTGCTCATGGGTATGGAGGAAACTGGGGCGGCAAAGGAGCTACCTATCATCACAATCTGTTGTGCCACCACGAAAGCCGTACACCGCGTCTTGGCCCGCGCCCGGGTACGCAGACGGAGGAATTGCTCGACATGCGTAACAATGTTATATACAACTGGGCTGGTAACGGTTGCTACGGTGGTGAAGGCATGGACGTGAATATTTACAACAATTATTATAAGCCCGGTCCCGCCACACGCAAAAAAAGTGGTGCGGTCGCTTATCGCATTGCCGCTATTGGCATTCGCACCCTTGAATATTGCACCAATCCCGATGGGTCATACAACGATTGGTATGCAATGTTGCACCATTGGGGGCAGTTCTATGTCGACGGCAATGTCATGGAGGGGAATGCCGAAGTGACGGCCGATAACTGGACCAAAGGTATTTATGCCCAAATCTCCAACTCGGGTAATGACAATACCTTTACTTCTGTGACCAAAGACACGATGCGTCTCGATGCTCCGCTCAAATTTTATGCGACGACGACCCATGCTGCCGAAGTGGCCTATGAAAAAGTGCTTCAATATGCAGGTGCATGCTACTCTCGTGATGCCCACGATTCTATTATGGTAGCCGATGTGCGGGAGAACAAAGCTACCTTTACCAGCGGTTCCAATCTGCCCGGTATTATCAATTCGCAAGACGATTGTTTTTATGCCGATGGCACTACGGGTTGGCCCGAGTTGGAATCGACTCCGGCGCCCCTTGACAGCGACGGTGACGGTATGCCCGACGAATGGGAACGGGCTCATGGCCTCGACCCGAACAATCCCGATGACCGCAACGATACCGATGTCGAGGGATATACCATGCTCGAATTGTATATCAACGGCTTGGTGGCCGATATCATGGATGCTTGTACCTCCGATGGCGAGTTGCTGGGAGAGATTAAGGATTCGGAGAATATTGTCGGCCCGTATGACGTGGTTTTTTCCTCGACGACCTATGCCGAGAATGACGCCTCCGGAAACTGGGTGTTCAACAACGGCTTCTCCATCTCCTCTGAAAAAGGATATGCCACGGGAAATGCCACGGCTATCAAATATTCGAAAAATGTCGATTTTGCAATAAATATTCCCACGGGGAAGCAGGTGACGGCTTTCAAAGTCGAAGCCTATACCAATTATGACGATGCCGCAGGTTACCTGTCTGAGTTGAACGGGGTTGCCTATCCTCCGTCGCAATATGCCTTTCCGTTGAAATCGGCAGGAGGCACCGCGACTCATACGATTCCTTTTGACGAGCCGGTTACGGGGACGCTCCCGTTTCGCTTTTCGGGTAACCAGGTGGGAGCCATCATTACGCTTTCGGTGGAGAATGTTACCAGCTCTGTCGCCGAGGAGTATGTGCAATCCGATCCCGACCGCTTGGTCGATGTCTACAATACGGTAGGTATCCTCATTCTCAAACAGGTGCCGTATAGTGAGCTGTTTGGCAAGTTGCCGCGGGGACACTACATTCTCAGCAATCGGGAATCGCTCATCATACAGTAAGATTACACCACCGTTTCGTTCGTCGGAATCCCGGCGGACGAAACGCGTTGTCTTGTAAACCTTATTTTGTGAAAAACATATATATTACATAACACACTTAAAGTTATCGAGAATCTATGAAAAACGCATTTGGAAAGTACGTTGTGCTATGCGGTGTGCTTTGTTTGGCAGTTTTTTGGACTTCTTGTCAGGACAATCTCTCGTATTACGATACGCCGGAGTCGCTGAAAGGGAGTATCTATGAAACGTTGCAAGAAAGAGGCAATTACACCATTTTCCTCAAAGGTGTCGACATGGCCGGTTATGCTCCCATTCTCCAAGGGAAGGGCGTTTACACGGTGATGGCACCCAACGATGAAGCCTTTGCGGCTTATCTCAAAAACGAATGTGGCGTGAATTCGATCGAGGAGCTCAGTGCCGAGACGGTGAAGAAGCTCATCGGTTTCCACATTCTCTATTATTCGTTCGACAAGAGCAAGTTGATCAATTTCCGTCCCGATGAAGGCGATGGCGCGACCGACGAGGAGCTCATGGTGAATGCCGGTCTTTATTATAAGTTCCGCACCAAAAGCCAGGACGATCTTACTTATGAGGTGGTAAACGATACCACGGGTCTCGAAGGCTATGTTTACCATTTGGAACGTTTCCTTCCGATCTTTTCTTATCGCATGTTCCAGACCAAGTTGATCGATGCCCAGTATAACTATGAATATTTTTATCCCAATTCGCAGTGGACGGGTGCCAATGGATTCAACGTGTCGAATGCGTCGGTCGATGAATATTCCATCGTCACGGCTACCGGATATGTCTATCTCATCAATCAGGTGCTCGAACCGCTGAATACCATCTATGCCGAGTTGGACAAGAGTGGAAATTATTCCCGTTTCCTCGACTTCTATGATGAATACAGCTATTATGTGAAAGACGAGCAGCTCACCATCGACTATGGAAACGGAAAAGACCTCTACCAGCATTATCACCGCGCCCCCATGGCCAACATTGCCAGTGAATGGCCGGTGACCGATTATACGCAGATGTCGACCCTTTCGTCGGTTTCGTATAGTGTGTTTGCTCCTACCAATGAGGCGCTTGACAATTTCTATATGGAATATTTCGGCGTCGAAGGAACCGGTTATCCCAGCAACGAAGTGGTGTGGGATTCGGTGAAGACGTCGGTTATCCAGGATATTCTCGTCAACAGTGTCTATACCGCCTCCGTGGTCTTCCCCGAGGAGATTACCCGTGGCGACATCAAGAACTCGTCAGGCATGGTGATTAACTTCGACGTCGATGCCGTTCCCCAGGAAAACCGCAAGGTTTGTGTCAACGGCACGCTTTATGGTTGCGACGTGCTCACGCCCCCGGCCCAGTACAATGCGGTGACCGGCCCGGCCTACCAATACAAGCGTTACAACAACTTCCTGTTGATGCTCAGTAATTCCGACCTCATCAGCACCCTTTGCTCCAATGAGATGAATTATATCGTGCTCTATCCCTCCGACACGCAGATGGCCTACAACGGCATCACCTACGATGCGGTAGATGACAGGTTGGAAATCAATACGTCGAACCTTTCGAGCTCGGCACAGCAACGTTATGTCTATGCCCATGTCGTTTCGCTCGACGGTTCTACCACCACTCTCACCGAGCTGCCGCTCTCGGGCAACCATGTGTTCAGAACACTCTCTCCCGACTATCGTCTCTACTGGTATGTCAAGGACGGGAAAATTACCAACAGTTTCCTTTTCAACAACCTCATCACCTACACGGGCAACGCCACGACCGAAGCCGATGTGTATTGTGAATTTGAAGAGTTGAAGTTCCGCGGGGAGGATTGGTCCAACGGTCGTGCTTATTCTTACGACGGCACCCGTGCTCAAAAGCTTTTCGAGGGTAGTCTCGACAACGCGCTTTATTCCAATTTCGTCCCCATGATGTATGCCCTCCGCACCGATGAGACCACCCTCTTCAATGCCTTCATGCAGTTGCTGATGACCGGTCAGATGATCGATGAGGAGTCGCAGTCTCTTACCCTCATGACCGAGAGTTGCCTCATGTTTATTCCTACCAACAAGGCGGTAAAAGAGGCGATTGTAGCCGGTAAGATACCCGGTATCACGACGACGGCAAATGCCGACGCTACGACGGCCGATTTCTTTGCCGCCTCCGTGGTGACCGACCTTGCCGCCTTGCAAGATTACCTGAAAGTCTATTTCGTGCCGCTCAGCACCGCAGTCATATCGAACTTCCCCTTCCTCGGCTGGGGTGAGGATACCGAGGCCGAAGGCGGCCTGATCACCCTCAACTCGCGCACCGAGGTTGTCGACGGTGCCGTGCAGACGATTGCCGTGCATCTCAATGTCTATGACAACGGCTCTTCGATGAGCGTGAAGGTGGCCGAAGACGGTTACAATGGCGAAGTGGCCATTGTTGGTGATTATGATTATTTCCCCTTCGTCTTTGACGATGGTTGTGTACACTTTATAAATGGGGTATTATGAAAAACAGAATTCTCAACGCAAATCCGCTCCGGTTTAGCCTTCTGTTGCTGTGCCTGCTTCTCAGTACGACCCTATCGGCACAGACAAATTCGGGCTTTATATCGGGTAAAGTATATGAAATCATTCAAGGAAAGCATGAGCCTTCCATTGGCGTGAACGTCTCGATAGAGAACGATCAGCGCCGTGTCTTGACCGGTGTGACCACCGATGTCAATGGTGCCTTCTCGCTCCGTGTTCCTTCCGGTGCAGCAACCCTCGTGTTCTCGTTCATCGGTATGGAAACCCAGCGTATCGCCTACACCGGTCAGAAAACCATGACCGTCGTCATGGAGTCGAGTTCGCAAGAGCTGGGCGAGGTGACGGTGGCCGCCCAGCGTGCCGAGATGTCCGACATGGGTATTTCGGTGCGTGAGCAGACTGCTGCTACCCAGAAAATCAACATGTCGAGTGTCGTGGAAACCCTGCCGGTATCCTCTATCGAAGAGGCTCTGCAAGGACGTCTCGCCGGTGTGGATATTCTCTCGGGTGGTGACCCCGGTTCCAAAGGTTCGATTCGTATCCGTGGTACGGCGACCTTGAACTCAAACACCGACCCCCTCATCGTCATCAACGGTGTGCCCTATTCGACCGACATTGACGACAGCTTCGACTTCAACACGGCCAACAATGAGGATTTTGCCGACATGTTGAACCTCAACCCCTATGATATCGAGTCGGTCGAGGTATTGAAAGATGCCGCCTCTACCGCTATTTACGGAACGAAGGCCGCCAACGGCGTGCTCTTGATTACGACCAAGAAAGGTGCCCGCGGAAAAACCAACTTCACCTTCTCGTCGAAGTTCACGGTGAAAGTCGAGCCCGAATCGATACCGATGCTCAACGGCGACCAATATGTGGCCTATATGCAAGACGCCATCTGGAACACGGCCAATGCACAAGGTATCCAAAACTCTTCGTCGCTTCTCGAACTGCTGTTCGACACCCCCGAAATCGGATACATGCCCACATGGCGTTATTTCGATGAGTATAATGCCGATACCGACTGGCTCTCGGCCATTACCAAGAATGCTTGGATTTACGATAACAGCTTCTCGATGTCGGGTGGTGGTGAAAAAGCCACTTACCGCTTCTCGCTCTCTTACATGAACGAGGGTGGTACCAGCGTCGGAACCGGTCTCGACCGTATCACGGCCAACTACAACTTGACCTACCGCTTCTCCGACAAGTTCGACATGTATGCCGAGTTTGCCTACACCGATACCCAAAAAGATGAACCTTTCTCTGATGATGTCCGGGCAGAAGCCATGCGCAAGATGCCCAACAAGAGTCCTTATTGGATCGACGATGCCACCGGCCTGCCTACCGACAACTATTTCATTCGTCAGAATGCCGAAGAGTTTCAAGGTGCGGCATCAGTTGATGTAAGTAAGAATTCAGGAAAGAATTATCACCCCATTATCATGGCCAATGAGAGCTACAATAAGACCTACCAACGCGAGGAACGCATTACCTATAGGGCCAATTACCATATCCTTCCCGGCTTGACTTGGACCGGTTGGGTGGCCATGAAGTTCAAAACCGTCAAGACCCGTCAGTTCCTGCCGCAGACGGCCGGCGACTTCTCGATCGACAACAGCAACGCCAATTATAGCTACGACGGTTATTCCAACAACCTTTCGCTGCAAACCGAGAACAAGTTTATCTTCCGCCGTCAGTTTGGCATTCACGGCCTCACGGCTACCGCCTTGTGGCGCACCGAGCAATCGCGCAGCTCCAACTCGGCCGAAGCCGTTTACGGTGTAGCCTCACCCGGTATGTCCGACCCCGTAGCCGGCGGTTCTATCATAAATCTCGGGTCGGGAACCTCGGAGTCGCGCATCATGGGTGCTGTGGGTATGGTCAATTACAACCTGCTCGACCGTTATGTGTTCAGCTTTACCGTCAACGGTGAAGGCCGCTCTTCTTTGGCCAAAGAAAACCGTTGGGGTATCTTCCCCTCCGTGGGTGTGGCTTGGCACATGCAGGACGAGTATTTTATGGAATCGCTCGACTGGTGGAACCAGTTGAAACTCCGTGCCAGCTGGGGACAAAGTGGTAACGCTCCCAGCGGAACGGCTCCCTATATCGGAACCTACTCGGCCATCGGCAACTACAACACCAATGCCGCCATCGCTCCCAACTCGATGCAACTCAACAACTTGAAATGGGAAACATCGACCGAGTACAACATCGGTACCGACCTCGGCTTCATGGACAACAAGATGACCATGACCTTCGATTACTACCATAAAGTGACCGATGACTTGTTGCAGACCAAAGTGAAGATTCCCTCTACGGTGGGATATTCGAGCGGCCAGTTGGCTCACTACAACTCGGGTAAGTTGAGCAATACCGGTTGGGAATATCGCATCGATTATGAAATATTCCGCAACAAGGATTGGACCGTGTCGGCCAACTTCAACATCAACCGTAACGTCAATAAGATTCTTGAATTGCCCGAGAACCTTTCCGAAGAGACCTTCTCTTTCTCGAACGGCTCTTATGCCCAACGCCTCGAAACCGGTGTGGCAGTCGGTTCGTTCTATGGATTCCGTTACCAGGGAGTATATCAGAATACCGAAGATACTTATGCCCGCGATGCCGAGAACAACATCATGTATAACCTCAATGGCGAGCCTATTGTCATGAAGAACGGTACCTATGTATGTTATCCCGGTGATGCCAAGTATGAGGATATCAACCACGATGGTAAAATCGACGAAAACGATGTCGTTTACCTCGGTAACTGCAACCCGATGGTAACCGGTGGTGGTGGTGTCAACGTGAAGTGGAAAAATTTGGCCTTGACGATATTCTTCCACTACCGTTTGGGTCAGAAGGTTATCAACAGTGCCCGTATGGACGCCGAGGCCATGTATAACCGCGACAACCAAAGTACAGCCGTGCTCAATCGTTGGCGTACCGAGGGCGATCAGACCGAAATCCCGCGCGCGCTCTATAACTACGGATTGAACTATCTGGGTTCTGACCGCTTCGTTGAGGATTGCTCGTTCCTCCGCCTCAAAACGCTTTCGCTCTCTTACAGCATACCAAAAAATATCTGTAAGAAGATGAAAATCAATGGGCTGAATATATTTGTTACCGGTTATGACCTCTTGACCTTTACCAACTACAAAGGACAAGACCCCGAAGTGAGTCTTCCTTCGAAAGTGACAGATTTGTCCGAAGACGATGCCCAAACGCCTCGCAGCCGCCGCTTCTCGTTCGGATTTAACATTAACTTCTAATCGGAAAAGCTATGAAGATAAAAAATATAAAATATGCCGCAATCGCTTTGGGATTCGGAGTTATGCTTTCGACGACCGCCTGCAAGGATTGGCTCGAAGTATATCCCGAAAATTCACAGCCGAGTATAACTTTCTGGCAGACCAAAGCCGATGTAGATGCCGTGCTCAATGCCGGGTACTATTACTTGCGTGACATGGTAGTGCCTTACCTGATACCTTGGGGCGAGTTGCGCGCCGGTTGTGTTTATGCCAGCAAAGGGAGCAAGTTGCAGGAGTTCCAGGTAAAACCTACCGATAAGGACTTGTGTACCTGGGGTGACCTCTATGAAATCATCAACGTGGCCAACGCGGTGATAAAACGGGCTCCCGATGCACAGAAGGTCGATGATACCTACCAGATGTCGGAAATGCTTTCGCATCAGTCCGAGGCTTATTTCTTGCGTGCGCTCTGTTACTTCTATATCGTGCGCAACTGGCGTGATGCACCGCTCATTACCGAGCCTTATGAAGACGACTCTTACGCCACGAAGGTACCCAAGGCCGGTGAAGCCGAAATCATAGCGCAAATCCGCGAGGATATAAGAACCGCTCTCGCGACGGGTGCCGCCAAGGAGTCGTTCGATACCGCCTGGGAAACCAAGGGGCGTGCCACCAAGTGGGCTCTCTATGCCCTCGGTGCCGATGTGTGCCTTTGGGCCGAAGATTATGAAGCTGCCATTACCTATTGCGATGGCATCTTGGAATCGAATAGTCCCTATGCTCCCGCATTCCTTTCTACCCCGACCCATTCGAGCTGGTTCTCGATGTTCAATCCCGGAAACAGCAACGAGTCGATATTTGAGTTGCAATGGAACTACGAAGAGGAACAGACCAATACGCTGCCCAAAATCTTCGACGACGTCGATGTCGATGCCAATTATTGCATCTCTTTGGCCTTGACCCAGGAGTTCGGCGACGAGTACACCGAGACACTCGTGGATCTCAAAGAGGCCGTGCGCACGATGTATGGCGGATATTATGTCTCCGACCCCACCACCTATGAGTCGGCCACCGTGTCGTATGTGTGGAAATATCTCGGTTCGCAGACTCTCTCCGACAAACGCACCGTTTCTTACTACGACCCCAATTACATCATCTATCGTGTCGCCGATGTGATGCTCATGAAAGCCGAAGCGCTCATTCTGCGCAGTCACGGTGAGAATGATGATGACAAGGCCGATGCCATGGCGCTTATCAACCAGATACGCACCCGCTCCAACCTCGAAATCGAATACGAGGCTACGCCCGTTGGCGTTGCATCGCTCGATGAAGCGTCCATGCTCGAACTGGTGCTCTATGAGCGTACGCTCGAATTGGTAGGAGAGGGCAAGGCTTGGTATGACTTCCTCCGTTTCGGACGTCGGAACAACAACGAGTACAAAGAATTGTTCCTTGTCAACAACGTCTTGAAATACAACACACAGGCCGGAGAGTCGTGGTTGCGTACCGTACTCAATAACGATAATGCGCTTTTCTTGCCGATAAGTCAGACCGAGATCGAGGCAAACGATTTGTTAATACAAAACCCCTATTATAATTGATGTCACCTATGAAAAAGTTTTCTTTATTGATTCTGACGTTAGTCACGCTGATCACCTCTTGTAAAGATCCATACGAGGGAACTACATACATAAGGACGTCAAACGATGCCCTTGAGATGACTTGCGCTGCTTATCTTACCCTGAACAGCGACGAATTCTCGATGTGGATCGAACTGTTGAAGTATGCCGATTACTACAACGCCCTGAACGATGCCGATGCCACCGCAACGGTATTCTGCCCCACCAATGCTGCCATGAAGGAGTTCCTGGCATGGAGAGGCGTCTCTTCGGTGCAGGAACTCGACCTGGAATATGCCCGCGCCGTCGTGCAGGTGCATATCCTCAATTATGACCTCTCCGACGAGTCTTTGATTACCTATGCCGAGAGCGGCGAATCGATTCCCGCGCAGACGCTTTTCCAGTCATACCTCTCCACTGCCTTCGGTTACACGATTACCGATGTCGATGACGCAGAACTTGACAATACACGCCACAATACCGACTCGATTTATCTCAACAACCAGGCCCGCCTGGCCAAATTCACCGCCGTGAAAACCGCCAATGGCGAAGTCTTTACGATGGGCGATGTGATTCACCCGCTGGCCGAGACGATACTCGAAAAACTCCGTCCCTATGACGAGTACAACATCTTCATCGGGGCAGCCGAGTTGTGTGGTTATGACCAAGTCGTTTCGCGCATCAGCGACACCACCTACAACATCAACGGCAGCATGTCCATCAACACGATACGCTTCACCTGCCTGGCTGTTCCCGACGAGGTGTATGCCGCCGAAGGAATAAACTCGGTGTCGGATCTTTGTGCACACCTTGGTGCCGGCACGAACTATACCGATACCACCAATGCCCTTTACCGGTATGTGACCTACCACTTCTTCGATCGTGAGATACCGGTTGCCGATTTCTTCAATTTCAACGAAGAAGGCCAAATCAATATTTTCGACACCGAATGCACTTACCAGGTGGTTACCTGCCAGGATATAGCCGGCGTACATACTTTCAATGAGTGTGCCACGATATTTCGTAGCAATATGGAAGCCCGTAACGGTTTGATACATAAAATCAACCATATTCTCCCCGTATGGCAACCCGAGCCTGTTACGGTGATGTGGGACTTCTGCAACACCGCCGAGATTATTTCGTTTGTCAACAACTATGGCGCCGACCAGAACTTGGGAGCCCTTTTCACTTCGGCACTTACATCAAGAGAGACGGCCATCGACCTTTCCGAAGACAAACGCGACGGCGATTATGGTAATGTCTCGGCCTTTGTCGAAGATGAGACTTATGTTGCCAACTCTTCCAAGGCCAGCTATTCGAATTACCGCAAGATTGGCTTCCTGAAATGTAAATACAAGAGCGCTCGCGAAAAAGATGTCAGCAATTATGGCGCTTACATGAACAACCTCTTGCAACTCAACCTCGGCTATGCCGGTTGGGTCGAACTGGAAACCCCGACCATCATCAAGGGCCGTTACAAAGTGGAGTTGTGCTATGCCGGCAGTCCCATACTCTATAATTTCTATGGTGCTGGTAGCCTTACCCGTTTCACGCTCGACGACAAGGAAATGTCGAATGCCTACATCTACAAGGGTCTCAGTTCGCAAGGATTCACGGCTGCAACTTACGGGACGGCCATGATTACCTTGTGGGAAGAGCTCGAATTTGAAAACTCCGGTAAGCATACGCTGAAAGCAACGATGATGGACATCAATGCCAAGACCAATTCAAGATACCATCAGTTGTGGGATTATGTGAAATTTACGCCTATTGATTAAATACTATGAGAACAAATAAATTTACAGCATGGATATTGTCGGCCCTGAGTGTTGTTGCCGTATCATGTTCCGACAAGTGGGACGACCACTACGACGTGAGCGACATCACATCTGCGTCGGCCGATATAGAAGTATATTCGGGAGATGTGGTTTCCTACCTGAAAAGCCAGCCCACATTGTCCGAGATTACCGGGCTTTTTGAAAAAACCGGGATCATGGAAACCCTCCCTGCCGATGGACAATATACCCTCGTCGTGTGTGAGAACGACAATCTCGACATGTCGAAGATTGAGAACGATACCGCTTTTGTCAAGAACAGCATCTCCGATACCCCGGTGTCGCCCGACAAGTTTGCCGAGAATTTCGGCATACTCACCCGCTACGAGACCCTCTATGACAAAAAGAACCTGCGGGTCTACCTGCGTGAAGAAGGAACTTATATCGATGATTACAAGCTCTACAAGCAGGTGAAGACCGATAATGGTTATGTTTACTATATCGACGGAACGATTATTCCCCGCGAATCGGTTTATGAATATTTGAAATCCTTGGGCGAGGACTATTCCCTTTTCAAAGATCTGGTCGCTCGCTATGAAGAAGAATATTTCGACCGCGAGAACAGTACCCCCGATGGCGTGGACGACATGGGTAATACCTATTATTCCGACTCGGTCATCTCGGTACGCAACACGTTGATGGACCGTTACACCCAAAACGGGATTCCCTATTGGAATATGCGTTCGGAGAATTTCACTACCACAATGTTTGTGCCCAACAACGCCATTATCGAGAAAGCCCTCAACGATGCCTACACCAACCTGCCGATTTGGCTCAACCGGGCCGTGACGGCTGCCGACACGGCCAAGTTTGAGAAATGGGTTGTGGAGGCATGTTTTGCCAACCGTCGCCTTTCCCGTGAAGAGGTGTCGGCCGGAGCCCCCGACTTCTATGCCGTGGGTGGATATGTGCGTACCATTGACGAATCGCAGGACCTCGAAGAGTATAACCTCTCCGATTCGGCCTACTGGCGTCCGTCGGTGCAACTCGTCGACCCGACAAGATGCGACACGCTGAGCAACGGTTTGGTCTATTACCTGTCCGATTTTAAGATTCCCAATCATGTGGTCATTTATCGCGTAAAGACTCGATTTTATGAAATTTGGGCAGCCATGAGTGATGCGCAGAAGGCCCAATATTTCAGATGGACCAATTGGGTCAATCCGCTCGTGTGCAACGATGCCCAGAGCCCATTCACGCTTTCGGAGACCCTGCCTACGATGTACTATCATGTGCTGACGGCTGTCCCCTCGCAAGAAGCCATCTTGGCCGCTACTGCCACCGACTCGCTCACCAAGAGCCGCAACCTCCTGGCCTCGGCGCAAGTGACCCTCGACTCGTTGAGCACCATCGTGTCGCCCGATTCATTGACGCAGGCCGCCATCGATTCACTGACGTTCAGCATCGACTCGCTCACCCTGCTTATTCCGCAGCAGGAGTCGTTCGCTGCCGGCGTGAAAGAGTCGGATTATTTGTGCAGCGTCGAATACGACGGATTACTTTATAATTCGAGCGATAGGAACTATGGGTTGGTTGAATGTAATCTTCCAGCCGGAGAATACAACTTGCGCATGGGATTCAAGCACTCGCTCACCTATTCGTTGAGCATCTACTTCAATGACCGCCTGTTGGTGCAGGACATGAGTATGGCGGCACAGGGCTCAAACTTCCACTTCGACCGTGGCGGTGCATCGGAAATGACTTTTTATGGGCCTTTGTCGGTTACCTACCCCGAAGGATTCGATGCACAAGCTTGGTTTGAACTCGATCCCAAGTCGGTAGCTTACGATACCGACGGTTATCAGGTGGCTGTCGTGAATATTCCCCAAGACGGGAACTTCCGCATTCGTGTCGAGTCGAGCGATATGGCTTCAATCATAACGAGTACGATCGACCGCGACAAACGCAACGTTTCCCAGTTGATGATGTACCACTGGTGTTTGCGACCGACAGTAAATAACTATTAATCTTAGAAAATTCAGTGTTATGAGAAGAATATATAGTTTCCTGATTATTATACTCATGGTGTCGGCCCTACCGGTTTTTGCCCAAAAGGGAACCCGCATCAAGTCGAAGATTGTGAGTACCGACAATACCCCCTTGCAGGGTGCTATTGTTTCGGTGGTGGGGACGTCGAGTTCGGTCGTTTCCGACGAGAATGGTACCTTTGAACTGACCACCGACCTCTCGAAAGGGACGCTGCGCATCGTGGCCGGAGGCTTCTATACGCGAGAATATCCGTTGAAAAGCGGCGTTATTCCCCGTGAAATTGTTTTGGTGCCCGAGCGTCTTTCCGATTATGCCGGTACGACACAGTTCCCGTTTTACAGCGAACGCCGTGACAACCGGAGTGCGGTAAACTCCTCGCTCGACCGTCGCGACATGAAAAATACCATCTCGGCCGACTTGGCCTGGCAGGACGAAATCTCGGGCCTGCAAGTCATCAAGAAGAGCGGCATGCCCGGTGAAGGAGCCTTCTTCAACCTGCGTGGCATTCATACCCTGAATGCCGACAATGCTCCGCTTTTGGTCATCAATGGTATTCCCTATCTCTACAATACCGATGTCTCGGGCGTGCTCAATGGCTACTCCCGCGATGCCCTCTTCGGGTATAACGTCAACGACATCAAGAGCATCACCGCCCTCAAAGGTGCCGAGGCTTCGCTTTACGGCTCGTTGGGTTCCAACGGTGTTATCCTCATCGAGACCCAGCAGGCTACCTCCGATAACCTCAACACCCGTATCTCCTTTACGGGCAGCTACGGGGTGAGTATGCCTCAAAGCGGTATTCCCACCCTCAATGCTTCGCAATACAGCAACTATCTGCAAGATGTGGGTATGACCCGCTATTCGAGTGCGGCCGATTTGCGAGCCGACTATCCCTTCCTCAACCCCGGTGTAAACAGTTACAGTTATCTGTTCGACAATGACATCGATTGGACGAAAGAGATTACCCGCAAGGCATTTGTGACCGATAATATCTTCCGCATCGAAGGAGGTGACGAAATTGCCAAGTACAACATCTCTTTTGGTTATACCAACGAAGGCGGTATCCTCGACAATACCTCGACACAACGTTTCCACACGTTGATCAATTCGAGTGTGATGGTAAGCCGTTGGGTCGACATTTTCACCAACGTAAACCTGGCTTACATTTCGAGTGATTTGCAGGAACAGGGTATGAAAGAGGCCACCAATCCCATCTTGGCGTCGAATTTCATGATGCCCAACCTCTATCCCTACATGCGCGAAATGAATGGCAATTTGCTTCCCAACTACGCCACATACAACGGCTGGAACGTAAATGCCAATCCTACTTATGCCTATAATAACGTAAGTAACCCTTTGGCTCTTGTCGAGACGGTAGAGGGTGATGATAAGATTTATGACGTGAATGTGCGTGCCGGTCTCAACTGGCGTCCCACCGAGAACTGGACCATCACCGGTATGCTCAATATCTACTATGACTACACCGAGGAGTCGCTCTTCGTTCCCGGCGTCACCGACAAGGCCATCGTGCCCCAGCTCTACGGCACCGGTTTCAACTATGTGAGCAAAGGTGTGCGCGAGCAGTCGTCTTACTTCTACGGCGTGAATGCCATGTACCAGAAACTCTTTGGCAACATACACGACTTCAAGGCTTACGGCGGATTGCGTTTCATTACCAAGAATTTCGAGTATGACTTTGAGTCGGGATACAATACGGCCAACGACAATTACAAGACCTTGGCCAGCGATCTCGACGAGCGCATTATCGACGGTATCAATGACGAGTGGAAATGGCTCAGCTATTACCTCCATGCCGACTACACCTTCAACCACCTGGTGAAGGCCATGGCCAATCTCTCTGTCGACGGTTCGTCGGTATCGGGTGTAGATGCACCTCGCTTCGGATTCTTCCCCTCGGCCGGCCTTACTTTCTTTGCGGCCAATACCGGAGCCCTTCCCACCTGGATCGACATGATGAATCTCTCGGCCGAAGTGAGCCTTACCGGTAACAGCCGCTTCTCTTCGAATTACGCCAAGAACTATTATCTGACGTCGAACCTTTTCAACATGGGAGCCATCGTGCGTTCCAACGTGCCCAACACCCGTCTTGAATGGGAAAAGAAAGCGCAGTTCGATGCCGCTCTCGACCTCTCGCTCTACAAACACATGGTCGATTTGCAATTCAACTACTTCTATGCCAATTCCTACGACCTGCTGCTCGACCGCAACATATCGGCCGTTTACGGTTCGTCGCTTTACTACGACAACACCGCTTCCATCTCTTCGCAAGGATATGAGTTGGCTTTGCGCCTCAATCCTGTCCATACCAAGAATTTCGACTGGTCGATTTCAGGCAACATCTCCACGGTGAAGAGCACGGTCGAATCGCTGGGCAATGCGCAGACCGAAGACATCATCGAATTTACGGCGTACAACGAAGACGATGCCCAGGTGATAACCCGGGTGGGCAGTTCGCCTTATGAGTTCTACGGTTATCAGACCGACGGTATCTATGCCACCACGGCCGAGGCTCAGGCAGCCGGTCTTAAAAATGCCGCCGGTAAAGCCTATCAGGCCGGCGATGTCCGCTTCATCGACCAAAACCATGACGGGATCATCAATGACGAAGACCGCGTATCGTTGGGCTCGGCAACGCCCGACTTCTTCGGCGGCGTGAGCACCACCCTCCGGTATAAATGGATTTCCCTCAAAGCCGACTTCGGTTATTCGGTCGGCAACAAGGCTTATAATGCCTTGCGTCGTCAGACCGAGTCGATGTCGACCTTCTATAACCAGTCGACGGCCGTGCTCAACCGTTGGCAAGTCGAAGGCCAAATGACCGACATGCCCCGTGCCGCCTATGGTGATCCTTCGGGTAACAACATCTTCTCCGACCGTTGGATCGAAGATGCCTCTTATTTCAAACTGAGAGCCCTTACGCTGGCATTCCATTTCGATAACAAGATGTTGCGTTTCTGTCAGTCGGGAACCATCTATGTTACCGGTGAGAACCTCTTCACCCTGACCGATTATCTGGGCAGTGACCCCGAATTCAACTACTCTTACAGCGAAAGCATGAGAGGATTTGACTACGCCAAGGTGGCTCTCCCCATCACCATAAAAGTCGGATTTAATTTAAACTTCTAATTGACCATGAAACGTATATTTCGATATTCCATATTGAGCCTGACCGCCGCCCTTGCGGTTCTTACCTCGGCGTGTGACGACTTTTTCGATACCGACCCCGATAATATTCTCAATGTCAGTGATTATATATCGAGCGAAAATGAGATGTACCGCGGGTTCCTGGGCATTGTGACGCGTATGCAGAATGCAGGTGATCACCCCATATTCCTCACCGACACGCGTTGCAACTTCCTCGAAATAGCCCCGAATGCCCCCATTGCCCTGCAAGACATCTATAATTATGAGCCGACCGACGGAAACGAGTATGCCGACCCGACTTGTTTTTATGAGATTATCACGGCTTGCAACGACTACTTCGACAAGATGGAGGAGTATCACAAGAAAATCGGCGGCTCGATGAGCGAGTCGGCGGCTGCCGACTTTCCCAAGCTCGTGAGCAGCGCCTTGCGCATCAAGGTGTGGGCCTACTACACGTTGGGGCGCATCTACGGTAAGGCTTATTATTACGACGACCCTCTCGAAGAAATCAAGGACCTGAACGACGCTTCGGTCTTCACACCGCTCAATTCGATGTATGAGGTTTCGGAGAAATGCATTGAGTTGCTCGACAACGGCATCACCCTCGACGGCAATCATTATGCAGCCGACCTCGAAATGGATTGGCCCGCTTGGATCGATCCCGAGACACAAAGCTCTTCTTATGATTACTGGAATTACCTGACTCCCCCGTGGTTGCTCATGCGTGCCGAGCTCCTTTCGTGGAGAGCTTCTTATACCAATAGCCTCTCCGATTGGCAGTGGATTCGCGACAATATTCTCGAATACCTCAACAATCTCTATCTCAATGTCGATGGTACAGTGCCTTCCGATAAGACTCCGGGTTACTATTATAACCTTTGCATACCTCTCACGCACAGCTATTACAGTATATTCTTCTCTGAGCAAGTAGGCTATGACTATCAGTTCATCTCGGGTATCATGTATGACTATGACAATGGCCAACGCAACCGCTTGGTGCAATACTTCTGCCCGGCCTATCCCGGTGACGGATTCTACCTGCAACCTTCCCAATATGGCATGGACTCTTATGCCGAGACCGACATTCGCAGTTACACGCAGTTGCTGACCATGTATCCCATCAACGGTTCGATAGCCTTTACCAAGTATTATTACAGCCGTCGGGGCGGGAATACGCCGGAATATCTGCGTACCAATATCTTTGAGATACAACCCACCATTGTCCTCTATCGCGGCCATGACTATCACTTCCTCTTGGCCGAGGCCGAGAATCACCTCGGTAACTGGCACCAGACCAAGACCCTGCTCAACAACGGCCTCGAAAACGAATTTGCCGAAGGTCGTGTCGACGGTGTACCCGTCGATGAGGGTTGGGACGCTCGATATAACACTTGGTTTGGAACATCTGGCGGTTATGGCAACGTAGGTATCGTAGGGTGTGCCCTGGGTGCCGAACACGACTTGCCCGTGCCCGATGAAACAGGAACTTTCTATGTGACCGCTCCTGACGGTTCGCAACGTGCCATTACCGAAGAGGAACGCATCAAAATCTACGACCTTGCCTTGGCCGATGAGTATCTGCTCGAATACACCGGTGAAGGAAAGTCATACAGCTACCTGTGTAAGATGGCCGAGCGTTACAAAGCCGCAGGCGATGCCCAGGCCGATACGATCGTCTCGAACCGCATCGTACCCAAATATCCCGAAGCCCTCCAAGCCAAGGTGCGGGCATCGATTGCCAACAATTATTTTGTCGATTGGAATTTGGAAGGAAAATAGATTCCGTCCTTTGTCTTGACCGATAAAATTGATTACTTTTGTAAAAATCAAAAACCATACCTTCGCCATCAAAAGCGAAGGTATGGATAGATATCTAACCATAAAAACATCAGAGTTATGAAAAAAATCTTTACACTTGCTGCGGCCTTCATGGCAACCGCACTGTCTTTTCAGGCTGCTGCCGATAGTTGGGTTGTGACCACGTCGGCAGAATTTACGGCGGCATTAGGGAATCTGGGTCGCGTAAAAGGCGCGATGGACACCATCTTTGTCAATCCCGAAAGTGCCGATGTTGTCATCAGCAGCGGAACCTACAAAACCGTGCCCACGGCCGGTAAATTCTGGATTATCGGTGTGCCCGAAGACTTCCGTCCCATTGTGCAATTGCGTTTCGATGCCGCAGATCCGACCGAGCCGAACAGTGACCTGAGTATGATTTTTGAAAATCTGCACCTGCAATACACGGGTGGGAAAACAGCTACCTCGGGACAACTTATCTATTTCAACGGTAAATATGCCGACATGGATACGTTGGCATTCCGTAACTGCGAAATCTCGAACTATCCTCGTACCATTTACCGCTCGGTAACGCCCAAAGATGCTGATGGTAATTATACAACAGCGGGAACAGTCAATTATTTTGAGATGAGCGACTGTCTGGTTCACGATGCCAATTTGGCCAACATGAACAACAACTGGGCCGCCATTTATTTCGGACAAATTCCTATCGAGGTTGTTTTCAGAAACAACACGTTCTATGATTTGCCCGACATTAAGGCTATCTTTACCATGAATTATATTTCCGATGATAATGGCCGTACATCGGGCTACTTCACGTTTGAGAATAATACGTTGCTGGTAGCTGCAAACAGTTATGATGTCATCAGTGTCGGCTCATACATGGGCCCGGGCTCGGAGTTCCATATCAACAATAACCTCTTCTTGTGGCCCGACTGGACAGATGAGTATAATCTGGAACAGACTCGTAAACCGAAAATCCTCACGAGCAGTGAAGCCGTGTTGGTATATGCCGCCAACAACGTTATCGAAGGTTATGACAACTGGATTGCCGGTAATGTAAAAGATGCCGATACCGGTGAATATGCTTGGATTTCGGCCGATACCACCGATAACTATACGATGGCAACAGCCGAGTTGGCATGGGACGACTTCTATGACAGATACAACAAGGATTTCTCGCTCTTGAAATCGTATAATATCTACACGGCAGGTGAAGATATTGAGGGTAATCCTACCTACATCGGCGATGGCAGATGGTATCTCGATGAATTCCCCCAAAAAGCTGCTGTGAATGTGTCGATCGAAGGTGGTTCTACCACGGCTACGGTTACCATCCAACCCGAAAAGGCCATTTATTTCGTAGGTGATGAAATCTCTATCAGCATCGACCTCCACGACGGCTTGAATACCTTCATGGGGTGGAGCGACGGTAATACCGACTTGACCCGTACCATTACGCTCTCCGGCGACCTGAATCTTACCGCCAAAGTCGTTTCGGCCGACTATGAAATGTTGTGGGACTTCTGCCAACTCAAAGATGGTACCACCAAGAATCTGACGTTGCCGTTTGCTGCTAATCACGCAGCCAATGCCGAAAACGTAGGACAACTTGGTATTATGACTGTTGAACACTCGGCCGATGGCGTAACCTATGCCGATACGACTTTCGCTCAGACCCGTAACAACAAAGCTTATATCTACAATGGTAGTGCAGAACCCGTACTCTTCATGGCCGGACTGTTGCGTACCCGTCTCGACTCTGTTGTCGTTGAACAAGAAGAGGCTGCTGCCGGATATAACGAAGAGCTTACCAAGGCTTGCTGCGCTAACCCCGACTACTACTACATCAAGTTCTCGACCAAAGGCATGACCGGTGTGAAAGTTTCTGCCGTCCTCCTGGCCGAAGCCCGTATGCACAAGACCACGAAGATGGAGTACTCGCTCGATAATGCTACCTGGAACACCCTTACCACCGTTACTATCGACTCTGTGGGCGACGCATGGCGCGATGCTATCGCTACCCTGCCGGCAGCTGCCGAAAACCAGGATGCCGTATATGTACGCTGGATCGGCGATGTTGACTCTCCCATCGTAGGTCCGGGTATGGCCGGAACCGATAAGGACGCTAACGGCTGGCCCGTATCGAGAAAATACTACACCTATCAATTCATCGGTAACATCAAAGTGACGGCCGAAGCCGGTGGTTCTGCCATCGAAGAGGCTCAGGCCGAAACCGCAGCCCTTGTCGTTGCCCAAAGTGGTGACCAAGTAACGGTAAGCAATGCCGAGGCCGCTACCGTGGAAGTTTATGCCGCCAACGGTGCGCTCATTACCTCCGAGGCTGTTGTCAACGGGGCTGCCACGGTTACGTTGCCTGCTCACGGTGTATATTACATCAAGGCCGGTAAAGACGCCAAAGCGGTCGTTTACTAATGATTTGATTGCGTAGACCGATTTCTTTTCGGTCTCGTCATTCAAGAATAAGAGCCGGGTGCGGAATTTCCGCACCCGGCTTGCTTTTTATCCTCTTCCCCCTCCCGACAGCGGGAGAAGGTCCGTTCACATCGGTGTGGTGGGAGGAGGGCGCTGCCTTCCCTTATTCACATGGAAAAGAAAGCCCGTCGGCCAAAATGGCTGCGGGCTTTCTGTCATTTTTTATCTCCTGCGGCGCGCGGCCTGCCGGGTTATTGGCGGGGAGACTTCACGGCCACATGGGCAAAGCGGGTGATGTGCGGGGCAAGGTGCCCTATCAGTTCGGGACGGTTGGCTCGCACGGGATTGATGTCGATGCCGCCGCGGCGTGTGTAGAAAGCCATGACCAGCAACTCTTCGGGTGCGAAATGCGCCCAAAGGGCCTGGTAAATCATCTCCACCACCTCTTCATGGAAATGGTTCTCGTCGCGGAACGAGACGATATAACGCAGCAGGGCGTCGACCGTGGGCAGCCGGTTGCCCCGCATGTAGAGGTAGAGGTCGCCCCAGTCGGGTTGTGAAGTGATTTTGCAGCGGCTGCGCAGCAGGTCGGTCATGCCTTGCAGGATTCCTTCCCCGGTGCCGGTACCCAATAAGGAAATGTCTTCTTTGTATGAGGAGAGGGGGCGCTCTTCCAAATCGTCAACACCCCAGTAGGGCCATTCGACAGGAGGCGTGCAGAGCCGGCCCGGCGATGTTGCCGTGTGCGCCTCGGCTTCGCGCGGCGACTCCACAACGACTTCGACCCGGGTTTCGAGCAGCGTCGAGAGGTCGCGAGCCACCGTGGTGGAGATGTGGCGGGCGGCTTCATCGGTGCTCCCCCCGAAACGGGTCATGTTGAAGGAGTTGAGGTAGAGTTTCAGCGATTTGCTCTCGACGATGTAGCGGCTCTCGCACGGGTAAAGCAACCGCATGATGAGATTCACGGGGGCTCCGCCCCCGGTGAGGGTGCTCACTTCGTATGCGTTCCACAGGTCATAGCCGGTGAAGGGCAGGCTGGCGGTGTCGATGGCGTGCGCCTCGCGGTTATCGGCACGGTCGACCCGTACCAGTACCTCCGGCGCATAATGGTCGGGATAGGCCACTTGTCGGCCTAAGACATGCTGTGTCGGTTCGTGGGTCATGGGTGTGAAGGTTCGGTAGGTAGGAGCAGGGAACTGTCGCCGTAGCTGAGAAAGCGGAAGTCGTGTGTGAGGGCATAGTCGTAGACTTCGTGCCAACGGTCGCCGATGAGTGCCGAGACGAGCAGCAGCAGGGTGCTGCGAGGCTGGTGGAAGTTGGTGATGAGCCCTTGCACGATGTGCCAACGGTAGCCCGGCACGATGATGATGCGGGTCGCCGAGACGAGACGGTCGAGGCGGTTGCGGTCGAGATAGTCGACGAGGGCGAGGAGTGCGTCACGGGCCGGAATGTCGGGCGTGCCGTCGTAAGGTTGCCACTGTTCGACGATGAGCCGTTCGGCTGTGGCATCGGGGTGTTGTACCAGCGTGCGACCCATGTAATAGAGGCTTTCGAGTGTGCGCACCGAGGTGGTGCCTACGGCGATGACCCGTCGAGATGTCGAAGCCAATGCGGCCAAAGTCTCGCGAGATACCGAGATATACTCGGTGTGCATCGCATGGCCGGCAATCGTGTCGCTCTTCACCGGTTTGAAGGTGCCGGCGCCCACATGCAGGGTGAGTTCGAGGCGGGGAATGCCTTTCTCCTGCAACGCGGCGAAGACTTCGGGGGTGAAGTGCAGGCCGGCCGTGGGGGCGGCCACAGAGCCTTCGATGCGCGAATAGACCGTCTGGTAGGTTACTTTGTCGCTCTCTTCGCTTTCCCGGTTGAGGTAGGGCGGAATGGGCAGTTCGCCGAAGGCTTCGAGCAGCGAGGCAAACGTGATGCCTGAGTCGTCCCAGGTAAAGGCGATTTCGTGCGTTTCGCTGTCGGTGCAGTCGAGCCGTTCGGCGCAGAGGGTGATGTCCCGGCCCTCGACCTGCAATGTGCGCGAGAGCCGGCCTTGTTTCCATTTGCGCAGGTTCCCCACCAGGCAACGCCATACGCAGCGGCCGGTCGTCTGGAACGACATCAGGTAGTCGCAGGGGTCGAGCGGTTCGAGGCAGAAAATCTCGATGAGGGCGCCCGTTTCTTTGCGGAAGTGGAGTCGCGCCTGTATGACTCGGGTGTTGTTGCACACCAGCAGGCTGTCGGTCGGGAGCCAGTCGGGAAGCCGGTCGAATGTCGACTCCGAAACCTCTCCGCCGCGGTAAAGCAACAGTTTCGACGCGTCGCGGCGGGCGAGCGGGTACTTGGCGATGCGTTCGTCGGGCAACGGATAGTCGTAGTCGTCGATGCGGATATCTTGTGGTTTTTGCATATACAAGTGTTGAATATCTCTGCAAAAATAAGCATCTTTGCATGATAAAATCGAATGATTATGGTAAAAGTAGGAGATAAAGTGCGTTTCCTCAACGCCGTCGGCGGAGGTATCGTGCGCCGGGTCGACCGCGATGTGGCACTGGTAGAGGAAGAAGACGGGTTTGAAACGCCCGTGCTTGTCAGGGAGTGTGTGGTGATAGAGAGCGGCCGCCGGCAGGACGACGGCGCGGTACCTGCCGACAAGCAGGAGCCGGCTCGCCGTGCGGTGAAGCAGCCGGTCGCCGCTGTCCGTCCCGATGACGAAGAGGCGCCCGAATGGCCGCTCGTCGAGACCCGCACGGGTGAGCGTCTCAGCCTTTACTTGGCTTTTGTGCCCGATGCCGTCAATCATTTGGGCTCGACGACGTTTGAGACCTATCTCATCAACGACAGCAACTATTACCTCGATTATACCTATGCCGTCTCGGGTGAGACGGGAGAGTGGACGTTGTGTGCGCAGGGTACGCTCGAACCCAATGTGCAAGTGTGTGTCGAGAGTTTCGGACAAGATGCCGTCAACCGTTTCGGGCGCGTGTCGGTGCAGGCACTCGCCTACAAGCGCGGCAAGGGCTATGCCTGCAAGGAGCCGGTGTCGGCACTCCTGCGCATCGACCCGGTGAAGTTTTACAAACTGCACACCTTCGGTGCCAACGACTTCTTCGAAGAAAAGGCTTGGGTATTGCCCCTTGTCGAAGGTGACCTGCCCGCGGTCGAAATCCCCCTCGACGCCAAGGCGCTCGAAAAGGCCATGCAGGAGAAGAACACGCCGCAGCAACCTCGTAAGATTCCTCGTCATAAAGCGCCCAAGGAGGGCCCGGTGGAGGTCGACTTGCACATACACGAACTGGTCGACACGACGGCCGGAATGAGCAATGCCGACATGTTGCAATTGCAGTTGCAGACCTTCCGCGACACACTCGACCGTTACAAGGGGGAGAAGGGACGCAAAATCATCTTCATTCACGGCAAGGGCGACGGCGTGCTGCGTCGCGCCATTCTCGAAGAGTTGCAGCGCAAATACAAAAATTACGAGTACCAGGACGCCTCGTTCCGGGAGTACGGCTTCGGGGCTACGCAGGTGACGATACGCTGACAGCCGGCACACGCTACGTCTTCCCCCGGGAGCGCCATGATGCACTCGTGGCGCCACCGAGTGGCCGCACGGCGGAGACCCGATGCCCGGAAGCGCCTCCCGTGTGGAAAACTTTCGGAACGACAAGGCCGTAAAAACGTCGGAATATCGTATCTTTGTGCATTCATCTTACATATCGCAAAAATAATGGCAACAAAACCTTCCATACCCAAAGGAACCCGGGACTTTTCGCCCGAAGAGATGGCGAAACGCAACTATATTTTCAATACGATACGCGAGGTATTCCACCTTTTCGGTTTCCAGCAGATAGAGACGCCGGCCATGGAGAACCTCTCGACCCTCATGGGAAAATACGGCGAAGAGGGTGACAAACTGCTCTTCAAGGTGCTGAACTCGGGCGATTTCCTCGCCGACCTCTCCGACGAGGAGCTGACCGGCCGTCAGACGACCCGCCTGGCGTCGAAACTCTGCGAGAAAGGTCTGCGTTATGACCTCACCGTGCCCTTTGCCCGTTTCGTGGTCATGCACCGCGGCGAACTCTCGTTTCCCTTCAAGCGCTATCAGATACAGCCCGTGTGGCGGGCCGACCGTCCGCAAAAGGGGCGTTACCGCGAATTTTTCCAGTGCGACGCCGACGTGGTGGGCTCCGACTCCCTCCTCAACGAAGTGGAACTGTTGCGCCTCATCGACGAGGTGTTTACCCGCTTCGGCATACGGGTGGCGGTGAAACTCAACAACCGGAAAATCCTCAGTGGCATTGCCGAAATCATCGGCGCACCCGAGAAAATCGTCGATATTACCGTCGCCATCGACAAGCTCGACAAGATTGGCCTCGACAACGTGAACGCTGAGCTGCGCGAGAAAGGGCTCGATGAGGAGGCCGTGGCCCGTCTGCAACCCATCATTCTGCTGCAAGGCGACAACCGCTCCAAACTGGCCACTTTGCGCTCGCAACTGGCTGCCTCGGAAACCGGCATGAAGGGTATCGAGGAGTTGGAGTATATTCTCGACCGCATCGAGAAGTCGCCCCTGCGCGCCACGCTCGAAATCGACCTCACTTTGGCTCGTGGCCTCAACTATTACACGGGCGCCATCGTCGAGGTGAAAGCGCTCGATGTCACCATCGGCAGCATCACCGGCGGAGGCCGTTACGACAACCTCACGGGCGTGTTCGGCATGCCGGGCGTCTCGGGAGTCGGCATCTCCTTCGGTGCCGACCGCATCTACGACGTGCTCAACCAGCTCGACCTTTATCCCTCCGATTCGCTCTCGACAACGCAGATTCTCTTTGTCAACTTCGGCGAGAAAGAGGCCGATGCCTGTCTCGACTATACGACCCGTTTGCGTGCGCGGGGCATTCGAGCCGAGCTCTATCCCGAAGCGGGAAAATTGAAAAAACAGATGGGCTATGCCGATGCCAAGAAGATTCCCTATGTGGCTCTCGTCGGCGAAAACGAGATTCTCTCGGGGAAAATCACCGTCAAGAACATGGCTACCGGAGAGCAGGAGCAACTGTCGCTCGATGAGATGGCCGACCGATTGAAAAATTAGGATTCCTCCCATGACAAACGATATACGCATCACACCGGCCACGGAGGCCGACATTCCTTTGCTGCGCGACATGGCGCACGCCACGTTCTATCCCACCTATCGGGCGATACTCTCGCCCGAGCAGCTCGATTATATGTATGACTGGATGTATTCCGAAGAGAGCCTGACCCGCCAGATGCGCGAAGGCCATCGCTTTTTCATCGCTCACGATGGCGCGGGCCATGCCTTGGGGTATGTCTCTATCGAGCCCCAGGGCGAAAGGTTGGTGCATCTGCAAAAAATATATGTCTGTCCCGACTGTCAAGGCCGGCGGGTGGGACGGGCGCTGATAGAACGGGCTTTTGAAGAGGCTCGCCGTCTCTTCCCCGACGGCCACGGCCGGGTCGAGCTCAACGTCAACCGTCAAAATCCGGCTCTTGACTTTTACCGGCACATGGGTATGCACATTGCGATGAGCGGCGATTTCGACATTGGCAAGGGCTATTTCATGAACGACTATATCATGGCCATAGATTTCTGATGGGCTCTGCCCTTTGCCCGACTATACGCGAGCGGCGCATCATATATGTGATGCGCCGCTCGCTGTGTTTATATCGCTTTACCCGAGGAAAGACGATGGTCGAGACGGGCAAGATAGCCCAGCTTGTAGAGGTCGAAGAACCGTAGTCGCGGGTGGCGCCCCAACAGATTGCGACGCAACGATTTCCCGCAGAGGGCGAAGAACAACCGCACCGCCGGTTGCAGACCGGCGCGTTTGAGGCGTTGCTGTATGTCGAGAATGCGCACATGGCCCTCCATGCGTTGGCGGTGGAGGAGGGCGTTGCGCAGCCCCGTTTCGGTCTTTTGCAGGAAGGTCGCGCTGCTGTCGGTGATGTCGTGGAATACCGGGTTGTCGATATACCGCATGGAGATGCCGGCCGCTTCGAGCTCTTTGCCGAAGAGGGTGTCTTCGTAACCGTAGGAGGTGAGGGTGTCGCAGAACCGTATGCGCTCAAACACACCTCGGGGTATGAGGCAGCTGAATCCCGAAAAGTGGGCATGGGGGGTGCGGTTGCGTTCCTTGGCCGTGCGTTCTTCGCGGGCCCGGGCATAGACATAGCGCAGGTTGCTCATGGCGTCGGCCTCGGAACAGCCGGGAGCGCGGAATTTGATGGTGCCTCCAATCACCGTGTCGGGACGGGCGGCCTGCACATAACGCGCCACAAACCGGTCGTCGCAGGGCATGAGGTCGCTGTCGAGAAATAGCAGATAGTCGTACCGTGCCAGTGTGCCCAGATGGTTGCGGTTGCGGGCCAGCCCTCCGTTGCGGGCCAGCTCGACAAATCGGCAATGGGGCCAGTTGTTGATGACCCGGTTCCCGACTTTGCTCTTTTCGTCGGGCGAACCGTCGTCGCAGACGATGATTTCGTAGGCGACACCCAAGGCATCGGCCTGTGTGGCGAGTTCATGCACAAAGGCCGAACAGTCGAAGTTGTAGGTCGGTATGAGAATGGAGAGCATAATGTTTTGAAGGATTACATGAGACGGTAGTTGGTGTCGAGCACGCGGAACTCGGTGCGGCGGTTCAGGGCGTTGGCGATTTCCTGTTGTTCGGGCGGTAGGGCGAGGATATACTCTTCGGTGAGTACGTCCCCCTCTTTGAACATGGGATAGTCGCGAGCCTGCTTGCGCGTAATGGTGCGGGGTTGCGTTTTCCCGTAGCCTTTGGGTGTCAGCCGGTCGGCGGCCACACCGTGTTGTATGAGGTAGTCGACCACGGCTTTGGCGCGGCGCTCCGACAGGCCGAGGTTGTAGGTCTCGTTGCCTTTCATGTCGGTGTGGGCACCCAACTCTATCGACACGTTGGGATTGTCTTCGAGCATCTGTATAATCTCGTCGAGGGCGGCAGCCGACTCGGGGGTGACATCGGCGCGGTCGAACTCGTAAAACACGTTTTCCACAATCACCGGCTTGTTGATGGCCGCCAGTATGAAATCGAGGCCGTAGGTCTCGTCGCGCTCTTCGGCATCGCTGGTAAATTCGCCCCGGGAGTTGAGATACCCGTTGCACCCGGCCATCATTACATAGTCGATGCCCAGGTCGAGGCGGAATTTGTAGGTGCCGTCTTCTTTGGCGTAGGCTTTTTGGTTCGACCCGTCTTTCCCCACGATGCGAATGATGGCATTGGGTATGGGTTCCTCGTCCTGGTCCATGACCAGTCCGGTAATCCACACTTCGATAATTGGCAGTTCGAAACTGTATAGGTGGTCATAGCCGCGGGCGTCGTTGCGGTTGGAACTGAAAAAGCCGGCTTCCCGTCCTGTCTCGAAGGTGATGCCGAAGTCGTCTCCGGCCGAGTTGATGGGGTAGCCGAGGTTCTCGATTTTCCACACGCCGAACTCGTTCATCGTGGCTTTGAAGAGGTCGAGCCCACCCATGCCCGGGTGGCCGTCGGAGGCGAAATAGAGGGTACTGTCCGACTTGATATATGGGAACATTTCATCGCCGGGCGTATTGATTTGCACGCCGAGGTTCTCGACCCCGGTGCCGCGTTCGGTCAGGTCGATGCGCCAAATGTCTTTGCCGCCATAGCCGCCGGGCATGTCCGACACGAAGTAGAGGTATTTCCCGTCGGGCGAGACGGCCGGGTGAGCAAAGACCGAAAGGGTGTCGCCCGTTATCTGGAACAGTTGCGGCTCGCTCCACTGGGCATCGTTGCGCGAGGAGGTGCATATCTCGACCGATGTGTTTACTCCCTCTTCGTGGCGTGCCCGGGTGAGGTACATGGTGTTGCCGTCGGGCGAGAAGGAGATGATGCCTTCGTCGTTCTCGGTGTTCACTCCGCCCTCTGCCGGTTCGGGTCGTTGCCAAGCCCCTTTCTCGTCTTTTTTGGAGAAGAATATGTCGTTGTTTTTCAGCCCGGTAATATCGTTTTTCTTGTCGCCGGAGGCTTTGTCGTTGGTGGAGCAGAAGTAGAGCAGGTCATTGTCGGTGCCGAGGAACATGGGGGCGCACTCGCTGCGGCGCGAGTTGAAGAGATTGGCCCGTTTCACGACATAGCGGGTGGGAGAGGCTTTCCAGCCCGGAGCGGCCTCGCAGCCCTGCAAGCCGTTTTCGGCCATGCGGTCGTCGGGTTTGAGTGCGAGGAAGGCTTCGTAATTTTTTTGAGCCTCCTTGTATTTGCCCTGCATCTGCATGGCGCGAGCCAGGTAGAAGAGCGCGGTGCTGTCGGGGTAGTCATAACGCACGGCGTTTTGGTAGCCTGCTGCCGAGCGGGGGGCGGCATTGAGGCGTCGGTAGCACTCGCCGATGCGGAAAGCGATTTGTCCCCGTTTGGCGCGTTCCTTGGCCGGGGTCTTGTTGTAGACTTTGCGGTAGGTGGTGGCTGCGGCGAAGTATTCTCCCCGCTCATATTGGGCATTGGCCGTGCTTAGCTTGGCTCCGCACCCGTAGACGAGCGAGAGCAAGACCACCGAAAGCAGGAGCGGAATACAATGCCTCATTTTAAAATCAATCGTGCCATTCACGGAGGATAGGGAGAAAGACAAAGTAAGAAAGGGGAGTGAATCCCCCGATTGTATTTTTGCCTCGACCTTCCCGTGTCTACAAATATACGGAGAAAAGGCCGTTTTATTGCTTTGGAACCCCTATTTTAAATTTCATGGCCGACCCTCGGGGCCGGCCATGAAAAATGGAAATCTGTCGGATACTATGGAATTGTGACGGTGTAGTCGCCTTGTACGGTAACGTAGGTGATAAGTTCGCCCGAGGGAATTTCGGCGGGTAAACCCTTGATGGCAAGGCAGGCAAAGCAGGGCAGACAGAAGGTCCCCAGCGGGAGTCCGATACCCAGACCGAGAGCCAGTCCACGACGTTTTTTTTCGGTGTATTCGACCGTTCGGGACAACCTGATGTCTTGTCCGTCAACAGCCTGTACGGAAAGAAGATTCAGCCGGATTTTCCCTTCTCGACCCAATCCTTTGGGCTTTTCTACTTTGGCCTCGATTCTCACCGGAGTGCCTCGACGAATAATCGTCTGCCGGGTGACGGGGTCTTTGATGTCGGTGTCGGTGACGGCGTTGATGGCTTGGGGAACGTTTTTACCGTCGAATCCGTCGATAATGCGCACTTCGAGTATTTCTCCGTGCGACAGTTTGGCTTGTGTTTGCGCTGTGGCGGTCATGCCGGCGAATAAGCACACGAAAAGAACAGTTTTCAAAGCAAAGTTTTTCATAGCTCCATATTTTGGTTATATATGCAAATATATGATATATTCTGAATTTTCTCTGTTTTTCCCGGTTTTATTGAGTATGTCGTTCCCCCAATTATTGTTCCGAGAAGTTGTCTGTATATATAAGTATTTAAGAAGCTCTTTTTTCAGGTGTCTCCGGCTCATGTTGTTTCCGAAGGGTGTAATCTGTATCGGGTACCCCGAAGAGGTATTGCGGAAGATTCCTTTTAGGAAAGGAGGCTTTATGCCAACTTTGTGCCTTGGATCTTGCCATGGAGCAGCATGAAATGGAACGATTTTAAGGCATTTTTAAGAAGCGGATAGCGGAGAAAGTATTATATTTAGGCAATAAACGTGTGATGACCATGAAACAGATTCCTGCCTCCGAACTTATCCTTCATGCCGACGGGTCGGTCTTCCATCTCCACCTCCGTCCCGAGCAGTTGGCCGACAAGGTGATACTTGTCGGTGACCCCGGTCGTGTCGATACCGTAGCTTCGTTTTTCGAAGAACGCGAATGCGAAGTGAGCAACCGGGAATTCCATTCGATAACCGGTAGCTACCGGGGTAAACGCCTCACGGTTGTTTCGCACGGCATAGGTACCGACAACATCGACATCGTGCTCAACGAGCTCGACGCTCTGGCCAATATCGACCTCTCTACCCGCACGGTGCGCGACACGCTGCGCCGGCTCACGCTGGTGCGCATAGGCACCTCGGGCGGCTTGCAGCCTCATGTGCCCATCGGTACCTATGTCGTGGCCGAGAAGTCCATCGGATTCGACGGCGTACTCAATTTCTATGCCGGGCGCGATGCGGTGAGCGACCTCGATTTCGAACGGGCCTTCTGTGACTTCGTGGGCTGGAATCGCCAGTGGGCGGCGCCCTACGTCGTCGATGCCGATGCCGAACTGGTGGCCCGCGTGGCCGGCGAGGAGATGGTGCGGGGCATCACCATCTCGGCCAACGGTTTCTATGCCCCGCAGGGGCGCGAGTTGCGTCTCGCACCGGCCGACCCCGACCTCAACCGCAAGATCGAGGCTTTCCGCTACCACGGGCGCACGATAACCAATTATGAGATGGAGAGCTCGGCGCTGGCCGGACTGTCGCGCCTCATGGGACACCGTGCCATGACGGTGTGCTGCATCATTGCCAACCGCCTTGCCGGAGAAGCCGATACCGGCTACAAAGGTTCGGTCGAAGGGCTTATCGAGTTGGTCTTGCAGCGCATCTGACCTTCTGCCGGGCCTTACAGCCGCCCCCTTCTGAGGGTCTGCCCCGACCTTTCCTTCCTGCACGGTGCCACTTGTTCTGATAAGAGAAAAACAGCGGCCCGACGTGTCAATCGTCGGGCCGCTGTTGTGTATAGGGCAAAGAGAAGGGCGGTTATTTGATTTCAATCTCTTCTTTGAGGTCTATTTCCTGACCTTCGCTGTCGTATATTTTATATTCGAGCAAGGCCAAAGACTGATTGGGAATGAGTTTGACCCCACGGGTATATTTGTTTTTCCATCTCCATAGGAGGGAAAAGAACCCTTGGGTGATGTACGCCGCGATGTACGGGTGGACATGCAAGGCGAATTTCTTCACTTTGAATTTTTTCACCAAGAAGGCGATTTTTGCTTCGAGACGATCGGTAAAGAGTATCGACGGGGGAATTTTGCCTTTGCCGTTGCACACGGGGCAGTCTTCGTCGGTCGTGATGTCGAGGGCGGGACGCACGCGGTGACGGGTAATCTGCATGAGGCCGAATTTGCTGAGCGGCAGAATGTTGTGACGGGCACGGTCGCTCTCCATGAGCTCTTTCATGCGGTCGTAGAGCTTCTGCCGGTTGTCGGCATTGTCCATGTCGATGTAGTCGATGACGATGATGCCGCCCATATCGCGCAGGCGCAGTTGCCGGGCAATCTCCTCGGCGGCGGCCATGTTCACCTCGAAGGCGGTGTTTTCCTGGTCGGAGTTGGGTTTCGAACGGTTGCCGCTGTTGACGTCGATGACATGCAGGGCTTCGGTGTGTTCGATGATGAGGTAGGCTCCGTTGCGGAATGAGATGGTTTTACCGAACGAGGATTTGATTTGCTTCGTGATGGCAAAGTGGTCGAAGATGGGAATATCGTCGGTGTAGAGCTTGACGATGTCTTTGCATTCGGGAGCAATGATGTTGACATAGTCGTGGATATGCTGGAAGGTCTCGGGGTCGTTGACGTAGATATTCTCAAATGAGGGATTGAAAATATCTCTCAGGAGGCCGACGGCACGGCCGGTCTCTTCGTAGATAAGCGACGGCGCTTTGGCTTTTTGCAGTTTGGCGAGACTGTCTTCCCAGCGTTTCACCAGCGTTTTCATTTCGTTGTCGAGCTCGGCAACGCGTTTGCCTTCGGCCACGGTGCGTACGATGACACCGAAGTTCTGCGGCTTGATGCTGTGAATGAGCTGGCGTAAACGGTTTTTTTCCTCGTTCGATTTTATTTTCTGTGACACCGATACCTTGTCGGCAAACGGTATCAATACCAAAAACCGGCCGGCAAAGGAGAGCTCGGCGGTGAGTCGGGGCCCTTTGGTCGAGATGGGTTCTTTGGTGATTTGTACCAGAATCTCCTGTCCTACGCTGAGCAGGTCGCTGATGGCTCCTTCTTTTTCGAGCTCTTTCTGCAACTTGTATTTGGGCAGGGAGAGCGTGTGTTTGCGGTCGGAGAGCGACTGCTTGGTAAATTTTGCGCTCGTGGTGAAGAACGGGCCTAAGTCCTGGTAATGAAGAAATGCGTCTTTGTCGTAACCTATGTCGATAAAAGCAGCGTTCAGTCCCGGCATCAGTTTCTTGACTTTACCCAAGTAGATATCGCCCAATGCGAACGTAATGTTGCAGGGCTCTTTTTGCAGCTCGACCAACCGCTTGTCGTTGAGCAGCGCGATGGATACCTCTTTGGGTTGTACGTCTACGACTAATTCGCTTGACACTTCGGGATTGTTTTTAGGTGACTTGACGGTAACAGATTGTTGTTCTTAAAAGCCAAAAGACAAACTCTTGAACGAGTCAGGAGTCTGTCCTTTGTTTGTCTTATTACAGATAAGAAGTCGAAAAAGTTTACTTTTTCTTCTTATGTCTGTTTTTTCTCAGTCTTTTTTTACGTTTGTGAGTTGCCATTTTATGGCCTTTTCTTTTCTTTCCGCTAGGCATGGTAATAAGCGTTTATATGTTAATAATATTGATTGCTCAAAGGAAAGGTGACATTATTTTACCTCGCTCATGAACGTTTTGGCGGGTTTGAATGCCGGAATATTGTGCTCGGGAATGATGATGGTCGTGCTTTTGGAGATATTGCGAGCGGTCTTTTGGGCTCTTTTTTTCACGATGAAGCTACCGAATCCTCTCAGGTATACATTGTTGCCTTTGGCCAAAGAACCTTTTACCGATTCCATGAATTGCTCAACGGTGGCCAATACGATAGCTTTCTCGATTCCTGTATTTTTTGAAATCTCGTTTACGATGTCTGCCTTAGTCATTGTTTTTTGTTTTATAATGATTAGCGTTTTTAATTTTTTGGTTTGCAAATATATAGCTTTTTCTTCTTTCGGCGAACGAATTTAGCTTTTTTTTCTACTCAAATTCTGTGCCTTAATTCGCAAAACGGCTGCAAATATCGGAATTATTTTTGAGAATCTCACCCTTTCTTTCGGGAATATTTATCGGGTAAAGCGCTTCCCGTTCCATGTGTAGGTGACGGGTTCTTTACCCAGCAGGGAGGCGATGCGGTTGTAGACCTCTTCGGGGAGGTATTCTTGCAGGGATTCGCGTGCCAGCAGGGTGTCGCCCTCGATGGTGTATGACAGGGGAAGCAGGTCGATGAGACCGGCGGCCAGGCGTTTCTCTTTTTTAGAACCTTTGCTGAGGAATGTCTCGGGGGTGGGTGCGATGAAAAGCTCGTTGTTTTCTATCGGGTTCCACTGTGTGTCATAGAAGGTGATGCGGCTGTCGGGAGCCGGCAGGTCGACGGTGTGTATGACGGCGATGACCCCCACGGTGTCGGCTGTTGGCAGCAAAGCGATTTGCACGGTCGATGCGGGTGAAAAATGCACCGTGATTTGACGGTCGTCGATAGAGCCGATTTCGATGTTGCCGCCCAAGGGCCCGGTGATGCGGCTTTCGAGGCCGGCGTCGAACAGGTCGATGAGGTCTTTGCGGTTGTTGGCATCGAGTTGCGGCAGGAGTTGCGTCGGCGCCGAGATGAAGTATGTGTCGATGGTGCGTCGGCCGTAGGCTGTCGTGGCAACCAGCAGGAGCAGGGCAAAGAGTATGGATTTTGGCATATCGGTCTTTTTTGTGAGGACAAATATAGCGAAAGGTGAGCGCAGAGACAAAAGGAAAACGGAGTTTTCTGCTTTTGGCTATGCCGAACCGAATCCTATATTCTGAAAATATAGCGA
>UQOX01000020.1 GCA_900542765.1 uncultured Porphyromonadaceae bacterium | reverse complement strand
CGTTGCTCCATCTTGTGGAATATGGCCTGCACGTCGATGAGTTTGCGCCGGGAGATGTCGACGGAAACGCCGGCTCGCAACAACTCCTCGACCAGCAGAGGCACATCGAAACGATTGGAATTGTACCCGGCCAAGTCGCACCCTTCGAGGTCGGCGGCAATGGTCTTGGCCACCTCCTTGAAGGTGGGACAGTCGGCTACATCGGCATCGGTAATCTTGTGCACGGCGGTTGCCTCGGGTGGTATGGGCCGACCGGGGTTGATGCGCATCGTCTTCGACTCTTCGCGTCCGTCGGGGAAGACTTTCAGATAACTGATTTCCACGATACGGTCGGTCGAGATGTTGATGCCGGTTGTTTCGAGGTCGAAAAAGACCAACGGATTTTTAAGATTCAACTGCATGGGGCGACTGCTTAGTCTTTCAACATCATGGGCATGAGCAACATCAGAAGGTCTTCGTCGGGCTCATTCTCTCCGGGGAGAAGAATGCCGGCACGACCGGGATCGGCCAAGTCGACGCAGACTTCTTGCGAACTGATGTTGTTGAGAATCTCGACCAACTGGGTGGCGCTGAACCCGATGCACATCGTGTCGCCGATATAGTTGCAGGTAAGGCTCTCATCGGCGGCAGTGGAGAGGCCGGCATATTGGGCCGAAACCACCAGACGATTGGGACTCAAATCGAGACGGACAAGCGAATTGGCCGGGTCGGAGAAGACCGATATACGCCGCAACACACTGATGAACAAGGTGCGGTCGATGATGAGACGGTTGGTATTGTTTTGCGGGATAACCGACATGTAGTTGGGATAACGACCTTCGATAAGACGGCACACGAGGACGAAATTGGATAGGTGGAAACAGATATTCTTCTCGTCGAACTCCACGGTGATGTCGCCGGCCTCCTTGGCAAGGATATTCTTCAACAACGACGCCGGTTTCTTGGGCAGAATGACGGTCGACTCGATTCCCGATTTTACCGACGTATTCCGGCAACGCACCAAGATATATCCGTCAGAAGCGACAAAGACGATATCATCGGGGTGAATGTCCATGCACACGCCGTTCATGACCGGACGCAACTCGTCATTGGCTGCGGCAAAAAGGCTGCGGGTAACCCCGTTGAGCAATACCGAAGCAGGCATCGTGAAACGGGTGGCATTTTCGCTCATGGGCGGACGTTGGGGATATTCGTTGCCGTTCACACCCACAAAATTGTATTTTCCATTTTGGTAGTAGAGGAAGATTTCCAAATTCTCATCATTCACCTGGAAGGTCAATGGCTGCTCGGGCAACTCACGCAACGGGTCGAGAAGAATCTTGGCCGACACGGCAAAAAGGCCGGTACCTTCGGCTTCGATGAGCTCGATGGTGGTGGTCATGGTGGTTTCCTGGTCAGATGCCGTAATCGTCAACTGTTTCCCGTCGAGCGAGAAAAGGAAGTTGTCGAGAATAGGCATGGAATTTTTGGAGTTGATGACCCGACCTACGGTTTGCAGGTGCGAGAGCAGCAAGGTGCTTGATACGACAAATTTCATATATGTGTAGTTTTTTATGTTGTTGCAAGTTCCACGGCAACCCGAAACGAGCCGCCCCTATGAAGAAGCAAATATAATATATTTTTCACAAAGGAAATGCCCCCGACTCATAAAATACGCATTTGTGTTGATAACAAAATAACGGTACCGGAACGTGCCGAACCCCACAAGCTGCCACGGGAACTTCTTGGATACCTATCGAGCCTTCGAACCCACAGTTCCACGGGGCAATCGGGCAAAGCACAGAGGGACAATAAAGCGGCAGAATCGATTCCCATCTCTTTTCATGAAAGGCAACTCCTCTCCCACTTCCATGGGGCAAAAATGAGGCTAACGCAAGACCGGGAAAGCGGTTGCGACAAAAAAGGCGGAGCCTCCATTGTTGTAGAGGCTCCGCCCGGCGTATCTGCAAAAGTGAGTGTTATTCCCACTCGATGGTCGAAGGCGGTTTTGAACTGATGTCGTAGGTTACGCGGTTCACGCCCTTGACCTTGTTGATGATTTCATTCGATATTTTCCCGAGGAACTCATACGGCAGGTGTGCCCAGTCGGCCGTCATGGCATCGGTCGAGGTAACGGCCCGCAAAGCGACGGCATTCTCATAGGTGCGCTCATCGCCCATGACACCGACCGACTGCACGGGCAGCAGAATGGTGCCGGCCTGCCATACCTTGTCGTAGAGGCCCCAGTCGCGCAATCCTTGAATGAATATGTCGTCGGCATCTTGGAGTATGCGCACCTTCTCGGGGGTAATGTCGCCCAAAATGCGCACGGCCAAACCCGGACCCGGGAAGGGGTGGCGGTTGATGAGACGTTCCATCATGCCCAACTCACGACCTACGCGACGCACCTCGTCTTTGAAGAGAAGGCGCAACGGCTCGCAAAGTTTGAGGTTCATCTTCTCGGGGAGGCCGCCCACGTTGTGGTGGCTCTTGATGACCGTACCAGTGATGGAGAGCGACTCGATGACGTCGGGATATATCGTTCCCTGCGCCAGCCACTTCACGTCTTTTATCTTGCGGGCCTCTTCGTCGAAGACGTCGATAAAGCCCTTGCCGATGATTTTGCGTTTGCGCTCGGGCTCTTTCACGCCGGCGAGCTCACTGTAAAATTTGTCTTTGGCGTTGACTCCGATAACGTTGAGGCCGAGATGTTCGTAATCGTGCATCACGTTCTCGAACTCGTTCTTGCGCAACAGTCCGTGGTCGACAAAGATACAGGTAAGATTTTTCCCGATGGCCTTGTTGAGCAGCACGGCAGCTACCGACGAATCGACACCTCCCGAGAGACCAAGCACGACTTTGTCATCGCCCAGTTGCTCCCTGAGGTGAGCCACGGTCGTCTCGATAAACGAGGCAGGCGACCAGTCCTGCTTGCAACCGCAAATATCGGCAACGAAGTTGCGCAAAATCCGGGTACCGTCTTCGGTATGGAAAACTTCGGGGTGGAACTGCACGCCCCACACCTTCTCGCCTTCTATCTGATATGCCGCAATGGCCACCTCATCGGTCGAAGCTATGGCCTTGAAGTTTTCGGGGACAGCCGTGATGGTATCGCCATGCGACATCCACACCTGAGTGTTCTCACGCACGCCCTTGAAAAGCGGATTTTCTTTGCAGAAACGCGAGAGATGCGCCCGGCCGTATTCACGGCTTTGGGCGGGTTCTACTTTTCCGCCGTTGCTATATGCCAAAAACTGGGCACCATAGCAGATACCCAAGATGGGATATTTACCGCGTATCTGCGACAAGTCGGCCTTGAAAGCCTTACTGTCATATACCGAGAAAGGACTGCCCGAAAGTATGACGCCCTTGATGTTCTCGTCGTCATGCGGGAATTTATTGTAAGGCACTATCTCGCAATAGGTGTCGAGCTCCCGCACGCGACGACCGATGAGCTGCGTCGTCTGCGAGCCGAAATCGAGAATGATGATTTTTTCTTGCATATATTTTAAGATAAGTTTGTTCGGCAAGGATTGGATAGTTGGACAAATATAATCATATTGTCGCACATGCACAAATGTTTGCTCCGGGTGGCAAGCCTCAGAACTCCGACGTGAAATGGAACCGGATTTTCGGGAAATCACTCTGGGCCATCTGCAACACATACCCCGAGTCGGCCAGGAACACATCGCGGTCGTCGCGGTCTTTGGCCATAAACTGGTATTTGCGCTTTTTGAAGTTTTCAAGAGCCTCGGCATCGTCACTTTCTATCCAGCAAGCCTTATAGAGGCTGATGGGTTCCCAGCGGCACTGGGCTCCATACTCGTGGAGAAGACGATATTGTATGACCTCGAACTGCAACTGCCCGACAGTGCCTATGATTTTACGGCCATTGAACTGGTTGACAAACATCTGAGCCACGCCCTCTCCCATCAACTGGTCGAGACCCTTGTTCAGCTGTTTGGTTTTCATCGGGTCGGTATTCTCGATATACTTGAACATCTCGGGCGAGAAGCTGGGCAGCCCCTTGTAGTGAAGCTCCTCTCCTGCCGTGAGGGTATCGCCGATTTTGAAGTTCCCGGTATCGGGCAATCCCACAATATCGCCGGGATAGGCATCATCGACGGTCGACTTGCGCTGCGCCATGAAGGCCGTGGGACTCGAAAAGCGCATCATCTTGCCCAAACGTATGTGCTTGTAGTTTTCGTTGCGGACAAAGACTCCCGAGCACACTTTCACGAAAGCGATGCAACTGCGATGGTTGGGATCCATGTTGGCGTGTATCTTGAACACAAACCCCGAAAAAGCCTCTTCCTCGGGGCGCACGACACGCTCTATCGCCTGGACGGGACGGGGCGACGGAGCTATCTCGACAAAGCAGTCGAGCAACTCCCGCACGCCGAAATTGTTGAGCGCCGAGCCGAAAAAGACGGGAGCCAAATCACCTGCAAGATATTGTTCGACATCGAAGTCGGGATAAACCCCGGAAATCAATTCTAGGTCGGCACGCAACTTGGCGGCGTCGGCCTCCCCGATATGCTTTTCGAGCTCGGGACTGTCGATGTCGCGAAACTCGATGGCCTCGGTCACAACCTGCTTGCTGGGAGTATAAAGGTTGAGATTTTTCTCGTAGATGTTGTAAACCCCCTTGAAGCGTTGACCGATGTTGATGGGCCAACTGAGGGGACGCACGGAGATTTTGAGTTCCGACTCTATCTCGTCGAGCAGGTCGAAGGGATCCTGCCCTTCGCGGTCGAGCTTGTTGACGAAGACAATGACCGGAGTCTTGCGCATGCGGCACACCTCCATCAGCTTACGCGTCTGAGCCTCAACGCCTTTTGCCACATCTATCACGATAATGACACTATCGACGGCCGTAAGGGTGCGATAGGTATCTTCGGCAAAATCCTGGTGACCGGGCGTATCGAGAATGTTGATTTTGTAGTCGCCATAGTTAAATCCCATCACCGAAGTGGCTACCGAGATACCTCTTTGTTTCTCGATTTCCATCCAGTCCGAGGTAGCCGTTTTCTTTATCTTGTTCGATTTCACGGCACCGGCGACGTGTATGGCGCCACCGAAAAGCAAAAGTTTCTCGGTAAGGGTCGTTTTACCCGCATCGGGGTGGCTGATAATGGCAAATGTGCGTCGTTTCTGAATTTCTTCGGTCAATGTGCTCACGAGGCGTGGGTATTATTTAATGGTGTGGGTACTATCTAATTTTGTTTCTGCAATATGTCGATGCATTTCCGTAAGCTCTCTTCCCAATGAGGAATGGCCACTTGATATGCCTCTTTTATCTTTTTCTTGTTCATCACGCTGTAAAAAGGCCGTGTGGCAGCCGTCGGATACTCGGACGTGTTGATGGGTGATACCCGGCAGGTATCGATGCCGGCCAAGCGGTGTATCGTCACCGTGAAGTCATACCAACTGCACACTCCCTCATCGGAGAAATTATAGATGCCCGGCTTGAACTCGGGTGCGCCAAGCACGGCAACGATGGCCGCAGCCAGGTCGGCCGCATAGGTAGGTGTTCCCACCTGGTCGAAAACGACAGAGAGTTTTTCTCTTTCCCGACCCAATCGCAACATGGTCTTTACGAAATTGTTGCCGTATGGTGAATACAACCACGACGTGCGCAATATCACCGAAGCGGGATTGGAGGCCAGCAACAACTGCTCGCCTTCGAGCTTGGTAACGCCATAAACCGAGGTCGGTGCGACGGCATCGGTCTCGACATAGGGCATGTAATGCGTGCCACTATATACATAATCGGTCGAGACATGTATCATTTTCGCGCCTATCGCCGCCGAGGCTTTGGCAAGATTTTCTACGGCACAAGCATTGATTTTACGGCACAGCTCAATTTCTCTTTCCGCCTTATCCACAGCTGTATAAGCAGCACAATTCACGACAAAATCGACAGGATTTTCAGTCAGGAATTTCTGCACCTGTGCCAAATCGGTAATATCGAGTTCCTGCACATCGGTAAAGATATAGCGACGAGTCTGGTCGACTCGGGCCATGTTGCGCATTTCGTTGCCCAACTGCCCGTTTGCTCCGGTAACAAGAATTGTAGTCATGGTTGTGAATGATTGGAGATTTATAATTCGAGTTCTCCGGCCTTCTCTTGCTTGTATTTTTCCGAGAGGAGAGCAAGGAAGTGGGAGATTTGGTGCACGGCTTTTTCGGTCTCGGGCGATATTTCCTTTTTCTGCAACCTCAACAGAAGAATGCCATAAAGGGCATTGAAACAGGTTTCGAGTTCTCCGGCCTCGGTATTTCCCGAGCGGGCTCTCAACTCCACGATATAGGGCAAGGTTTTGAAAAAGGTGGCTCCGTAGAACGGTTCTCGTGTCGATTTCAACAGGCGCTGGTGCAAATCGGCAAGGTCAATCAAGACATTTTTGTTGATTTGCAAATGTCCTTTCTCCAAGACGCCTTCGAGACGCATCATTTCGCACAGGTTGTCATACCACTCGCGTATCTCTTTGAGGGTCTCGGGCGACTGGTCACGATAACCGTCGATAATCTGTTTCTGTATCGTATCGATGTCGCCATGGAATGCCCGTATGATATCTTCGATTTGCCACATATATAGAAGATATTCGGCGATATTTTCTTGTTTCTTCTGTCGGGCAATAATCATGGAAGAATCAGTTTTTTTTCAAAAAATCAGCCGAAGCAATCACTTGATAGAATGTTTTGTCAGCGACTCCCAACTGGCGGCACACCAGGCGGGCGGCATTGATGTCGCACAACAACTCTTCATCACAGGGATAGGGCAAGGCGATTTCGGTTTTTGTACCTGTCAAGAAACAGGCATCGCCCTCCTTGCGATAAGGGTGTGCCTTGAAAGGTATGGCCGTAATGTCTTCGCGCACATTCTCGGCCCACTCCTGAAACACGGTAACAGCCTGATTGTATATGAGTATGCCGTTGCGGTCGATGGAATTGACCGCCTTGTGCCATACATCGAGATAAGCCTCAAAGGTAGGATATTGGGGAGACTCTTTCCACAAGAGTGAAGAGAGAATCAGAATATTCGACTTGTAATTGCGGCTTTCGGTATGGAGCAACAAATCACCGTCGAGGAGACAGATGCGGGTATTCTCCGAGAATACGACTTTGCGCGAAAGCCCTTGCATAAAAGTCTTTGTCAGATAATCGCAATTACGTTTCTGTGATTGCAGTATATGCCAAATAATGGAAAGGATACGATTGGGAAAACGCGGATTGCTCTCGACGACAAGGGCCTTGTTCTCGGTAAGGGAGATGAACAAATCGGCTACCGGGATAACGGGCAGATGCAAAGCCTCGGCATATTCTATTTCGGGGTCGGCATGATTTTCGACATCGGCCAAGGAGGAGACGACGAAATTTACTTTCTGACCGGTCGCAATAACTTCCTGCAACGGCCCGACCAGGACACCGCCCTGTTGAAGTTTTGCCGTCAATTCGGGAGCACAACCCGAACAAGAAACAGACAGACCTTTCTCTTGCATGGCATAAGCCACACGCGACAAAAGGTCATCACCATAAGCAATAATATGAATATTATCTATCATAAATTCATGTTCTATCGACGCATGCGTCAAAGGGCATGAGCCCACTTGCCCGCCGGCACCGATTTATTAGCTCACAAAGGTACGATTTTCGCTTCACATTCGAAACACATTTGCGCCTTGTTTTTATCAACAATTTCGCATTTGTTTACACTTCTCAACAGTCAAGATGCGATGTATCTCTCTCTGTCCAAGGATTTTAAATAGGATTTTCAGAACGAGAAGTGCAGGGCGATGCGCACGCCGCCTTTGGCTACATTCTGATGCTCACGATAGGTAAGCCGCCACACATATTCGATGCGGAGAATCTTGAATATGTTGTCGAGACCGGCACCAAATTCCATATAGGGCCGGCGGGGATTCATGACATAGACGGCATTCTCGCCCGGGAAACGCCACAGGTTGGGATTCTGCTCGGTAAGCAACGGGTTGTTCTTGTCGGAAAGATTCCCGAAGAAACCCTTGAACGACAACACCTCTCTGATGCGCAACATCTTGATCCAGGGAATGCGGTTGAAGAGGATTCCGTTGGCAAAGTAAGTGATGTCCCAAGAGGCATAGGAATCGAGCACAAACTCCATGGGGCTCATCAAGCTATATGATCCCTCCTGTATGGTGTAAGAAAGGTTGGCATTGGGCAGAATGAGCATGGTAAAGGGTGCCTGGTTCCACACATGGCTGAACTGGAATTCGGTTTCGAGATGGCCGAATGCCGAGAACCAGAAGTCTTTGGAGAAACGGAAATCGGTGCGGTTTATCATATAACGGCTTCCCAAGAAATCTTTTGGCGAGAAGGTATGAGACAGGTAGAAAATGGGCGCATCGCGGTTGATGGGATAACGCATGCCCTTGGTCTGATAAAATTTCTCATTGGGGGCGTAACGCAAATGCACCTCGGTCTCGGCCCAATTATAGTATTTATGGCTCTTGCCATTATTTTCGACAAAAGGCACCCAACGGGTCGACTCTTCGATTTTATAGCGGAGGTTGGCTCCGTATGAGAGCCCGAAATCATGTTCGCGCTGGTAAGAAAGTTCGGTTTTTTGGAGGTACGAAGTCTTGGTATCGCTCATACGCTTCAAGGCCAAAAAGACATTGTCTTTGTTGGTGTACTCATACTGCTGTCCCAACTGGTTGATGTCATAAGTGTGGGTAAGGGCCAAGGAGTGAATCTGATATTCGGCCGGCGAATAGCTCTTCTCGTTGAACGAGTACTCGACACGCGAAGAGTATTTGAAGCGTTGGTCCCGGAATCCATAGGCAACATAACCTTTCCAAAACCAGTGTTTGTTGAGGTTGGCCGTCGTGAAACCGCCGACCCGCAGACGGGCGCCTTCGACGGTGTTACCGCTGATGGTCGTGTTCATGGGGCCGAAGTCGAATTTGCTCAAATCCTTGTCTTCATTGGTTTCGACATATCCGGTGATGAGTATCTTTATGATTTTTTCGAGCCAATAATACACGGGGTTGGAGCGCAACTTCTCCAACAGTTGGCTCACCATGCCCTCTTTCTTTTTCAACTCGGCCTGCCGATTGTCGTCCCAAAAGGAGGTCGGCATGACTTCGGCCATCTCATCGACGACGACCCGGTTTTCTTGGTTGAAGAGTGCCAGGACATCTTTCTCGACCGGGCGTTCGAAACTGTGCTTCCGGTACATCGCCAACCGTCGGGTATAGAGTTTGGGGGTCCCGGGTATCATCTGGAACTCCACCACCATGTCGTCTTTGGTCTTGATGCGGGTTCCGTCTTCGGTGCGGGTAAAGGTCTGACTGATAATCAAGTCCTCGACAAAGTTGAGATTGATGTCTTTGGGCACGGCCATGTCGAGTTTCTTGATGAAGTAGGTCGAGTCGAGCGTCACATACATCGTACCCACAAAACCGGCCGACTCGGAGTTGAACGGGACAAATTGCAGTTTGAGGCATTTCTCCCCGTCGAGCATGAGCGTGTCGCCCAAATAATATTTATAGAAGGCAGGACCCAACGTCGAAAGCGGGCTCACAAAGCGGGTGAGCATCAGCGTGATGTTGTTCTGGAAAATGTCTATCTCCTTGAACACCTCGTTGTAAAATGCCGTGATACCTTCGCGGCTGAACATATCGTCGACGCCCTCGTGGTAAACGCCCTCGACCTTCTGACGGCGCTGCTCGGGATTCTTGCGATAATAACTCTTCGAGACTTTCTCCCGAATGGAAACGGTAAGGATAGGTTTGCCGGTTATCTCCGAAGTGTCGACAAAATCGAAGAGGAACTGGAAATTCTTGAATATCCATTTGTCTTTTTTCTCTTCGGAAAAATCGTTCAGCGCCATCGTCATCTTGTCATACTGCTCATAGGAGTAGAAATCATGGTTTTCGGGATTATTCAAGTCTCTCCTGTCGATGAGCTTTTTCACAAATTCGACGGCGGGATTGTTCTTGCGGCTGTACTTCTCTTTCTTGGGACTGATATTGACATCTTTGAGGATATAGTCCGACGGCCGCAAAGCGATGTTTACCACATGCGTTCCACCGGGTTTGATGGGGATTCGTTTCTCGCGGTAACCCAGCGAGGTGGCTCCCACCTCGGAAAAATCGGTGCGCGAGGTGCGTATCGTGTAACGTCCGTTCTCGTCGGTCATCACGCCCGACGTCGTACCCCCTAGAAATACCGATATATAAGAAAGAGGGGCCTCGGTAATGGAGTCGGTGACGATACCCGTGATGGTTGTCGTCTGCGCGTCGGCTTTGGAAGGCAGAAGTATTAACAGGAGCAGTATAAAGATGCCCGTAATATATTTACGCATTTATAGATACATTTTCTCAGTGTGCAAAGGTATGAAAAAATATCGGCTCTCTCCTATACCGAAATCGTCATTCCCCTATTCCTTAACACAAAATCGGGTATTTTATTTATCTTTACCGACCAAACGCACAAACAGATTGCAACATGAATCGGGAAATCGAACGGAAATTCCGGGTCGTCGACGACCTCTACAAGAGCGGCAGCACCTCCTGCCTCTATAAGCAGGGCTACCTGTGTACCGACAAAGAGCGCACCGTGCGCATACGCATCGCCGGCGAGAAGGGCTACATCACCATAAAGGGGCGCACCACGGGGTGCAGCCGGGCCGAATACGAATATGAGATACCGCTTGCCGATGCCGCCTCGATGCTCGACACGCTGTGTGTAAAGCCCCTCATCGAGAAGATACGCTACCGCTGCACCGGCCCCGACGGCAAGGTGTGGGAGGTCGACGAGTTTCTCGGCGAGAACGAGGGCCTCGTCGTGGCCGAGATAGAACTTGCCGACGAAAACGAGCCCTTTGCCCGCCCCGCTTGGTTGGGCGAAGAAGTGACCGGCGACATGCGCTATTACAACTCCTACCTGTCGCAAAATCCCTACAAAGGGTGGAAATAGCCCCGGTCACAATCGGATATGGCTCCTGACATGACAACGGCGAGTATGAAAGTTCTTTCACATTTACCAAGCCATTGTCAAGAATTGCAACAGCATAGCCCGGTGCCCGTGAACGACACGGTTGCATGACACGTCGAAAAAATCGGGTATGAACAAAATATTTTTCGGTTCTCGATTGGAGAATTGAAAAATAGTTTATACTTTTGTCCCCGATTTCAAGAACGACCTATGGAAAGATGCCGGAGTGGTCGATCGGGACGGTCTCGAAAACCGTTGTACCCTTACGGGTACCCAGGGTTCGAATCCCTGTCTTTCCGCCAGCAACCCAGCCACCTTGGCTGGGTTGTTTTGTTTATAGCAATTTTCATCGTCATTGTCTCAAATCTCCCCGCATCGACATTTCTCCGCTCAATTTTGTAAACGGCTCAATTATCCTCAAAACAAGGAAACACAAAATAATCTGCCTCCGCCGGCGTTTATTGAGGAAAGCCCTTATACAATATAATGAACGCCATGCCTCCAACCTCGCCATTTACCCGATATATCGACAATGAACATCACTATGACGAAGTGATTGCCCGCTTTGCCACTGTCGACCGTTCCCTATGGATAGGTACGGCCGACCTGAAAGATGTGTATGTGAAATCGGGTGCTAACGCAATTCCACTGTTGGGTATTCTCGACAAACTGGTAAAAAGGAATGTCGAAATACGACTGCTCCACGCCAAGGAACCCGGACCGGCTTTCCAAGACGATTTCGACCGTTATCCATCATTGATTCACGGCATGGAACGCGCACTCTGTCCACGCGTACATTTCAAAATCATCGTATTCGACTTCGAGACCGCCTACATCGGTTCGGCCAACATGACCGGGGCCGGCATCGGCATGAAGAGCGACGCACGACGCAATTTCGAGGCCGGGATTTTAACGACCGACCCGGTTTTGGTATCACAAGCCATTGAACAGTTCGACGCTGTATGGCGTGGGGCTTACTGTCAGAAATGCGGGCGCAAGAAATTCTGCGCCGACCGCATAAAATAAAATTCCTCGTTTTTCTTCATTCATACAAAAAACAGGTCGTCCCGCCAAGGCAAACGGGTACGTCCCCTCGTGTGTGTTTCGTAATAAAAAAAACAAAATTAATCGTCAATTCGTCCAAAATCTATAAGATTTCTTTTATTTATCAACAAAATCATTAACTTTGTCGATTCTTAATCGAAATTACCATGAAAATTGCCATAATTCAAAACGACATTGTCTGGGGCAATCCGACTGCCAACCGCGAACATGTGGCGGAGATATTGGCCGACTGCGAGCAGGTCGACCTGCTGGTGCTGCCCGAGATGTTCTCGACCGGATTCTGCACCCAGCCCGAGGGTGTGGCCGAGCCGGCCGACAATCTTACCCTGCTCCAAATGAAAGAGTGGGCGGCACAGTATGACTGCGCCGTGGCAGGCAGCGTGGCCGTGGAAGACGGGGGACGATACTACAACCGATTCTACTTTGTGAAACCCAACGGTGAAACGACCTGCTACGACAAGCATCATCTTTTTACCTTCGGCGGCGAGGACAAGCATTTTACCCCCGGAAACAAACGGGTCACCGTCGGCTACATGGGGGTGCGCATACTGCTGCAAATCTGTTACGACCTGCGTTTCCCAGTCTTCTCGCGTAACCGCAACGACTACGACCTGGCGTTGTATGTGGCCAGTTGGCCGTCGCCGCGGGCCGAAGCCTGGAAAGCGCTGCTGCGTGCCCGCGCCATCGAGAACCAATGTTTCGTGGTGGGCGTCAACCGCGTGGGCAACGACCCCGCCTGCTCCTACTCGGGCGACAGCGTCGTGCTCGACGCCTACGGACACACCTTGGCTGCCTGCACTCCGGGAAAAGAGTGCGTGGCCTATGCCTACATCGACATGAACGAACTGGCAAAATTCCGGCACAAATTTCCCGTATTGGCCGACGGAGACGACTTTGCCTTGAAATAACAGACTTTATTATGATGAGTGAACAATCTGACAAACTCCTATTGTTGGGAGACCAAGCCATCGCATTAGGAGCCATTCATGCCGGCCTGAGCGGCGTCTATGCCTACCCCGGCACACCTTCGACCGAGATTACCGAATATATACAGGAGAACGAACTTGCCCGCGAAAGAGCCATTTTCTGCCGTTGGTGCACCAACGAAAAGACGGCCATGGAAGCGGCTCTCGGCATGTCTTACATGGGCAAACGCGCCCTGGTGTGCATGAAGCATGTGGGTCTCAACGTGGCGGCCGACGCATTCGTAAACTCGGCCATTACCGGCGTGAACGGCGGCCTCGTGGTGCTGGTGGCCGACGACCCGTCGATGCACTCTTCCCAAAATGAGCAGGACTCGCGCTTCTACGGGAAGTTTGCCCTCATGCCCATTCTCGAACCGTCGTCGCAGCAAGAAGCCTACGACATGATGAGTTATGCCTACAACCTGTCGGAACAGGTGAAACTGCCCATTCTCATGCGCGTGACCACCCGCATGGCCCACTCGCGGGCCGCCGTGGCGACGGGTCCCGTGCGTGAGCCCAATGCCATGAACCACCAAGCACAGGCTGCCAACTTCATCTTATTGCCGGTAAATGCACGCCGGCGATATGCCGAGCTGGTCGACCAGCAACCTCTTCTCGAACAGTTTTCCGAGACATCGGCCTACAATCGCTACCTCTCTTCGGGCAAGACCTCTCCCCGGGGCATCGTGGCCTGCGGTATCGGCTGGAACTATGTGAACGAATGTTTTCCCGAGGGGTGCCCTCTCCCCTGCCTGAAAATTTCCCAATATCCCCTTCCCGAAAGATTGCTCCGCGACATGGCCGAACAATGCGACGAGATTGTCGTCGTCGAAGACGGACAGCCTTTTGTCGAAGAACAGTTGCGCGGGATTCTGCCTACCCGCTGTTCCATCACGGGCCGACTGACAGGGCTCCTGCCCCGCACCGGAGAACTGACGCCCGACAATGTGGCACGAGCCTTGGGCATGACACACACCGCCCCTTATGCCGCCTCGCAGGTGGTCGTGCCACGCCCGCCCGCCTTGTGCCAAGGGTGCGGACACCGAGACGTTTATGCCGCCATAAAGGAAATCGTAGCCGAAATGCCCACAGCCAAAGTGTTTGGCGACATCGGGTGTTACACCCTGGGTGCCCTGCCTCCGTTCAAGGCCATCGACAGTTGTGTCGACATGGGGGCCTCGATTACCATGGCCAAGGGTGCCGCCGACGCCGGCCTTTTCCCGGCCATCGCCATCATCGGCGACTCCACGTTCACCCATTCGGGCATGACCGGGCTGCTCGATGCCGTAAACTGCAACAGCCCCATCACCGTCATCATCTCGGACAACCTCACCACGGCCATGACCGGAGGCCAGGACTCGGCCGGCACCAACAAGTTCGAAGCCATCTGCATAGGATTGGGCGTCGACCCGGCGCATGTGCGCGTCGTCGTGCCGCTGGCCAAGAACATGGAAGAGATAAAACAGGTATTGCGCGAAGAAATCAATTACCCGGGCACATCGGTCATCATTCCCCGCCGGGAGTGTATCCAAACCCTGAACCGCAAACTCAAACAGAAAAAAGCTAACGCATGAAAACCGACATCATATTATCGGGCGTGGGAGGACAAGGCATTCTTTCTGTCGCCACCATCATAGGTGAAGCCGCCCTGGCCGAGAACCTATACATCAAACAGGCCGAGGTGCACGGCATGAGCCAACGGGGCGGTGACGTGCAGTCGAACCTGCGCCTCTCGGACCGACCCATCAACTCCGACCTCATCGCTGCGGGAAGTGCCGACGTCATCATATCGCTCGAACCCATGGAGGCCCTCCGCTACCTGCCCTACCTCGCACAGGAGGGGTGGATTATCACCTCGTCGACCCCATTTGTGAACATACCCAACTATCCCGACGAAAACAGGCTCAAAGCCGAGTTCGAAAAATTGCCGCACGTCGTCATGCTCGATGTCGACGCTTTGGCCAAAGAACACAATCTACCTAAAAGCGCCAACGTCATTCTGCTCGGTGCCGCGGCCAAAGCCTTGCAAATCATCGGATACGAGGACCTCGAAAAAAGCATCGCCCGCGTCTTCGCCGGCAAAGGGCAAGCCGTGGTGGAGATGAACATCAAAGCCCTGTCGATAGGCTACCGGGCCGTCGAAAAAATATGATACTCCTGCCATGAAACATCAGATATTCAGCACCGAGCTAGTCGAAGAGGCAGCTCGCAAAATGAAAGTGGCCAACCTGCAAGAAGCTACGATAGGCGACGTCCTGCTGGTCGCCTCTTATCTCGAAAACGAGACAGGAATCCCGTTTATCCGCATGGACCAAGGCTCGCCGGGACTCCCGGCCAACCGCATCGGCATCGAGGCCGAAAAAGCCGCCCTCGACCGCGGCATAGGCGCCACCTATCCGGCCGCCGCCGGCGTGCAGGAGTTGAAAGAGGCCGCCTCGCGATTTGTAAAAGCATTCATCAACACCGACATCTCCCCCCGCGCCTGCATACCCACGACCGGTTCGGTGGCCTCGTCGTTTGCCTCGTTCATCGCCTGCACCCAACGCGACCCGCAGAAAGACACCGTCTTGTTTATCGACCCGGGATTCCCCATACAGAAATCGCAACTGCGCATTCTGGGAGTGAAATGGGAACAGTTCGACATCTGCCATTTCAGAGGTGAAGCCCTGCGGGAAAAGCTCGAATCGTTTCTCTCCAAAGGCAACATCGCCGCCATCATCTACTCCAACCCCAACAACCCGGCCTGGATATGCCTCGAAGAGAGCGAGTTGCAGGTCATCGGCGAGCTGGCGACCCGATACGACGTCGTCGTGCTCGAAGACCTGGCCTACTTCTGCATGGACTTCCGCCAGAACATGGGCAAGCCCTACGAGCCCCCCTACCCGCCTACGGTGTCGCGCTATACCGACAACTACATCATCATGCTCTCGGCCTCGAAGATTTTCAGCTATGCCGGACAACGCATCGCACTGGCCTGCATCTCCGACCGGCTGTTCGACCGCCAGTTCCCGGCACTGGCCGAGCGGTATGCCGACTCGGGCATCTTCGGATCCACGTTCATCGCGTCGATTCTCTACATGATAACATCGGGCTGCACGGCATCGACCCAATACGGTTACGCCGAGATGCTCAACCGCTCGGTCGACGGCACCATCGACTTCGTTGCCGACGTCTCGGCATACGCCGAGAGAGCCGCCAAGATGAAAAAAATATTCACCGACAACGGTTTCCACATCGTCTACGACCGCGACGTCACACGCCCCGTCGGCGACGGCTTCTTCTTCACCATCGGATATGGCGACATGACCAGCGGCGAACTCATGCGCGAACTGCTTTACTACGGTGTGAGCAGCATCTCCCTGTCGACCACCGGCAGCGAACAGCAAGGCGTGAGAGGCTGCACCTCGCGCATGCGTGACGACCTCTATCCCGTACTGCAAGAACGCATGGAAAAATTCCACCTCGACCACCCTGTTTCATCAATATAAATTTTTAGAATCTACTGATACCATGATTTGGAACGAAAGCAAAGAATGCATGAGCCGCGAACAGATGCACGAACTGCAAAGCAAACGTTTGCGGAAACTCGTCACGACCGTATATCACAACACCCCTTTCTACCGACGCAAAATGCAGGAGATGGACATTACCCCCGATGATATACGCTCCATCGACGATATTGTGAAACTCCCGTTTACCACCAAACAAGACTTGCGCGACAACTACCCGTTCGGCCTGCAAGCCGTGCCCACCTCGGAGATTGTGCGCATTCACGCCTCATCGGGGACAACCGGCAATCCCACTATCGTGGGATATACCCGGCGCGACCTCGAAATATGGCAGGAGAGCATTGCCCGCTGCCTCACGGCCTACGGCATCACCCGCAACGACGTCTTCTCGGTGGGTTACGGATATGGCCTCTTCACCGGCGGACTGGGCGCCCACTACGGAGCCGAATATGTGGGGGCCACGGTGATTCCCACCTCCACGGGCAATACCGAGAAACATGTGCGTCTCATTCGCGACCTTGGCATCACCGGTATCGCCTGCACGCCAAGCTATGCCCTCTATCTCGCCGAAACGATAGAAAAGATGGGGGTCGACGCCAAACAGTTAAAATTGAGAGTGGGCATGTTCGGAGCCGAACCGTGGACCGAGAACATGCGCAAAGAAATCGAGAGCCGATTGCATCTCAACGGCTACAACTGCTACGGACTGAGTGAAATCATGGGCCCCGGCGTGGCGCACGAATGCGAATGCAAGAACGGTTCGCACATACTCGAAGACCACTACTACCCCGAAATCATCTCACCCGATACCCTGCAACAACTCCCATACGGAGAGACCGGAGAACTGGTTTTGACCACGCTCACCAAAGAGGGTATGCCGCTGCTGCGCTATCGTACCAAAGACCTGACGTCGCTTATCGAAGGCACCTGCGATTGCGGCCGCACCAATGTGCGCATGACCCGCATCGTGGGTCGCAGTGACGACATGCTCATCATTCGCGGTATCAACGTATTCCCCTCACAGGTCGAAAGTGTCATCTTGGATATGCCCGAGTTTGAGCCGCAATACCTGCTGGTGGTAGACCGCATCAACAACCTCGACACGTTACAGGTGCAGGTCGAAGTCCGTCGCGACTTCTTCTCGGACGAACTGAGTACCATGCTCGCTCTGAAAAAACGGCTTGCCGACCGCCTGAAAAGCGTACTGACCGTAAGCGCCGACGTGAAACTGGTAGAGCCCAACAGCATTCAACGTTCCGAAGGGAAATCAAAACGCGTCATCGACAAACGCGTCATCGAATAACATAAAAACAGAGTTCCTATGATAACCATCAAACAACTGTCCATATTTCTGGAAAACAAGAATGGCCGCATCAACGACGTAGCCAAGGTGCTGGCCAAAGAAGGCATCAACATGCAGGCATTCAGCATGGCCGAGACGGCCGACTTCGGCATTCTGCGGCTCATCGTCTCCGACGTGGAGAAAGCCGTATCGGCCCTGCGGGCAGCCGACTTTGCCGTGATGCTCACCGACGTCGTGTGCATACAATGCGCCAACACCCCCGGCTCCCTGTCGAAAATTCTCGACTATCTTGCCATCGAAAACATCTTCATCGAATATATGTACGCCTTCTCCGAGGGTGACACGGCACGCACCATCATTCGGCCCACCGACCTGCCCAGGAGCATCGAAATTCTCCAAAAGAACGACTGCCGCATTCTCGACAAATACAGCATCTGATTTCCCGTCCCCACCCAAAAGGCCCCAAAAGCCGGATACTCCATGATGTGGAGTATCCGGCTTTTCAAGTTTTGCGGCACAGCTCACTGCGACCTATTCGAGCCCCTCGACAGGAAGTTCACAACTCTTGCGGTAGCCCGACGAAGTCATCAAAGCGACCAGCTCGCCCTGCTCATTGGTTATGCGCACCTCGATGCACGGAATCTTTTTATGATTGACCACCTCCACGGCTTCGGCATAGAGGTACCCGGCCGACTCGGAACGGAAAAACGCAACATTCGATGTGACGGTGAGCGTGAGAGCTTTACGGCTGTTGGCGGCAGCGGCAAAAGCCAGGTCGGCCAAGGTAAAGAGCGCTCCGCCCTGGCACACCCCGCCACCGTTGAGATGGCGCGGCTCAATGAGCATGCGGGCCCGGGCTTGGCCCTCTTTTATTTCGAGCAACTCTACACCCGACTCGGCGGCAAAACGGTCGTTTTCTGAAAGGAACTCTTTGAGTGTCATGGTTTTTCGGTGTTTTTGTTCGCACAGGCATGGAGAAAATCCAACACATTGCGGCGTATATCGTCGATTTCTTCTGTCGTAAATGTCCGGAATGAATGACCGGCACCGGGGTAGACCACCAAACGATGTGGGGTGTCGGCCTTGGCAAGGGCTCGCGCCAATTTGCGAGATTGTTTCAGAGGCACCACCTTGTCTTTGTCGCCATGCAGCAAAAGGGTGGGAACCGCCCCTTCGCCCACATAGGTCATCGGAGAATAGTAACGGCAAGTCGAATTGACCCGTCTCCGCCTCCGCTCGTCGCCCAGGAAGACCGAGAGCATCATCTCCCGCTCGCGGTAAAGTGCAGGAGCCGCCATTTTCACCAGTCCCAACGACAAGGGGTCGAGGTGCGTGCGGAACAACTTATTGAGATGGGTAGGCCCGTAATCGTCTATCACATAATCGACTTGCGCGGAATAGCGCGACAAGAGCGCATCTCCACGGAAAAGCGTGTCGGGCGTGTAGGCGGCCAACAGCGAGAGATGCGCACCGGCCGAGGAGCCCCACAGTCCGATGCGATGAGGGTCGAGACGGTACTCCCGGGCATGCGCCCGCACCCATCGAATGGCATCTTTGCAATCGGCAATAGCGCGCGGGAACGAGGCTTCTCCGCTCAACGTGTCGGCCAGGAGATATTCGATGCTCACCACGGCGTAGCCTTCATCGAGTACAGCACGAAGCACCGCTTCCATATATGGAATGACAAAAGCCTCCTTGCTGCCGGTCACCCACGACCCGCCGTGTATATACACAATCACAGGATAGGGTCGCGACGAGGTCGTATCGGGCGGCAAATAGATGTCGAGTTTCATCGAGAGGCTGTCGACGGTTTTATAGGCGACATCACGCCAAACCGGGGCAACCGGCCGGGCAAAAAGTTGCCCCGGCAGTGCAAACAGGATCAAAAACAAAAGTAAAATAATCCGTCTCATAGGAATACAAATATACACCGATATACCCACAAACAATCGGCAAGAAGAAATTATTTATAAAAAAAATTCCCCGGAGGGAATTTCCTTTTCCAAAACGACTCGGAACAAACACAAATAATATTATGACGGACTATTCTTCTTTGCGGTGAATCGACCCTTTCACGTCGTTCAGGTCGACAAAGCGATTGACGATGGCATATATGGTAAGACCGGCCGCGCTGTGTATCTGCAACTTGGCGGCGATGTTGCGACGATGGGTAATCACCGTGTGTGTCGAGAGGCACAGTTTCTCGGCAATCTGTTTGTTGGTCCACCCCTTGACGACCCCGATGATAATCTCCTTCTCCCGCTCGGTAAGCGGTTCGTGGGTCGATTCCTGCACATCGGCTTTGTGCAGTTTTTCGATCTTTTCCCGGATAGCCTCGGCCGTATCGTAAACGGTAATGATCTCGTCATACCCTTTCAGTGTAGAGACATCGGCCAGCGTATATTGCAATGCGATACATTTCAGTCCCTCACACTCTTTTCTTATCTGTTGCAGCGAGAAGGCACCGGGAATGAGCGGGTTGATTATCAACATGTCGGGCTTGCGCCAAGAGAGTGTCGACGGCAACTGGGACACATCGGTAACCTCTATCATCTCGATATTGAGCGACGGGAGACGCCGCAACACCGAGAGTATGCCGCTGCGTATGATGAGCGACGGCTCGACAACCGCAATTTTCAACAACGACTTCATAGACCTTGCGCCCTTTCCTGTTCGAGCCTCATGACGGCGGGAATAAACAACGTGTTCTCGATATAATTGTGCGAAGCCAAATCTTCTTCACAGGTGAATATGTCGAACAAGACCGAGTTCAACTCGTTACTGCTCTCGGCAGGATAGTATTTGATGAGGATATTTTTCAACTCGCCGAGCTTGGCCTCGACCTGGTCGTGCTGCCGGCTGAAAACATCGATGCTGTACCCCGACGGCAGCGGTTCCATACGGAGAAGCGCCGTAACATAGGGATAGACGGTCTGCTCTTCGTAGTGCATGTGTTTCTGCACTTCGGCCGCATACTCGTCGAAGAAACACAAGATGGCAAACGACACATCTTTTTGCCCGCAATCGATGGCGTCGAGAAGGCGGCGACGAATGGCCGGCAACTTGAATTGCAGGAAATAATCGTGAGAGTTGTGCAGGTATTGCATCATTGCCTCTATCGAAAACGAGGAAGCTTCGGCCTCGGTGTGGTCTTCGTCGAGAAGGCAGTTGGTAATCGACAAGAAGGTATCGACATCGACACCGTTGTCGCGGCACACCTCTTCTATCGTTTTGTCGCCAAACCCCAGCGGTATTCCGAATCGGCTCATAACCAGCAATATCGGATAGTTCTCGCACACCAACACGCTCATGGGGTCGGTTTTCTTGTATTTGCCCAGTCTGTACATCATCGGTTGTATTGCATGTATATCGGTCATACAAATATAACACATTTAGAGGTAGTTTCTTTTTCCGATTTTCATTTTTCTATAAAACGGCCGCCAAGGAGGGCTCCGAAAAGGTATCCGACCGACGGTTGCAAAAGCGTTCGCACTGCATCGTCAGGTCATATCCCAGCATCACCCCCAACATGAAATCTTCTTCGGGGGTGAGCCGGTGCAAAGGTTTGGAGATAAAATGACGCACCACATCGAGACACTGTCGCCTGCCGAAGTAGAGATTTACCTTGTCGGTCCCTGCCGGTTGTTCCACATAATCGATACACTGACTTTTGAGACGGTCGATGAGAAGCCGGGCGCAATCGCCACTCATGGTACACAAGACCAGATGACGTACCCCCTTCTTCAACTCATAAATCTGGTGAAAATAGAGCTTCATCGCCCCGAAGCGGTCATACTCCTCCATGCTCATAAAGCGCCGTCGTTTTTAAGTGCCGATACCCACCGTTCGATACGACCGTCGGTCAAAGCGCTCTCATTGCACTCATCGATGGCAAGCCCCACGAATTTTCCTTCTTTGCATACCTTGGAATCGGTTACCGCATACCCTTCGGGCGTATAGGTTCCGACCCAACGACAACCGTTCCCGGCCAAGGCTTCATAGATGAGACCCACTCCATCGCAGAAAGTATCGGGATATGACTCGACATCACCACAGCCAAACAATCCGATTTTCTTGCCGGTCAAATCCTGTTTTTTCAGTGCATCGAGAAAATCATACCAATCGTCCTGCAACTCTCCGTCACCCCAAGTCGATGTACCCAACAACAAGAGGTCGTACCGGTTCACCACATCGGCTCCGGTATTGCCCACATTGTGTATATCGGCAGCCGCAACACCAAGTACCGCGGCAATCTTTCCGGCCAACTCCTCGGTCGTTCCGGTCGTACTTCCAAAAAATATTCCTGTCATGGCTTTTGTTTTTAAGTGTATGGCAAAGGAACAGAAATACGGGGAAAAAGGAAATCCCTCAATCGCATGAAAAAAGAGTCTACTTCTACCTACTTGTATGTATAAAAATAAGCCCTGTTTCTCCAAACAAGGCTTATTCCGGATTTTCCGCTCGTCTCGGAAAATCCTCTCTCTATGCAACAGAGTAAAAAAGCTTCAATAACTTTTAATGTGGACGTTCTTGACGGCACGTCCCGACGGGTCGTTGAGTTTCTTGAACGACTCGTCCCACTCCAAGGCCGTGGCGGTGCTGCAAGCGACCGAACGTTCGGACGGAACGCTGCGGGCAGCCGATGCCGAGGGGAAATGACTTTCAAATATCGAACGGTAGTAATACTCCTCCTTGTTCATGGGCGGGTTGATGGGGAAGCGTTCGGCAGCATGGGCCATCTCCTCGTCGGAGACCCGTTCGGAGGTTATCTGTTTGAGTACATCAATCCAACTGTACCCCACACCGTCGGAGAACTGCTCCTTCTGACGCCAGGCCACGCTCTCGGGCAGCATATCTTCAAAGGCTTTGCGGAGCACCCATTTCTCCATCTTTCCGTTTTTGGCCATCTTTGCTTCGGGGTTGATGCGCATGGCCACGTCCATAAATTCCTTGTCGAGGAAGGGTACACGCCCCTCGACCCCCCAGGCCGAGAGTGATTTGTTGGCCCGCAGACAATCATACAAGTGCAACTTCGAAATTTTACGCACGCACTCCTCATGGAAAGCCTGTGCATTGGGGGCCTTGTGAAAGTAGAGATAACCGCCGAAAATCTCGTCGGCACCTTCGCCCGAAAGTACCATCTTGATACCCATCGACTTGATGACCCGCGCCAGCAGGTACATCGGAGTCGAGGCACGCACGGTGGTTACGTCGTAGGTCTCGATGTAGTAAATCACATCGCGCAGGGCATCGAGGCCCTCCTGTATGGTGAAGTTTATCTCGTGATGCACGGTTCCGATGTAATCGGCCACCTTGCGGGCCGCTTCCAAGTCGGGGGCCCCTTTCAGTCCCACGGCAAACGAGTGCAACTGCGGCCACCACGCCTCACGGGTGTTGTCGGTCTCGACACGGCGGGCGGCATACCGCTTGGCCACCGCCGACACAATCGACGAGTCGAGCCCGCCCGAAAGCAGCACGCCATAAGGCACGTCGCTCATCAATTGACGTTGAACCGACTGGCAAAGGGCTTCGCGCAGCTCGGCAATGTCGGCGCTGTTGTCTTTTACATTGTCGTATTGCTCCCAGTCGCGTTTGTACCACCGTTCCATGCGACCCGAACGGCTGTCGTAGTAATGGCCGGGAAGGAAAGGCTTGTACTCGGAGCAGAAGCCTTCGAGCGCCTTCAACTCCGAAGCCACATAGATGCGCCCCGCATCGTCACTCCCCATGTAGAGAGGTATGACACCGATGGAATCGCGGGCGATGAGGAAACGGTCGTTCTCTTCGTCGTAGAGAGCGAAGGCAAAGATGCCGTTAAGGTCTTCGAGGAAATCGATACCTTTCTTCTGATACAGGGCCAAGATGACTTCACAATCGGAACCAGTCTGGAACGGATAATCCTTGCAGATGCCGTTGCGAATGGCACGGTGGTTATATATCTCACCGTTGACCGAGAGAATGAGTTTGCCATCGGGACTCTTCAAAGGCTGCCCGCCCGACGCGGGGTCGACAATCGAGAGACGTTCGTGGGCCAATATCGCCGTTTTACCGACATAAATGCCCGACCAGTCGGGTCCGCGATGACGAATGCGACGCGACATGGTCAGAACCTGCGAGCGCAACTGCTCAGGTTCGCTGCTTATATTGAATATTCCTACTATTCCACACATGATATACTTATTTTTTGTCCAACAAATAACGGTCGATGGCAACAGCTGCCTTACGACCCGACGCGATGGCTCTCACTACCAGGCCGGCACCGTAAGAGGCGTCGCCGGCGGCAAAGACCTTATCGACCGAGCTCTTGTTCTCGGCATCGACGGCAATATTCTTGCGAGCATCGAGTGCCACGCCGAGGTGCTCGACCAGCCCCTCGTAAACGGGGTGCACAAAGCCCATGGCCAGGAATACCAGGTCGACGTTCAATATCTCGGTATCGGCGGCCCGTTGCATGGTCATGCGGCCGTCTTCGCCCTTGGTCCAGGTAACGGGTGCCACCTCGACCTGTTTCAGAATGCCGTTCTCTCCGATGAACCGCACGGTATCGAGGCTCCATCGGCGCTCACACCCTTCCTGATGGGAAGAGGAGGTTTTGAGTACCTGCGGATAATTGGGCCAGGGTGTGGCAGGATTCTTGCCAACAGGCGGCTTGGGCATGATCTCGATTTGCATCACGCTCTCGGCACCTTGGCGTATGGCCGTTCCCACACAGTCGGAGCCCGTGTCGCCACCACCGATGACGAGAACCCGTTTTCCCTTGGCCGAGATGAGAGCCTCGGGCGCAATCTTTTCGCCGGCAATGATGCGATTCTGCTGTTTCAGCAATTCAAGGGCGAAATAGACGCCTTTCAGGTCCCGCCCCTCGACCGCCAGATTGCGGGGCTCTCCCGAACCGATGGCCACACACACGGCATCGTAGTCGGCCAGCAGGGTAGCCAACTGTTTCTTGTCTTTGCCCACCGGGGTATTGCAGATGAAGGAGATTCCCTCCTTTTCGAGCAATGCCAAACGACGGTCGATAACGTTTTTGCTCAATTTAAAGTCGGGTATGCCCAGTCGCAACAGGCCGCCGATGCGCTCATCTTTTTCATACACGTCGACCGTGTGGCCCTTGCGGTTGAGCTGGTTGGCACAAGCCAGGCCGGCCGGTCCCGAACCGATGACAGCCACCCGTTTGCCGGTGCGGGTACGCGGCGGACAAGCCTCGACATATCCCTCGGAAAAAGCCTTTTCGATAATGGCGGCCTCGTTGTTGCGAACGGTAACCGGCGCATCGGCCGACAACATGAGTACACACCCCTTCTCGCAAAGAGCCGGGCACACTCTGCCCGTAAACTCGGGAAAGTCATCGGTCTCCTGCAACAGGCGGTAGGCTTCGCGCCAGTTGCCCTTGTAGACCTGGTCCTGCCACTCTGGCTGCCGGTTTCCCAGCGGACAGTTCCAGTGACAGAACGGAACGCCGCAGTCCATGCACCGGGAGGCTTGCTGATGGCACTCCTCATCGTTGAAGGTGAGCTCGACCTCGGCAAAATCATATTTTCTTTGCTGGACGGGCCTGTATCCCGCCTCTTTTCTATTTATGCTAAGAAATGCTTTCGGATTTCCCATGATTCTTACTTTTTTACTGGTTGCACTGAGTTGTTAATAGTCCCGTTCGACATTGGCGATTTTCTGTTGCAGCAATTTCATCTTCTCTTCGTTCATCACCTTCTTGTATTCGATGGGCATAACCTTGATGAATTGCGACACATACTCTTCCCAGTTTTCGAGCATGCGCAAAGCGAGCGGACTCTGGGTATATTCATAATGGCGGGCAATGAGCCGATGCAACTCCTTGTTGTCGGAAGTTTCTTCTATGAGCGAAAGTTCTACCATCTCCATATTGCAGAAGAAGTCGAAGTTCTCGTCCTTGTTCCATACATAAGCAATACCACCACTCATACCGGCGGCGAAGTTGCGACCCACGCTTCCCAGGACGACAGTGCGTCCGCCGGTCATATACTCGCAGCAGTGGTCGCCGGCGCCCTCGACAACAGCTATCGCACCGCTGTTGCGTACACAGAAGCGCTCACCTACCCGGCCGTTGATATAGACCTCACCCGCCGTAGCTCCGTAGAGCAGGGTGTTGCCGGCAATGATATTTGCCTCGGGCTGGAATGTAGAGCCTTTGGGGGGAACGACAATAATCTTTCCTCCTGAGAGGCCCTTGCCCAGATAATCGTTGGCTTCGCCCGAAAGGCTGAACGTAACCCCATGTGCCAGGAAAGCGCCGAAGCTCTGACCGGCCGACCCGGAGAAGTTGCAACGAATCGTGTCGTCGGGCAAACCTGCATTACCAAAACGCGAAGCGATCTCTCCCGACAGCATGGCGCCGGTCGAACGGTCGGTATTGCAGATAGGCAAATGCAGCTCAATGGGCATCAGCGATTTGAGAGTAGGCAGCGCAGCTTTTATCAGGCGTTGGTCGATGACATCGTCGATATGATGCGACTGCTCCTTCACTTTGCGACAAGCATATTTTTCGGCCTCGACAGGACGGTATAATATGCGCGAAAGGTCGAGTTTGTCGATGGTATGGTCCCCTACGGCAGGTTTGGGAACGAGCAGGTCGGAGCGGCCGATAATATCGTCCATGCGGGTGAAGCCCATCTCGGCCAGCCACTCCCGCACCTCCTGTGCCAGGAAAGTAAAGAAGTTGATAAGGTATTCCGAGCGACCGATGAAGCGGCGGCGCAACTCTTCGTTCTGGGTGGCCACACCCATCGGGCAGGTATTCAGGTGACATTTGCGCATCATGACGCAACCCAATACAATGAGTGCACTGGTGGCAAAGCCAAACTCCTCGGCTCCCAGCAGGGCTTGTATGATGACATCGCGTCCGGTCTTCAACTGGCCATCGACCTGCAAGGTCACCTGCCCGCGCAAATTGTTGAGGACAAGGGTCTGCTGCGTCTCCGAGAGACCTATCTCCGACGGAAGTCCGGCGTGCTTGATAGAGCTGGCCGGGCTGGCACCCGTACCACCTTCACAACCGCTGATGACAATCATGTCGGCCTTGGCCTTGGCCACACCGGCAGCGATGGTTCCCACACCGCTCTCGGATACGAGTTTCACGCTGATGCGGGCCCGCGGGTTGACGTTTTTGAGGTCGAAGATGAGCTGTGCCAAGTCTTCGATGGAGTAAATATCGTGATGAGGAGGCGGCGAGATAAGCGAGATGCCGGGTATCGAGTGGCGCGTGTGGGCGATGACCTCGTTGACCTTGAAACCGGGCAACTGCCCGCCTTCACCGGGCTTGGCTCCTTGTGCCACCTTGATTTGTATTTCATCGGCATTGACGAGGTATTCGGCCGTCACACCGAATCGGCCCGATGCCACCTGCTTGATGGCACTGCGCGCCGACGTTCCGTCTTCACGGGGGTGAAAACGTTCGGCATCTTCACCGCCCTCGCCGGTGTTGCTCTTTCCGCCCAACTTGTTCATGGCGATGGCCATCGCCTCATGAGCCTCCTTGCTGATGGAGCCGAACGACATGGCTCCGGTGACAAACCGGCGGGTAATGGCCTCGACCGGCTCTACGAGCGAGATGTCGATGGGGTTGCGCTTGAAGTCGAGACGGTCGCGCAGGAACACGGGTTGAGACTTGCCGTCGACCATGGCCGTGAATTCCTTGAACTTTTTATAACTGCCCAAGCGGGTGGCCAGTTGCAAGGTCGATATGGTCTCGGGGTTCCAGGCATGGAACTCGCCGTTCTTGCGGAAACTGTATATGCCGTTGTGGTCGAGGTACTGCTCACGCTCGACATAAGCGTCGGTATGGAACTTGACAATGTCGCGGTATATCTCTTCGAGCGTCACCCCTCCTATCTTCGAGGTGGTGCCGCAGAAATAGCGGTCGATAAGCTCCTGCGAGACACCTACGGCCTCAAAGAGCTGCGCGCCCCGGTAGCTGCCCATGGTCGATATTCCCATCTTGGAAATGACTTTGAGCAAGCCCTTGTTCACAGCCTTCAAATAATTCTTCTCGGCGGTATGATAGTCGAGTTGTATTTCTTTGTCTTTGACCAGACGGTCGATGACGGCAAAAGCCATATAGGGATTGACGGCACTGGCTCCATAGCCGAGCAACAAGGCAAAGTGCATGACCTCACGGGCCTCTCCGGTCTCGACGACGATCGCCGTCTGCACCCGCAGACGTTTCGATATAAGGTGGTTATGGACAGCCGAAACGGCCAACAACGACGGTATGGGTACTTGTGTTTCGTCGGCTCCGCGGTCGGAAAGTATGATATAGTTGAAGTCTTCTTTCACGGCATTTTCGGCTTCGGAACAAAGGCGTTCTATTCCCTTTTCGAGACCTTCGGCCCCGGTGGCAATGTCGAACGTCATGGGCAGGGTTATCGTGCGGAACCCTTTGTAACGGAGATTACGCAATATGTCGACATCGGTGTTGGTGATAACAGGCGATTTGATGTTGACCATCTTGCACAACTCGGGCGACTGCACCAGCAGGTTCTTGTTGATGACGCCGATGTAGCTGCTCAGCGACATGACCAACTCTTCGCGTATGGGGTCGATGGGCGGGTTGGTGACCTGCGCAAACTGCTGACGGAAATAGTTGAACAACAACTGGGGTTTCTGGGAGAAGAGAGCCAGCGGCGTGTCATTACCCATCGAGGCGATGGGTTCCTTGCTGTCGGTGGCCATGGGTACGATGATGCGCTCGACATCTTCTTTGTGAAAGCCGAAGGTGTGCAGGCTGGCAGGATAGTCGGCCACGTCGTGGCGCACGGTGCGGCCCGAACTGATGGTGTCGAGTTTCACCCGGTTTTTGGAGAGCCACTCGCGATAGGGATAGGCACCGGCCAGCTGTTCTTTCAGCTCTTTGTCATGATATACAACGCCTTTCTCGGTATCGACAAGCAGGAGTTTTCCGGGTTGCAGACGTCCCTTCTCCTTGATGTCGGCTCCATCGAAGGCCAGCACACCGGCCTCGGAAGCGATGACCATCATGTCGTTCTGCGTAATGAGGTAACGTGCCGGACGCAAGCCGTTGCGGTCGAGCATACCGCCGGCATACCGTCCGTCGGAGAAGAGCAGCGTAGCCGGACCGTCCCACGGCTCCATGAGTATGCTGTGATACTCATAGAAGGCTTTGAGGTCTTCGGAGATGGGGTTCTTCTCGTTGAAACTCTCGGGTATCATCATCGAAAGGACATGAGGCAGACTCATACCCGACATCATGAAAAATTCGAGCACGTTATCGAGCGACGCACTGTCGCTCATGTCGGGTTGCACAATGGGTTTGAGCACACTGAGGTCCCCCCCGAGAAGTTCGGGCAAGAGTACGCTTTCACGAGCCTCCATCCACTTGCGGTTGCCGCGAATGGTGTTGATCTCACCGTTGTGCCCCAACAAACGGAACGGCTGTGCCAAACTCCATGTCGGGAACGTATTGGTACTGAAACGGGCATGTACCAGGGCCATGCCGCTGGTAAAATAGGGATTGATCAAATCGAGATAATAATACCGCAACTGCAAGGAGGTAAGCATTCCTTTATAAACGATGTTGCGGTTGGAGAGGGAGACTATATAGAAATCTTTTTTATAATCAATGTCCGACTTCAAAACACGGGCTTCGATTTTCTTGCGCAAGACATAAAGCTGACGCCCCAACTCCTCCTCGTCGATGTCGTGGGGAGAGGTGACGAAGATCTGTTTGATGGCCGGTTCGGTGGCCGACGAGCCTTCGCCGAGAATGTCGCTGTTGACGGGGACGTCGCGGGTTGCCAAGAGTTGCAATCCCGAGTTGAATACTTCACTTTCGAGCAGGTCGAGAAGCGCAGCTTGTGCATTTTTTTCTTTGGGCAGGAAGATGAGTCCTGTACCATAACGGCCTTTCTCGGGAACGGGGATTCCTTGCAAGAGTATAAATTCGTGAGGAATCTGCACCATGATGCCGGCTCCATCGCCCGTATTGGGGTCGGCACCTTCGGCACCGCGATGGTTCATGTGTTCAAGCACCTGCAAAGCATTCTCCACGACCTGATGTGACTTGCCCCCGTGGATATTTACCAATAGACCTACACCACAGGCATCATGTTCATAAGCCGGGCTGTATAATCCTTGTTCTTCGGGTTTTCTACTGTGTTGCATAATTATAAAATGAATGTTTGATTTTAAGGAACCTGCCGGCAAATCGGACAAATGCCCTCAAATCCGATCTGCCGGTCAGGTCTTTTACACTCTTATAAAAGAGTGCCGGAAAAAGTATTCATTAACGGATAAATAACAGTTCGCGATACTTGGGCAGAGGCCACATTTCATTGTCGACAATAAGTTCGAGTTTGTCGATATGATAGCGAATCTCGTCCATCAAAGGTACCACGGTATCATGATATGCAATGGCCTTTTCGCGTTCGTTGGCAATCTTATTGGCGACCTTGCGAGCATCGACCATCGCATCGACCTTGGTAATCACCGTGGTAATGTGCTTCGACACTTTGCGCACCACCTCCACGTCCTGGGCGGCGAGAGCTTTTGCCTCGTCGGCCGGGAAGAGCGAGTTGAACTTGGCAATGTTGTCGAGCAATATCGACTGGTAGCGCGAAGCAACCGGCACAATGTGATTCATGGCCAGGTCGCCGAGCACACGGGCCTCGATCTGTATCTTCTTGGTGTATGTTTCCCATTTCACTTCGCAACGGGAGTGCAGCTCTACCTCGCTCATCACCTTGGTGTCGGTGAAGATTTTCACGTTCTCCGGACGCAGATAGGCATCGAAGTTGAGAGGCACGCTCGTCTCGCAGTCGAGACCGCGGCGGGCCGCTTCGGCTTTCCACTCATCGCTGTAACCGTTGCCATCGAAACGAATGGCCTTGCACTCCTTGATGAGCGAACGGATAACGGTGAAGATGGCTTTCTCTTTCTGAGTACCGGCGGCAATGAGCTTCGACACTTCGGCATAGAAATCATTGAGCTGGGCGGCCACTGCCGTATTGAGCACAATCATGGCGGCACCGCAGTTGGCCGACGAACCGACGGCGCGGAACTCAAAGCGGTTACCGGTGAAGGCAAAAGGCGACGTACGGTTGCGGTCGGTATTATCGAGGAATATCTCGGGAATATGTGCCACGCCGATTTTGAGACCGCTCTTGGGATCCATCGTGATGGCCTCGTCGGTCGTAGCAACTTCGAGCTTTTCGAGAACCTCGGTAATCTGCTTGCCAAGGAAGACCGAAACAATGGCGGGAGGTGCCTCATTGGCGCCCAGACGGTGAGCATTGGTAGCCGAGCAGATAGAGGCTTTGAGCAGGTCATTGTGCTTGTAAACCGCCATCAGCACATTCACCAAGAAGGTTACAAATTGCAAATTCTCCACACCGCTCTTTCCGGGAGCAAGCAGATTCACACCCGTATTGGTGCCCATCGACCAGTTGTTGTGTTTGCCCGATCCGTTGATGCCCTTGAAGGGTTTCTCGTGCAGCAAGACACGGAAGTTGTGACGGCGGGCCACTTTCTTCATGACCGACATGAGCAGGAGGTTGTGGTCGTTGGCCAAGTTGGTCTCCTCAAAGATGGGAGCCACTTCAAACTGATTGGGAGCCACTTCATTGTGACGGGTCTTGACGGGAATGCCAAGTTTCAGGCATTCGCGTTCGAGGTCGGACATGAAGGAGATGACCCGTGTGGGTATCGAACCGAAGTAGTGGTCTTCGAGCTGCTGGTTCTTGGCACTGTCATGGCCCATGAGGGTGCGACCGGTCAACACCAGGTCGGGACGAGCGGCATAGAGCGCCTCATCAACGAGGAAATATTCCTGCTCCCAGCCGAGATAAGAGAAGACTTTCGTCACATTTTCATCGAAAAAGCGGCACACTTTCACAGCGGCTTCGTTCAAGGCCGAGATGGCTTTGAGCAACGGCGTCTTGTAGTCGAGTGCTTCTCCGGTATATGAGATGAATACGGTGGGAATGCACAAAGTGTCACCCACGACAAAAGCGGGAGACGAGGGATCCCATGCCGAATAACCACGGGCCTCGAACGTGTTGCGGATACCTCCGCTGGGGAAACTCGATGCATCGGGTTCCTGCTGAATCAGAATTTTCCCGGAAAACTCTTCGATGACGGCCCCTTTGTCAAATTCGATAAAGGCATCGTGCTTCTCGGCCGTACCGCCGGTAAGAGGTTGGAACCAGTGGGTATAGTGGGTGGCCCCCTGCTCCATGGCCCACTGTTTCATGCCGGTGGCCACACCGTCGGCATACTCACGGCTCAGGGGCGTTCCGTTGTCGATGGCATCGATGATGGCATTGTAGGTTCTCTTGGAGAGGTATTTGGCCATGGCTGCACGGCCAAACACATGTTCACCGAAAAATTCCGACGGGCGTTTGTCTTCCGCATCAAGAACAACAGCTTTTCGTTTAAAAGCTTCATCAAGGACTTGAAATCTTAATGTACTCATTTTTACTATATTGTTTAGAGATAAGTTTGTTTTTGTAATACGATGGCAGGAGCGAGATTTCCCGCAGGAGCCTCACTCCTGCCGACGAGATATATGAGATTAGTTGTAGGCCGACTCTCCGTGTTCGTAAATGTCGAGACCCTCGTCTTCGACCCGTCTGTCGGCTCGGATACCAACCGTCTTGTCGACTATCTTATACAAGATGAAGGTTACCACGGCACTGAACACCATCGACACCACTGTGGCAAAAACTTGTACCCACAACTGATGCCAGTCTCCATATAATGCACCTTGTACTCCGTCTTCACCGGTAACATAACGTGTCGCAAAAACACCGGTAAGAATCGACCCTACAATACCTCCGACACCATGTACGCCAAAAGCATCGAGAGCGTCATCGTATTTGAATTTCGGTTTTACCACGGCTACCATAAAGAAGCAGACAATGGGTGTAATGAGACCGATAAAGAAGGCACCCAGCAAATCGACCGTGCCGGCAGCCGGTGTAATGGCCACCAATCCGGCCACAGCACCGGTGCACGCACCGACCGTGGTGGGTTTCTTGTTGCAAAGCCAATCGATAACCAACCAGGTGACGGCGGCAACAGCCGTGGCTACATGGGTTACCAGGAAGGCGTTGGCGGCCAATCCGTCTGCGGCGAGACCACTACCGGCATTGAATCCGAACCACCCCAGCCACAGGAACGACGTTCCCATAAAAACAAACGTAATATTGTGGGGCGTGATAGGGTGACCGATGCGATAATCTTCGCGTTTACCCAGCATGATGGCCATGACCAGTGCCGAGATACCGGCGTTGATGTGTACCACCGTTCCTCCGGCGAAATCAATGGCTCCCATTTGTTGCAGGAAACCACCGCCCCACACCCAGTGAGCCATGGGGAAATAGGCTATAATCACCCACAAGATGATGAAGAGGGTGTAGCCCGAGAACTTGATGCGCTCGGCAAATGCGCCCAAGATAAGGGCGGGTGTGATGATGGCAAACATACATTGGAACATGACAAAGGTCAATTCGGGAATGTTCCCTACGGTGAGGGTATCCAAGGTTATGCCTCGCAGGAAGACTTTGTCGAAACCTCCAATCACGGCTTTCAACGGGTTGCCCGACTCCATAAAACCGGTTCCGAAGGCCCAGCTATACCCGAAAGCCACCCACAAAATCGAAACGACACCGACAATAAAAAGGGTCTGCATGATCACGCTCAACACGTTTTTCTGGCGTACAAGACCGCCGTAAAAAAGAGCAATGCCGGGAATGCTCATCAACAACACAAGAATGGTTGCCACCATTATCCAGGCCGTATTTCCACTATCGAGCGTGGGAGTGTCGACAAGGGTTTCGGCCGCAACTTCGGCCATCGGTTCTTGGGCGACTACATCGGAAAATATTCCCGAGATGCCCAGTATTGCCACGATCATAAACAATCGCATCAGGCTTTTTATATATTTATCCATAAGATATGCTTTTTGAAAATTTTGAATATGGTTTCTCTGTCTCATCGTGAACCTCATGTCACGACAATCCAATGGTGAAGAGGCGGGAGCCCCCTACTCTTCCTGCTCGGCATTATAGAGCGCTATGTCGCCGCGCTCGGCCGTGCGAATGCGTATGGCATCGTCGATGGGCATGACAAATATGCGGCCGTCGCCTATCTCACCGGTGTGTGCGGCTTTCATGATGGCCTGCACGGTCTTCTCTACGTTCTTATCTCGGACAACCAACGAAATCATGGTGCGTTCGATGGAACTGGTATCGTACATTACCCCGCGATAGATGCGTGCCTGACGCGATTTGCCTACACCACGCACATCATAGTAAGAAAACCATTCGATGTCGGCTTCGAGCAATGCGTCTTTCACATCGTCAAACTTGCTCTTGCGTATAATTGCTTCTATTTTTTTCATTGTCTTAAATTTTTAAAGGTTTGTTCATCTTGTCAGAACGAAAATCCCACGACCAGGAATGCATCATTGGCTGCCGGTGCAAAAACGCCTTCGACCCAGATGGAGGGTTCAAAGTTTTTCAATGAGAATGCCCTCGTAGCGCGCAATGATATGTCGGTTACGTTGAAGTCCGAAGCATATACGCCTTTCCAGGGTGTAACACCTATGCCGGCGCTCAGGTCGACCTTCTTGACGGCAAAATCATAACCTAGATGGATATAGGTGGAATAGTCGTCATCGTTGACGAAGTTGGTATTCCAGGCTACCGAAAGAGGGAAGTTGCAACACTCGGAGAAATCATATCCTACGGTACCCTCCAATATATGGACATCGCCCCAGCCCCGGAAATACATATCGTTTTCCGTAGCGCAGAAATAGTCGGTCAGTGTAACCGAGAATCCTTTGATGCCATAGCTGACGTAGAGGTCGAGCTCTTTGTAGGAGTTGCGCCAATCGGCAAACGAGGTGAAGGAGGTACTGCCCCACATACCCACGGAAAATCCGGCAACGTCGAGCGAAATAGCCGGCTGTACCGACGCTCCGTCGAGAAATGAACCACGCCAGACATACGAACTGACGACATCGGCTCCTATGGTAACGGAGAAATCTTTTTCTTTATCAATCGATAATTCCTCGGATCGAGTGTTTACGGTTGTCGATGCAATGACAAAAGCCATCGCTACCGATATTGCTTTCGCATTCATAACCAATCTTTTTTTTGTGTTTCTTGTAATCCTATTTTTTTCTCTGAAAACCTATCCCGGCAGAGAGCCTTTCTAAAATTCTCTTCTGCCTGTTTTGCTTCGACCTGTCCCCCGCGCGAGGGGGTTCTGTTTTCTCGATGCCGATAAATAGACATTTGCTTTTCCCATAACAATCTTTTTTAAGGTTTACAATAAAATCGGGTGTCTTTTCCTTAATAATTAAATCGGTCTATATTTTCCATTTTTTAATTCGTTCCACGGCCTCTTTTACCTCTTCTTTATCGCCAAATGCGGTGAGCCTCAGATAACCTTCACCACCGGGGCCGAATCCTACGCCGGGAGTTCCCACGATGTGACACTCAAACAATAGTCGGTCGAAAAATTTCCACGAGTCGGTTCCGCCCGGTGTTTTCAACCAAATGTAGGGGGCATTCACGCCGCCATACACGTCGAGCCCCAGCGAAGAGAGTCCTTCCCGAATAATGCGGGCATTATCCATATAATAGGCGATATTCTCGCGTATCTCTTTCTGCCCTTGCGGGGTGTAAATCGCCTCGGCCGCCCGTTGCACGATGTAGGCCGTACCATTGAACTTCGTGCTCTGACGCCGGTTCCACAGGCGATTCAGGTCGACACGTTCGCCATTGAAGCGGTAGGCATTCAACTCCCGGGGTATGACGGTATATCCACATCGCAACCCGGTAAACCCGGCTGTTTTGGAAAAACTGCGGAACTCGATGGCGACCTGTTTGGCGCCTCTGATTTCGTAAATGCTGTGGGGCACATCTTTGTCGGTTATAAATGCCTCGTATGCCGCATCGAAAAGAATAAGCACATCGTTTTTCAGCGCATAATCGACCCATTTCTTCAATTCGCTTTTGGTGAGTGCGGTTCCCGTAGGATTGTTGGGGTAACAGAGGTAGATGATGTCGGGTTTTTCCGTCGGCAGTGCAGGGACGAAATTATTCTCGGCGCAACAGGGAATGTATGCTATGTCACTCCATCTGCCGTCGGGCAGCAAATCGCCGGCCCGGCAACCCATGACATTGGTATCGACGTAAACCGGATAAACCGGGTCGGTAATGGCCACACGATTGTCTTTGCTCAGTATGTCACCAATATTTCCCGTATCGCTCTTGGCACCATCGCTGATGAATACCTCCGAGGGACTGAGACGCACTCCTCTCGACTCATAATCGTTCTTGATAATGGCATCGATGAGAAAACGATAACCTTGCTCGGGGCCATACCCACGGAACGTCTCGACATGAGCCATCTCATCTACGGCCTTGTGCAAAGCGGCAATGACGGTGGGCGGAAGCGGACGGGTCACATCGCCTATACCCAGTCGTATGATGCGGGCTTCGGGGTGCACCAGTTTGAAGGCATTGACCTTGCGTGCAATCTCGGTGAAGAGGTAACTCTCGGGAAGTTTTAAAAATTGTTCGTTTACTAATGCCATAATCTTTTTTACCCCTTTTTCTATTGCCTATCTTAAAGGGATTCGATTCACAACAACCACTCTCCTTTGAAAACGGTCACCGCCCCACCGGTCATGTAGACATGGTGGTCGTCACCCCACTCTATATCGAGATTCCCGCCCAACAATTCGAGACGGGCTTTCCTTCTTGTGAGACGATTCAAAACAGCCGCAACCAGCGTGGCACATGCCCCGGTTCCACAAGCCAGGGTCTCTCCGGCTCCCCGTTCCCACACTCGCATGGCAATTCTCTCGGGCGACAAGACCTCGGCAAACTCGATATTACAGCGTTCGGGGAAAAGCGGGTGACACTCTGCAACCGGCCCCAAGGCATGGACATCAATTGCGTCCAAACTGGGGACAAAAATAACTGCATGCGGATTTCCCATCGAGACACAAGTCATCGTGTAGGTCGTCCCACAGAGTTCGATGGGCACCGCAACAGCATCTTTTGCTGACAAGGCGACAGGAATGCGACAAGGGTCCAACACCGGCTCCCCCATATCGACACATACCGACGAAACTTTCCCGTCGGAAATTGCAAGGCTCAGCTTTTTGATTCCGGCTTTGGTTTCGAGTGAGATTTCGGTTTTGTCGGTAAGACCGTTGTCATATACATATTTACCCACACAACGTGACGCATTACCGCACATTTGTGCTTCGGAACCATCGGCATTGAACATGCGCATACGGAAATCGGCCACCGCCGACGGCAGAATCAACACCAAGCCATCGGATCCAACGCCAAAATGACGGTCACTAATGCTTTTGGCCCATTGTTCGGGACAGGAAAGGGGGTGTCTCGTACAATCGACATATACATAATCGTTTCCGGCTCCGTGCATTTTGGTAAATTCCATATTTTCTGTCTTAAAGAAAGCAATAGGTATATAAAAATATCTTTTTGCTAATTATTTTCTGCAAAAATAGTCATTATGCCATTAATATAAAAATTTCATCAAGACAAATATATGGCAAATTCATAATGGTTTCATTTAATAATATATATGCCATATTTTATTATAAATATAAACATAATCATGTTGTTATTATAACAATTTATAATAACAAAAACTTTCATGCGAGAAAAAGTATACAAAAACACCCCAAATCAAGCCCCAGGCAAGAATGGATATATGATATACAAAAAGCAAAAACAGGTACACCGGCACAACTTTTCTTTAATTTTTCATGCAAATAGATACCATATGATTCATCATATAATAAGACAAAAAGAAAGCAATTCAAAACTATTTCAAGCATTTTGTATCTAATAAAAACAAAAGTCGGGCAACGATTTCCATAATTGAAATCGGAAGGGATTCTCACTTTATGCCGAAAGCAGGAGACGTCCCGGACAAAAGCCACAGACAAGTGCGTTTTTTTTGCACTCGTCCTTGCGCATCTTTGCAGAAGGCAGGAGGGGTTAAAATCCGAAAACTTTGTTTTCGCTTTGTCATTGCCCTCGCCTTTCACTATCTTTGCAGGCAAATTCAATAACATGTATTACGTCAGAAAACGCCTCGAAATAAGTGCCTCGCACCAACTGCGACTCTCCTACGAAAGCAAATGCGAGAATCTGCACGGCCACAATTGGATTATTACCGTATATTGCCGGGCTCATGAGTTGAACAGCGACGGCATGGTCATCGATTTCTCGGTAATAAAACACCTCGTCAAAGAAAAACTCGACCACAAGAATCTCAACGACATTCTCCCGTCCAACCCCACGGCCGAAAATATCGCCCGATGGATTTGCGAGCAAGTGCCCGGCTGCTACAAGGTCGAAGTGCAGGAATCGGAAAACAACATAGCTTGCTATGAGGCGGATTAACGAAATATTCTACTCATTGCAGGGAGAAGGTTTTTGGAGTGGGACACCCATCATTTTTATCCGGTTTTCGGGGTGCAACCTGCAATGCGGCTTCTGCGACACCGCGCACCACACCTACACCGAAATGAGCGACGAGGCCATCATTGAGACCATAAAAAAATTCCCGGCTCGCCGCGTATGCCTCACCGGCGGTGAACCGTCCCTGCAAATCGACAGCGACCTCATCGACCTGTTACATCGCAACGGATACCTCATACACATCGAGACAAACGGCACCCGTGCACTACCGGCCGGCATCGACTGGATTACCCTGAGCCCCAAAACACCAACCGTGGCTCTCGACCACGCCGATGAATTGAAAATCGTTTTCACCGGTGAAGCGGTCGAGCCCTGGCTCGCCTTCGACACCACGCACCGTTACCTGCAACCCTGTTCCTGCCGCAACACCGCCGAGGTCGTGCAATATATCCTCGATCACCCGGTTTGGTCGCTCAGCCTCCAAACCCACAAATACATCGACATACCCTGACTGCATTGTAATACCCCCACATTATATAATATATACTTCCAAGAAAGCACACCATGTTGCAACGCCTGAAAATGTATATGCTCCCGGTGGCCATGATACTCGGCGCCGTTCTATATCGACCCATCACAATCCTCAACGAGAAGCTTCCACATCTCACCCAGGTTCTCATTTTTGCCATGCTGCTGGTGCCCTACTGCCGCATCTCCCTGCGGGAATTACGCATAGAAAGGCTGCATTGGTGGCTCATCGCCATACAAATTTTTGGCAGCCTCGCCGTGTATGGCGTGCTGTTACTCATCGACCCGCTCGTGGCCGAAGGCACTTTGATATGCATTCTTGCCCCCACGGCAACAGCGGCAGCCGTCATCACATTCATGCTCGGCGGCAGCCTCACGACACTTGCCACATACAGCCTGCTGAGCAACATGACCGTAGCATTTCTCTCCCCTTTTATTTTCTCATTTATCGGCATACACACCGACATACCTTTTATGCAGTCGTTTTTCACCATCTGCCGACAGATGATTCCGCTCCTCATATTCCCCTTCATAACAGCCATACTCTTACGGTATCTGTTGCCAAGCGTCCACTACACACTGAGTAAAAGCCAAAGCCTCTCGTTCTACCTGTGGGCCATCTCGCTCACCATTGTCATGGGACGCACGGCCGCCTTTATCATCGACCAGGGAAGCGAAAATGTCAGAGAAGAGATTCTTATCGCGCTCTTCTCCCTGGTAGCCTGCTCGGCCCAATTTCTACTGGGGAAGGTTATCGGACAACGTTACAACGACCGCATCGCCGGCGGACAGGCTCTCGGGCAGAAAAACACCGTCCTTGCCATTTGGATGGCCCTCACCTATGTCCACCCCATCGCCTCGATAGGCCCGGCCTCCTATGTCGTGTGGCAAAACATCATCAACTCGTGGCAACTGTGGAAGAAAAACAAACGTGACCGCGTCAAAGCCCAGCAAGAACAATAAACCTTTTGCGCAGGAACAGTCACGTCGAGAACTGAGCGGGGCATTCCCTGGGCAGAAAAGAGCACCCATACCATCGTAAAAAAGCGGTATATCCCCCACCGGGAGATGAGCCGACAATAGAACTGTCACGCTGCGCAAGAAACGGTTCACAAAAAGCAAGATTTTTGGCGGCACGACCGGCAAAAGGAAGCGCAAGGTTGGTGCACTTCCCTTTTTTCGTTATCTTTGGCTCCAAATATGCTATTTTCTCAAAAAAAATACCGATTACCATGTATCAGCATTTTCTAAAACCCATCTTACCGCATCTCTATGCCATCATTGTTTTTGTGGCCATATCGGTGGCCTACTTCTCTCCCGAGATTTTCGAGAACAAAACAATCCTCGGCCATGACAGCCGGCAAGGTACCAGCCAAGAAATCACCGAATACGGTGCCCAGACAGGAAAAACCATTCGATGGACGAACTCCATGTTCTCGGGCATGCCCACTTATCAGATTGCCCCTTCCTATGAAAGCAGCTCTTTCATCAATGCATTGAGCCGCGTCTACTCGCTCTTCCTGCCCGCACCGGTGTCGTATGTGTTTATCCTGATGCTCGGTTTCTATATTCTCCTGTGTGTCATGGGGGCAAGAAGCGACATCGCCATACTGGGAGCCATCGGATATGCGTTCTCGTCATATTTCTTTATCATCATCATGGCCGGTCACATCTGGAAAGTTCTGGCCTTGGCCTATATCCCGCCGACCATTGCGGGCATGGTTCTCATCTATCGGGAACGGTATTTGGCGGGCGGACTGGTCATGGCCCTGTTCCTCATGTTCCAAATCAAGTCGAACCACATACAGATGACCTACTACTCCTGCTTCATCATGGGGGCTTATGCCCTGTGGGTACTGAGCGAGAGTATCCGCATGCACAAACTGGCCGACTTCGCCAAGGCTACCGGCGTGTGTGTTGCGGCTTTGTTGCTGGCCGTGTCGGTCAACCTGTCAAATCTCTACCATACCTGGGAATACAGCCAGGAAAGCATGCGGGGCAAATCGGAACTGGTCGATGCCGATGCCGCCAACCAGACTGCCAACGGACTCGACCGTGACTACATGACGCAGTGGAGCTATGGCATAGGCGAGACATGGAGCCTGCTCATTCCCGATGTCAAAGGGGGCGCAACGGCCCCCATCGGCAGAGAAGAGGCACAAGCGGCACCGGCCCAATACCGTCAAATCATCGCCCAGCAGAACCATTATTGGGGCGACCAGCCGTTTACCTCGGGGCCGGTCTATGTGGGAGCCTTTTTCATGACCCTGTTCGTCCTCTCCTTCTTCCTGCTGCCGGGACGACTCAAATGGTACCTGCTCGGAGCTTTACTCATCACGGTCTTTCTCTCTTGGGGAAAGAACATGATGTGGTTTACCGACCTCTTTGCCGACTACTTCCCGATGTACTCCAAATTCCGTTCGGTATCTTCGATTCTCGTCGTCGCCGAGTTGATAATCCCCCTGATGGCCGCCTTGGCCGTGGTGGAAATCGTCAAGAATCCCGCTGTTCTGAAAGAGAAAAAGAAGGCGCTCTATATCTCATTCGGCCTCACCGGGGGCATCGCCCTGCTCTTTGCCTTGGCGCCCAACCTGTTCTTCAATTTTCTAAGTGAACAAGAGAGTCAAAATTTCCTGCCACAGGCTGCGCAAGACCGTCAAATCGCTGTCTTCGTCGGAGCATTGGAAGAGGTACGCATGCACATTTTCAGCAGCGACGCCTGGCGCTCGGTCATCATCATCGCCATCGGGGGTCTCCTCATCTACCTCTTTGCCCGCAAGACTCTCAACCAGAACCTCTTCGTCATCGGTTTGATTCTGCTCTGCCTCGGCGACATGTGGTCGGTCGACAAGCGCTATCTCAATAGCGAACAGTTCATTCCGAAACGCAGCACCCAAGACTTCGCAGCCTTCTACCCCCAAAGCCCGGCCGACCGAGCTATTTTGCAGGATAAAGACCCGCACTACCGAGTCTTCAACCTGACCACCAACACATTCAACGACGGAGCCACCTCATTCTACCACAAATCCATCGGCGGATACCATGCCGCCAAACTGGGCCGTTACCAAGAACTTATCGAACGGCAGATAAGCACGGGCAATGAAGAGGTACTCAACATGCTGAATGCCAAATATTACATTATTCCCGGCGAAAACCGTCAGCCGCAAGCCATACCCAATCCCGAGGCTTTGGGCAACGGTTGGTTTGTCGATGAAATCAAATGGGTGAAGAACGCCAACGAAGAGATGTCGGCTCTCGACCACTTCGACCCGGAGAAAACCGCCGTCGTCGATGAACGATTCGCCTCGGTCTTTGAAGGCAAAAACGTCGTGCCCGACAGCACCGCACAAGTGAAACTCACCTCATATCACCCCGAAGAGCTCCACTACACCGTCACTTCCCGACAAGGCGGCGTAGTCGTCTTCTCGGAGATATTCTATCCCCACGGCTGGAAAGCCTCCGTGGACGGCATCGAGACCGCAATCGCTCGCGCCGATTATGTATTGAGAGCCATTTATGTCCCCGCCGGCACCCATGAAGTGGTCATGACGTTCCACCCGACATCAATCAAAACGACCGAGACCATCGCATGGTGCGGATTCGGCCTATTCGCCCTCATCATCGCATGGAACCTCATCGTGGCATATCGCAAGAAAAAAGCCACACTGGCGGTCAAATAACCATATCGCCCTCGCATCAAGATGAAAAGCCGAGCCAAATGCGCTCGGCTTTTCTCGTATATATCCATCTTTCATCGGTGCGACAATGCCACCCGGCAATTCATGGCTACCTGCTAAAATCGGAGAACAAAACGACAACAATTCGGCCAATCGCCCATGCCGAATGTGCTTTGCGTTTCAAGGGAAAAAAGAGATGATTGAGCAGAACACCGTTCACGACAGGACACAAAAAAGGGTCATGCAAGTGCATGACCCTTTTTTGAAGTGGAGTATAGCGGACTCGAACCGCTCACCTCAACACTGCCAGTGTTGCGCTCTAGCCAGATGAGCTAATACCCCATAGCTTTTTTGGTGCTGCAAAGGTAATTGCTTTTTGCCATTTGTGCAACAAAATATGCGATTTTTTTATTGTTATTTTATGGGTGCTGTTGTGTAGCTCTTCCTGGTTTTTATGCAATATGCTGATGGCGAGTTGTTTATCTGTCTTCCCGAGCTGCCGTTTTGTCTCTTGAAAGTGCAGCCGATAATATCTGGCCGCACTTTATTTCGTACAAGAGAGGTGTTGCGCAGCGTGAAATGCGAGAATCGCTATCGCGCCGTATTGCACGGCAGGTTATCTGTGAGGATAGCGGTGCGATGCGATTTTACTCTTGTACGAAAGGTTTCAGCCCTTTCACGGCCTCGGCAGCGGTAATACGTTTTCCGCCGTTGTCCAGGTCGATAAGCACATACCGGTCGTTACCCATGCCGAGCTCTTTCATGTATGAGAGCTGGCGCAGTCCGTGTCGCGTTTCTATGCGTTCTACCAGGTCATGATGTTCGGCCTCGGTCATGGCATATACGAGGTCTATGCACGCCTGGTCTATGGCAAGAATATCGGTCGACGAGAGTATGCCCACGTTAGGAGTTACTACGGGTGCGGCATGTATGCCTTCGCAATCGCACGAAACAGACATGTTGCGCATGACGTTGATATACGTTACATGTTTGCCGAAATAGTCTATCACCGATTTTGTCGATTCCGTCATGCGTTCCATAAACTCCTCTTTGGCAATATCCCATTGGTTGTCTTGTCCCGGGGTGGTATGTATCCATGCCTTGCCTATGCGCCCGTCGGCACAGCCGATGCCTATGTTTTTGTTGCTGCCGCCAAATCCGCCCTGTGTGTGCCCTTTGAAGTGGGTGAGCGTCAGCAGCGAGTTGTAACGGGTCAAGTGGCTGCCTACCGACATCTTGTCGAACCATTTTCCTCCCTTTACGGGCAGTGTGAGGGTATCTTCTTCGTCGATGATATCGACAGGGCAAAAAGTCCAGCCGTTTATTTGCAGGGTCTGTCGGTGTTGTTCGGTAGTGTAGCGGTCGCCCTTGTAGTAGGTGTTGGTCTCTATGATGTGGGCATCGGGCAACTCATTTTCAATCAGCTCTTTTACCCATTCCCGCGGGATGATGTTAGGCCCGTTGGGTTCGCCCGTGTGCAGTTTCACGCCTACGCTCCCGGTCATGTCGGCGCACACCTGTTCGTAGGCTTTGATAAGACCTTCGGCGCTGAGGTCGCGAGTGAAGTAGACTATCGACTCATTGCCTGTACGGCTTTCGTAGGTCACATATTGGTTGCCGTCTGGTGAGAGGGCTTTTTCCTCCGGTTGAGTCTGTTGTGGTAGGGTTTGTGCCAAGGCTACGGCTCCGGCGGCCAAGGCTACGGCCATTACGGCATTTATTACACGTTTCATTGTCAATAGATTATAGCGTTCTTTTATTACAAAGATAGGGCTATATACTCTTTCCCCGCATAATCTTATAACAGAAAAATATACCCCAATTACATGATTCTTGTCGGGAGTGTGTGTCGTTCCCGTATCGAGGTGAAGTCTTGGAAAAAAGGCAACACAGCCTCTCCCATTGTTTGCTTCTTCCTTTTTATTGAATTAACTTTGTAGCCGTTCTTGCAACAACAGGGAAATTGCCAAAATATAGGGCTTATGTTTATTTATAATACGACTTTCCATATCGATAGAGAGTGCTACAATGATTTCGTCGCGTGGTTGCGCGACGTGTATATTCCCGTAACCGTGCGTCATGGAGCATTGAGCGAGCCACGGCTTGCCCGTATCATCGTGGATGAGAAAGAGAAGGGTGAGAATGTTGCATTGCAATTTTTCGTTGCCCGTCTCGAAGATTTGTCGCGTTGGTACTCGGCACACGGCGACGCGTTGAGCCAGGAGCTGCGCGATAAGTTCGGCCGGCGTGTCGTAGGTTTCTCTACCATCATGGAGCATATCGAAGTATAATCTCGTATTTCATGACCGAACGTATATCTGTTCCTCAGCGTACAAATGCCGAGCGCATCATTATCGGCATAGACCCGGGTACTCACATCATGGGATACGGCGTGTTGCGCGTCTATGCCGGCACACCCTCGCTGGTGGCAATGGGAGTGATAGAACTGAATCGTTTCGATAGTCACTACCTGCGGCTGCGCCGCATATATGAGCGAGTGTCGGGGCTTATCGCGCAATATTTGCCCGACGAGATGGCGATAGAGGCTCCCTTCTTCGGAAAGAATGTGCAGTCGATGCTCAAATTGGGCAGGGCGCAAGGGGTCGCTATGGCGGCCGCACTCTCGCGGGATATCCCTATATGCGAGTATGCCCCCTTGAAGATAAAAATGACCATTACGGGCAACGGGCAGGCCTCGAAAGAGCAAGTGGCCGAGATGCTGCGCCGCATCTTGCACATACCGCAAGAGAATATGTTGCCGCAACTGGATGCTACCGACGGCCTGGCGGCCGCGTTGTGCCACTATTACGAGACCTCGCGTCCCGTTACGGCTCATAAGGGCAGCAATAACTGGAAAGACTTTATAGCCAAGAATCCCGATAAAATAGTACGACGGGCCACGCCCCGTCACGATACCTTAACTGACGAAAAAGAAGAATGACCATAAAAGAGCAACTCAACGATATATTGAGCCGCCGTGTGCTGATACTGGATGGCGCTATGGGTACGATGATACAGCGCCGTGCCCTTGAAGAGAAAGATTTTCGAGGCAATCGTTTTGCCGACAGTAAAAGAGAGTTGCGAGGTTGTAACGATGTGCTGAGCCTTACCGCCCCGCAAGTGATAGCCGAGATTCACGAAGCATATTTGGCAGCCGGTGCCGATATGATAGAGACAAACACGTTCAATGCCAATGCCATATCGTTGGCAGAGTATGGGCTGGAAAGTCATGTCGGAGAGATAAACCGTGCGGCAGCCCAGATAGCGCGTCGTGCAGCCGACAACTATTCGGCCCCCGGGCAACCCCGTTTTGTGGCAGGGTCGGTAGGACCTACCGGAAAGACCTGTTCCATGTCGCCCCGTGTCGATGACCCGGCATTCCGCGACCTCGACTTCGATACGCTTGTCGCGGCCTATACCGAGCAGATGAGCTCGCTCATAGAGGGTGGGGTAGATGTGTTGCTCTTGGAGACTGTTTTTGATACGCTCAATGCCAAAGCCGCCCTTTATGCGGCCGAGGAGGCTATGGCGCAGTGTTGCCGCCGTGTGCCAGTCATGTTGTCGGTTACACTCACCGAAAGCGGCCGTCTCCTCTCGGGACAGACGCTCGATGCCTTTATGGCCTCGGTAAGCCATGCCGACTTGTTCTCGATAGGGCTCAACTGTTCGTTCGGCGCGCACGAGATGCTCTCTCATTTGCGCGAGCTCTCGCGTATGGCGCCGTGTTATGTGAGTGCCTATCCCAATGCCGGTCTTCCCAACCGGCAGGGCGGATACGACGAGACGGCTGCCGAGATGGTGGCCGCCATGCAATCCTACTTCGACGAGCGCCTGGTCAATATCGTGGGCGGTTGTTGCGGCACGACGCCCGAGCACATAACTCTCCTGCGGCAGGCTGCCGGCCGGGCAATGCCGCGCATCCCGGCGAAACCGTCGCGCCACCTGCGACTGGCCGGCCTCGAAACGTTGGAGGTGACGCCCGACAGCAACTTCATCAATATCGGCGAGCGATGCAATGTGGCAGGTTCGCGCAAGTTCCTGCGTCTGATTCGGGAGAAAAATTATGCCGAGGCGCTATCTGTTGCGCGGCAGCAGGTAGAGGCCGGTGCACAGGTGTTGGACATCAACATGGACGATGCCATGCTCGATGCCCGCTCCGAGATGGAAACTTTTCTCAGGCTCATAGCCTCAGAGCCCGATATATGCCGTATCCCCGTCATGATAGACTCGTCGAAGTGGGAGGTGATAACCGCCGGCCTGAAAGCCATTCAGGGCAAGCCCGTGGTAAACTCTATCAGCCTCAAAGAGGGCGAGGAGATTTTCCTCTCCCATGCCCGCGAAATAAAGCGGTTGGGTGCGGCCGTCGTGGTGATGGCTTTCGATGAGCAAGGGCAGGCCGACACGTATGAGCGCCGCATAGAGGTATGCGGCCGGGCCTACCGACTGCTCACGCAAGAGGCGGGTATATCGCCCGAAGATATTATCTTCGACCCCAATATACTGGCCATCGCCACCGGTATAGAGACGCACCGCAACTATGCCGTAGATTTTATACGGGCTGCGCAGTGGATACGTCGTAATCTGCCCGGAGCGCATGTGAGCGGCGGTATCAGCAACCTGTCGTTTGCCCTCAGGGGCAACAACTACATCCGCGAAGCCATGCACGCCGTTATGCTCTATCATGCCATTGCGGCCGGTATGGATATGGGTATTGTCAATCCGGCCTCGACGGTCGTCTACAATGATATTCCGGCCGACCTGCTTGTCGTGATAGAAGATGTGGTACTGAATCGCCGCCCCGATGCGACCGAACGCCTGATAGAGGCGGCAGCCCGGCTCAAAGATATGGCCGCCGGTAGTGCAGCCGAGCCGCAGCAGCCGCAACTGATAGCCGACCCGGCCGCCCGTCTGGCCGATGCTGTTGTGAGGGGGCGCGATGAGCATCTCGACGCTACTTTACAGGAACTGCTCTCGCAGCATCGCGCCATAGAGATTATCGACGGGCCCCTGATGCAGGCGATGAACCGTGTGGGGGCGCTCTTCGGCGAAGGAAAGATGTTCCTGCCGCAAGTCGTGAAATCGGCCCGCACGATGAAACAGGCCGTGGCCTTCTTGCAACCCTATATCGAGCAGGAAAACATATCGTCGGGCAGGGTGTCGAAGGGGAAATTCCTTCTCGCGACCGTCAAGGGCGATGTACACGATATAGGCAAGAACATCGCCGCCGTGGTGCTGGCTTGCAACAACTACGAGGTGATAGACTTGGGCGTGATGGTTCCTGCCGATGTCATCGTGCGTCGGGCGTGTGAAGAGAAGGTCGATTTTGTAGGGTTGAGCGGGCTGATAACCCCTTCGCTCGACGAAATGTGCCATGTCGCTGCCGAGATGGAACGCGCCGGGTTGGATATGCCGCTTTTCATAGGAGGCGCCACCACGTCAGAATTGCACACCGCCACGCGCATAGCGCCATGCTACTCGGGTCTTGTCATACATACCCGCGACGCTTCGCAGAATCCGCTCATTGCAGCCCGTTTGGCCGATGCCGCCGGGCGGAAGATATTCAGCGACGAGTTGCAGAGCCGCCGGCAGGCGTTGTGCCGGGAGGCTGCCGCTCCGGCCTTACTCTCTTGGACCGAGGCCGATAACGCCCGTTTCGTGGCCGACTGGGCTGCATACCATCCTGTGACACCCCGGCATACGGGTGCGGCATCGTATGATGCGATAACGGTGGGAGAGGCTCGGCCGTATATAAACTGGAAGAGCTTTATGGCTGTGTGGAAGATAGATGCCTCGCTGGCCGAGGTAGCCCATATAGCCCCCGACAATACCTCTCGCGAGGCTTGGGTAGCCTCATTGCCGACAGAAAGGCGCGACAAGGGAATAGAGGCCATCCGTCTCTATGACGATGCCTGCGAGATGCTCGACCTTTTGCAGCGCGAGGCAAACCACAGCATAGCCATCCGTTACGGCTTATACCGTGCCAACAGTGCGGGCAACCAGATAAACATCGTGCCAGAGGATGGTGCCGTCGTGACGATGCCCTGCCTCAGACAACAAGAGCGCAAGCCTCGCCCCGACGCGGCATATTACGCCCTGAGCGACTTTGTGATGCCCGCAGAGAGTTGCCGCACCGATTATATAGGCGTTTTTGCCGTAACTGCCGGTCGTGCCATTGAGCAGCGGGCCGTCGCTCTGCGAGAGCAGGGCGACAACTACCAATCCCTGTTGCTGCAAGCTCTTGCCGACCGCCTGGCCGAGGCGGCTGCCGAGTTGTTCCATTATAGGGTAAGAACGCAACTCTGGGGATATGCTCCCGACGAAGCGCCGCTCTCCCTGTCACAGCCTCTCGCCGGTAGGGGAATACGTCCGGCTGTGGGCTACCCCTCGTTGCCCGACCAGTCGCTCATTTTCGATATAGACCGCCTCATAGACCTCTCCAAGGCCGGTATCGCACTCACCGAAAACGGAGCTATGCAACCCTCGGCGTCGGTGGCGGGGTTGATGATTGCCCATCCCGACTCTCGCTATTTTGCCGTCAACCGCATCGGTGAGGAGCAGAAAGAGGCCTATTGCCGGCAGCGAGGTTTTTCGCAAGCCGAAGCCTCGAAATGGTTGTCGGTGGAATGAATCTGTCGGGGATGGGTGGGCGGCAGCGTAACCTGTCACTAAAATTCAGATTGAAAAATCGGCGGTGAAAAAAGGGGGGAGGATGCCAGACTCTCCGATTCCGGTTTTAATAGTGTAATATCATACCCGGCGGCTTATCCGTCTCTTATGGAGCGAATAAGCCGCTTCTGCTATGATAATGCCATCGAAACGCCTTGCTTCTGTTGCCGGCCTGAGGGCTGATGTGCCGGGCTGGGACGTAGAGAATATCGGCTGGGATTGTATGTAGCAGGGTAGTGACGCCATTTATAGAACAGCATAAAAGGAGATAAATGATGAAGTAATAAGAAGATATATATTGTGCAACGGAATATTGTCGGCAAAATAACTCCCCCTCTTATTGCAGAATAAACGAAAATATATATCTTTGCAGTGTATTACCAAACTAATACACCGATACAGATATGCGAACAGATGCAATGAAAAGCTTTTTCTCTTGCGCTCTGAATCATGGCAGCATCGAAAAAGTAGACAGAATGGTGTTGTACGAAAACAGGTGCGACCGAGCGCCGTCTGTATTGTGACATGAATAGCTTATGATAAGAAAAAGATATACATAAAGTATTGTTATTTATAATGTTATGCAGTCTGTGATATGTTTCGTGTTTCTTTCTGTCAGTTCGCTCTTTTTCTTTCTCTTTGGATAAGATAGGAGTCGGCTCGGCATAGCTTGCACTTGAAAACTTCGTTTTCGTTTGGCTCTGCGCTCGCCTTTCACTATCTTTGGATAAGATAGGAGTCGGCTCGGCATAGCTTGCACTTGAAAACTTCGTTT
>UQOX01000019.1 GCA_900542765.1 uncultured Porphyromonadaceae bacterium | reverse complement strand
CGGAGAAGTTCCCCGGCAGGAGGGTGGAATCGCCCATGATGACGCGTCCGCCCTCATCGTTAAAGGAGACGTTGAGCCGGAAAGTTTGTTCCACTACTGTCGTGTCGTCGGGAGCCGCGGATGAGCGAGAAGCTGCGGTCATGCTGCTTAGTGACAAAAGCAAAAACGTCACAATCAACGGTAATGGTGTAATTGCAAATGTTTTCATAATTGAATAATATTAGAGTGTTTAAATATTTGAAGACAACAATATTGAGGTTTGATGGCAGTGCTTTTCTATGGCGGAAACACTCTTTGAATGCAGAGTGAAACCATTGTAAAACATTTTTTCCTTTCCATCCGCATCGAACGGAAATGACGTATGGTGGCTAATATATAAAATTTATTGATACGGTAAAAGAATATCTTAAAAATTTTTAGAAATATACAGTAAAAAATTCGTAATTGAAAAACAAAAAGGCATTGTTCGGGAACTTCCTTGTTCAGTCGGTAAAAAGCGGAGCATTGTCGACCGTCTTTTCGGAGTTTTTATAGAACCAGTGAGAAAGAAATTTTCCGATGTTTTATTTCTTATACCGATACCGGAATTGTGGCAAGTGGCGTCAGTCCAAATTTTGCCATGATCATCTGAGTTACAAAAAAAGGGAAGACGAAAATCTTCCCTTTTCTGTGACCCCGGAGGGGCTCGAACCCTCGACCCAATGATTAAGAGTCATTTGCTCTACCAGCTGAGCTACGGAGTCATTTGCGGGTACAAAAGTAATGCTTTTTGCCGAACCGACAAAAGTTTTTTGCAGGTTTTTATTTGATGAAGTGAATTTCTTCTCTTTTGCAGGAGTGTTGCCAAGGTGGAAAATGGCTTTGGAGCTCCCTCAGCTTTCTTGTCAGGGGATTTATTCCCGACATTGACCAGAATCTCTTTTGATGAGCATGACGTCATTATCCGCTTTGACGAAGAAGTCGACGGTATGAAATTTCGAGTGGAGGTATATACCAAATATCCGTGATTGTGTTTGGTAGGTCCTGTCTCCTGTTTTGGCGCTTATCCTTTATTCATTATACTTTATAAAAAATAAAAAGAGAATGTTGCACCGGCAGAAAAAATCGGGCAAGTTTTTTTTCTGAGCCCTCCTTTTATTATCTTTGAGGCGGGAAGATAGGATGCGGCTCGGCATAATCAAACCCGAAAACTTCGTTTCCTTGTTTGTTTCTGCTCTCGCCTTTCGCTATCTTTATTCTTGTTTCGTCATATAGTCGCCGACCATGAACTGCTGTTCCCCGTTTTTCCCTTCTGTCGGAAGAGGCATTTTATCCATTCCCCGATGCAGCTTTGCATGCATTGTGGCCGTCCTTGCCTGTGCCTTGCCTGCCCGGTCGCAGGAGCCGTTGAAGTTATGGTATGACAAGCCGGCCGAGGAGTGGGTCGAAGCCTTGCCGTTGGGAAATGGCCGACTTGGTGCGATGGTGTTTGGCGGGGTGAGCGATGAGCTGATTCAACTCAATGAGTCGTCGCTCTGGTCGGGACTTCCTCGCGAGACGGGCTCCCATGCCGATGCCCGTGCCTGTTTGCCGGCTGTGCGCGAGGCGGTTTTCTCGGGCGATTTGTCGAAAGCCGAGCAGTTGTGCCGCCAATTACAAGGCCCTTATAGCGAAAGCTATCTTCCTTTGGGCGATTTGCACATTTCCTATCTGATGTCGCTGCCGCGTTCGGCACCGACCGACTATTATCGCGAGCTCGATATTTCGCGGGCGCTTGCCGCTACCCGTTTCACCGTGGCCGGTGTCACCTATGAACGGGAACTCTTTGTCTCGGCTCCCGATAGCGTTTTGGTGATTCGTCTTTCGGCATCGCGCAAGAATGCCCTTACGCTTCGTCTCTCGTTTTCCTCGCAGTTGCGTTGCCGGGTGGAGACTCCGGCGGCAGATGAGTTGGTCATGCACGGTTGCGCCCCGGCGCGGCTCGACCCCAACTATTATCAGGTCGCCGGCCGTGAGCCGGTTGCCTATGAAGTGGAGGGGCATACCGGTATGCGTTTCCGCACCTGCATGAAGGTGCAGGCCGCCGATGGCACGGTATCGTCCGACGCCGGGGGCATATCGGTCGACAGGGCGACCGAGGTGGTTGTTTTGCTCTCGGCCGCCACCAGTTTTAACGGCTATGACAAATACCCCGACAGCGAGGGTCGCGACGAAAAGGCTTTGGCCGAGCACCCTTTGCACGGAGCCTCGGCTCGCTCTTATAAATCGTTGAAAAGTCGTCATGTCGATGATTATCGCACCTATTTCGACCGCTTCTTCCTCTCTTTGGGCGAGACGGCCGACTCGTTGAAGGCTCTGCCTACCAACCGCCGACTGCTTGCCTATGCCGGGGGGACGACCGACCCCGAACTCGAAACCCTTTATTTCCAATATGGCCGCTACCTCTTGATTTCCTCTTCCCGAGAAGGAGGGCTCCCGGCCAATCTCCAAGGCATTTGGAATCCACATCTGCAAGCCCCGTGGAGTTCGAACTACACCATCAACATCAATACCGAAATGAATTATTGGCCGGCCGAGGTCACCTCCCTCCCCGAGATGCACACCCCGCTTCTCGACTGGATTGTCTCCGCCCTTTCCCGCTCGGGTGCTGTGACGGCGGCCGAATATTACGGTTGCGACGGTTGGGTGGCGCATCAAAATTCCGACATTTGGGCGTTGAGCAACGCCGTAGGCGACAAGACGGGCGACCCCAAGTGGGCCAACTGGTATATGGGCGGCAACTGGCTGTGCCGTCATCTCTATGAGCATTATGCCTTTACGCGCGACGAAAAATTCTTGCGCGAAAAAGTTTATCCCACGATGAAGGGGGCGGCTCGTTTCTGTCTCGACTGGCTGGTCGAGAGAGACGGCTGTTTCCTCACGGTCCCCTCGACTTCGCCCGAGAACGATTACCGCCTTAACGGTGAAAAACATTCGGTGACAATGGGGTCGACGATGGACATGTCGATTATTTGGGACCTTTTTACCAACCTTATCGAAGTGTCGACCCGTTTGGACACTGATGCGGCGTTCCGCGACACCCTTGTGGCGGTTCGTGACCGGCTCTACCCCTTGCGCATCGGCAGCCGGGGGCAGCTCCTGGAATGGCAGGAAGAGTATGAAGAGGTCGACCCGCATCACCGGCATGTCTCTCATCTCTACGGCCTTTATCCCGGACGGCAGATTTCTCCCCTGCACACGCCGCGTTATGCAGAGGCGTGCCGCCGCACGCTCGAATTGCGGGGCGATGGCGGTACCGGGTGGAGCAAGGCGTGGAAAATCAATTTCTGGGCCCGTCTGCTCGATGGCGACCATGCCTACAAGATGGTGCGCGACATCATGCGGGCGGTGGGGCCCGGCACACCCAACAAGGGTGGTGGAACTTATCCCAACCTTTTCGATGCGCACCCGCCTTTCCAAATCGATGGGAACTTTGGCGCCACGGCCGGCCTGGCCGAAATGCTGTTGCAGAGCCACATGGGTGAAATACACCTCTTGCCGGCTTGCCCGGCCGCATGGCCGCAAGGCGAGGTGCGCGGCCTGAGAGCCCGGGGCGGATTCGATGTCTCGTTCTCCTGGCACGATGGCCGGGTGGTCAAGGGAACACTCCGTTCGCTGGTGGGGGAGACCTGCACGTTGCGGTCGGCTCAACCCTTGTCGGTCAAAGGCGCAAAGGTCTTGGTGCGTCGCGACGGCGATTATTATCTCTATACGTTTGCCACCCGGGCCGGAGCCCGGTATGGAATTGTGCCCGAAAACAAATAAAACAACATAACCGATGAAACGAACGCTTTTTTTACCTTTCCTTTTCTTGGCGTTGGCCGTGGTTGCCCAACCCCGACAGGAAATCTATTTAGAAAAAAACTGGCGCTTTACCCGAGGCGATGTGGCGGGCGCGGCCGAGCCGGCTTTCGACGACAGCCGGTGGGAGAGGGTCGAAGTCCCGCACGATTGGGCCATTTACGGGCCGTTCGATAAGAATATCGACAAGCAGGTCGTGGCCATCGAGCAGAACGGAGAGACCGTCCCCACCGAAAAGACCGGTCGCACGGGAGCTTTGCCCTATATCGGCGTGGGTTGGTACCGCACCACCTTTACCGTGCCGCAAGGGCGTCGGGCGCTTTTGCTTTTCGATGGGGCGATGAGCCGACCCTGCGTGTATGTCAACGGGCAGGAGGCCGGACGGTGGGCCTATGGTTATACGCCATTCTATATCGATGTGACACCCTACCTTCGTGACGGGAATAATACCTTGGCCGTGCGGCTCGAAAATCGACCCGAGAGCTCGCGTTGGTATCCCGGAGCCGGCCTTTACCGTCCCGTAAGGTTGATTCTCACGGGCGACGTGGCTGTGCGCATGTGGGGCACGCGCGTTACCACCCCTGTCGTTACGGCCGAGAATGCTTTGGTGCAGGTCGATGCCGAGATAGAAAATACCGAGGGGCATGACCTCGACATATCGACGGTCATTTACGACGCCACGGGCAACCCGGTGGCCCGAGCCGAGGCACAGGAACTCTTTTTCGACGGTACCACGACCGCCCGGCTGACCCTGCAAAATCCCCGGTTGTGGTCGCCCGAGTCGCCCGAGCTTTATACGGCGGTGGTGTCGGTCAAAGAATATGGGGAGCTGCTCGATGAATATACGACGCGCTTCGGCGTGCGTACGATTGAATTTTCGCCCGAAAAGGGATTCCTCCTCAACGGAGTGCCTCGCAAGTTCAAGGGCGTGTGCCTGCACCATGACCTCGGCCCGCTGGGGGCGGCGGTCAACAAGGCCGCGTTGCGCCGACAGTTGCTCATCATGAAGGAGATGGGTTGCGATGCCATTCGCACGGCTCATAACATACCGGCACCGTGGCAGATGGAGTTGTGCGACGAGGTGGGCCTCATGGTCATGGCCGAGTCGTTCGACGAGTGGGCCATTGCCAAGTGCAAGAACGGTTACAATCTTTTCTTTGACGAGTGGGCCGAGAAAGATTTGGTCAATCTGATACGCTGCCACCGCAACCACCCTTCCATCGTGATGTGGAGCATCGGAAACGAGGTGAACGAGCAGAGCCGTGCCGGCGGGGGCAAGGTGGCCAAGTTCTTGCAGGACATCTGTCACCGCGAAGACCCCACCCGGCCTGTCACCGTGGGAATGGACCGTCCCGACCATGCCATGAAAAATCAGTTTGCCGCCGTGCTCGACATTCCCGGCCTCAACTATCGCCTGCATCGCTATGTCGATAGTTACAAGCAGATGCCGCAGCGCATGATTTTGGGTTCGGAGACCGCCTCGACCATCAGTTCGCGCGGTATTTACAAGTTCCCTGTCGAACCGACCAAGGGAGCCATGTATGACGATGCGCAATGCTGCTCGTATGATTTGGGTGCCTGCCCCTGGTCGAATCTGCCCGACGACGACTGGGCTTTCCAGGACGACAAGCCTTGGGTCATCGGCGAGTTTGTCTGGACGGGATTCGATTACCTGGGCGAGCCCACTCCCTATGACGATGTGTGGCCATCGCGCAGTTCCTATTTCGGCATTTGCGACCTGGCCGGTCTGCCCAAGGATCGTTATTACCTCTACCGCAGCCGTTGGAACACCCTGTCGCCCACGCTGCATCTCCTCCCGCACTGGAACTGGGAGGGACGCGAAGGCGAGGTTACGCCCGTTTATTGCTATACCAGTTACCCGTCGGCCGAACTGTTTGTCAATGGCAAGTCGCAGGGGCGTCGCACCAAAGACCCTTCGCAACCCTATGACCGTTACCGCTTGCGTTGGAACGAGGTGGTGTATGAACCGGGCGTGGTGAAGGTCGTCGCCTATGATGAGAAGGGAAATGCCGTGGCCGAGAAAGAGATGCGCACGGCGGGGCGTCCCCATCATTTGGTGTTGACTCCCGACCGCACCGAGTTGACGGCCAATGGCAAAGACCTGGCCTTCGTTACGGTGCAGGCCGTCGATGAGGCGGGTAATCCTTGCCCCTTGGCCGACAATGCCTTGAATTTTGAGGTTTCCGGAGCCGGGGAGTACCGTGCCGCCTGCAACGGAGATGCCACGTCGACCGAGTTGTTCCATCTCCCGACCATGAAGCTGTTCAACGGCCAGTTGGTCGTTATCGTGCGCACGCACGAGCAGCCGGGCGAAATCACCCTGACGGTTTCGGGAAAGGGCTTGGAAACCGCCAATCTGCGATTGAAAAGCAAGTAATGATCGAATTAAACCGAGATAAATCATGAAAAAACGTATTTTGTTTCTAATCTGCCTTTGCCTGTCGATGTGCTATGCCGGGGCGCAGGACCTGCATGTCGTCTTTATCGGGAACAGTATTACACAAGGTGTTCAACTCAAAGATGCCAAGACCGAGGCTCCCCCTGCACAGGCCGCCCTCTTCTTGCAAGAGCAGGTCAAGGGGACGGTTGAGTTCCGCAACTGTGGGCGAAGCGGCCGCACGACCCTCAATTTCCTGCCGGTGACCGATACCGAATTTCCCAAAGTGCTGGCGGCGGCCGACGAGCTGGCGGCCAAGAAAGGCGTGCTGTTGTTCTCGATGATGCTGGGTACCAACGACAGTGCCGTGCGCGGCCCGCTCGGGGCTCCGGTGCACCCGGTCTCTTACTATACCAATATGCAGGCCATCATCGATGCTTTGCTCGCGCGTTATCCCAAGGCGTTGGTCGTATTGCAGCGTCCCACCTGGTACAGCCCCAATACCTACAACTCGTCGACCTACCTGGCCGAGGGGCTCAAACGCCTGCAATCTTATTCGCCCATGCTCGACAAGTTGGTCGAGAACTATGCCCAAAAATGCCCCGGGCAAGTTTTCCTCGGCGACACTTTGGCCTTTGACTATTTCAAGGAACATCATTTGACGCACCTCATTCCCGAGTCGGGTCAGGCCGGGACGTTCTATCTGCACCCCAACAAGACCGGAGCCAAGGAGTTGGGACGTTTCTGGGCCGAAGCGATTTTGCGCTGCTTGCCCGACAAGATGAAGAAATAGCTGCGTTGTCATTGGCCTGAAATCAGCGGAGTGAAGTCCCGTCTCTTTTCCCGGCGGAGCCTTGAAAATCGACAGAGAATCTTTTCCCTGCCGATTTTTTTTCTGCCGGTCGCGGAATATAGGCGGCGAATAATTTGGATTATTACGCCTAAGTTCCTAAATTTGTGTTGCGGTGTATAGATTACACTTAATAAGTACCATGAAAAGACCCGTCATTCTTTGGAGTTTTATACTCTGTTTGTTTACCGTGAGCGGTTTTGCGCAGGCTCAGGAAGTAAGCCGGCAACCCGACTCGCTCTATCTCTTTTCCTATTTTACCAATAAAGATGCCAATCGTCACGGCATGCACTATGCGTGGAGTGCCGACGGTTATGTGTGGAACACCATAGGCGCCCCGCTAGGCTTTTTACAACCCGACACGGCGAGTGACGCCCCCCGCCTGCGTGACCCTTTCTTGTTGCAGGACAAAAAAGGTATTTGGCATTGCGTGTGGACGACCAACTGGGAGGCGCCTCACATAGGATATGCCTCTTCGCCCGACCTCATACATTGGAGCGAACCCCGCCTGTTGTATGTCATGCAGAGTGCCGGTTATGAGCCCCGTAACTGCTGGGCGCCCGAGATGCTCTATGACGAAGAGAACGACCGCTACCTCATCTTTTGGGCCAGTACCATAAAGGTCGACGGGCAGTGGCGCGTCGAGGAGGGAAAGAAATACGACAACCGCATGTATTATACCTCGACGCGCGACTTCGAGACGTTCGAGCCGGCCCGTCCGTTCCTCGACTACGGTTACAATGTCATCGACGCTACGGTGCAGCACATCGGCGACACCTATTACATGATATACAAGGACGAACGCGAATTGCCCGAACCTCACAAATACCTGCTTGTCGCCACATCGAAGCAGGCGGCCGGCCCTTATGTCCCGCTTACCGGCAAGCCCTTTACCCCGGCTTGGGTCGAAGGCCCGACTTTTATCGAGTTGCCCGACGGCTCCTACATCTGTTACATGGACAATTACCGCAAACACCGGTATAGTGCCATGACGACCCGCGACTTCGTGCACTGGCAAGAGGCGCCGCAAAAGTTGCGCATGCCGTCGGGGGCAGCACACGGTGCCGTGCTGAAAGTGCCGGCGTCGCTCGTCGATACGCTGCTCCGTTATGCGTCGCAGCAGGACAGATAGGCTCATCTTTTTCCCCTTGAAACACACTTCCTACAATTTCATACCGCGATGAAGATAAAAAAGACTTATGCCTTGCTGTTGGCGGCTGTGGCGTTCCCACTGTCGGCCCAGCGCACCCTTACGGTTTCGGTCAAGCCCGGAGCCGAGATAAATCCCGACATGTACGGCATCTTCTTTGAAGACATCAATTTCGGCGCCGATGGCGGCTTGTATGCCGAGCTGGTGAAGAACCGTTCTTTCGAGTTTGACTATCCGTTCATGGGCTGGACCCCCTTCGGCGAGGTCTCGGTCGAAACCGAAGTTCCCGCTTTTGATCGGAATCCGCATTATGTGCGACTTACCGAGAAAGGTTCCTATAAACGGGCCGGATTGCAGAATGAGGGCTTTGTCGATGGCATGAGCCTGGTGCGGGGCAAGGAGTACCGTCTCACCTTTTATGCCCGCCTGCAAAGCGAGAAACCGGTGCGGGTGAAAGTGGAGTTTGTGACCTCGGCCAACAATCCCATGACCTCGGCCAAGGTGGAGGTCGCCTCGCCCGAGTGGCAGAAATATACGCTGGTGATGAAAGCCGGCAAGAGCGATGCCCATGCCCGCCTGCGCTTGACGGTGGAGACGAAGGGTGTGCTCGACATCGACCATGTATCGCTCTTCCCCGTCGATACCTGGGAGGGTCGGGAGAACGGCCTGCGTCGCGATTTGGTGCAGGCTCTTTATGATTTGAAGCCCGGCGTGTTCCGCTTCCCCGGCGGGTGCATTGTCGAGGGTTCCACACTCGAAAGCCGCTATCAGTGGAAAAATTCGGTGGGCCCGGTCGAAAATCGCCCGTATAACGATAACCGTTGGAATTACACCTTCCGCCATCGTCTCTATCCCGACTATTACCAAAGTTACGGATTGGGATTCTATGAATACTTCCTGCTGTGCGAAGACATCGGTGCCGAGCCGTTGCCTGTCTTGAATTGCGGCATGGGTTGCCAGTACCAGTCGGGCGAGCTGGTGCCGCTTGACGAGCTGGATCCCTATGTGCAGGACGCCATCGACCTCGTGGAGTTTGCCAACGGCGATACCACCACGACGTGGGGTGCGTTGCGGGCCCGCATGGGACACCCTGCGCCTTTCGGCCTGAAATATCTCGGCATCGGAAACGAGCAGTGGGGGGAGGAGTTCGTGAAAAGAGAAGCCCTGTTTGTCGAGGCTCTTCGCAAGCATTGCCCCGGGATACTCATTGTCGGCTCTTCGGGTCCATCGGCCGACGGCGAGCAGTTTGAATATCTTTGGCCCGAGATGAAACGGCTCAAAGTCGATTTTGTCGATGAGCACTATTACAAGCCGCCCGAGTGGTTCTATGCCAACGCCGGTCGCTATGATCGCTACGACCGCAAGGGGCCGAAGGTCTATGCCGGCGAGTATGCCTCGCACCACAAGTCGCGCGCCAACAATTTCGAAGCCGCCCTTTCCGAGGCGGCCTTCCTCACCGGCGTGGAGCGCAATGCCGATGTGGTGCGGCTGGCTACCTATGCGCCGTTGCTGGCCCATGTCGACGCTTGGCAGTGGCGCCCCGACATGATATGGTTCGACAACAGCCGGGTGCTGCTCACCCCCAATTATTATGTGCAGCAGCTCTATTCCCGTTATAAGGGCACGCACACGTTGCGTCTTACCGAGAACGGGGAGGCGGTCAAGGGCACCGATGGTCTCTATGCCAGCGCCGTGTACGATGCCGACTCTTCGCGCCTCATCGTGAAGGTGGCAAACACGGCTTCGCGTCGGCAAGAGGTCGTCCTGCAATTTGAGGGACTGAAACGGCGTCAGGCACTCTCGCCGGAGGTCTCGGTCGTCGTCATGCAGTCCGATGACAAAAATGCGGTCAATACCTTTGAAAATCCCGAAGCGGTCGTGCCGCAGCGCGCGACGGCCGTCGTCGAGGGGAATAGCTGTCGCTACACCCTCGCTCCGCAGTCGTTCCAGGTGATAATTATCCCGATAGTATCGAAACAATAGATTTGAAAATACGATGAAAAAGCTTTTTTGTTCTCTGTTTTTGGCGGTCTGCGCCTGCGGGCTTGCGGCGCAAGACCCCGTGACGGTTACGGTGCACACGACGCAAGGTACCCAAAAAATCAGCCGGCACATCTACGGCCAGTTTGCCGAGCATCTGGGAACCTGCATCTATGGAGGCTTGTGGGTCGGTGAAGATTCGGAGATACCCAACACGCAAGGGTATCGCACCGACGTGCTCGAAGCCCTCAAACGCCTTCATATTCCCAACCTTCGTTGGCCGGGCGGTTGCTTTGCCGATGAATACCATTGGATGGACGGCATCGGCCCCCGCGCCGAGCGACCCAAGATGAGCAACAACAACTGGGGCGGATTGGTCGAAGACAACAGCTTCGGTACCCATGAGTTTCTCAACCTCTGCGAAATACTGGGCTGCGAACCCTATGTGAGCCTCAATGTCGGTAGCGGCACGGTCGAGGAGATGGCCAAATGGGTCGAGTACATGACTTCCGACGGGGATACCCCCATGGCCAAGCTGCGCCGCGAGAACGGCCGGGACAAAGCCTGGAAGGTGCGTTTCATCGGCGTGGGCAACGAGAGTTGGGGTTGCGGCGGGAACATGCGTCCCGAGTATTATGCCGACCTCTATCGCCGCTACTCGACCTATTGCCGCAACTACGATGGAAACCGGCTCTTCAAGATTGCCTGCGGGGCAGGGGAGTATGACTTGAAGTGGACCGAGACGATGATGCAGCGCGTGGGTACCCGCATGAACGGGCTCTCGCTCCACTATTACACCGTGACCGGTTGGAGCGGAAAGAAAGGCTCGGCAACGGAATTTGATGAGGAGGATTATTACTGGACGATAGGTAAATGCCTCGACATCGAGAATGCCATCAAGGCGCACATCGCCATCATGGACAAATACGACCCCAAGAAGCGCGTCGGCCTCATGGTCGACGAGTGGGGCACTTGGTGGGAACCCGAGCCCGGCACGCAGCTTTACCAGCAGAACACGTTGCGCGACGCTTTTGTGGCCGCCCTTTCGCTCAATGTCTTCCATAAATATGTCGACCGCATTCGCATGACAAACATCGCGCAGATTGTCAATGTCCTGCAATCGATGATACTCACCCAGGGCGACAAGATGGTGCTCACCCCCACCTATTATGTGTATGAGATGTATCAGCCCCACCAAGATGCCACCAGCCTTCCTTTGGACATCGAGGCGCCCACCCGCCAGGTGCGCGGCGACCGCACGATACCCTTGGTGAGCGCCACGGCTTCACGCGATGAGGCGGGGCGCATACACGTTTCGTTGGCCAATGTCGATGTCGACCAGGCTCGAAAAATACACATTGTCCTCGATGGAACACAAGCCGCAAAGGTCTCGGGCACGGTGCTTACGTCAAAGAAAATTACCGACCTCAACACCTTTGAAAAACCCGACAAAATCAAACTCAAACCCTTCAAGGGCGCCAAACTGTCGGGCGGCGTTGTCGAGGTGAACATGCCTGCGCATTCGATTGTCACGCTCGAAATCGAATAAGCGACCGTCGATATATCGGCCTCGTCGTGAGAAAGTTCGCCGTGCGGGGTTGGATATTTACCGGGAAATGCCTACCTTTGCCCTGTATCAAGCAGGGAGGGGTAGGCGTTTTTTTCTCCTTCCGGCTTCGCTAAAATGGAAAAATACCGATGAAAACACCTGCAATCACGTTGCTTTTCGCTGCATGCTTCGGTCTTCTTGCCTGTGTAGGGGCGCGGGCCGATGTGAAACTTCCCGCGATATTCTCCGACAATATGGTCTTACAGCAAAATACGCAAGTGCGTATTTGGGGAAAAGCAGCCCCCGGAGAGAAAGTCACCGTCGCTCCCTCGTGGAGCCGCAAGAAACAGAAAACCGTGGCGGCCGCCGACAGTACCTGGCTTGTCGAGATAGCCACACCGGCTGCCTCTTCACAAGCCGTTTCGCTCACGGTCAAGGGGCGCAATACGATAGAGATAAAGAATGTGCTCATCGGCGAGGTGTGGCTCTGTTCGGGACAGTCCAACATGGAGTTCCCTGTAGACCGCGACACGACCAGCCGTTGGAAAAACGCCATGTCGACGGTGAAGCAGGAACTGCAAAATGCCGATTATCCCGAAATGCGCTTTTTCAGGGTCGAGCACCAGCTGTCGCCCGATGCTCCCCTCGACGATTGTGTCGGCACTTGGGAGGTGTGTACGCCCGCAACGGCGGCACGTTTCTCGGCCGTAGGTTTCGTCTTTGGACGCAAAATCCATAATGCCATACATCAGCCCGTCGGCCTCATACAGTCGACCTGGGGCGGTACCCATGCCGAGTCGTGGACCCGGAAAGAGGCCATGCAGGGCGACTATTACGACCGTTTGCGGGCTGAGCAAAAACAGATTATCGATAATCTTCCCGCCGAGAAAGAACGGTATGCCCGCGAGATGTCGGTCTATAAGGCAGCCTTGGAGGCCAACCCCGATACCGCCCTGAAAGCCCCCGCCAAGGTAAAGCGACTCAACGACAACCTGCGCATGTCGACCCTGTGGAACGCCATGATAAACCCTATATTGCCCTACACCATCAAGGGGGTGATTTGGTATCAAGGCGAGAGTAACGACAGCCGTCCGGCCGATTATGAGATGGTATTTGCCAATCTCATTCACAATTGGCGGGCCGAGTGGAAGCAAGGCGATTTTCCCTTCTATTTCGTGCAGATTGCCCCCTATCGCAAGCAGTCACCCACCCTGCGTGAAGGCCAGTTGCGGGTGTGGCAGAAGGTGCCCAATACCGGCATGGCCGTCATCACCGATGCCGGCGACTCGACCAACATACACCCCCGCAACAAGGTCATTCCCGGTGAGCGGCTTGCCTTTTGGGCGCTGTCGCACGACTACGGCTTTGATGTGCCCTACATGGGCCCCGTCTATAAAAGCATGAAGGTGAACGGCCCGGTGGTCGAATTGACGTTCGATTATGTCGGCTCGGGTCTCGATTCCAAAGGAGAACCCCTGCGCGGATTTGTCATTGCCGGCCGTGATGGCCTCTTCTATCCCGCCCGGGCCGTCATCAAGGGCGACAAGGTCGAGGTTTCTTCGCCGCAGGTCTCCTCGCCTGTGGCCGTCCGATATGGTTGGGACAAGTTCTTCCGCGTCAACCTCTACAACCGGGAAGGCTTGCCCGCCACCCCTTTCCGCACCGATAACTGGAAATTGTAACATATCTAAAAACAGAAAACAATGAATTGGAAAACCTCTTTGGCCGTCGCTGCCTGTTTTGCTTGTACCCTGAACCTGTCGGCACAAAAAATGTCGGTCGAGTTTGCTGAGTCCGAAATGACCCGCTTCCCCGAAGCCTGGCAACTCGACCATGGCAAACGCCTCTATTTCGGTTACTCCCAAGGTGTGGGTTGCTGTGCCATGCTCGACATGTGGCATTATACCGGCGACCGCAAATATTACGACTATGTGGAGGAGTGGGCCGACACCCTCATCAACGACAAGGGAGAAATCCATCTCTACGAGATGGCCGACTACAATCTCGACTTTATCAATTCGGGCAAAGTGCTCTTCGACGTCTATGCCGAAACCGGTGACCCCAAATACAAAAAAGCCATGGACGTGCTGGTGCGTCAGTTGGCCCGCCAGCCCCGCACCCATGAAGGAGCTTTTTGGCATAAACTCATCTATCCCTTCCAGATATGGCTCGACGGCCTCTATATGGCATCTCCCTTCCTGGCCCGTTACGGAGCCACCTTTGACAGGCCCGAGCTCATCGATGACGCGGTGAAGCAGTTCCTCATCTGCGCCCGTCGCACCTTCGACAACCGCACGGGGCTCTATTTCCACGCCTACGACGAGAGCCGCAACCAGCGTTGGGCCGACCCCACGACCGGGCATTCGCCCAACTTCTGGGGCCGCAGCATGGGCTGGTGGTTTATGGCGCTGGTCGATGTGCTCGATTATGTTCCCGAGAATCACCCCCGTCGTGCCGACCTCATCACGATGGTCAAGGGGCTTGCCGTCACATTGCCCGAGTATCAGGACAAGGACGGGCTTTGGTATCAGGTGCTCGACCAAATCGAGCGTGAGGGCAACTTCCCCGAAGCCTCGGTGACGACACAATTCATGTATGCCTATGCCAAGGCGGTCAACAAAGGTTACATCGATGCTTCCTATATCGAAGTGGCCGAGAAAGCCTATGACGGGTTGCGCAAGAAACTTCTCAAAAAGAATCCCGACAAAACATGGACCCTCACCCGCTGTTGTGCCGTAGGTGGACTTGGCGGCAGCAAATATCGCGACGGCTCATTCGACTACTATATCCATGAGCGTATGCGCGACAACGATGCCAAAGCCACCGGCCCATTCATCATGGGGTGCATTCAACTCGAAAAATATCGCGCCGCGCACGACTCTGCCACATCGAAAAAACGATAAAAAATCGTAAATTTGAGGTGATGGCGAATCTGGGGTCAAAAAGAATAGTATTAATATCAAAATGATTATTCCGATATGGGGAAATAACTCTTTTCTTTGCTTGATAGAAAACTGTGTAGTTTTCCCAACCCTCGATTTTGGAAGATAACTTAACTACTAATACCAAAAGTATCATGAAAAAAATTACTCTTTTAGTGGCGGCAGTACTTGCTTCGGCAGGTATGTCCGCTCAGACTGTTTTGAAATGGGCCGCATACAACGACCCCAAAGTTGATACGGTCGCTGTTTTCCCGTGGAATTTCACATTCCAGACATGGGTAGAAGAGACAGGAAGTATTGATGACCAGGCCAAAGGCTTTGCCGACGGAAGTGTTGCATTGTTCAATGACGAAGCTCTCGGTGGATTGGGCGAAGATGTTCTGGAAGAATGGGCAACCACGTCGCCCAAGTTGACCGTGAGCCAGCTTAAACCTATTGGTGGTATCCGTGCTGAGAATAGTGAGGCTTTGACCATCAATCTGTTGCCTGCCGATGAGTCGGTAACATTTGAAGGAACCGAAGGCGCCACTTTGGTGAAAAGCAACGGCGGTGTCCTTTACACCGATGTTATCAACAACCTCCCCGGCGGAACGATTGTGAAAGAGAAGGGTCGCGTGGCTCGTTATTCCGATGCTTCGGCCGGGTCGAGACTTTTTGGACCGACGGTGACCGTCGAAGGTGAAGGCGCCATCGACTTGGGAACGAACAACAGCGGTACATATAAAAAACTGACCGCCGACCTCGTGATTCCCGAAGGTTCGACGATGAATGTATACATGTCGCGCTATTCGATGTTTACGGCCGATTCTTGCAAGACCGTCAGCGGCGCCGGTACGCTCAACTTCTATTCGCGCGGTGACCGTGCTTTCCTTGGCGGTGGAAGCAAAGGTGAGACCGAGCCAACCTATTTTGGCGACTTTACCGGTGACATCCATGTATACCAAGATCCTGATTTTGCTGATAACGGGGCTGCTTTCCATGGAGTTATTTTGGCTACACACTCGGCCAAGGGTAAAGGCGCTACCTCTCAATATTATGACCGTACGAGTGGCGACTCGTTGCTGTATAATGTTTCGAGAAACAATCCTGTACTCTTGGATAGCTTGGTTTATGACTGGTGCGATATCGACCTGACGATCCACGACAACGGAGGTCTTGCTGTGGGTTCAGCCGGAAACGATGCTGGTTCGAACATCACTTTGCTGAAAGTGAAGAGCCTCAATGTTGAAAAAGAGGGTACCGTAGTGGGTTACTATAAAGATTCTAACCCCCAGTTGGCTATCATCTTTGGTAGCGACAATGCCGATGGTCACCTCGATGGTACGTTCACTGCCATGCCCAAAGGTAGCGAAGCTCCTTACTATCCTTGGAGAGAATGTGGTGTAGCTCTCTTCAAACAAGGAACGGGAACCTACTATGTTACTTCTAACGAAAACCAATTCTTCCAAGGTGTTGAGGTTTGGGAGGGTCGTATGCTCTTCAACAACTCGCTTGATACTGCTACTGCCACCGGCCAACACAAACTTTCGACCAATAATGTTGTGACTTGTCGTCCTACCGGTACGATCGGTGGTTATGGAACGATTGGTGGTCACACCGCCCTCTATGGTACGATGCAACCCGGTAGCGATGCCATTGGTACATTGTCTATCGACGGTACTTATGCCTTGGTGGGTTATGCCGAAAAAACTCCTACTGCTGCTGTACAAGAGAGAAAAGCCGGTTCTGCTGCCAACCTTCTTCTTTACAACGGTGCTTCGATTGAGTTCGAAATCATCAACAAAGACAAACACGATGAAGTATTTGTTCAAAACCAGGTACGTCTTTACTCCGACACCGAAGGTGGAACGGATGCCAAAATCAACATCAAGCTCTCTCCGCGTGATGAATGGTCGTTGGCTGCCGGTGATACGATGGTTCTCCTCAAAGCCGATTCACTTGTTAGCTTCGTTGACGGTGTTGACCTCACCAATTACTTTGAACTCTCTACCGATGGTTTCGGCGACGCTACGTTCAGCTTGAGATCGGTACAAATCCCCGGTGAATATCAGTATGAATATGATGCTGAGAGCGGTGTAGTGGTTGAAACACAGGTTGCGGCACCTCAATATATGTTGGTTGCCGAAGTATTGACTGCCGGTGCTGGTAGCGCTGAGCCCGACGCTATCGAAAGCGTTGATGCCGACAACAGCAACCTCCAGGTATATCCCAACCCCGCTGTTGATGGTAACGTAACCGTGGCTGTGGCTGCCGGTGAAATGGCCCAGGTAGCTGTTTACAATTCGGCTGCTCAACTCGTGAAATCGGTAGCAACTGCTGAGTCGACCCTTACGCTCGATATTTCGGACCTCCAAGCCGGTATCTACTATGTGCGTGTTACCACTGCCGACAAGGCTTATACTCAGAAACTGATTGTAAAATAATCTGATTCAGATTCATAATTGAAAAAGGGCACCCATTGCGGTGCCCTTTTTTTCTGTATCCGCCTCCTTTAAGAGGAGCGGAAAAGGAATCTTCTTATCAAGTGCCCATTGAAATCTTCTGCTTCTCTTTTGGAAATATATCATGTTGAACATCTTGTGATTGCGGCATTCCTACATTGTGGCCGCAACTTAGACCAATCTCGTTTTTTGCTGTAAAAGATAGCCCGATAAAATCAATAGAAATAGTTTTACTGCCAATATATGCAGCTTATGGGCGCTCAATATTTTGTTTATTTGTAACATCTATTGCCTTATAATCTACTGATGTGTCATGAAAAATATCGCTTAAACGTGCATATTTATATTTCATCTCACGATATTTTTTGCCATTACGGGTTATATTGAGCTTTTTGCAGTGGCCTGCTTTTATCGGTCGATAATGTTATAAGTCTTAAATATTTATATGCACATGAAAAGAGTTTTACTATCTATCTGCATGGCTTTTGCCTTGGTGGGCGGAGCGGCAGCCGACGGGCTGGTCGCTTTCCCCGGTGCCGAAGGCTACGGCCGTTTTGCGCGTGGTGCCCGTGCCGGGTCGAATCCGACGGTTTACCATGTAACCAACTTGAATGATTCCGGATCTGGTTCTTTCCGCGATGCTATCAGTCAGCCCAACCGTGTTATCGTTTTCGATGTGTCGGGTATCATAAGAATCAATGAACGCCTTGTCTTTTCCAAAAACCTCACCATTGCTGGCCAGACGGCTCCCGGTAACGGCGTGGTCATCTATGGTAACGGCGTCTCATTTTCAGGAGCAAATGATATCATTGTCCGTCACCTGCGTATCCGTATGGGCACGAGTGGCGACGGTGGAAAAGATGCTGCCGGTATTGCCAACGGTTCGAACATGATTTTTGACCATTGTTCGATTTCTTGGGGAAAAGACGAGACTTTCTCCATCAACTCCGATGGTAAAGGCGGCGGTGTGGGAAACATCACCATACAGAAAACCATAATGAGCCAGGGTCTCCAACCTCACTCGGCCGGTGGCTTGTGCCAACCGACCAATGAAGTGGGCGGTGTGACGCTCTATCGCAATTTTTATGCCGATAATGCAACCCGTAACCACAAGGTAAAAGGTCTCAACCAGTACATCAACAATGTGGTGTATAACTGGGGCAGCGGTGGCGGTTATAACCTCGGTGGCGATTCCGAAGGTCGCATTTGGGCCGATATACAAGCCAACTATTTCATTCAGGGTCCGAACAGCAATGGCACCGGCGTGGGACGGGGTAATGACCTCACGGCTGTTTATCACAAGGCCAACAAAACCGATGGAAATAGAGATGGTGTTGTTAACGGCCGTGATATGGCCGACGATGATTTCGGCGGTATTCCTTATGCTACGTTCGAAGAGTTCCAGCAGAGTGCCGAATATCCTACCGACGGCAGAGAACACCCCGTCATAGCTTCGATGTTCCCGACTGCCGATGAAGCCCTCCAATGGGTCATCGATAGCGTGGGAGCCTCTTTGCCCGACCGTGATGAAGTCGATGCCTATGTCATCGATGAGTTGTGCTCATTTGGAACCAAAGGCGCAACGATAGGCAGTGAAGGTGCTTTGGCGTTGAAAAATAATGTAGGGCACTTCTACAATGCCGTGAAACCGCTGGATTCAGACAATGACGGTATGCCCGATGCTTGGGAAACGGCCAACGGACTCAATCCCAATGATGCTTCCGATGCCGTGGCTTATGCAGAAAACGGTTACCTCAATATCGAGAATTACATCAACAACATACCTGTTGCCGACCGCACGTTCTTGAAGTATCCGGTCGACTTGGCATTGAGTGCACTCGACACGGCACAAGTCACCATCATCTTTGCCTGCCACGAGAAAGCCGACGGTGCCAAAATCCGTGTCGAACTGATGAAGGAGGGCGAATCGGCGTTCACGCCTGTCGATACCCTCGACGATGTGACTGTGGGTTCTTTCCAAATCGATGGCCTCTCTTCGAAATCGACCTACACGGCTCGTTTTATCACTTTCACCTCCGAAATGGAATCTCTGCCCGCCGACATTGAATTTACCACCCCGAGTGCCCCCGGAGCTCCCGATATGTCGACCGACCCCTATCCCGCCGACGGCTCTACCATCGAGGAGTATATGACCACGACCTTGCGTTTCTCCAATGCCACATCGGGACGTCCTTCTTATCACATTTATATTGGAACATCACCCGATAATTTGGATTCCATAACGACCGTCAAGGCTAAATCGTACACGATGACTTTGGAGCAGAACACCACCTATTATTGGCGTGTCGATGCCAGCAATAATTTGGGCCGCACCGAAGGTTCGGTATGGAGTTTCACTTCCGGACGGGAGCCTGTCCGCACCAAAGTGGCCTACTTCGCTTTCGATGAGACCTCCGGCTCTACGGCGGTGAATGCTCCCTCCGATGAAGAAATTATTGCCAACGATGCCACCCCCTACGGCTCTTATGTCCCGGTGTGGGGTGAAGGCAAAATCGGCGGCGGTATTGCATTCTCGGCAGCCAACGCAACTGATGGCATGATTGTGCCCTCTTATGAGGCCATAGAATTTGAAAGCGCACCGTTCTCGTATGAACTTTGGTTCAAGTCGACTGCGGGTAACAGTTCGCAAAGCCGTTATCTGCTCCACAAGGGCAGCCACTCGTCGGAAATCGCCGGTAACACCGGCTCATGGTTCGGCCTCGAATACAAGAACGGACGCCTCTATTTCGGCGTCGATGACGACGTGACGAAATCTCTGGCCGAAGGCTCGGCAACCTCCTATTTCGATGGCAACTGGCACCATGTAGTGGCCGTGCGCGACGTGGAGAATGCACAACTCCGCCTCTATATCGACGGCGAACTCTTCGCTTCGGGCGAAGACAAGACCGGAGCCATCTCGGGCGAAGAAGCCTTGGTTATCGGCAATGTGAACATCAATTTCGATGCGCCGTTTATCGGTTCTATCGATGAATTCACGCTTTACAACGATGCTCTTACCGAGATTGAAATCAAGGCAAAATATGAGCATGGCGTGACGGCTATCGAGGAAGTTGAACAAGAGGAGAACGCCGAGGAGTTGACCGTTTATCCCAACCCCTTCAAAGAAGCATTCTCGATTATCGTTCCTCAAAATGCCATGACGGTGAAAGTCGAGATTTACAACCTCTCGGGTACCCTTGTTTACAGCCGCGATGTGGCTGCGTCGAGTGGTATCGCCGAGATAAGAGGTCTCGACCAGTTGCCGGCCGGTGCATACAGTTGTATCGTTACCACTGGTAACCTGACACATGCCACCCGCATAATGAAGTATTAAAACTTTCTTATTATAAAAAGGATACCTGTTGTGCAGATATCCTTTTTATGTAATTACCTCATGAATTATGAAAAAAATAGCATTCCTCCTGGGCGTTTTTGTCTTGTTACAATCTTTTGGCGCAACCGAAGCCTATGCCCGGAAAGAGAAGAAAAATAAAAAAACGCTCGTTTATGTGATTGGCGACTCGACCGTGAAGAACGGGCAGGGGAGAGGCGACCGCGGCCAATGGGGCTGGGGTAGCTTCGTGGGCGAATATTTCGATGCCGACAAGGCCGAGGTGCGCAATCGTGCCATCGGTGGCCGCAGCAGCCGCACATTCATTACCGAAGGCCGTTGGAGCGCAGTGGCCGATTCGTTGGGCAAGGGCGATTACGTCCTCATACAGTTCGGCCACAACGATGGCGGCGACATCTTCACCGGGAACCGTCCCCGTGCGTCGCTCAAAGGTGTGGGCGATGAAGACACCACCGGCATCGTCGAGGCCACCGGCGTAAAAGAGACGGTGGTAACCTATGGCGCCTATTTGCGCCGTTATGTGCGTGAAGCCAAAGCCAAGGGTGCCAATCCCATTCTGTGCACGCTCATACCCCGCAATCGTTGGAAAGACGGGAAAGTCATGCGCGACGACGCTCATGCCGAGTGGGCTCGTGAGGTGGCCCGTGAAGAGAACGTCCCTTGCATCGACCTCAATACCCTGATTTCGGATATCTATGATGAGATGGGGCAGGAGGCTGTCAAATCCTGCTTTACCGATGCCGACTGGACCCATACCTCGGAAAAGGGCGCCCGCATCAATGCCGAGGTGGTGGCTCAACAAATCGACCAGCTCAAAGGCTGCAAACTGAAAAAGTTCCTGAAATAGTCCCTCTCCACTCTCCCTCCCCCAAAAAAGAGGGGGGGGAGGGCTCTTTTGCGGGAATCCGCCTCTTATCCTGCACAAGGAAGATAGGAGATTTGAGAGAAAAAAACTATCTTTGGCATTCGATGTGTTCTCTATGAGACGCCGCCGAGAAGATTAATGAACGCTGTATATCATGAAAAGAAAACTGTTTATCAACCTATTCATTGCATTCTGCATCGCCCTCCCCTCGTGGACGAGTGCGCAGGAAACCCGTAAGATTTACCTCTCAGGTACCGGTTTCGGCCAAACGGTGAAATGGGATTTCTATTGTACCGAAGGCCGCAACAGCGGGAAATGGAAAAAAATCGAAGTCCCTTCGCAATGGGAATTGCAGGGTTTCGGCGAATATACCTACGGTCGTTGGTACAAGGACAAGGACCGCAACAGCGGCTTGGTGAAACGGCTGAAAAATCCCAGTATGGAGCAGGGCATCTATCGCCACACGTTCACCCTTCCCGCTTCTGCCCGCGGACAACAGGTCTCCATCGTTTTTGATGGCGTGATGACCGATACCGAAGTCTCGGTCAACGGTCAGGTGGTCGGCCCCAAACACCAAGGCGGATTCTACCGTTTCTCCTATGACATCACCGATTTTGTCTCCTTCGGGAAAAAGAATGTCCTTGAAGTGACGGTGTGGAAGCACTCCGAAAACAGGTCGGTCAACAATGCCGAGCGCAGGGCCGACTGGTGGCTTTTCGGCGGCATTTACCGTCCCGTCTATCTCGAAATCAAACCCGTGCAACACATCGACCGCTTGGCGGTCGATGCGCGAGCCGACGGCTCTATCGACGCGCAAGTCTTCCTCTCGGGCATCGACACGGCCTGCACGCTCGACGCCACCCTCTCGTCGGTAGCCACCGGTGAGGTGCTTTACGGCAAGTTGCAAGGGCGTGTGGCCGCCGGCGACAGCCTGGTTACGCTCTCGGGCGAATGGTCGGGCGTGCAACCCTGGAATCCCGAGCAACCCCAACTTTATCTCCTCTCGGTCAATTTGCGCGGCGCCGACGGGACGGTGTTGCATCGCTATGACCAGCGCATCGGCTTCCGCACGGTCGACTTCCGGGCCAAGGACGGCCTCTACGTCAATGGGGTGAAGGTCATGCTCAAAGGCATCAACCGGCACTCTTTCTGGCCCGATGGCGGTCGCACGACCAACAAGCAGATCAGCCTCGACGATGTGCGTCTCATCAAGGAGATGAACATGAACGCCATACGTTGTCACTATCCGCCCGATGAGCATTTCCTTGATGTGTGCGATTCGCTGGGCGTTTTCTTCATCGATGAGTTGGCCGGTTGGCAAAATTCCTACGATACGCAGGTGGGTTCGCGCCTGCTCCCCGAGATGGTGACCCGCGATGTCAACCACCCTTGTATCATCATTTGGAGCAACGGCAACGAAGGCGGTTGGAACAAGAAACTCGACCCGCTCTTTGCCAAATATGACCCGCAGAAACGTCATGTCATTCACCCTTGGGCCGACTTCGACGAGCTCGATACCCACCACTATCCAGCTTACCTGACCGGCATCGCCCGCTTTACCTATGGCTACAAACTCTTCATGCCTACCGAGTTCATGCACGGACAGTATGACCAGGGTCACGGTGCCGGCCTCGAAGATTTCTGGAACAACTACAAGGCTCACCCCCTCTTTGTGGGCGGCTTCATGTGGGACTTCTGCGACAATGCGGTGAAACGTTCCGACATGGGGGGAATTCTCGATTCCGACGGATTCAATGCTCCCGACGGCATTCTTGGCCCTTATCGGGAGAAAGAGGGCAGCTATTACACCGTGCGCGATATTTGGGCGCCGATACAGGTCGAACGTTTCTTTGTGACCCCTTCGTTCAACGGCCGTTTCTTTGTCACCAACGAATACCTCTATACGACACTCGACTCTTGTCGCATGACCTATAAGCTCTATACCATCGCTTCGCCCTTGGCGGGAGGCAAAGGTGAGCAGACCCTTGTGGGCGAGGGAGAGGTGCAGTTGCCCTCCCTCTGTCCCGGTGAACGGGGTATCGCCACGATGACATTGCCGGCAAATTTCTTCGATGCCGACTTGCTCGAAATCGTGGCATATCACCCCGATGGCAGCGAGATGGTGACCCGCACTTGGCCCATCGGTTATGCCGGCGATTACTGGACACGTCACCGCGACGAGGCACCCGCTTCGGACAAGGCTGCTTGTGAGAAAAACGGCAATACGGTGAAGCTCGCCGCGGCGGGTGTGGAGGTGACCTTCGACACCACGACCGGATACATCACCCAGGTAGTGAGCGACGGTCATCACATCTCGCTCTCCAACGGCCCTGCTCCCGTGGGCATGGTCGCTTCGGTGAAGAGTACGCAAGTCCGCCTCGATGGCGACACGGCCGTCTTTGCGGTGAAATACAACGGCAACATCGATTCGATTGTGTGGCGCATGTCGCCCGACGGATTGCTCGACATGTCGCTTCTCATGCTCAACCGTTCGCGTTTGGGAGGAGGTCTCGACGATGCTGCTACCTATGACAATATTACCAATCTGGGCATCACCTTCTCCTATCCCGAGAATGTTGTTACCGGCATGCGTTGGTTGGGCGGCGGTCCCTATCGCGTGTGGAAAAACCGTCTCCGTGGCGCCAACATGGGACTGTGGGAGAAAGCCTATAACAACACGATTACGGGCGAAAGCTACGAAAATCTCGTCTATCCCGAGTTCAAAGGCTATCATTCCAACCTCTATTGGGCGACGGTGCAGAACAAGGAAAGTGATTTCACGGTTTATGCCACCAGCGACGGGGTCTACCTGCGCATGCTTACGCCCGAGGAGCCTCACGAACGCCAGGGTACGACGCTCACCATGCCCGCTTTCCCCGCCGGCGACCTCTCTTTCTTGCTCGAAATACCGGCCATTCGCAGTTTCAAGCCCATTTCGCAGCACGGCCCGAAGAGCCAGCCCGGCTCCATTCGCATCAAATCGGGCGATGAAGGCATCTATATGGGCTTGGGCTTCGATTTCAGAAAAACCTCAAAATGATATGATACGATGAAAAAGATAAAATCATTCTCTTCCACGAAGCTCCGTTTGCTTTGCAGCGGATTGTTCTTCGGTGTCGCCGCCATGGCGGCCGCCCAGGCTCCCGTCTGGCCCGAGGCATCGACCGTGGCCAAACCCGGTGCCCGATGGTGGTGGCTGGGTAGCGCCGTCGACTCGGTCAATCTCTCAGAGAACATGGCCGACTATGCCCGCACGGGACTCGGAACCCTCGAAATAACCCCTATCTACGGAGTGAAAGACAACGAGGCCAACGACATCGATTTCCTCTCGCCCCGTTGGATGCGCATGTATGATTTCGTGTGTGAAGAAGGCAAGCGCCTCGGACTGAACATCGACATGAACACCGGTACAGGTTGGCCCTTTGGCGGCCCCGAGGTCTCCGTCGAGGACGCTGCCACGAAAGTCATTTTCCAGCGCTATGCGCTTGCCGGCGGAACCCGTTTGCAAGAACCTGTCACCGTCAACGACAAGAAGCAGAAACCGGTGGCTTACCTCTCTCGTCTCATGGCCTTCTCGCCGAGCGGGAAGGTCGTGAACCTCACTTCTCGGGTCGATAAGGAAACCGGTGCGCTCAACTGGACCGCCCCGAAAGGGGAGGAGTGGACCTTGGTGGCCGCTTTCGTGGGCAAAACCTTCCAGAAGGTGAAACGTGCGGCTCCCGGTGGCGCCGGTTATGTCATGGACCACTTCTCGCACAAGGCCGTAGCCCACTATCTCTCTCGTTTCGACAAGGCTTTCAAGGCGGCCAAGGCTCCCGCGCCGGAGACTTTCTTCAATGACTCCTACGAGGTCTATGGCGCCGACTGGACGCCCGATTTCTTCGAGCAGTTTGCCCGCCGCCGCGGCTATAAACTCGAAAACCATCTGCTCGAATTCACGGGAGCGAACAACGACACCCGGGCTCGTCTCATAACCGATTACCGCGAGACCATCGCCGAGCTTCTCGAAGAGAACTTTACCCGGCAATGGACCGCATGGGCCCACAAGCAGGGTAGCATCACCCGCAATCAGGCGCACGGTTCGCCCGGCAACCTCATCGACCTCTATGCCACGGTCGACATTCCCGAGTGCGAGGGTTTCGGTATCACCGACTTCAAGATCAAGGGGCTGCGCCGCGACTCGGTGGCCAAAGAGAATGACTCCGATTTCTCGATGCTCAAATACGCCTCTTCGGGAGCCCATATCTCGGGCAAGCCCTATGTTTCGTCCGAGACCCTTACTTGGCTCACCGAGCATTTCCGCACGTCGCTCTCGCAATGCAAACCCGACATCGACCTCATGTTCGCGGCCGGCGTCAATCACATGTTCTTCCACGGCTTGCCCTACTCGCCCCGCGATGCCGAGTGGCCCGGTTGGCTTTTCTATGCCTCCATCAACATGTCGCCCACCAACACCATCTGGCGCGATGCTCCCGGGCTTTTCACCTACATCACCCGCTGCCAGTCGTTCTTGCAGATGGGGCAGCCCGACAATGACTTCCTGGTCTATCTGCCCGTGTATGACATGTGGTATGAGCAGCAAGGCTCGAAGTTGGGATTGGCGTTCGACATACACGGCATGGCCAAGCGTGCCCCGCACTTTATCAGCGTCGTGACGCAGATTACCAATTCGGGCTATGATGTCGATTACATTTCCGACAATTTCGTCCGCACCACGGTTTGCCGCAACGGCTTGTTGCAGACGACCGGCGGAGCCTCCTATAAGGCGATTATCCTTCCGGCGGTGAAGATGATACCCGACGATGTCCTCCGTCACCTCCTGTCGTTGGCGCGTCAGGGTGCCACCCTTGTCTTTGTCGATAATTATCCGCAGGACGTTCCCGGGTACGCTTCGCTCGAAAAACGTCGCAAGGCTCTGCAATCGCTGTTGTCGACACTGCCCGATGCCGGTGGCTTTGCCAGCGAGCAGGTACGGGATTTCGGCAAGGGTAAAATCATCACAGGAAGCGATTATGCCGAGGTGCTCCGAATGTGCGGCGTCGAACCCGAAAATATCAAGACCCTCTATGGCGCCCATTATATCCGTCGGGCGAATGACAAGGGCCATCACTACTTCATCGCGTCGCTGCAAGACCGTGACATCGAGGGTTGGGTGACACCCGCTGTTTCGGGACGTTCGGTAGCCATTTACGACCCCGTTTCGGGACGTTCGGGCATGGCTCGCGTGCGTGAGGTCGATGGCCGCTTGCAGTATTATTTGCAGCTGCGCTCGGGACAGTCGGCCATTGTCTGTGTCTATGACGACGAGACCGCCGGTGATGCCTGGTTCTATTATGACAAGCAACCCCTCAGCCTTTCGCTCGACAACGATTGGTCGCTCACCTTTACCGAGAGCCAACCGGCCATTCCCGGGACTTTTGACATCGACACGCTCGGCTCTTGGACCGAATTGCCCGTGCCCGAAGCCTCAATCAACCGTGGTGCCGCGACCTATTCCATCACGTTCGACCTCCCCGAGATGCCTTGCGACGAATGGTTGCTCGAATTGGGTGATGTGCGCGAGAGTGCCCGTGTGACCATCAACGGCACGCCGGTCGACACCCTTTGGTCGGTACCGTTCTGCACTTATGTGAAGAAGTACCTCCGTCCCGGTGAGAACCGCATCGACATCGAGGTGACCAATCTCCCGGCCAACAGCATCGCCGATTACGACCGCCGCGGCATCGAGTGGCGTCGCTTCAAAGATGCCAACATCAGCAACCTCGGCTACAAGAAAGGCAAGTATGGCCACTGGCAGACCATACCCAGCGGATTGCTCGGTCCCGTGCGTCTCATGCCCGTGACAGCCAAAACGCAGTTCTGATGTCACGGTATCCTGCCGTCTAAAAAAATAATGGTCGTATAAAATAACGGCCATTATTTTTTTAGTTCTATGATTTTTATATCTTTGTCATTCGGAATAGTTTTTCTGCCAAAATGTCTATCCAAGACACTCAACGAAAAAACTATTTTTGTATCGCTAAAAAAACGGTATGTCGGAATTGTTCGGCATATTGAAACCTATTAGAGCAAAATATACATGAAAACACGCCACTTCTTTGCTGTGGATTTAGGGGCTACCAGCGGCCGCACGATTTTGGGTACACTTTCCGATGGAAAGATGGAAATGAAAGAAGTTACCCGTTTTGCCAATCCTATTATCGAAACCGGAGGACATTGTTACTGGGATATTTACGCCCTCTATCTCGAAATTGTCAAAGGCTTGAAAAAAATGGCCCAAGAGGGCGTTGCCATCGAGTCGATAGGCATCGACACCTGGGGCGTAGACTTTGTCATGGTGGGAAAAGACGGCGCATTCCTGCGCAATCCCTATTGCTATCGTGACCCTCATACCGTAGGCGCCCCCGAAGAATACTTTACCCATATTCCCCGCGAAAGAGTGTATGAATTGACGGGCATTCAGTTTATGAACTTCAATTCCCTCTTCCAGCTCTCAACCCTGCATCGCAATCACTGCTCGGCACTTGAAGCCGCCGATAAAATACTCTTTGTCCCCGACGCACTCAGCTATATGCTCACCGGTGAGATGGTGACCGAATATACCATCGCATCGACCTCGCAGATACTCAATCCCCGCACCAAGGAGATGGAGAAAGAACTGCTCGATGTCGTAGGGGTGAAGAAAGAACAATTCGCCCGCTTTGTTTTTCCCGGTGAGAAGATAGGAACTCTCACCCCCGAGGTGCAAAAACTCACCGGTCTGGGCGCTGTGCCCGTCATTGCCGTGGCCGGTCACGACACCGCATCGGCCGTGGCCGCTGTTCCCGCACGCAACGAACGTTTTGCCTACCTCAGTTCGGGAACCTGGTCGTTGATGGGTATCGAAGTCAAAGATGCCATCATCAACAAGGACAGTTTCGAAAAGAACTTTACCAACGAGGGCGGTATCGAAGGAACCACCCGTTTCCTCAAAAACATTTGTGGCATGTGGTTGCTCGAACAGTGCCGTCGCGAGTGGTCGGCTGCCGGCAACGATTACAGCTATCCCGAGTTGATTGCCGCTGCCGAAGCCGCTCCGGCTTTCCGCAGCATTATCAATCCCGACGCTCCCTGTTTTGCCAATCCCGCGTCGATGATCGAGGCCATACGCAACTATTGCCGTCTCACGGGGCAACCCGAGCCGCAGAGCCATGGTGAATTGACCCGTTGCATTTTCGAGAGTCTGCCGTTGCGTTATCGACAAGTGTTCGGCTATCTCCAAGAGATGGCCCCGTTCCCCATCGAATGCCTGCATGTCATCGGTGGCGGTTCGCGCAACAACCTGCTCAACCAGAATACCTGCAACGCCGTGGGCGTTCCCGTATTGGCGGGCCCCTCCGAAGGTACGGCCATCGGCAATATCATGATTCAGGCCAAAGCCGCCGGCGACGTGAGCGACATTACGGCCATGCGCGCCCTTATCGCCTCGTCGATAGAACTGGGCTCGTTCACCCCCTGCGACAAAGAGGTGTGGGACGAAGCTTATGACCGTTATCTCTCGGTCTATCGCGAAGATATATAAATCAAAAAAACTGAAACCTAAAAATAAAAGACATGAAAGAAAATCTTATCCTCAATGCGTATGAGATAGCCAAGGAGCGTTACGCTGCCATGGGTATCAATACCGACGAAGTATTGGAGAAACTCCAAAAAGTACAAATCTCGCTGCACTGCTGGCAGACCGATGACGTAGTAGGCTTTGAGTCGGGTAGCGCCCTCTCCGGCGGTATCCAGACGACCGGTAACTATCCCGGTAAAGCCCGCAACATCGACGAAGTGCGTGCCGACCTCATCAAGGCCATGTCTTTGATTCCTTCGAAACACCGTGTCAACCTGCACGAGATTTATGGCGATTTCGGCGGTAAATTCGTAGACCGTGACCAATGCGAGCCCGCTCACTTCGAAAGCTGGATGCAATGGGCTGCCGAGTTGGGTATCAAGCTCGACTTCAACTCCTCTTCGTTCTCGCACCCCAAATCGGGCAACCTCTCGCTCTCGAACCCCGACAAAGGTATCCGTGATTTCTGGATTGAACACACCAAACGTTGCCGTGCCATTGCCGAAGAGATGGGTAAACGCCAAGGCGACCCCTGTATCATGAACCTTTGGGTGCATGACGGCAGCAAGGACATCACGGTAAACCGTATGTACTATCGCAGCCTCTTCGAGCAGAGCCTCGACGAAATCTTCGCCGTAAAATACGACCACATGAAGACCGGTCTCGAATCGAAAGTCTTCGGTATCGGTCTGGAATACTACACCGTAGGTTCGAACGAGTTCTGCGTAGGTTATGCCACCAAGAACCAAACCCTGCTCACCATCGATACAGGACACTATCACCCCACCGAAGTGGCTGCCGACAAAGTATCGTCGATGCTGCTCTTCGTCCCCGAGCTGATTCTCCATGTCAGCCGTCCTATCCGTTGGGACTCCGACCATGTTACCATCATGGACGACTCCACGGTCGAGCTCTTCCAGGAACTCGTTCGTTGCGATGCCATGAACCGCGTGCACATCGCCCTCGACTACTTCGATGCTTCAATCAACCGCATCGGTGCTTATGTCATCGGTACCCGTGCCGCTCAGAAGTCGATTCTCCGCGCCTTGCTCGAACCGCTGGCTACGCTGCGTAAATACGAAGCCGAAGACAAAGGCTTCCAACGTCTGGCCCTCCTCGAAGAGGCCAAGGCCATGCCTTGGAACGCTGTATGGGATATGTTCTGCCTCAAAAACAACGTCCCCGTCGGCGACGAATTTATTCCCGAAGTGGAGAAATACGAAAGAGAAGTTACCTCGAAAAGATAAAAAATCACTTCACCTAAAAAGGTTTATGACGGGCATTGTCCCGTCACAAACCTTTTAGTCGTATAAAATATGGAAATAGTATTTGGATTATTGATTATCGCCGTTGGCGCCTTCTGCCAGTCGAGTTGTTATGTGCCCATCAACCGCATCAAGGAGTGGAGTTGGGAATCATATTGGATTGTGCAGGGCGTATTTGCCTGGTTGGTATTCCCTTTCTTGGGCGCCTTGCTGGCTGTTCCCGAAGGCCATTCGCTTTGTGAACTCTTCACGGCCGAGAATTCTGTCGACATTTGGATGACCATTCTCTTTGGTGCCCTTTGGGGGGTCGGAGGTCTCACCTTCGGTCTTTCCATGCGTTATTTGGGCGTTGCCTTGGGACAGTCGATTTCGTTGGGAACCTGTGCCGGACTGGGTACCGTGCTCGGCCCCATCATGTTGCACATTTTCTATCCCGAAGCCGGTCACTTGGCAAAACTCACCTGGGCGGTGATTATCGGTGTTATCGTCACGCTGATAGGTATCTCCATCATCGGTGTGGCCGGAAACATGAAAGCGGCGACCCTCTCCGAAGAGGAGAAAAAGGCAGCCGTCAAGGACTTCAACTTTCCCAAAGGAATCGCCATCGCTTTGCTGGCCGGTTTCATGAGTGCTTGCTTCAACGTAGGTCTCGAATTTGGTAGCGGTCTCCATTTCGAGGAGACCGGCGATATGTTCAAGACCCTGCCGGCTACCTTGCTCGTTACGCTCGGCGGTTTCTTTACCAACGCCGTGTATTGCTTCTATCAGAACAGCAAAAACCACACCTGGGGCGATTATGGAAAGACCTCGCTCTATCTCAACAATTTGCTCTATTGTGCCTTGGCCGGTGCCTTGTGGTACAGTCAGTTCTTCGGCCTGAGTCTCGGAAAAGGTTTCCTCACCGATTCTCCCGCGTTGACGACGTTTGCCTTCTGCATACTCATGGCACTCAATGTTGTCTTCTCCAATGTTTGGGGCATTATCCTCAAAGAGTGGAAAGGTTGCTCGCGGAAGACCATCGCCGTTCTTGTCGTGGGTATTGTCGTGTTGATTATTTCTACCTTCATACCCGAATTGCTTAAATAATTATCTTACCGAATAAAATCAAAAACAAGCTATGAAATCTATATTGGAGGGCCGTCCCGCACTGGCCCGTGAAGTAGAGAAAGTAGCCGAAGTAGCCGGTTATCTCTGGCAAAAAGGCTGGGCCGAACGCAATGGTGGCAACATTACCATCAACATTACCGATTTGGTCGATGATGAAATCCGTAAAATGCCGGCTATCGGTCCTGTAACGCCCATCGGAACCACGCTGCCCCATATCAAGGGTTGCTATTTCTTCTGCAAGGGAACCAACAAGCGCATGCGCGACTTGGCCCGCTGGCCGATGGAAAACGGCTCGGTAATCCGCATTCTCGACGATTGCGCCAGCTACGAAATCATCGCCGACAATTTGGTAAAACCCACTTCGGAGCTTCCCGCCCACCTGTCGATGCACAACCTGCTCATCGGTCGCGGTTCGAACTATAAAGCCTCGTTGCACACCCATCCCATCGAACTCGTAGCCATGAGCCACACCCCCAAATTCCTCGAAAAAGACGTGCTCACCAACCTCTTGTGGAGCATGATTCCCGAGACCAAGGCTTTCTGCCCGCGAGGTTTGGGAATTATCCCCTACAAGATGCCGAGTTCGGTCGAGTTGGCCGAAGCCACCATCAAGGAACTCGACGACTATGATGTGGTCATGTGGGAGAAACACGGCGTGTGCGCGGTAGGCGAAGACATCATGGACGCTTTCGACCAAGTCGACGTGCTCAGCAAATCGGCTCAGATTTACATCAACGCCAAGTGCATGGGATTCGAACCCGACGGAATGACTCCCGAGCAGATGAAAGAGCTGAGCGTGACCTTCAACCTGCCCAAATAAATCATTCAAAAAACAGAAAGACGATAGACATCTATGAGAAAAATGACCATTTTGGCTTTCGCCCTCTTTGCCTCGTCGGCTCTCATGGCAGCTCCTGCCAAGAAGCTCTCGGCCAAAGATGCCGCCCTTGCCATGGCCGACCGTATTGTGGCCAGCACCACCTACCAGTTTAAAAATACCGAGACGGGCGAGACCTACACTACGGTAAAAAAACAAAATCCTGCCGCACCCATCAAGGTGGGCTGCAAATACAACGATTGGCATTACACCAATGGCGTATTGCATATCGCGATGCTCGAACTCGCCGACAAACTCGGTGACAAGCGTTATGAAGAGTATGTGCTCAAAAACATGAATTTTGTCTTCAACGAAGGAAACCTCGAATTTTTCAGGAAAAAATTCGACAAGGCTCTTTCGGAGAAAGGCTGGATGGCCGTCCGCAAAATCAGTTGGCACATGATTTTCAGAGGCAAGCGTCTCGACGACAACGGTCCGATGGGAGCTTCGCTCATCGATTTGCAGAAACATCTGCCACGTCCCGACAAGGCTTTCCAAGCCTATATCGATGAGACTGCCGACCACCTCAACTATGCCGAGCCCCGTCTTATCGACGGTACCATTGCACGTCTTTGGCCCCACGAAAACACCGTTTGGGCCGATGACCTTTTCATGGCCGTGTCGTTCCTTTGCCGCATGGGCGAAGCGACCGGCAACGTGAAGTATTTCGATGATGCCGCCAATCAGGTATTGCAGTATCACAAATACTTGTGGTGTCCCGAGAAGCAGATTTATTACCACTGCTATCACACCGATACCGACGAGCATGGCGTGGCCCACTGGTCACGCGCCAATGGTTGGATGCTCATGGCCCAGGCCGATTTGCTGTCGCGACTGCCCGAGAATCACCCTCAGCGGGAGGCTCTCTTGGAGAACTTCCGCCGTCAGGTGAGTGGCGTATGTCGTTATCAGGGCGCCAACGGATTGTGGCACCAACTGCTCGACAAAACCGATTCTTATGACGAAGTTACCGGTACGGCCATGTTCACCTTTGCCATTGCCCGTGGCGTGAAGCAAGGCTGGATACACAAGGATTTCATCTATGTGGCCGAGCAGGGACTCAAAGGTATTCTCTCAAAGATGTCGGACGAGGGCGACCTCGAAGCCATCTGCGTAGGTACCGGTATCATGCCCTCCCTTACCTATTATTACAATCGTCCCACTCAAAAGAACGATCCGATGGGAGAGGGACCGGTGTTGCGTGCGTTGGTCGAAATGATGGACGCCCCCAAATACACCGAGATAAAAGCCGAACAGCAGTACGACCGTATTGTAGTCAATAAAAACTAAGTCAACTCTGAGACCGATTATTCTTTCTTTCCCCCGAGAGAATATCCGGCCTCGATATTATCAAACTCTAAATTTATTTATATGAAAAAAAACTTGTTCCTACTGTGCGCTCTCTTGGCTCCGGCTTTGATTTCGGCGCAGCTCTCTTCGAAAGACGCGTGGAAACAGGCTGCCAAACTCGAGAAGTCGATTGAGAAAACTTCCTTCCCCGACCGTACTTTCAACATCACCGATTTCGGTGCAAAACCCGATACTCCCGAGGCTCCATGCCACGACGCCATCAACTTGGCCATCATCACTTGTAACCAGGCCGGCGGTGGTACCGTGGTTGTTCCTGCCGGGACTTTCTACACCGGCCCCATTACGCTCAAAAGCAATGTCAACTTCCATCTCGAAGAAGGTGCCGTCCTGAAATTCGACACCAACCCCGAACTTTACATGCCTGCCGTCCTTACCCGCTGGGAAGGTGTCGATTGCTACAACATGCACCCCCTTATCTATGCCTACGGCGAGACCAACTTGGCCATTACCGGTAAAGGCGTCATCGACGGACAAGGTTCCATGGAGACTTGGTGGCCCATGTGCGGTGCCAAGAAATATGGCTGGAAAGAGGGCATGATAGGTCAGAATTGCGGCGGTCGTGCCAAATTGCTTGCCTGGGGTGAGTCGGGTGAACCCATCTACAAACGTCAGATGACCGTTCAGGACGGAATGCGTCCCCAACTCGTGAACCTCTACCGTTGCAACCGCGTGCTGGTTGAAGGCGTGACGATGCAAAACTCTCCTTTCTGGACCCTGCACCCCCTCTTCTGCAACAACCTTATCGTCCGCGACGTGCATTTTGTCAATCGCGGGCCCAACGGTGACGGTTGCGACCCCGAGTCTTGCAACGGCGTGATTATCGAAAACTGCATCTTCGACACGGGCGACGACTGCATCGCTATCAAGAGCGGCCGCAACCGTGACGGTCGTGCGTGGGGAGTTCCCAGCCAGAACATCATCGTGCGCAACTGCAAGATGTATGACGGTCACGGTGGCGTTGTCATCGGTAGCGAAATTTCGGGCGGTTACAAGAACCTCTATGTTGAGAATTGTGAAATGGACAGCCCCAACCTCGACCGCGTTATCCGCATCAAGACCAGTAATTGCCGCGGTGGTGTCATCGAGAATGTCTTTGTTCGCAACATCAAGGTCGGCGTGTGCCGCGAAGCCGTCCTGCGCATCAATCTTCAATATGAGAACCGCGAGATTTGCGACCGCAGTTTCCCGCCCACGGTGCGCAACGTCCTCTGTGAGAACATCACCTGCGAAGGCAGTAACCTCGGTGTTTACTATGTAGGTCTTGAAGGCTCTGATAATGTCTACAACATTCAAGTCGACAACTGCGAGTTCAACAACGTGAAGAAAGGCGCCTCCAATCCCGAAGATGGAATCTACATAAAGGGAGGTGTGAAAGATGTGCGTTTCAACAATCTGAAAATTAATGGTCAGACGATAAAATCGCCGACCCTTTAATCCAGATTGCAAACCTTAATCCACCTCGGAAGAGGCAACGTCCGAGGTGAATTTTTTGTTCTTGCCTGCGACAGGCTTTTTGCGCTCTCCCTCTGATTCCGTCGTGAGATAATGAGAAACTGCATTTATGCGGAGCGCCCAAAAAGTCCACATCGAGGTCTTTCTAATCCTTATTACCGACCCTCTAAAAACAATTTTTGTATGAAAAAGGGCAAAACGTTGAGCTTAGAAGCGCTCTTTCCCCTCTACTTTTGCCCCGTTAAATGCGCTCTTTGGGCATTTTACATTATTTAAAAGACAAAATAATTATTAATAGGGTCATTTTGTGCAGTCTGCTCGCATGAAATAGCCCCTATCTTTGTGAGATAAATAGATGTATACCATGAAAAGAATGCTGTTTTTGTGCTTAGTCCTTTCGGTATGCCTCTCTTTCACTTCGTGCTCGGGCGGAAAGAACGAGCCGATCAATCGAAAGGAGGTCGTGCAGAGAAATCACCCCAAAATCAAGGAATTCAATGAGTTATCTTCCCTTTCGGTGGGTAACGGAGAGTTTGCTTTTACGGTCGATGCAACAGGTTTGCAGACCTTCCCCGAGTTGTATAGTGCGGGAGTTCCCCTGGGTACACAATCCCAATGGGGGTGGCACTCGTTTGCCAATCCCGAGAAATATCGTTTCGAAGAAACCCTGAAAGAATATGATTTCGGGCGGGGACACAAGGAGCTTTATGCCGTGCAGTTCAATGAACCGGGCCGTCCCCGTGAAGCGGCCAACTGGTATCGGGAAAACCCTCATCGGTTGCACCTCGGTATCGTAGGTCTCGAACTTACCCATGAAGACGGGTCACTGGCAAAAGCCGATGAACTCTCGGAAATAAATCAGGAACTCGATCTTTGGAACGGTCAGATACGGAGCCGGTTCCAGCTCGACGGACAATCGGTTTCGGTAGTTACCGCGTGCGACAGTCTCCATGACGAGATTGGCGCACAAGTCGTTTCACCCCTGGCCGCTTCGGGACGTGTGGGTGTGAAACTCCACTTCCCTTATCCTACCGGCAAGCATGCCGATGATGCTTGTGACTGGACACAACCCGACAAGCACTCCACCACCATCGTCGCACAAGACGCCCACTCGGCAACCCTCAAACGCCAACTCGACGAGACGACTTACTATGTGCGTCTGGCTTGGGAAGGCGATGCCAAACTCTCGGAGAAAGAGAAACACTATTTCGTGCTCACTCCGCAATCGGGCGATACCCTTTCGTTCACCTGCCTTTTCACCTCGGCCGAGCCGACCGGTGAAAATTTGTCGTTTGACACGCTCCTTGCCTCTGCTTCCCGGTATTGGAACAACTACTGGTCGCACGGAGGTATTGTCGATTTCTCGCATTGCAAAGACCCGAGAGCCAAAGAGTTGGAGCGTCGCGTCGTTCTCTCGCAGTATCTCATGGCCATACAATGTGCCGGCTCGGTTCCCCCGCAGGAGTCGGGTCTTACCTATAATACATGGTTCGGTAAATTCCACCTCGAAATGCACTGGTGGCACGGTGCCCACTTCGCATTGTGGGGACGTCCCGAATTGCTCGAACGCAGCCTCGCTTGGTATCGCGATTCGGCTTATGACAATGCACGTGCCATTGCCGAGCGTCAAGGCTTCAAGGGCATTCGTTGGATGAAGATGACCGACCCCTCTGCAATCGAGGCTCCTTCGAAAGTGGGTTCCTTCCTCATCTGGCAACAGCCCCACTTCATCTACATGGCCGAGCTCATCTATCGTGCCAACCCTTCACAAGAAGTCATCGACCGCTATAAAGACCTCGTTGCCGAGACGGCCGAGTTCATGTATTCGTTTGCCACCTATGACGAGCTTGAAGGTCGTTTCGTGCTCAAAGGCGCCATTCCCGCGCAAGAAACGCTGCGTGCTGCCGAGACGGTCAATCCGCCCTTTGAACTTTCGTATTGGCATTTCGCCCTCAGCGTGGCACAGCAGTGGCGCGAGCGTCAGGGCTTGCAACGCAACCCGCAATGGGACGAACTGCTCGACAAGCTCTCGCCCTTGGCTCATCAAGACGGGCTCTACCTGGCTGCCGAGACAGCTACCGATACCTACAAGGACATTCGCTTCACCTCCGACCACATGGCCGTGTTGGGAGCATTGGGCATTCTGCCCAAATGTCCTCTCGTGCGTGAAGACATCATGCAGAATACCCTCGACTGGGTATGGGACAACTGGAACTGGGGCAAGACCTGGGGTTGGGACTTTGCTATGACGGCTATGGACGCCGCTCGCCTGGGCGACACCGAGAAAGCTGTCGGTGCCCTCCTTATGGACAAACGCACCAACACCTATTTGCCCAACGGTCATAACTATCAAGACGGACGCTTGCGTGTCTACCTGCCCGGTAACGGTGGTCTCCTCACTACGGTGGCCATGATGTGTGCCGGTTGGGACGGTAGCGAAGGTGAGAATCCCGGTTTCCCGAAAGATGGAAATTGGGACGTTCGCTGGGAAGGTCTGTTGCCCATGCCTTGATATACAATCATTTTGAATAAGAGATAATTAAATTATATACGGAAAAAACATGCGAAGTATTATGAAAAAATGGACTAATCTATTAGCCTCAGCACTTCTGCTATTCTTCTTTTCCTGTAATGAAATGGACAAGTACTATGACAATGATCGTCATTCTACCTCTGTTTCAGTAGGAAATGCTTGGGATTATTTGGAAAGCAGAGGCAATTTTACCAATTTCTTGAGAGCTGCGCAACGTGCAGGTTATGAAGATTTGGTACGCGGTAAAGGTTTGGCTACGATTTTCGCTCCCGACGACGAAGCGTTTGCCAAATATCTCAACCGCCACGGTTATTCTTCGGTCGAAGAGATACCCGTTGAAGAGTTGCAGAACATGGTGACTTACCACCTGCTCCATTACAGTTTCAGGGCTGAAGACTTTATGGAGTATCGTCCCGAAGGTACGAATGTAGAAGACGACTGGATCGGTCTTTACTTTAAGTATCGTACCCGTAGCCGTGATGCTGCCGAGATGATTTCCGACCCCTCTCGCGACGGTGCCCTCGTTAAGGTGTTCCACCAGGAAAAATATATCCCGGTGTTTACACCCAATCTCTTCAATTATTACAACAACAATGGTTCGAGCGGTTCGAGCGGAGCCATCAATTACGACTATTTCTATGGTTCGGGGTTGTGGCAAGGCGATAATTGGGTAGCCGGAAATGAACCCTATTTCCGCGTATCCAATGCCGGAGTGAAAGAGTATGAAATCATCACCGACAACGGTTATCTCTATGTGGTAGATGATGTGGTAGAACCTCTCAAAACCATGTATCAGGCTATCGCTGCCGATGATAAATATTCTATCGTTACAGGTATTTACGACCGTTTCAAGTCGCTCAACTACGATGAAGTCCTGTCGATGAATTATAACAACCGCGACTCGGCATTTGTTTATAAGCACAAAGGCCTTTCGTCTATTGCTTACGAACGTGTGGGCATTTCGGTTATAGGCGGTAATACCGAGGCCGAGTCTTATTATCTTGGTCCGTTGGCTTTGGGCTCTTATACGTTGTTTGCCCCCCAGAACGAAGCCATGCAGGCATTCTACGATAAATATTGGGCTCCCTATTACGGTGTCGATAATTGGGACTCGGTGCGTTTCACCCCGCTTTATGTGCTCATGAGCGAGTTGGAAGCCCGCCACCGTCTCCTCGGCCAGGCCGGCCCGCTGCTCCCCAGCGAAATCACGGCAGGCAACGCCGTCACCAATGCCAGCAACACGCGTGTCACCATCAGTCCCAGTGATGTTCAGGACCGCTACCTTTGCTCCAACGGTATCGTTTATGGTGTGAGCGACTTGGTTTCTGTTCCCCAATACTTCTATTATGTAACGGCTCCCGCTTTTGTGAATCCCAAGTACAACATGTTCATGTTGCTCATGGCCAAGTCGGGTGTAATCGACCTTTACACGGCAGCCAACCAGCAGTTCCATGCATTCTATCCCACACAGGAGATGTTGGAAAACACGCAAGTCGGAGGCGAGAATCTTATCTATGAGAACACCAACCCCAACGTGTATGGTGCCGAAGATGTGATTATCTCCGACGGTGAAGGCGGTACCGTTTCGTTGAGCATGGCTCATTCGGCAAACATCGTCCGCAACCAGATTGCCGACAACATGATAGAGATACCCAATACCGACGACCGGATTTATTACCTCACCAGCGGTTCGTTCAATTACCTCTTCTCTCACGAAGACACCATCTATTCGACCACTACTTACAACACCCGGTACGGTCTGCATGGCGATATTCAACGCTCGGCCGTTACCTTCGAGGAGATGACCGGACTCGACGTGCGCAACGGACATGTCTATGCCCTCGAAGGCGGAAGCCTCGCATCGGCGTTGCTCCCCGAATCGCGCACTTTCCAATCCCTTGCCGTGATCGAAGCCCAAGTGCCCTGGGAGTTCAAGGAAACCGCCCATGGCACACGTAACTTCTACCAGTCGGGTATCCTTTCGTCTTTGAGCGATTCGACTGAAAACGTCGAAGTATTCATTGCCATGGAGGCCGAAGGCAGTGGCGATGGCGACCTGCCCCGCTACATCGTGCTTGCTCCCAACAACCAAGCTGTGCAGAGCGCTTATGACGATGGTTTCATTTCGGCCCGCGGTAGCAAGAACTTCAAAGGTTATATGCCCAACCTCTTTATCTCGGTCGAAAGAAGCCGCTTGCTCGACTATCCCATGCCCGGTGACGGACAAGGCACGCGCACGCTCTACTCTTTCAACCCGAAAGGAGAGGGGGGTGAGTTCACCTCGGTCCAAATCTCGGATATGGGCTCGTATTTGCAAATTACCGACACCAAAGGCCGCACGGCGCGGGTAGTCAACTCCTTCCCGTATATCTATAACGATTGCGCCGTGTATATTATCGACAATTACCTCGACTTCGGTGATGGAACTTACGTTGTGGAATAATAAAATATGATATACACTATGAAAATAACACGGAAAATATACCTTTTGCTGCTCGCGTTTGTGGTATCACAGGCTATGGCGGCGCAGACGGTTTTGACCGGTAAGGTATTGGAGAAAGCTTCGGGCGAACCTCTTGCCGGTGCCAGCGTTTTTGTCCAGAACAAGGACGAACGTACTTTGGCCAGCGTGCTTGTCGATGCCAATGGCGAGTACCGTATCAGAATTCCCGATGAGCAAGACCTTGTCATCAACTTCTCGTTCATCGGTATGCAGACCTACACGGTGAAGTACACCGGACAAAAAGTCCTGAATGCTTCCTTGACCGAAGAAAGCCGCACCCTCGACGAGGTGAGCGTTTCGGCACAGCGCGTGCAACGTAACCAGATGGGTCTTACCCCGCGTGAAGAACTTGGTGCCGTGCAGCGCATGAGCATGGAAGGTCTTGAAACCGCTCCTGTGACCTCGGTGGCCGAGGCCCTGCAAGGTGCCCTCTCCAACGTCGACATCGTGACCGGTGCCGACCCCGGTGCCAACAGTACCATTCGCATTCGTGGTACCCAGACCCTCAACGGTAATGCCGACCCCCTCATCGTGGTCGACGGGGTGCCCTATCCCGTTGAAGTAGACGACGACTTCGATTTTGCTTCGGCTTCGACCGATGATTACTCCAACCTCCTCGATATCTCGCCCGCCGACATCGAATCGATCGAAGTGTTGAAAGATGCCCAGGCTACCGCCATGTGGGGTACCAAAGGTGCCAACGGTGTGCTTGTCATCAATACCAAGAAAGGTGCCAAAGGCAAGATTACCTTCTCGTTCAATACCAGCGCCGAGGTGCGCAAAGAGGCCAGCACCTATCCGCTCCTCAATGCCGCACAATATGTCTCCATGGTGCAAGACGCCCTTTGGAACTCCATCAACGACGTGGGTTACACCGAAGGTATAAACGAGTATTTGCCTCTCATCAATTCCGATGAAATCAACTTCAACCCCGCTTCGCTTGTATTCAACGAGTACAACGTCGATACCAACTGGCTCGACGAGGTTTCCCGCATCGGTTACAATACCGACAACACTTTCTCCATGTCGGGTGGTGGTGACAAAGCTACCTACCGCCTCTCGCTCGGTTACCTCAAAGAGACCGGTACCACCATCGGAACCGACCTGCAACGTTTCTCGACCCGTTTCAACATGCACTACGCATTCTCCAAGAAGTTGGACATCACCTCCGATTTCTCTTTCACCTATAATATCCGTAATTCCAGCTGGTCAGAGAAGGTAAACAATAAAGAACCGTCATCGCCCCGTAGTATTGCCATCACCAAGATGCCCCAAGAAAGCCCTTATGTGATGACCGAAGACGGTTCGGCTCGTACCGATACCTATTTCACTCCCTACGATGATTTCGGCATGACGTTCGAGGGCAACCGCAATTACAACCCCGTAGCCATGGTGAATGAAGCGGTGAACCGCTTGGATTCTTACCAGACACGTCTCACCTTCCAGCTCCACTATGAGCTTCTCCCCGTGCTCCACTATTACGGTACCGTGGCTCTCACGGCCAATAACAAGCGCACCAAGAAATATATCCCCAATGAGGTGACCGGTGTGCCTTGGGTGAGCACCACCGACTATGCCTTGGCCAACAACTGGTATAACCGCGCCTCCGACGTGACCAGCGACCAGCTCTACCTCTATACCGAGAACCGTCTCGTGTATATGCAGACTTTCAACGAGATACACCGTATCGTTGCTTCGGGTATCCTGCAAATCGAGCAGACTGCCGATACCGGTTATGGTGCACAGACGGCCGGTAACGCATCTTATTACCTTTCCGACCCCTCGACCGGAGGTTACATCGTCGGCCTCAGCAGCAGTGAAGCCACCCGTCGCAGCTTGTTGTCGAACTTCTCGGCACAGTATAACCTTTTCGACCGTTACATGTTCAACGCCACCTTCCAAGTCGAAGGTTCTTCGGCTCTTCCCAGCCACACCCGTTGGGGCATCTTCCCCACATTCGGTATCGGTTGGCAGTTGGGCGACGAGCCGTTCATGATGAATCAGGAGTTTATCTCTCTCTGCAAGTTGCGTCTCAGCTGGGGTCAGACCGGTAACGCCCCTTCGGGCACCTCTCCCTATGTCGGTACGTTCAGTGCCAACTCGTCGGGTTACCTCAACATGCCTTCCATCTATCCTTCGCGCGTGCAACTCGACAACATCGACTGGGAGGTTGTCGACAAGTGGAATGCCGGTATCGACCTCGGTATCCTCAACGACAAGATACTCTTCACGGTCGACCTCTATAAGAATGTCACCAACAACTTGTTGCAGAAAGGTATGAAGTTGCCTACCTCTACCGGTTTCAGCAAACTCGAATGGTTCAACTCCGGTAAGATGACCAACCGCGGTTGGGAGTTCCGCGTCGACCTCAACGACATCGTGAAGACCAAGGACTGGCGTTTCACTTTCTCGTTCAACATCTCGCAAAACGAGAACAAGGTCAACGAGTTCCCCTCGAACCTCGACATGGAAACCTACGACTTCGACAACGGTAATTATGCCTACCTCATCATGGCCGGCAACCCCCTCGGTTCGTTCTACGGCTACCGATACAAAGGCGTTTACCAGAATGTGGAAGACACCTATGCCCGCGACCTCAATGGCAATACCATCTATGACATCGACGGCAAGCCCGTAATCATGTCCAACGGTACCCAGCAGGTTTACCCCGGCGATGCCAAGTATGAAGATATCAATGGCGACGGTGTCATTGACGTCAACGATGTCGTTTACCTCGGCAATTACAGCCCGAAACTCATCGGCGGTTTCAATTTCCGTCTCTCCTACAAGAACTGGCAACTCTCGGCCAACTTCCAGGGCCGTGTCGGTCAGAAGGTATTCAACCAGACCCGTCTCAACTCCGAGCAGATGCGTGGCAACAGCAACCAGAGTACTGCTACCCTGCGTCGCTGGCGCAACGAGGGCGATATTACCGATATGCCCCGCGCACTCTACGGCAGAGGTTACAACTCGCTGGGTTCTGACCGCTACATCGAAGATGCTTCGTTCTTGCGTATGAAGACCATCACGTTGAAATATTCGTTCCCCAGAAACCTCACACGCAAAATGCACCTCTCGGCTTTTGACCTCTACGTCACAGCTTATGACCTTCTTACATTCACCAAGTACTCGGGACAAGACCCCGAAGTGGGTGATAAGAAAATTGACGATGCTGGCATTATCCGTCTTGCGGTCGATGGCGCGTCGACACCCAAACCTATCCGTGTGAAATTTGGTATTAACCTCCGATTCTAACAATTTACCGATATGAAGAAGACACACATATATTTACTTGCGTCCGTTCTTACTTTCTCGGCCGTCTCGTGTGAAGACTGGATGAATATCGACCCTGCCGGCCAACAGAACGCGACCAATTATTGGGCCAACGCCGGAGAGGTGGAAGCCGTCCTCGGTACGGCCTACCGCAACATGCGTACGGCTGTGACCAATCGCACCTATATCAATTGGGGCGAGATGCGCGGCAACGGTCTCGGCGTGCTCGAAACCAGTGCTTATAATATCCGTACGGGCGACATCCTCCCCTCGAATTCCCTTTGCAAATGGGCTGACCTCTATGATGTCATCGGCATGGCCAATTCCGTTATCGACTATGCCCCCACTGTTGTGGAGAAAGACGCTTCCTTTACCGAAGGCGAGATGCGCTCCATCGTGGCCGAGGCCTACTTCTTGCGCGCCCTCAGCTACTTTACCCTCGTGCGCACGTTCAAAGATGTGCCCTATGTCACCCACTCTTATGTGACCGACGATGCCGATTTCTGGATTCCCAAGACCGACGGTGATTCCATTCTCCGTTCGGAATTGGCCCTCATGCGTCCTTATCTCGAAAACGCCCGCGAATTTTTCCCCGACGAGACCGACAACAAAGGCCGCGCAACCCGCTGGGCTCTTTATACCGTGATGGCCGACATGTACCTGTGGCTCAGCGCTTCGGACTATGACAGCGGCAATTCGGCCACCGACTTGCAGAATTGCATCGATTGTTGCGATGCCGTTATCAATTCGGGCCGCGTGGGTCTTATCGACGGTTCGCTCTGGTTTACCAATTTCTTCCCCGGTAACAGCAACGAGAGCATTTTCGAGCTGCAATTCTCCAATCCTCTCGCACAGACCAACTCGTTCATGTCGTGGTTCGGCGGTACCGATGAAGCCCTCACGGCTACTTCGGGCCAGCTCTATTATGTGAGCGAAACCAGCCTCCGGCGTTTCGCCACATGGCTCACCCCCGGTGATGTGCGCGGCGACGGTGCCTCATATGCTTCTATCACTTCGACCGTTCCCCAATCGACGGTTTGGAAATATTACGGCAGCGACACGCAGAATACCGCCCGTAACGATACCGAGAACGACCAGAACTGGATTATTTACCGTCTGGCCGAGGTATATCTCATGAAAGCCGAGGCTCTTGCCATGCAAGGTGACCTCGATGGCGCCCTCGCCGCCCTCAATGAGGTACGCGAGCGTGGTGGCAGCGAAGCCCTCGAAAGAACGCAATACGGTAGCAAATATGCCGTTGTCGAAGCCATCCTCAACGAACGCAGCATTGAGTTCCTCGGTGAGGCCAAGAACTGGTATGACCTTCTGCGTACGGGATTGCGTTACCAGGATCCCGAGTTCGGCACGCTTTACCAGCAGCTCTTCTTCGATGAGACAGTCGAAGGCCTTCCTTCGGTATCGGCCGCCCTCGTCCGTTCCAAGATGAGACGCAACATACCTTACTCGTGGTATTTGCCCATTCATACCGACGAATTGGCCGCCAACACCAGTCTGGTGCAAAATCCGGCTTATGCTAACTTAGGTGAATAATCATAGAAATGCAATATCTTATGAAACATAAAATTTTATATTTGTGCGTAGCTGTGGCGGCGATGTTCTCGGCCTGCGGCGACGACCTCGAAGACTCGACGTTCTCGATTACCGAGGAAGTTCCTGCCGCCACCTGGTTGCAAGAGAACGGATATACCCAGTGGGTGGCCCTTCTCAACCACACCAATATGTTCAGTACCATCAACCTCAATGTGGGTGACTACACCTTGTTCGTGCCCGACAACGAGGCTGTAAACAAGTACCTCGCCGCCAACGGTTACGGTTCGGTGCAGGATATCGACCCCGCTTACGGCCAGTATCTGGTGAAATACCACACCATAGCCGGTAACCAATACAGCCAGGTCGATTTCTCCAACGACGTTTTGCCCGACACCACGGCCACCGGCGACCGCCTCTCGGTGACTTTCAATGAGAATGGCGATTACTTCGTCAACGAAGAAGCCCAAATCACTTCGTTCGACATCGCGACGACCAATGCCACCGTGTTTATCATGAACGGCGTGCTTACTCCCATTACCGAGTACATCTATGACCGTCTCGAAGACAATGCCGATTGGAGTCTCTTCAAGGAGTTGCTCGATGTTACCGGCCTCAGCCCGCTCGTGTCGTCGACTTCCGGCCGTGCTGCCTCCTACACCTGTCTCGTGGTTCCCAATAGCGTATTCGACGCTTCCGCCATCAGCAGCCTTGCGGCCTTGGCCGATACCCTCGATGCCGGCCAGAATACCGCCGCATGGACCGATCCCGAAAATGCCATGTACCGTTATGCCGCTTACCACTTGATTTCGTCGTCGCACGCTACCGGCAGCATCGTCGTTGCCGATACCGCCTCGGCCTCCAGTGCCGCTACCGTGCTTGCCACCCTTGCCGAGGCTTCCTACATCGAATTCCAGGATATCGACGGCCAACTCTACATCAATTACGACACCCTTACCAATACGGGTGCCACCTGGGGCAGCGTGACCGACCTTGTGTGCCGCAACGGTGTGATTCACGAAGTCTCGACCCCGCTTTACATCAAAGCGCCCACCAACGTGCCCACGACTACTTTCGAAGTGACCGACTTCTCGATTCTCGAAACCGAAATCTCGGAATACCGTCTCGGTTCGCTTACCGCCGAGTATGTCGAAGACCTGTGGGATTTGCGTGAAAAGTACGGCTCCGGTTTCTGCTACGACTGGACCAGCCTCTTGTCGTCGAGCGGCTTCGGATGCGTCTCGTATTATGTGGGAACATCGACCGATACCGTGGGACTTTATTTCACCAACCATGATGCCCTCATGCTCGACCTCGGACAGTATGGTTACATCGATATGCAGACTCCGAGCCTCGTGGCCGACTCTACCACCTATTCGGTAGGTCTCAGCTTCTACAACACGGCAGCCTCTTCGGCTTCGGGACGTTTCACCGTTTACATCGACGATGTGGTAGTGGGCTCGCTGACCACCCAGGGTGGTACGGCTCCCGAACGTTTCAAAGATGTCTCTCCCAAACCCGAAGAATGGGTGGCCATTCCCAATGCCGATAATGGTGAGTATATTGTGGGCGAAGTGACCTTTGCCACCACCGGCCGCCATACCTTGCGCATTGAAGACAACGAAGGTTCTACGCTTTATCTCGATTATGTTCTGTTCACTCCTAAAAACTAATAAACGACAAGAATTATGAAAAAAACCGCATTCATTCTTTCGCTTGCCGTCTGCGCCCTTTGGGCTTGCAACGACAATTGGGATGATTACTATGAAGGATCATCTTCCACTGGGAGTGTCGATACGGCTACCACGGTGCTTGACTGCTCCCTCATAGAATTTTTCCAGACCCATGACGAGTATGCCGATTTCTATAAGCTCCTCCAAGACGTGGGAGCGATGTCATCGCTCGAAGCCGACCAGGAACTTACTGTCTGGGCTGTTGATAACCAAGGCGTGCAAACAGCCATGACCGACGGCTCGTCGCTGGTAGATTTGAACCTCGATACCACCCGTGTGTTGTATCATGTCAACTATCTCTCGTTCAACCGCAACCAGTTCAAAGACGGCGCCCGCCTCAAAACGCTCAACGGCATCTACATTCAGATTGCCGTCGACGAGCAGGGCGAGATATATGCCAACGACGCCAAAGTGGTGAAAACTTACCGCATGAACAACGGCGTGGTGCATGTCATCGACCACATGATGTCGGCCCGTATGAACCTCTATGCCTACATCGAGCAACTTTCCGATGAGTATAGTATGTATCGCGATTCGATTATCCTGAAAGCCAGTGTTAAGCAATTCTCGCCTGAGAGTTCTACTCCTATCGGTGTCGATATGACAGGTAACACCATCTACGATTCAGTGTTCGTTATCTACAATCCCTTGTTCGATACGGTACGCATCAATTCCGAGTTCCAGCAATTCACCTGCTTCGTCCCCAGTGATGAAGTTATCCGTGACTGTTATCGCAAGATGAACGAGACTTGTCAGGCTATTGGTCGCCAGTTGGCCGAAAATCCGCCTTACTCGGAATATCCCTATTTGGGCTCGGCCGAACTTTCTCTGGCCAATGAGTGGATAAAGAGAGCTACCATTTACAACGGAACCCTCTCGGCCGAAGAAGCCTCGCAAGACGATATCTACTCGGCCTATAACAAACAGTGGAAAAATACCGACCGCGAAGGCAACGCCGTGCAGGTCATCGATACCGAAAATCCCGTGGAACTCTCCAACGGTCGTGTTTACATGGTACAAGACCTGAAAATCCCCAACAACGTCATCATTACCCGTCTGAAACAGTTCCTCTACCACTATGGTAAGATTGCTTCGGCCGACACGACGAACCTCTACTTCTGTATCCGCGGCGAAGTGCCCGACGGTTTAGGTCCCTCTCGCCAAGATGAAATTCCTTCGCTTGTGATACAAGCTGGTTATGATTCTCCCGCTTGGGCTGAACATGGACCTTATTCGCACTTCGAAGAGAATGACGAAGGTAATCCTTGTTATGTGGTTTTGAACATTGCCAAGGACGAAGAAAGTACCGATCCTTTCACGCTTTCATTCACCCCGCTGAATCCCACCGGTATGAGTTCGGTGCAACAATACCTGATTCCTGCCGGCGAGTACAACCTCCACTTGGGCAACCAGGCATCGGGCGCCGGTGTGGGCAATGTCTATTTCGCTACTGCCGAACTCGGCGATAACGGATATCCCTATTTCGACCCCAACGATCCCTACTTTGCCACAGCCCCGGCAAGCAACGATTGCGATGTTGCCCTTAAAGGCGGCGGTTATACCCTCGTCGGTTCCAACATCAACTTCTCGCTCGCTTCGCCGTGGAACTACGACCGGCGCGGTGGTGGTGGTATGGCACAGTACTCAAGTGGTAACTCCCGCTGGAACGAGAATGGTGGTCTGGTAGGTCCAGTTACTGTCGAAGGAGAGCCCGGTACCATGCAATCGGTCCGCATCAAGATAGTCCTTACCAGCGGTACCCGCATGCGTTTCTTCCATTGGTGCCTCGTTCCTACCGAGAATAATTATTGATATCAAACACACAATACGATATGAAAAAACTTAGAAACATATTTCTGCTCTTGTTGATTGCCTTGGTGTCGCTGCCCGCAGCTGCACAGCGCACTTACACAATCACAGGTACGGTGGTAGACCCCTATGACGGGTCTCCCATCGAAGGGGCCGTTGTTTCGGCTACTAATTTGGGACAATCGGTCACGACCGATGCCAACGGTACGTTTAAGGCCGAGCTTTCAAGCCTTAAAGGAGAATTGAATGTTTGGTATCCCGGTTATTACACCAAGGTGATTCCCGTGAACGGGCGTACCTCTTTCTCGGTTATCCTCATTCCCGAGGACAAATACGGTTACACCGATTATGTGCTCACGCCCAATGCCGTAACTCCCGGCCAGGACAAAAACACGAATACCTACTCGCGTCAAAGCAAGGACTTCACGGCCTCTACGGTCGACGTAGAGAAAACATTCGTCAATATCCCCGGTCTTTATGTCGCTGAAAAGAGCGGCATGCCCGGCGAAGGTTCTTATTTCCAAATCCGCGGTAACCGCACGGCAAATGCCACCGGCATGCCTCTTATCGTGCTCAACGGCCAGCCCTACTTCGGCAGCCTCGATGCCTCGGGTGTCGTGAACGGATATTCGACCAGTTTGTTCAGTGCGCTCAATGCGCAGGATATTGCCAGCGTTTCGGTTCTTAAAGGTGCCGATGCCGCCCAGTATGGCTCTTTGGCTGCCAACGGTGTCATCGCCATCGAGACCGAACGAGCCATCGACCTCGAGACCCAGGTGGAATTCATCGGCCAGTATGGCGTGGACCTCAACCAGTCGAAACTCCCCACACTCAATGTCAAGGACTATAAAAATTATGTATCGGCACTTGGCCTCACCGACGGGTCTTATGAAGACATGGACGATTTGCTCGTAGATTTCCCCTACCTCTCGCAAGACCCCTCGGTCTATGTCAATCCTCATCTTTATACCAACGACACCGATTGGCAGGACGAGATTTATTCGCCGGGCTTCGTTACCGACAATACCTTGAAAATCAAAGGTGGTGACGCTATTGCCAAATATGACCTTTCGGTAGGTTACAAACGTAAGGAGGGTCAGGTGAAAAATACCGACTACAACCGTTATTACGCTCGTTTGAATTCCGATATCAACTTGAGCCGTAACCTTGTCTTCACCTCTTCGCTCTCGTTGGCCTATATCAACAGCAACTTGCAGGAGCAGGGTCTTTCGCGCGAAACCAATCCGCTCCTTGCCGCCCTGCGCAAAGCTCCCATGCTTTCGCCTTATCAAATCGATGACGACGGCAAGATGCTGCCCGAATACGCTCCCGTGCGCAATGATACCGGCCTTGTGGTTACCAACAATGCCGTCTCGAACCCCCTCTCGCTCGTCGACAACGTGCGTGCCAAAAACACCATCTATGACGTGCAGGCGCTCTTCGGCCTCAATGGCAAAATCAAAGACCATTGGACTCTCGGTGTGACGGCCGGCCTTTACTATTACAAGAAAAACGAGTCGGTGTTTATCCCCGGTGTGACCGAGCAAAGCATCATGCCCTTGCAAAACGGTCTGGCCGAGAATACCTCTCGCGATGGTGAAACCGAGTTGCGTAACTTCTATTTCGCCGCCCGTGCCGGTTATGACCAGACATTCTCGGGCATGCACAACCTTAAGGGTTCGCTCGGTGTCCAGTCGGCCATCAACAGTTCCGAGTATGATTATGCACAAGGTATCAACTCGGCCAACGACTACTATTACCTGCTCGGTAATTCCAGTTCGAATGTGGGTCGTGTCGTATCGGGTTACATCGACAAGTTCAACTGGGTGAATATCAACGCCAACCTCAACTATACCTACAACCACTTGGTAGGTGTGGGTGTGACCTTGGCGTCGGACTATGCCTCGTCGTTCGGCAGCGATGCCCCGGCCATGGCGGTGTTCCCCTCGGTCAATGCCGCATTCTATGCCAAGAATGCTCCCGGCGTGCGTGACGTCGACTTCATCAACCAGTTGACCCTCCGTGCCGAGTATGTGACCACCGGTAACAGCCGTTTCTCGTCGAGCCTCAGCAAATATGCCTATTCGCAATCGTCTTTCCGTGCCCTCTCGGGTCTCGTGCGTGCCGGTATCGCCAATACCGACCTCAAATGGGAAACCGACCGTACGTTCGACGTGGGAGTCGATTTCTCCATGTGGAACAACCGCATCGACGCTTCGATCGATTACTACAACGGTACCACCAGCGACGTGATCATGTTGCGTGGCATCTCCTCTGTATTCGGAACCAGTTCGATGTATGACAACATCGGTACGCTGAAAAACGAAGGCGTTGAAGTAGGATTCCAGTTTGCTCCCGTTTATACCAAGAACTTCCAATGGTACATCGGCGCAACTCTTGCCCATAACAAGAACCGCCTTACCTCACTCGACGGCAATGCCAGCATCATCACCGAGATGAGCGACGGCTCCGCCATCATTTCCGAAGTAGGCCAGCCTTTGTACAGTTTCTACGGTTATGAGACAGCCGGCGTATTCGCCACCGATGAAGAAGCCGCTGCCGCCAACCTCACCACTCCGGCAGGTGTTGCCTTCGGTGCCGGCGACATGCACTTTGTCGACCAGGACGGCAATGGCATCATCGACGAGAAAGACCGTGTGAACTTGGGTAGCGCCGATCCCAAAATTTTCGGTAACATCTACACCACGTTGCGGTACAAAAACTTTGAACTCTCGGTGAACTTCGGTTACAGCCAGGGCAACATGGCCTACAATGCCGTGCGCCGCATCGGCGAGAGCATGAGCGACTATGGCAACCAGCTCTCTTCGACCAACCGCCGCTGGCAAAGCAACGGTGACGTGACGACCATGCCTCGTGCCACCTATGGCGACCCGATGGAAAACAACCGCTTCTCCGACCGTTGGATCGAAGATGCTTCCTACCTCAAACTGAAAGAAATCTATGTAAGCTACAAATTCAATTTCTTGAGAGGTACCACCATCTTTGCTTCGGCCGAGAATGTTTGCACCTTTACCAAGTATCTGGGTCTCGACCCCGAAACTTATTATTCCTACGACTCATCGATGCGCGGATTCGACTATGGAAAGATTTCGCTGCCGCGTTCATTTAAAGTCGGTGTTAAGCTCGAATTCTAACCTCTAAGTGAATTTAAGATTATGAAAAATATCATCAACAAATTTACAGCTGCTATTGTCGCCTCGCTCCTTTTGGTGTCGTGTACCGACGATACCACCGACGTGCTCGACGAAAGCACATATCCCCAGACCATATCCGAGCTTTACGCCGGTTTGTGGGGCTGTGCCTCAACGGTAGCCGATGTGGCCGACCAGGCTTTGATTATCGAGGCGCTCCGCGGCAATTTGGCGCAGCCTACCTCGAATGCCGGTACCGAGTTGTGGGATATTTACGAATACCGCGACCTCAACGGCAATTCTCTTGTCGACCCTGCCGGTTATTACCGCATCATCATGAATGTCAACGATTATGTGGCCCATGTCAATGCATTCCGTCAGGAAAACCCCACCGCCCTCAACTTCGAGGAGATGTATGGCGTTTCTTTCGACATGTATATCTCCACCGCTATCCGTTACAAGGTGTGGGCCTACTTGATGCTGGGCAAAATCTACGGTGAGGCCGTCTATTTCGACGACCCCTTGAAAGAGTACCAGGATATAAAGAACTATCCGACGCTCAACTTCGAACAAATCATCGAGAAATGCATGCAGCTGATGACTACCGGCATGTACGGCGTTGACGGTATGCAGATGACCCGTTGGAGAACATTCCTTTTCCCCTCCACAACCGGTGAAGAAGAAGGTCTGATGCGTTATGACCGTTACCAGTTCACGCCCTATACCCTCTTGGCCGAGCTCTATTTGTGGAAAGCTGCGTTGTCGCCCAATCCCAATGATTACAAGCAGGCCGCCATCAACGCCATGACCGAAATCACCAACGGTGGTTACACCTCGGGCGCAGAGAACTATCTGTTGAGCTTGCGTGGTGCTTATGGCTCAAACTTCAAGAATGCCATACATACTTATTATCGTTGGGAAGATGTAACGATGGCTTCGTACAATCCTCGTGTAGGTGAGTCGAACCGCCTCGAAGATTATGCTTCGAACGTTGCTCCATACAGTTATTATGTCATGCCTACCGATGATGCCAGAGCCCGTTTCGACACCACCTACATCGCCAACAGCGACCAGCAGTACCGCGATAACCGCGGAAGTGGAAGAACCTTTTCAGAGGCAACTCCCGGGCAATATGTCCTGACAAAATGGATTAACG
>UQOX01000018.1 GCA_900542765.1 uncultured Porphyromonadaceae bacterium | reverse complement strand
TGATACCCGTAAGTATCATTCCAACAATTATCTATGCGACTTCATGTCGCACCCATGGCACTTCTATGTTTTGATGCTGTTGCTGAGTATCGTATCGGTAGGATTTATTGTTAAACGTTAAAAAAGGAAATCATGTATCATAAAAAAGAATTGAACGCCCCGCGGGGGATTGAAAAGAAAATCTGTGTGCAGTTGCGCATTGACCGGGAAGAGTTGCGCGACGAGTTGTTGAAACGCACGACCTATGTGGCCGTGCCCATGCAGGCCGAAGGTGCCGATGCCGAGTCGTACTATGACAAGCTGCTCCTCACGGCCGATGAGGACATTTGGGTGGGCGACCGTTTGCAAGAGGCGGCCGACCGCGTGTGTGAGGTGTTGGCCGGATACCTGACCGGCGAAGGTTGCTCCTTCGATAAACAGGGCCATTGCTGCATGACGTTGTTGTTGCCCGGCGCCACCGTCCCGGGAACGGCCGACCGCATTGCCCGCATCATCAAGGAGATATTCGTGCTCTACGTCTTGTCGCATTGGTTTGCCGACCGTCTGCCCGAAAAGTCTCAGTATGCGGCTTTGCAGTATGATGAGGCGATGGACCTGCTCAAAGCCCGCCTTCATCGTCGTTCGCGTCCCATCGTCCGGCCGGTCAAATATCCGTGACGCACAATTCCCCGGCATGGAGCCCCGCCAAGACGGGCGGGGCTTTTCTTTTCCCTTTATCGCCTCTTTTCTGCAAAAAGTCGAGAATCAAGGATATTTAACCTCTCTTTGCATCTATGTCGAAAGAAATAAGTATCTTTGGCGCGTTATTCTAAACAAAAAACTAAATGGAAAACAATTATTCTTACAGTGGGTCGAGCGTGCAGACCGCACAAGTGTCCCTCATGAAAAGTCTTTATTTGTGGATGAGTATCGCTTTGGCCGTTACCGGTATTACCGCCATGGCCGTTGATGCTTCCTATTCGTTGCAGCAATTACTCTTTGGCGGAAGATATACATTCCTGGTATTGGCGATTGCCGAGGTGGCGTTGGTCATCTACCTTACGGCTCGCATTACCCGCATGTCGTTTGCCACGGCCATGGTGAGTTTCCTGGCTTACTCGTTCTTGAACGGGCTTACCCTCTCGGTGATTTTCTTGGCTTATACCAAAGCGTCGATTGCATCGACCTTCTTTGTGACGGCCGGCACGTTTGCTGCCATGAGCCTCTATGGTTATTTTACCAAGAAGGACCTCTCTTCGTGGGGAAACATCTTCTTCATGGCTCTCATCGGTCTCATCATTGCTTCGGTGGTGAACATCTTCTGGGCCAACTCCACGCTTTATTGGGTCATCACCTATGCCGGTGTGCTCATCTTCGTAGGTCTCACGGCTTATGACACCCACCGCATCAAACAGGTGTTGGCCAATCAGGAAATAAACGAGAGTACGCAGAAACTGGCTTTGCTGGGCGCTCTCACCCTGTATCTCGACTTCATCAACATGTTCCTCTACCTGTTGCGCATCTTTGGCGACCGTCGTTGAGGATAGCCGATAATGGAATAAAAAGGAGCGACACCGTCGGGTGTCGCTCCTTTTGCGTTTGAAGGGGTGGGTCAAGCCTTGAAGAGTGATACTTTTTGAGTCCCCATCTCGTACACATCGAGGTGTACCCAGGAAACGCCCTCTTCGAGGCGGATAGGCCAGGGAAGCCGCTCGCTGTGTCCGATGATGAGCCGGCGGGCTTCTTCGGCGGTCATGCCCTCGGGGGTAAAGTCGATGCCCTTGCCCAGGCAGTGAGCCGAGAGGTAGAGCTGTTGACGCTCGCTTTTCTCGCGCACCAGGTCGCAAAGGTTGCAACGCAGTCCCCGCTGGGTGAAGCTGCCTCCCAGGTGCCAGTTGTTGACGGTCATCGGTGCGCGGAGTATTTTTTCTCGGACGGTGTTTATCGTCTCGATAAGCTTGTCGTCGAGAAACATGGCGGAAGCCTCGCCATAGCGGTCGTAGACGTGCTTGCACACCAACTCTTTGACGGAGAAAAATTTACTTTTCATTTTCGTTCTTGTTTTTCGATTCAACAAATTCTTCATGCAACGTCTCGCCGTGTTCACGCTCGACGCGCTCCACGATTTTCTGCACGTTCTCGGGCAGCGCCCGCTTGAACTCAAAGCGGATAACATGGTAGATAATGCGCAGCGCCTTGTTGGCCGGGTAGGCATGAATGAGGTTGCGGAAGGCATTCTGCACATATACATACATGAAGACGTATGTCAGCGACTTCATCGCAATGAGCGCCGCCGTGTCGTCGCCGCAGCCCATCATGATGGAATATATCGTCTCCGAGATAACGAGGTAAAGCAGCAGTTCGGCCAATGCATTCTTGAACTTGCGGAAAGAGAAGTTCCGGCACCGTACTACCGATACCCCGTCGGCCCGCATGCCCGCCCAAACGTTGAAGGCGAACATCAGGACGAGGGCATAGACAAACCCCTTCGTCGGCGTGAGAAAGGCCAACACGGGACTTGCTGCCGAGACGGCGATGATGCGCCACTGTTCCCAGTTGAAGATTTTATCCATCATTATGTGAGTTTTATAGGCGTGAGAAAAGTTGGCTCAGAACGCAATAGATGTAATAGCACCCGTTGTCGTTGGCGTGCATGCCATCGGTCATCAGGCTGCAACCTTCTTTGGCGGTGGGAGTGTAAGCCTCGTAGATGTCGTTGAAGGCTCTTTCGGCCCATCTCCAAAAAAGGTTGTGAGCAAAGATGCTTGCGCAAGGTTTTGTCGCCATCCAGGCCGCGCAGTTGTCGTAGTAGGAGATGTTGGAGACCGATTTCCCGCTGGCAGTTTTTCGCAACAAGATGGTACGGTTGGCGTCGTCAAAAAGTCTGTTTTGTCCGAATCCGGCATTTATATATGCGGTAAACAGGCACAACTCGCAGTCGGAATAGCCATTTAATGTTTTATGGAAAGAGCTGTCGGCATCGTTGAACTCATTGAAGTAGACCCGTTTCATAAAGTCGGTGTAATAACCGGCTTCTTGGTTGCCGGTTCCCGAAGCACCGATATTTCCGATGGTTATGTGTCCCATCAGGAGGTTGGGCTTGAACACCAGAATGTCGGTTCCTTGCACCTTGTTCAGGTCGATGGCGGAGCCGTTGCAAGTGTGAGCCCAGCCGCCCCGGCCGGCATTGATGAGGTAGAGGAAATTATTCCCCCGCGTCCATTCCACACCGATGTAATTCATGCGTGTGCCCGAGCTCTTCGTAAGGGTCATCGACACTTCCGAAGAGGAGAGTTTCCGCATCTTCATGCGCATCTGGTAGATGGTGTTGTCGACATACTCCAAATTCATGGCCGAGACGATGCTGTCGGTGTTGGCATCGAGTACATACCCGTTCGCCTCGACCCAAGCACCGGTTTTGTAATCAAACACTTCTACCGCACCGTTGCCCTCGGCCACGGAGATGGTCTGGTTCCCGCTTTGGTTGCAGGCGCGATAGATGTAGTTGAAGTAGTTGGCGCGCGCGGGAACGGTAAAGCCGATGGCAGCATTGCTGCTGGTCGACGTCCTGGTCGGTCGTCGCCCGTCGGCATCGCCCCAGTTGCCGGCGTTGACGGTGGTCTCCCAATCGCCCGTTTCGGTAAAGAAATCCGACTGGAATGTGCGATATTCCTGCCCCCAAGGAGCGGAAATGCAATCCCAAATCAGCGAGCAGAGGTCGTTGCCCTGCAACAGGGGCGGTCTGAGCCCGGCATCGAGCCGTTCGGTTGTGTAGGGACGCCCCATGATGGTCGAAGAACCGGTGAAGACGATGGTGACATCTTCCTCCCGGGTGCGCATCAGATGGGCGAAATTCGGCACTTTTTCGAGAATATTTTCGTTCACGACGGGGGCGGCCACGCTCCTCACCCGTTGTTTTATCAATTCCTGCCCTTGGAAATATTCACCGATGACCCCCGGGAAAGAATAGAACCCCTTCGGACTGTTGTAGGTGGGAATGTCGTTGGAGGCGAGAAGAATGCCGCCGTAGTTTTTGCTTACTTCCCAAAAAGTTCGGGGCTCTATCCGTGCGATGTTGGTGAGGGAATATGCATCGGAGAGGTTGATGTCCAAGGCATCGACATAGAGGCTGTAACCCTTTTGCAAGACGATTTTGTAGTCGCTGCCGTCTTCGAATATCTTGAAATAACGACCCTCTTCGGTCCTGAATATCGGGTTGTCGGAGAATCGGATAATCAAGTTCTGCGAGTTGTCGAAAGAGTAATTTACTATTGTCGCACAGTCTTTATGAAAACTGCTTGCGATGAAATTGGTCATTCGGCATTTGTTGCTCAAAATGACTTGGCTGCCCGTCTCTTCGTCGAATCGGAACATCTGTCCGTTGTAAAGGAAAATGCAGTTTTTGTAATCGACAAGCGCTTGAATGTATGACCCACCGTCGACATTGTTGTAGTAGGTTGTTTTTGTACCGTAGTTGAGGGTATAATAACCGTCCACTTTATTTCCCTTTTGACCATACTGCGACAAGACGATACATTGCTTGGCATATCCCGGTTCAATCGTTACGGAAAATACCTCTCCGTCATTTTTATACACATACAACGTGCCGTTTTTTGTCATGGAGAAAGATTCGGAGTATCTACCGTAAGTACCGTCATTGTAGAAAACCGAAGCGAGGGCACCATCGGGCAGAAGCACCGCTGTACCCGACAAGACATGGACGGGAGCGGTGATTCTCCAAGACGAAACCGTTGAAACCAAATCATGGGAAGACCCATCGACATACCCGTAATTGTCGCCAGTGATTTCGAACGAATGAGTCCCGGGCATGATCGGGTTTGACGTTTCGGTGTCGATGGGGTACACCTTTACAGATGTTATCGGATTGTTATTTATCCAGTAAATCTGAATTGATACAGGCTCGGCAAAAGAATATTCTTCGACCATGGCATCGGACGAATACTGGTGAAACGTCTTTCCGTATTTTCCTTCGATGACCATACCGCAATTTTGTCCGGCTTCCTGGCGTTCCAACCTTATTTTTTGCCCGGCAGCAAGTTTTATCTTCCGCAGCAACGTGAAGCTGTTGTGCTCGATTACCGCGAAATCGGACGATTGTATGTAGGCGCTTTTCTCCACGCACGCGACATACTCTTCGATTCCGTTCTCGGAGAGTAAAGTCGTTTGTGACGCAGAAAGCAACTGTTGGCTGCTGATTTTCCCTGAGCTGTTGAGCGTGACGGTGTGTATTTTGTTGTCGGCACAGATCAAAGTGAGGGTATATTCCGATTTTGCACTGTCCGGCAGTACATGGCAGGGCGATACGCAGTTGTGGTTGTCCATGGCATAAAGCACACAGTTCCCGTTGATGTTTTCGTTGAGGATTGACGTTATGGTCCCGTTGCCACTGTCGCCGGGTGCCAAATTCGAGAGGACACCATCGTCCGAAAAATCATATTTCAGATAGATGGTTTTCAGTATGTTTTTCGATTTAAACGTCGTTTCCTCGATGTTCGACAGGTCCTTCCTTGCCAAGGCCGAAAGATCCGTGTCTATTTCCGTAACGGCAGACTCCCAATAATCTCCGTTCCAGAACAGAGAGATGATGGCTGAGGATTTTGTCTGGACCGAGATGGCGGTTTCTCCGTTTTTAAAAAATGAGAATGTGACTTTTGCCGCTTCGGGGGCAATATACAAATACGCGGTTTTCACACCGGGTTTTACATCGGGAATGAAACTGAGCGGATTGTCGATAATTCCTTTTAACCAGTTGTCGGGCCGGTTGCTGTCGATCCATTTTCGGTTCATTGTGTCCCAAACCCACAACGAGAGCGTTTCTCCGTTGATAAAACAGTCTCCCGGCACACCTTTGGGGTGTTGGGACAGGAATGCACTGAGGTTGAAGTAGTATCCGAGAAATTGTCCGTATATATTATGTTCCATATTATGTGAGTTTTTAAGTTTTAATTATAAGACATTTGCTTGCGCATGATGGCCGCTTTCTCGCTCTGTCCCAAGATGTCGAACACCAGGGCCGCGCACAGGTAGCACGCCGCCTCGCCCAGGAGCGGGTGGAGGTCATAGCCCTCATTTTTCTCCTGGGGCAGGGGAATGTAGATGGCGCTTTTCACCTCGTGGCGCCGCATGTAGGGCGGCAGTGAGAAGTAGTCGAGTACGAGGCGCCCCTGCTCGTCGCTCGAAATGACAGCGACCGGTTTCTCGGCTCCGCCGCGGGCGTAGGGGTTGTATTGTTTCTCGGCCGTGGGGTGGAGCCTGTCGACAAATCGGGTCACGGGGCGTCGCCACCCGTTCATTTCGAAGCGGAGCATACGCAACATGTCGTCGGGCAGGACGACCCGTCCGCTTCCGTCTTGCCGCATCTCGGGAGAGAGTTGGCTCGTGATGTCGACGCTGTTGCCGATGCAGAGGTGTTCGGGAGCGACGGCCAACAGGTGGGTGAGGGCTTCGGGCCATTTGGCCCGGATATATTGCTCGATGTCGCTTCCGCCGGTTTGGGTTACGATGCGGTCCCAGTCGGGAGTCAGCTCTTCCATGTCGGTTTTGACACGTTCGAGCCATTCTGTGGTAGTCAGGAACATGAGGGTCTCCTTTCTTTTTTAGGCGGTGAGATGGGGAAAGCAGATGCCTTTTTCGCGAGCGGCTTTTTCGATGCTGGTCGGCGAACGCAGCCGGTTGGCCGGTACGAGATAAGGCTCTTTGCGCAGCAATTCGCGGGCGGCCTGCCAGGAGACAATCTCTTCGATGGGGCGAGTCTCGGTGGGTTGGTCGGTATAGCCGGTTTCCTGGTAGAGGTCGAAGAGCCGGCCGTAGTCGATGTCCTGTTCGATGGCATCTTGCAAGTCGCTGTTGGCGGTGGTGTAATAGCCGTGTATGTTGTCGCGCGAGATGAAGCGTATGCGTACTTTCTTCTCGCCCATGCGGACGATGGTGTTGAGGTTCCCGTGCAGGGTTTCGTAGGTTTTTATTTTTTTCATGAGACGTTTGGTTTTAGAGATTTACGGCGGGAATTTCTCCCGCCGTAAACGGTGAATGGATTTAAGCGTTTTTGGGAATGATGCGCATGTGGGCTGCGGGGTAACGCAGGGTGAGGCAGCTGGCCTCGGTGAGCACGACGGCATCGGTGTTGCGCACGCCGGCGCCTTTGAGGTCGAGAACCTGACGGTCGAAGGGGACATGCGACCACTTCGACAAGAATTCGGGGTCGAAGATGAAGCCGTAGTCGCTCATGCCGCACTCGTCGAAGACTTCGGAGTAGAGAATGAAGAGGCGTCCGAATTTGGAGCGTATCTCGGAGAAGTCGATACCCCACTTGACGAAATCTTCGTCGGCCGAGATGACCTTGTTCACATCGAGCTTGTTGATGCGGCCGATGAAGTCCGAACCGCCGATGAGGATTTTGCGCTTGTTGCCGCCGTTTCCGGTGAATGCCTCTTTGGCGATGTCGATGAGGTCTTCCTGGGTGAGCTCTTTCTCGGGGTCGAAGGTGTATTCCTTGCCGGCTTGCCACCAGATACCGCCGGTGAGCGAAACCTCTTCTTTCTTTTTCGAGTCGTAGATGCGGCTCTTCACGCCGAACATGAAGGTTTTCTCCATGCCCAGTCGCATGTCGTAGATGGCCGCTTCTTCGGAGTCGGAAAATTCCCATTCCACCTCTTTGTTGGCGATTTTCTGGAACGTCGACTGCTCGATTTGCATCTTGAAGATTTGGCAATAGTTTTGGTCTTTTACCGGCAGAGCCTCGAATTGGGCGGTCTGCACGTCGAGTTCGGTGGCGGCGCGTCCCATGCGGATAAGGGTCGTGCCTTGTGCAATCGTGGGCACGCAGCCGGTGATGTTGCCGATGGTCTTGCCGTTGATGGCATAGACGTTGAGTTCGCCGGTCTCCTCCTTGCTCGAAATGTAGAGCACGAGGTCGGCTTTCGACTGGGTTTTCCCGTCGCTCTCATAGCCTTTCACCCCTTGCACGAGAATGGTCTCTGACACTTCGAAAATGTCGTTGTTGCTGGTTGTGAGTTGCACCTTCTGTGCGGCGGTGGTGGCGCTGCCCGACTCCGGTTCGGTGTAAGCCTCGGCGAGCGTGGCTTTGGTGGGTTTCACATCGACCGAATAGTAGTCGACAATCATCGAACCCGATTTGCGGGCACCGGCATAGCGCGAGAGTTGGTCGATGGGGGTCGACATGGGGCGCACTTTGGTGATGCGTTTGTCGACTTCGTTCATGAGCAGTTCTTTGCTGTTGCCGCGTGTGATTTCGGTCGTGAGCGGAGAGCCCGAGATGATGCGTCCCGATGCCGTGGGAATGACTACGGCCAGTGCGTAGGCACAGTCGTGGAGCAAGAAGGCTGCCAAGGCGATAAACAGGGCGGTTGACAACCAGAACCAAATGTTTTGGGATTTCAGAAATTTCAGAATTTGTTCTTTTTTCATGAGTAGGAATTTTTTTGGTGAGTGAAAAAGGGTTGTTATGGTGTGATGCGATTCTTGTGCGGACGGGGTGTGGTCGATGGCGTCGCTTACAAGTCCCACACGCTGCCCCGGCGTCTGAACCCGAAGGCAGCCGAACGTCCCTCGTCGGGATTTTCTCCGCCCCCGATGCCACTCAACTGGGGCAGGGGTGACCCTTCACGCGGGGGGCGCTCCGACAAGATGCGTTCGTTGCGCCCCCGAATCTCGGCAATGCGTTCGGTGTTGCCCAGGTCGAGGTCGTAGTTGATGCCTTTGAAGAGCAGTTCGAGAATCTCGGTCGTGAAGTCGTGCATGAACACATGCTCGCACACATGGTGCACACGGTCGAGAAAATCTTCAAACTCTTCGTCGCTCATGCCTTTGTGGGCTTTGAAGCGGGCAATGGCGCGGGCGCTGTGTTGCCAGTTTTCTTCCATTTCCCGTTGTATCTGCTCGCCGGCTCTTACGCGGCGGGTGAACTCTTCGTTTTCCCGTTCGAGGTCGGCCAGCCGGCGTTCGTCGCCCACGCATTCGAGAATGTCCCGTCCGAAGTGGCGCACGCAAGCGGCCAGGGCATCGTCGCCGGCCAGGACATCGCCGATGAACTCGGCCATGCGGGGGTTCGACATGAAGATGTCGGCCAGTTTCAGCTGGTCCTGGCACAGGTAGTCGTAGCGTTGCCGCAGGTTGTCTTCGTATTCGAGCAGCGAATCGAAGAAGCGGTCGTCGTTGTCGAAAACCCGGTCGGGAAAACTTTTACTCACTCTCGCCAGGAGCAGCTCCCGCGAGTTTCGAGGGGTAATTTCATACCCGTTTCCTGTAAAGTCTTTCATACAATTAATCGGTTTTAATAAAGTGAATAGATGACCACGGTGTGGTAATTTTACAATGCAAAGAAAATCCCATAAGAAGGCTTTTCTGTGCGATATTTATCAAAAGCGGGCAGCATTTTGTCGTTTTGTGAAGTATGGTTGAATAACCATCTGCGGGGCGCGGGTTCCCGGCGGGAAGCCGGTCGCAGATTCTCGATGGCCCGGTCGTCCCGTAGAAATATCTTTTCGGTGATAAATTGCTTATTTGTGAGAGAAAGCGTACCTTTGCTTTCTCCAAAGACAAAAAATCCAAACCTTAAACATATGGCAACAAAACCCTTCAAGTATCAAGAGATGTTTCCCATGGGAAAGGATAATACCGAATATTATCTTCTCACGAAAGACTATGTCTCGGTCGAAAATTTCGACGGTAAAGAAATACTGAAAGTCGAACCCGAGGCGTTGACCCGTTTGGCCAATGCCGCCATGCGCGATGTCTCGTTCCTCTTGCGTCGCGAGCACAACGAGATGGTGGCCCGCATCTTGCACGACCCCGAAGCCAGCGACAACGACAAATATGTGGCTCTCACCATGCTGCGCAACGCCGAAGTGGCTTGCAAAGGACAATTACCTTTCTGCCAGGATACGGGAACCGCCATTGTCATGGGTAAAAAAGGCCAGCAGGTATGGACCGGCGGCGGAGACGAAGAGGCTCTCTCGCTGGGCGTTTACAAGACCTATACCGAGGAGAACCTCCGCTATTCCCAAAACGCACCCCTCGACATGTACCGCGAAGTAAACACCGGTTGCAACCTTCCCGCCCAAATCGACCTCTATGCCGTCGACGGCATGGAATATAAATTCCTCTTCATCGCCAAGGGAGGCGGCTCGGCCAACAAGACCTACCTCTATCAGGAGACCAAGGCGCTCATTACGCCCGACAAGCTGGTCAACTTCCTTGTCGAGAAGATGAAAACCCTCGGAACGGCCGCCTGTCCGCCCTATCACATCGCTTTCGTCATCGGCGGTACTTCGGCCGAGATGAACCTCAAAACCGTGAAACTGGCATCGGCCAAGTACTACGACAACCTTCCCACATCGGGCAACGAGCCGGGACACGCCTTCCGCGACGTGGAACTCGAAAAAGAGGTGCTGCGTGCCGCACAGGAATCGGGCATCGGAGCCCAGTTCGGCGGTAAATATTTCGCTCACGACGTCCGCATCATACGTCTGCCCCGTCACGGAGCCTCCTGCCCCGTGGGTCTCGGCGTTTCCTGCTCGGCCGACCGCAACATCAAAGCCAAAATCACCCGCGAAGGCTTGTGGGTGGAACGCCTCGACGACAATCCCGGCGAACTTATTCCCGCCGAGTTGCGTCAGGCCGGTGAAGGCAATGCCGTGCGCATCGACCTCAACCGCCCCATGAACGAAGTTCTGGCCGAGCTCTCGAAATATCCCGTCGCCACCCGTCTCTCGCTCAACGGAACCATCATTGTGGGTCGCGACATCGCCCATGCCAAGATAAAGGAGCGTCTCGACGCCGGCGAGGAGATGCCCGCCTATCTCAAAGAGCACCCCATCTATTATGCCGGGCCCGCCAAGACCCCCAAAGGCATGGCTTCGGGCTCGTTCGGCCCCACCACGGCAGGACGCATGGACCCCTATGTCGACCTCTTCCAAAGTCACGGCGGTTCCATGATTATGATAGCCAAGGGTAACCGCAGTCAGCAGGTGACCGACGCTTGCCACAAGCACGGCGGATTCTATCTCGGCAGCATCGGCGGTCCGGCAGCCATCTTGGCGCAGAATAGCATCAAGAGCGTCGAATGTCTCGAATATCCCGAATTGGGTATGGAGGCGATTTGGAAAATCGAAGTCGAGAATTTCCCCGCCTTTATCCTTGTCGATGACAAAGGCAACGACTTCTTCAAGCAGATAAAGCCCCTTTGCTTGGGTTGCCCTAAATAAAGATTTTAAGAGCGTTATTGCCAAAAGCCCGCGAGAGCATGTCTCGTGGGCTTTTGGCTTTTTGATAGATAGGGAAATTTTTTTAGGAGAAACTTTTTTCAGATATATGATATATTTCTACCTTTGCCATGGAAAGTGTACTGCATTTTGCCGTTTTGAAGAGTAAGGCGGCAAAAGCATGGAGGCGGATTGACCGACGGAGACCGTTCCTCGCTGCCTCAAATTCGAAAGGATAACAGCTAAACCAAATATTAAAAAAGTATCATGAAAAGAATCATTACTCTCTGTGCGCTTTTCTGTGCCGTTATGGCTGGTCGCGCCGGTGAAATCGTTTTGTGCGATTTCGAAGATTGCAATGTGGGCGATGTCTTCCAAGTGGAAAGCATCTGGTCCCCGAACGTAGCTTCGACCGACGGTACGGCTGTTGTGGTTGAAGACCCGACCAACCCCGACAACAAAGTGTTGAAAGTCTCCATCAAAAACTGGAACACCTTTGTGCGCTACGACTTGCCCGATGGTATTTCCGGGCAAAATCTGCTCGACCATTACCAGAAGATTTCTTTCGACCTCTATCGTGACCCGTCGCAGACGAACGACCACATGCAGACCGCCATCTTGCTGGGTGGCGCAGGCGATGGCTCCACAACCCTTTATTGGGATACCGAATTTCCTTTCTTGGGCAACAAGGGAGAATGGATACCCAAAAGCTACGACTTCAATAGCATCTACAACGAGTCGACCTGCATCTTGTTGGGACTCCACTGCAATGTCGTAGAGTATTACATCGACAACATTCGCCTCTCGGGCGTTTCCTCGGTAGAGACCGACACGATTCGGTGGACGGCTTCTGTATCGAACCAGTGGGACGTGGCCAAAACGGCCAACTTTGCGGCCATTGAAGATGCCATCGACAACTTCACTCCGGTCGTGTTCAATACCGGAAACCGCGTCATCTTCGATGATAACTCCATGACCACGGGCGGCTATAAGGCTCTTAACGTTCAAATCAGGGAAACCGTCGAGCCGTCGACCGTGATTTTTGACAACGATGTGATTGCTTACCGCCTCTCGGTAGTCGATGGTGCATCGGGCTACCTCACCGGCGGCGGACAGTTGATTGTTGAAGGTTCGAAACCTGTGACCCTCGACATCGACAACAAAATGGTGAAAGGCACCGTGCTCAAAGGCGGAACCTTGCGCATGGGCAAACAGGGCATCGACCTGCTCGGTGGCTCGTTGCTGGCCGACGGCGGCGGTACGATAGATGCCTGCCTCGACAACTCGGATAAAAACTATATAACGATGAATGCCCCCATCACGCTTACCGAGGGTGACACTCTCAACATGTACCTGTCGCGCTACACCTATATGATGTCGCCTTTGTCGGGTAGCGGTGTGGTCAACATTTATGCCGGAGGTGAGCGAGTGTACCTGGCCAATGAAAAAGCCAAAGAGTACCCCAACTGGGATCAGTTCTCCGGAACAGTGAACATTTATAAATATACCGACGTGAATGCATCGGCCGGATACTACGGCGTGATACTGGGCAGCGGGACGACCTTCAACCCGTCGAGCGTGGAAGAAAGTGTGCTTGCCGGTAATGTGAACTCGATGTTCACCAATAAAACGCTGGTATTGCAGGAAGGTGCAGCCATTGCTGCCGAATCGGGCATACGTGGTTATCGCATAGGCGAGTTGCAGACAAAACCGGGTTCCCGCATTTACGGCTATATAAAATCGAACGCTGCCCCCGCTTCTTATTATCTCGTGGGAAATTCCAATACCGACGCCCTCTTGGCCGGACAGATTGCTCCCTTTGGTACAGACAAACAACCTGTCGTAGGTCTTATCAAGGAAGGTACCGGAACTTACACGCTTACTTGTGATAACAACGTCATCACCGGTGGTATACAGGTTCTTGGCGGTAAAGTGCTTATCGACAACGATATCAAGAAAGCCGAAGCCGAGGGGCTGACCGGTGCCGCATATACGGCCGGAACTGCCAATACCGTCTTTGTGGGTGGTACTATCGGTGGATCGGGTAACATTGCAAGTGATGTTGACGTGTACGGTACACTCGAACCCGGAAGCAACGGCATAGGTACTCTTACCCTTAGAAACTTTGCCAAGGAAAACGATACAGTGTCGATTTACCTGCGCCCCACGACCGTCTTGTCGTTCGAAATCGCATCGCCGCAACACCATGACAGTTTGGTCGTAGATGGAGACCTGATGTATTACAATATCACGGAAGACTTCATGGAAAGTTTTGACCTGCCCGTAGTGGAAATCAAAACCGACGACAGTTTTGTCTATAATAAAGGTGACGAATATGTTCTCATCACGGCCCACGGAAAAGGTTCTCTCTACGGTGACCCGTGGAACTTCGACGTGAAACTGCCTGAGACCGGCATTTGGACGGTCGAGGAGCGTACGTCCGATGATGGCTACCAACTCGTCCTCATTGCAGGTGATGCTGCCGGCGTAGAAAATACCGTAGCCGAAACCGAACCGCAAGTTTATGCCGAGAACGGCGTCATCTACATCGAAGCCGCCGCTGGCGAGCAAGTCGCCGTTTACTCACTTTTGGGTCAGCAGTTGGAGTCTTTCACGGCTCATGAAGGCGTGAACACCATCAACGACGTGAAGGGCATGGTCGTAGTGAAAATCGGCGAGCACACCTACAAAGTCACCAATTTCTAATAGACTTATAACATACAAATCATGAAGAAACATCTTTTATATCTGCTTTGCCCTCTTTTCATTGCCGCGGCAAATGCCCAGGAGAGTGCTGATACGCAGGCCCTGCGCGACTATGCCGAAAAATGCGGCAAGAAAATAGGTGTTGCCGTCCCCGTGTGGCGCATTGATGTAACCAATGACGGTCTCCCTGAGACGCAGGCTGTTTACAACAATTTCAATATACTCGTTGCCGAGAACGAAATGAAAATCGATGCCCTGCAACCCAACCGGGGACAATTCGAGTTTTACCATGGCGACAACCTCGTGAACTTTGCCGAACGCCACGGCATGACGGTCCGCGGGCACACCTTGTGCTGGCATAAGCAGGTGTCGGGCTGGATCAGCTCCGACGGAGGTCAGAAGAACGACCACAATTATTCCCGCGAAGAGTTGCTCGAAATACTCAAAGATCACATCACGACGGTTGTTACTCACTACAAAGGCCGTGTGCATGAATGGGACGTCGTGAACGAATGTCTCGCCGATGACCAAAGCATTGTGCGTACCAATCCTACGGCCTATGCCCTGCGCCCCTCGGTATGGTACACCGGTATCGGTGAGGACTTCATCGACTCGGCATTTGTCTATGCCCATCGTGCCGACCCCGATGCCAAACTGTATCTCAATGACTATGGCGTGGAAATGCAGGGCTCGGCAAAAACCCAAGCCTACTATAACTTGGCGCGCCGGTTGCAAAAGAGCGGTATTCCCATCGATGGCGTGGGCCTGCAATGCCACCTGACGGTGGGCGAACTCGACTCGGCCAAACTTGACAACAACGTGAAACGGTATGCCTCTCTGGGTCTCAACTGCATCGTGACCGAGCTCGATATGTCGATACCCGACCTTGGAGCCGCTGATGCATACGAGAAACAGGCCGCAGAGTACCGCACCATTGCAAATGTGCTGATAAAATATGACCACTGCCCGAATCTGGTCATCTGGGGTGTTAAAGACGACCAGTCATGGAGAGGGGGAGAACCTCTGTTGTTCAATGCAGCCATGCAAGCCAAACCGGCTTTCTACGCCTTGTATGATGTATATAAGGAGTATGCCGAGAATGCACCTGCGGGCATAGAATCGACAGCCGTCGACACCGAAGCCATGAATCCCTATGTCGATGTATATAACCTGCTGGGACGAATCGTCGCCAAGCAAATGCCGCGCGAACAGGTTTATGACCTCCCCGCCGGCGCTTACATCGTCGATGGCAAGAAGATGATCATCGCGCATTAATCGAAATAATCCTAAACCCTATGATAAGAGGGCTGCTCCGATTGGAGCAGCCCTCTTCTTTTGTGCTTTTACTATAAAGATGGGGATTTTTCTGTCTGAATTTTCAAGGGCGTGTGTATTCTCTTGTCACATGCGTTCTCCCACAGATTGACTCCCATAGTACCTTTTTTAGCCCTATATATTTGGACGTCTTCCCCCAAATCAGTGATGAAGGGGATTGTATGCTGTTTATTCAACGTATAAAATAACAAAAACGCAGTTCTGTTTAAGAACTGCGTTTTTGTTGAAGGCAAGGGAACCTATGCTATTCCTTGATGAGGCGGAGTGTGGTGGTGCCGGTCGAGGTGGTGAGGCGGCAGGTGTAGTAACCCGGGGCGGCATCGGCCAGGGGTAAGGTGCACGCGTGCTGTCCGGCCGGTTGGTTCTGTACGGTTTGATAGATGACTTGTCCCGAGAGCGAGAATACCTCTATTTTCACAGAAGAGGCTGCGGACAAGGTGTAACGGAGGGTGCCCGTCTCTTTTACCGGATTGGGCAGGAGTTGTGCCGTCATGGAAACCGTTGTGGGGGTGGTCCCGATGCCCGATGTGATGTCGCCGGCCGTACCGGTGCGCCCGTAGAAGGTCATGTCTTTGAAGGCAATGATATATTTCATGCTCTTCAACGAGCCTTTGGAGTAGGGCAGTACCTTGAAGATGAACGGTTCACCGGGGGAGACAAGTACCGGTTTCTCGAATTTGTAGGAGAAGAACTGGAAATTGTCGCGCTCGGGTTGTGTCGCGTTGAAGATGTATTCGGCCGTGATAAGAGACTCTCGGGTGTCGTAGAGGGCCGAGAAGAGGGCGTTGTCGGTTCCCATGCGTTTGGCGTAGAAATTCAGCGAATCGATGGCAAGGTAGGTGCCCTCTTGCGGGGTGATGGTGTATTGCAGGTTGAGGTCGTCGACGAGGCCCGAGTTATTGGTCCAGTAGTCCGACCCAAACCGCAGGTAACCGCCATTTATCTCCGAACTCAACCCGTTGATGGCCAACTCGGTGTCGAGCAGCGGTGATGCCGAGGTGGCTTCGGAAGCGGCCGACGTCATCTCCCACACGGTGACGGCCGGCGTACCGCCCACAAGGGTGCTGTTGCCTTCTTCTTCGGGGTCGGTGCTTTCACCCGGCTGGTAATAGTCGTCGTCGGTATAGGTGGGTTGTATATAGGCAGGGAAGAATTCGTCATTGGGCGATTCGGTGTCGGCCAGCCCATCGCGCACGATGTCCTCGACAAGACTGTTGATATACACTTCAAGTGCCGTGTAGCCATTGGCTCCGGGGAAGGGCTCGGCCGCATCGCCTATGTCGTGCGGGTCGAGGCCGTTGGCTGTTTCCCAAGCGTCGGGAATGCCGTCGCCGTCGCTGTCGCGCAGGCGGGGGGCTGTCTTATACTCGATATATCCCTCAACGTCGGCCTGTGAGTCGATGATGCCATTGGTGCTGCCGTTTGAGCCTTCGTAGGTGTAGATGCCGGCTTCGGTTTCAACCATGATGCGTTGGTCGATTTCATCGCGCACATAGGAGGCGCCCACATAGGCAAGGACTTTCTCGTATGCCGTTTCGGCCTTGTGGCGGGAGATGGCAACCGAGGTAAACGGGGTGAGCGACTTGATGGTGGCTACACCTCCGCTGGGAGTACCGTTGGGGTGAATGCCGTTCCAGTTGTTGCTGTTGACGCTTGCGATGTTGTTCATCGACGTCGAGTTGCTTTGTATCTCGGGACAGGTGTTGTCGAACACGTTGCCGTCGACATAGAACTTGCCCCATACCCCGGCTTCGTTGACATTGCTCCCGTCATCGGCATTGGGGGAGAAGATGCGGTGCACGAGCGATGTTTTGGTGGCTGTCGAGGGGCCGGGCTTGTAATAGTTGTTGATGAAGTTGTAGCTTCCGCCTTCGCCGGCGTATCCGCCGTTGGTGGGGCCCCAGTTGTAGAAGACGTTGTTGATGAGGTCGACGCGTTCGTCGTCGGGCCGGCCGGTGTATCGGCTGCCGCACAGACGGGGGGTACGGCTGGTATGGTGCGCCAGCATGTTATGGTGGAAGGTGGCGCCTTCACCGCCCCAAATGCCGCCGTAGCCGTGGTTTCCCTTGACGTGTACCGAGCGGGAGAGGCTCTCGCTGAGCAGGCACCATTGCAGGGTGAAGTTGGTGTTGCCGTAGAACGAGCCGCACTCGTCGGTGCACCAGCTCATGGTGCAGTGGTCGATGATGACGCGGTCGCGGTTGGTGGCCGTCATGGCATCGTCTTCGCTCTTGGCTTCGTCGCCCATGCGACAGCGGAGAAAGCGCACGATGACGTTGTTGGAGCGAACATTCACGTTGTAGTTCTTGATGCAGATGCCGTCGCCGGGAGCCGTCTGTCCGGCGATGGTTACGTCGCCCGGTGTGATGTTGAGCCGTGATTGGAGTTCGATGGTACCCGATACGTCGAAGACGATGGTACGCGGGCCGCTCTGTTCGATGGCCCAGCGCAAGGAGCCTTCGCCGCTGTCGTTGAGGTTGGTGACATGAATGGTGCGTCCGCCGCGTCCGCCGGTCACATATCGGCCGTAACCTTCGGCTCCGGGGAAAGCCGGCAGTTCCTGGGATTGTCCTGCCCAAGCCGTGAACAGCCCGGCTGCAATGAGAAGTAGTGGTTTGATTTTCATGGTGTGATGAAGGTTGATGGATTTTCTGACAGACAAAATAAGTACACTTTTGCGAGACTGAGGGCGATTATTTGTGTTTTGAGGTGGAGAAAATGGGCATGTCAAGCAAAACGGCATACCCACAGGGGTATGCCGTTTTGTATTTTGGGAGATATAAAATGGGGTTGGGGGTTATGCGCCGAGCAGAGGTTTCAGATATACGGCTTCGAGAATGTACACGGCGGCACCGGCCAAGTAGCCAAGGAGGGCGAGCAGCGACACGTTCTTGAGGTACCAGCCGAAGTTGATTTTTTCCAAGCCCATGGCAACCACGCCGGCAGCCGAGCCGATGATGAGGATGCTGCCGCCCACACCGGCGCAATAGGAGAGGAATTCCCAGAAAATGCCGTCTTGCACGAAGTTGGCCATGTAGCCTACCGTGCCGGGGTCGGCAACGGGATACATGCCCATGGCGGCGGCCACGAGGGGTACGTTGTCGACAATAGACGACAAGATGCCGAGCACGATGTTGATGATATATACGTTATGCACTTCTTCGTCGAGCCAGCCGGCAACCGAACCCAGAATGCCGGTTGCCTGTAAAACGGCCACGGCCATGAGAATGCCGAGGAAGAAGAGAATCGAAGGCATGTCAATGCGCGAGATGACTCTCGGGACACGGTGTTCCTCGGCTTTTTCGAGCATTTTGTGGTTGTACATGATTTCGGTGAAAATCCACAGGATACTCAGCACGAAGAGAATGCCGATAAACGGCGGCAGGTGGGTGATGGCCTTGAATATGGGCACGAAGATGAGACCGCCCACACCGAGGAAGAAGATATTTTTCTTTTCTCGCGGCGAAATGAAGTCGCTGCGGGTGACGATGCGGTTTCCTTCGGGCAGTTCGCCTTTGAGCTTCCGGGTCACGAAGAGCAATGGAATGACAAGGGCGGCCACACTCGGCAGGAATACATAGGTCATCAGGGCGGCGGTAGTCACGTTGCCATTGACCCAAAGCATGATGGTGGTCACGTCACCGATGGGCGACCAGGCGCCGCCGGCATTGGCTGCAATGACAATCATACTGGCGTAAATCCAGCGTTCGTGCTGGTCGTTGACGAGTTTGCGCAGCAGCATGACCATCACGATGGTGGTCGTGAGGTTGTCGAGAACCGATGAAAGGAAGAACGTGATAACGCCGAGAATCCACAGCAGACGGCGTTTTTTGCGCGTGGTGATGTGGTCGGTGATGATGGAGAAGCCCCCGTGCACGTCGATGAGCTCAACGATGGTCATGGCACCGACGAGGAAGAAGAGCGTGGAGGAGATGTCGCCCATGTGCTCGATGATTTGCACATTAAGGATGAACTCGATGCACTGCTGGGCCAGCGACCCTTCTTGCAGGGCGGCCGAAGACGAAGCGATGAACTCTTTGAGCTCTTCTCCGCTGACGGCGGGAACGATGGTTTCGGCTCCGATGGCATAAAGTACCCACAGGAGCATGCCCAGGAGGAGGGCCGATGCGGTCTTGTCGATGCGCAGCGGGTGCTCGAGCGCGATCGCCAGGTAGCCGATGATGAACAGTACGGTAATAGCAACTAACATGGTAATTAAATTTTTTAAGTTAAGAAATAAAATTGTATTTCAAATTGCAATGCAAAGGTAGCAAAATGAACAAAAAAAATACACCATGGCGGTGTATTTTTTTTGTTCATTTTTCACGAATGATGATGTTGATGGGTGTCCCGGTAAAATTCCATTTGTCCCGGATCTTGTTTTCGAGAAAATGCTTGTAGGGGTCTTTCACCCATTGCGGAAGGTTGCAGAAGAAAATAAAGGTGGGGACGGGAGTCCCTTTAAGTTGGGTTACATACTTTATTTTCACATACTTGCCTTTGTTTGCAGGGGGTGGATAGTTCTCAATGACGGCGAGCATCTCTTCGTTGAGGCGAGCCGTGGGTACATGGCGATGCCGGTTTTTATACACTTCCGACGCACATTCAAGGACTTTGAATATGCGTTGCTTGGTGAGGGCCGAAGCATACACGATGGGGAAGTCGGTAAAAGGTGCCAAACGGGCGCGTATGGCATTTTCAAAGGTTTTGATGGCTTGTGTGCTCTTGTCTTCGACGAGGTCCCATTTGTTGATGCAGACCACCAGCCCTTTCTTGTTTTTCTGTATGAGCGAGAAAATGTTGAGGTCCTGGCTCTCGATGCCGCGGGTGGCGTCGATCATGAGTATGCACACGTCGGAGTTTTCGATGGCCCGTATCGAACGTATCACCGAGTAATACTCGATGTCTTCATTGACTTTGCCTTTTTTGCGGATACCGGCCGTGTCGATGATGTAGAAGTCGAATCCGAATTTGTTGTATCGCGTATTGACCGAGTCGCGTGTCGTGCCGGCGATGTCGGTGACGATGTAACGGTCTTCTCCTATGAATGCGTTGATGATCGATGACTTGCCGGCGTTGGGACGTCCCACCACGGCAATGCGGGGAATCTCCTCTTCGAGTTCTTCTTCGGTGACTTTGGTGGGGAAGAGGGCTACTGTCGCGTCGAGCAGCTCGCCCGTGCCCGAGCCGTTGATGGCCGATATGCAGAAGGGGTCGCCCAATCCGAAGGAGTAGAATTCGGCCGAGCTGTATTGTGAAGCGTTGTTTTCGACCTTGTTGGCGACCAGCAGCGTCGGCTTTTTGCTGCGGCGCAGTATGGCGGCCACTTTGTCGTCGAGGTCGGTGATGCCGTGTGTGGCATCGACGACAAAGAGTATGACGTCGGCCTCTTCGATGGCGATGGCTACTTGTTTGTTGATTTCTTCTTCGAAGATGTCGTCGGAGTTGACCACCCACCCGCCGGTGTCGACGATCGAAAATTCGTGCCCCACCCAGTTCACCTTGCCATATTGGCGGTCGCGCGTGGTGCCGGCCTCGTCATTGACGATGGCTTGACGGCTTTGGGTGAGCCGGTTGAAGAGGGTCGATTTCCCCACATTGGGGCGGCCTACGATAGCTACTAAATTTCCCATAGTTATCTTGTTTTGTTCAGTTGGCAGAATTATCGGTCTCAGTCGAGCTGGTAACCGAATGTTTTTAGTTTGCTCTCTTTGTTGCGCCAGTCTTTTTCGACTTTGACATAGAGTTCGAGATATACCTTTTTCTCAAAGAAGGCTTCGATGTCTTTGCGTGCCAAGGTTCCCACCTGTTTCAGCATTTTTCCGCCTTTGCCTATGATGATGCCTTTTTGCGAATCGCGTTCGACGAAGATGACGGCCATGATGTGTATCTGCTTGTCGTCTTCCTTGAATTGTTCCACGGCCACTTCGCAGGCATAGGGTATCTCCTTGTCGTAGGTGAGGAGTATTTTTTCGCGAATGATTTCGGTTACGAAAAAACGGGCGGGCTTGTCGGTGAGGGCGTCTTTCTCAAAGAACGGTGGCGAGGGGGGCAACAGCTCTTTGATGCGGCGCATCAGGTAGTCGATGTTGAAGCGGTGCTGTGCCGATACCGGGATTATCTCGGCCTTGGGCAGCCGTTCCTTCCAGTTCTCGACGAGCGTTTCGAGTTGCGACTGGTCTTGCAGAAGGTCGATTTTGTTGATGAGGAGTATGACCGGTATGGTCTCCTGCGAGACCCGTTCGAGAAATTCCGGATTTTTGTCGGGGGTCTCCACGACATCGGTGACATAAAGCAATATGTCGGCGTCGGTGAGGGCCGATTGCGAGAAATTGAGCATCGATTCTTGCAATTTGTAGTGCGGGGCGAGCACTCCCGGCGTGTCGGAGTAGACGATTTGCATGTCGTCGGTGTTTACGATGCCCATGATGCGATGGCGGGTTGTCTGTGCTTTGGAGGTGATAATCGAGATGCGTTCGCCCACGAGCGAATTCATCAGGGTCGATTTCCCCACGTTGGGATTTCCCACGATATTTACAAATCCGGCTTTATGTGTCATAGTCGTGTAGCTTGGATTGAAAAAAGGCGGCATATCTTGCCGCCTTTTTTGGTTTTTATGAAAAACACTCGACGGGTGTTTCTTCTTATACGGTTTCTTCGTTGTCTTCGTTGTCGGCCGGCGTGTCGGCAATCTCCTGCACGTCTTTGGGATCATATCCCCATTTCAGGTAGACCGAGCCCCAGATGAATCCGGCGCCGAACGAGGTGAGAATGATTTTGTCGCCTTTCTTGAAGTTCTTTTCCCAGTCGGCCAGGCACAAAGGTATCGAAGCGGCGCTGGTGTTGCCATATTTCTCGATGGTGACGATGACTTTCTTGGGGTCGATGTTCATGCGCTCGGCAATGGCCTCGATGATACGGAGGTTGGCCTGATGCGGGATAAACCAGTCGATGGTGTCGACCGAGAGGTTGTTGCGTTGAAGCATCTCTTCCGAGACTTGGAGCATCGACGAGACGGCGTATTTGTAGACGATGCGGCCTTCTTGGTAGACGAAGTGCTCGCGATGATCTACGGTTTCGTGGCTGGCGGGGCGTACCGAGCCGCCGGCTTTCATGTGGAGGAAGGGAAGTCCTACGCCATCGGTGCGGATAAGCGTGTCTTTCACGCCAAAGTCTTCTTCGGTGGCAACCACCAGGGCTGCGGCACCACCGTCGCCGAAGAGCGGACAGGTCGAGCGGTCTTGATAGTCGGTGATTGACGACATTTTTTCGGTGGCAACCACCATTACCTTTTTACACATTCCGCTGCGGATATAGGCCGTGGCGGCTTGCAAGGCAACGATAAATCCCGAGCAGGCGGCCTGTATGTCATAGCAGAAGGCGTTGTTGATGCCGGCTTTGCGGGCTACAATCGATGCGGTAGAGGGAAAACGGTAGTCGGGGGTGGAGGTGGCGCAGATGACGGCGTTGATTTCTCCGGGGTCGGTATTGGTTTTGCGCAATACCTTTTTCACGGCTCGTGAACCCATTTTTGAGCTCCCCAGCCCTTCTCCTTTCAGTATGTGGCGGGTCTTGATACCTACGCGGGTGGTAATCCATTCGTCGGTGGTATCGACCATTTTCGAAAGTTCTTCGTTGGTGAGAATGTCTTCGGGCACATAAGAGGCTACGCCCGCAATCATAGCATTTACCATAGCAGTAAAAAAGAAATAAGCACACTAAATATTGTGTGTGTCGAAATATTTAGTGTGCTTTATTAAAGGTTATACAATCAGTTCAAAAGCCGAGAGGGAAGCCTCTCTGGCGCAAAACCTCTAAAAAGTCACACTTTTTAGATGGCTGCTTCTTTCTCGATGGCTTGTTTGCCGCGATAGTAACCGCATTCTCCGCATACGGTGTGATAGATGTGCCAAGCACCGCAGTTGGGGCATACAACCAGGGTGGGGGCTACAGCCTTATCGTGGGTTCTTCTTTTGGCTGTTCTCGTTTTCGATTGTCTTCTTTTAGGATGTGCCATTTCTGTATAGGTTTAATTATTTGTTTCCTTTTAGTTCTTTCAATGCGTTCCATCGCGGGTCTATGGGTGCCTCGTCGTCTTGCTCCGAGACGGTTGCGCTGTGAGCCTTTAACAGGTTTTCCATTTCGGGATTGCACATGCCTTCGGGGTGCGTGTGTTTCAACGGAATGGTGAGGGCGATACATTCATAGAGATACCACGCCAGGTTGATAGTGCCTTCGCTTTCGGGTACCACGATGAGGTTTTCGTCCTCTTCGCTGTACGATTCCCCGAATTTCACATAAAGGGTGTCTTCGGTCTCCACCGGCAACTCCATGTCGTCGAGACATCGGTCGCACGGAATGATGATGTGCCCTTTGATGGCGAAGTGCAACTCGAACGTGTCGCCGGTGCGCTTCAACGTAAGCCCGACATTTACCTCTCCTTTGTCTATCTCGTGAGAGTCGGTTTCTGCAAAGAAGTCTTCGCCGAGGGCATATTCGTAGGTGTGTGTTCCCTCACTCAGGCTTTTTAATGCAATCGTGTATTTGTCGGTCTTTCCCACAGTTCACTGCTATTAAAACCCTGCAAAGGTACAAAAAATAATTGTTCTCGTGCAAAATCCTTATAAAAAAAGATTTTTATCTCGTTTTTTTGTCGCCTCGACGGTTGGTTTTCTTTCTGAGGGTGATGGCGTTACCATTGCCGTTATGCCCGTTTCATCTCTATGCGGAAGGTCGTTCCTTTGCCGATTTCCGACTCTTTGACGTAGATGCGGCCGTTGTGGTACTCTTCGATGATGCGTTTCACAAGGGTGAGCCCCAGTCCCCAGCCCCGGCGCTTGGTGGTATAGCCCGGGTGGAATATGGTTTTGAACCGGTTGCGGGCAATGCCTTTGCCGGTGTCTTTGACGTCGATGTAATATCGGGATTCATCGTGGGTGAGGGTGATGTCGATATTTCCTTCGCCGTCCATGGCGTCGATGGCGTTTTTGCAAAGATTCTCGAAGACCCATTCTATGAGCGGACGGCACAGGGGTTGCGGTTCCAATTTCTCTTCGGGGGTGTGCACCGTGATGTGCACTTTCCCCGAGATGCGGTGCTGCATGTAGTCGACGGCCGTGCCGATGACTTCACTCACGTCGGCTGGCTCACGCTCGGGTTGGGAGCCGATTTTCGAGAAACGCTCGGCGATGGTCGACAGCCGTTGCACGTCTTTCCCCATGTCGTCGATGATTTCCGGGTCGGTGCCTTGTGATTCGAGCATGTCGAGCCATGCCATGATTGATGAGAGGGGGGTTCCCAACTGGTGGGCGGTCTCTTTTGAGAGTCCTACCCACACTTTGTTTTGCTCGGCTTTCTTGCTGCTCATCAGCGCCACATAGGCGATGACGAGGAAGAGTATCATGACTCCGAGTTGTATGTAGGGAAAGTAGGAAAGCCGTTTTAGCAGCGTGGAGTCGTCGTAGTAGAGGTATTGCGACGTGTCGTTGTCGATATAGATTTCGATGACCTGCTCTTTGTCGCGGAGTGATTGTAATTTTTTTTGCAGGAATTGTTCGCCGTGCCGGTTGGGAATTTCGAGGTTGTGGGTTTGCAGGACTTGCCCTTGGTCATCGGCGATGATAATCGGAATGGTGGTGTTGCTTTGCAGAATCTTCAAGATGAGATTCATGTCGACGTTTGTCACATTGCTCGCTGCCGAGCGGGTGGCTTCGGCCCAAATCTCCATCTTGTTGTGTTCTTCGGTCGACAGGTCTTCGACCAGTCGGTTCGATATGATGAGGAATAGGGCGACCAAGAGGAGCGAAACCGCAAGAAATGCGATTTTCAGTTTTTGCCTGACGTCATAGAGATTGCCGTGTGCCATCGTTCAGTGTGTTTAAAAGAGGTGAATCTGTTTTAATAAACGTTTGCCGTCTTTTTTTATTGCGCCATTTGGGGCTCTTGTGTGCGATTGCTTTCTTGTCGGGCTCGTGAGGTGGGTCGATTGTCTTGCCGCCTCGCTTTTCATTGTGCGGTGTGGGGGGTAAAAGAAGAGACACCGGAGAATGCTCTCCGGTGTCTCTTTCTTGTCGGACAATCGAGCCGGTGTCTTATTCTGCGTTCAACGTGAAACGACGGAATGCTGTTACCGTGAGCTCTTTGTTTTGGGCTTTGAGGTATTGCTCGATGGTGTGTTTGGGGTCTTTTACGAATTCCTGTTGCAGGAGGGTAAATTCTTTGTAGTATTTCTGCAACGAACCTTGTGCGATGCGGTCGATGAGGTTTTCGGGTTTGCCGGCTTCGCGGGCTTTTTCGCGGGCGATTTCGAGTTCTTTCTCGATGATGTGGGCGGGAACCTCTTCGGGACGTACCGAGATGGGGTTCATGGCAGCTACCTGCATGGCCACGTCGCGGGCTACTTGGTAATCGACATCGGCCAAGTTGAATCCTACGATGGTAGCCAGCTTGTTGCCCGGGTGAATGTAGAAGATGGTCGAAGCGGCCGAGAGAGAATCGAAGTAACCGAGTTCCATCTTTTCACCGGTGACACCGCTTTGGTCGGTCACGAGTTCGGCGATGGTGCGGCCGTCGAGTTTGAGGGCTTTGAGAGCTTCGAGGTCGGCGGGTTTGTTTTCGATGGCGGCATCGAGGATTTTTTGGGTGAGGGCAACGAAGTCTTTGTTTTGGGCAACGAAGTCGGTCTCGCATTTCAGGGCCACGATAGCGGCGTAGTCGCCTTTGTTTGCAGCAAGAACGCAGCCTTCGGCGGCTTCGCGGTCTTCACGTTTGGCGGCGATAGCCTGACCTCTTTTGCGAATGATTTCTATGGCACCGTCGAAGTCGTTGTTGGCTTCTTCAAGTGCTTTTTTGCAGTCCATCATACCGGCTCCGGTCATTTTGCGGAGCTTGGTAATATCTGCCATTGTAACAGCCATAATATTTTTCTTTTTAAAGGTTTCTATAAGTAACAAAGAGCAAGTCCCGTAGGTTTTTGCGGGGCTCACTCTTTGCCGGTAGTTGTATGTGTCTGCGGTAGGGCGATGCGATTATTCTTCGTCTTCGTCCTGGCCTTTCATTACTTTTGCAGCAACATTGGCGTTGAGGGCCTCGTCGTCTTCGGCTTTGGTGCGTTTGATGCGGGTCTTACGCTCTTTTTTTGCCGGAGCTTCGCCTTGTGCTTCTGCGGCTTCTGCATCTACTTTCTCGATTTTGCGTTCTTCGAGACCTTCGGCAATGGCACCGCATACGGCGTTGAGGATTACCTCAATCGATTTGGTGGCATCGTCGTTGGCGGGAATGACGAAGTCGATGTTCGTGGGGTCGGAGTTGGTGTCGACCATGGCGAATACGGGAATACCCAAGCGGTTGGCTTCACGCACGGCGATGTGCTCTTTCATCACGTCGACAACGAAGAGGGCCGACGGCAGACGGGTCAGGTCGGCGATGCTGCCGAGGGTTTTTTCGAGTTTGGCGCGTTGACGGGTTACTTGCAGTTTCTCCCGTTTCGAGAGGTTGTCGAAGGTTCCGTCTTTGATCATTTTGTCGATCGAGGCCATTTTCTTCACCGCCTTGCGAATGGTGGGGAAGTTGGTGAGCATACCGCCCGGCCAACGCTCGATAACGTAGGGCATGCCTATTTCGGTAGCTTTGGCGGCGAGAACCTCTTTGGCTTGTTTTTTGGTGGCAACAAAGAGGATTTTTTTGCCCGATTTGGCGATTTGTTTCAATGCAGCAGCTGCTTCATCGATTTTGGCGACCGTCTTGTAGAGGTCGATGATGTGGATACCGTTGCGCTCCATGAAGATGTAAGGAGCCATAGCCGGGTTCCATTTTCTTTTCAGGTGGCCAAAGTGTACGCCGGCTTCTAATAATTGGTCAAATGTTGTAATTGCCATTGTTGTTTGTTGTTTGCTTGTTTACTTTCTACTGAATCAATCTCCGGGTAGTCGTTGCCGGCGTCGTCGCCTCGTGTGCGTGGCACGCCTCTTTGCAGCCGAATCCCGAAAATTTGGATACTAAACGTTGCATACTTGCCGAGGAATAGCTCGCAAATACCATTAACGTTTGCTGAACTGGAATCTCTTTCTTGCTTTGGGTTGTCCCGGTTTCTTACGTTCAACAGTACGCGGGTCGCGAGTCATGAAACCTTCGGCTTTGAGAGCGGGTTTGTCCTCGGGATTGATTTTCACCAATGCGCGGGCGATAGCCAGGCGGAGAGCTTCGGCTTGGCCTTTGAATCCGCCACCGTCGATGTTCACCTTGATGTCATATTTCTCGGCGACACCCAGTTTGGTGAGGGGTTGTTTCACGATGTACTGCAGAATGCTCGAAGGGAAATATGCAGCAAGATCTTTGTTGTTGATGGTAATGACACCGGTTCCCGTTTTTACGAATACGCGGGCAACAGCGGCTTTACGTCTTCCTATTGCATTAACTATTTCCATACGGCTTATTTAAGGGTGTTAATATCTATAACTTTGGGTTGTTGTGCTTCGTGCGGGTGTTCGCTGCCGGCATATACATAGAGGTTGCGCAACAACTGGTCGCCCAGACGATTTTTGGGAAGCATACCTTTTACTACCTTATGGAAGAGGTATTTGGGACCTTTCTTCATGAGGTCGGCCGGTGTATGCAGGTGTTGGCCGCCGGGATAACCCGTGAAACGGATATAGATGCGGTCATTCCATTTTTTGCCGGTAAGTTCCACTTTGTCGGCATTGATGATGATGACATTGTCGCCACAATCTACATGCGGAGTGTAGCTGGGTTTGTATTTTCCTCTCAGGAGTTTGGCTACCTTGGCGGCGATGCGACCCAAAGATTGGCCGGTGGCATCTACCACAACCCATTCTTTTTGGGCGGTTGCCTTGTTCACCGAAATGGTTTTGTAACTTAACGTATCCACTTTGTTAATTCTTTAATTGTTAATTACTTATTGACGCGCTTTCCAACGAAGCCCAGGCCAAAGGGCTGTCGCTGTTGCCACGTCGGGTTGCTTTTGTGGTAATAATCGGACTGCAAAGGTACGCTTTTTATCTGTATTCCAAAACATTTCCATCAGATTTTTTTCTTTTCTCTTTCCTCTCTTCGCCCCTTGTCCTTTTTTGCGGCTGCGCGACTGTTCTCTCTCTTGGCGTGTGGCAAAGGCCGGCTTTGCACTTTGAGGGATATAAATTTGCCCGATTGGCGATATTGTCTTATTTTCGTCCGTGAAGTAAAAGAAGAATACTCTACCATGAAATCTCTTGTCTGTGTTTTTTCTCTGGTTTTGCTCTCCGCGACGGGCTGTCATCTGGTGACGAAGTCGCCGTCACCCTCTCTGTCGACGATGGCAGGGGAGTTTTCTGTTCCGCCCGACTCGACCCGCACCAAAGTGTGGTGGTTCCATGGCGAGACCGAGACCACCCGCGAAGGTATCACGGCCGACCTCGAAGCCTTCCGTCGTGCCGGTGTGGGCGGGGTGGTCTACTACGACCAGGTGCACAACAAAAAGACTCCCGGGGCACTTCGGGCTCTCTCGCCCGAGTGGTGGGAGATGCTGGTTTTCTCGGCTCGTGAAGCCGAGCGCCTGGGACTCTCCTTTGAATGCCACGTTTCCAACGGCTATGTCGCCGGCGGGCCTTGGATTACGCCCGAGCTGGGCATGCAGATGTTGTTGGCCACCGACACGTTGCTCGAAGGCGGCGCTGATATTGAGACGCCGCTACCCCTCCCGGCGTCGTCTTGTTATAAAGATGTGGCCGTATTGGCTTTCCCTGTCCCGGCGGCGTGGAACGATGACAGCCGGCGGGTTGCCCCCAGGTTGTCGTCGAATATCTCTTCGCTCGACGTGGCCTCTCTTTTTGCCCCGGGAAAGAAGTTGACAAAAATACCTTCGCAGGAGCCGGGTGAATCGGTCTATGTCACGCTCGACTTCGGCCGTCGTTTTACGGCTCGTTCCATTACCTACCAAGTCGCCCCGCGAGGGAAGGCCACGACCAGTGCCACCAACGTGCCCGGCCCTCCCGGTGAAGTGTTTGTGGGTACCGGCTATCAGGTGCTTCCGCCGCTGGGACAACTCGAAGTCTCCGACGACGGGACCCATTACCGCAAGGTGTGTGATTTGGCTCCTATATACAAGGCACATTCGTCGTGGCGACAGAAAACCGTCGCCTTTCCCGCGGTTACGGCCCGTTATTTCAGGCTCAACCTGCACGACTGGCAGACGCCCGATCGCCCGCAACTCGATATGCAGTTGGGCGACGTGCGGTTGTCTTCGCGGGCGTCGGTCGATGACTGGGAAGAGAAAGCCGGACTTTATTCCGAGTATATCGATGGCGATTCCACTCCTTCCTACACGGCGGCCGAGGTCATCGATCCGGCAACCGTGCTCGACCTCTCGGCTTGCCTGGGCGACGATGGCGTGTTGCGTTGGCAGGCTCCCGAGGGTAGTTGGGTCGTGCTGCGCTTTGCCCATGTGCCCACCGGCAGCAAGACAAAACACGGGCGCCCCGAACTTCTGGGTTTGGAGTGCGACAAGATGTCGGTGACCGCGGCCGAGTTGCAGTGGAAACACTATTTCGGCGCCATTGCCGACACGTTGGCCCGTCACGGCATTGCCTTGCGGGGTATGGCCATGGACAGCCACGAAGCCGGTTCGCAAAACTGGACACCCGGTTTCGACCGGGAATTCCTGGCTCGTCGCGGGTATGATTTAAGGAGATATTTGCCCGTGATGGCCGGTTACGTCGTGGGGTCGCCGCAGGAGTCCGATGCCGTCCTTTACGATGTGCGCCGCACCATGGCCGACCTTATTGCCGATAATTATTACGCGACGTTCGACCGTCTGTGTCGGGAGCGTGGCCTCGATTTCACGGCCCAGGCCACCGGCAACGCCCTTTGCATCGTGGCCGACCCCATACAGGCCAAAGGCCGGGTCTCGAAACCGCAAGGGGAGTTCTGGGCGATTCACCCCGACGGGAATTACGACATCAAGGAGTGTTCGTCGGCTGCCCATCTCTATGCCAAACCCATTGCTTCGGGCGAAGCCTTCACCGATGCCAAGTTTTCGCACTCCTTGTCCTATATCAAGTCCTTGGCCGATTATGCCTACTGTTTTGGCATCAATGAGTTTGTTGTCTGCGCTTCGGCCTACCAGCCCTGGCTCGACCGCATTCCCGGCAATACCGGGGGCGGACGTCATTATTGTCTCCACCGCAACAATCCCTTTTGGTCGTATAGCCGCCCGTTCTGGGATTATCAGGCACGGTGTGCCTACCTCATGCGGCAGGGGCGGCCGGTTGTCGACTTGGCGGTCTATTTGGGGGAGAATGCCCCGGTGAAAATCCTGACCTATCGCTTGCCCGACATTCCTTCGGGCTATGATTTCGATGCCTTTACTTCCGATGCCCTCTTTACGCGCATGGCCGTTCGTGACGGTCGGGTGGTGCTGCCCGACGGCATGAGCTATCGCATGGTGGTCTTGCCCCGCAATGGGGAACTGACGCTGGCCGCGTTGGAAAAAATCGCCTCCTTCGTCAAAGCCGGAGTCCCGGTCTATGGCCCCCGGCCGATAGCTTCTCCGACGCAGCGCGACATTCCTTGCCGCCGCGAATATGACATCTGGGTGAAGGCGCTTTGGGGCGAGGAGGATACTCCGCAGGGAAGTCATTCCTATGGCCGTGGAAAGGTCTATTGGGGCATGCCTCTGTCCGAAGCCGTGCAGCAGGCCGGCCTCGTGCCCGATGTGGCGATGAGGCGGGGCGACGTGAAGGCCGACAAGCTCTATTTTGTCCATCGCCGCACTTCCGTTGCCGACATGTATTTCCTCGATAATCACACCGACAGTGGGTGGGTCGATACCTTGACATTCCGCACCCCTTTCCGGCAGGCCGAGTTGTGGAATCCTGTCGAGGGGCGTTGCTATGCCTTGCCGTTGCTCTCGGCCGATTCCCACACCGCGACGCTCCCTCTGCGCATGGCACCGCGTGAATCTTATTTTGTCGTGCTGGCCGACTCGTCGCGCACGTTACCCCCGGTGACTTGGCAAGCGACGCAACGGGAGGAGCCTGTCGCTGGCCCGTGGCAGGTCTACTTCGACCCCGAAAAAGGCGGGGCGGGAGAGGTGACGTTCGACGAGCTCGTCGATTGGTCGACGCATGCCGATTCCCGCATTCGGTATTATTCGGGGACGGCGGTTTATCGCGGTCGCCTCATGGTGCAGCGTCGCGATGCCGCGGAGAAGGTTTTCTTGCGCTTTTCGTCTCTCGGAGCCGTGGCGCGGGTCATCGTGAACGGCCAAGAGGCGGGTATCGTGTGGTGTTCGCCTTGGGAGACCGACCTCACCCCGTTTGTGCGGGAAGGCGACAACGAAATCGAAATCGAGGTGGCCAATTCGTTGATGAATCGCATGATAGGTGATGCCGCCCTGCCGGCCGAGGAACGTCTGACCTATGCCTATCCCGAGATTGTCACCCCGGCCGACACCCTGGTCGCCTCGGGTATCATCGGGCCGGTGTCGTTGCTCTACCGCGGCAAGGAGGGGCAGTGAAATGCTCTCCTTCCCGAAAAACGACAGGGCAGTCTCTTGCGGGACTGCCCTGTCGGGTATAAAGAGGTAGCCGTTTTTAGAATTCGGCGTTTTTGGGGGTGCGGGGGAACGGTATCACGTCGCGAATGTTGGACATGCCGGTGACGAAGAGCATGAGCCGCTCAAATCCCAGTCCGAAACCGGCGTGCGGGCAAGTTCCGTATTTGCGGGTGTCGAGATACCACCACATGTCTTTCATCGGGATTTTCAGCTCCTCGATGCGGGCGAGCAGTTTGTCGTAGTTTTCTTCACGCACGCTGCCGCCGATGATTTCGCCTATCTGCGGGAAGAGGACGTCGGTGCCTTGTACGGTCTTGCCGTCTTCGTTCTGTTTCATGTAGAAGGCTTTTATCTCTTTGGGGTAGTTGATCATGATGACCGGTTTCTTGAAGTGCTCTTCGACGAGGAAGCGTTCGTGTTCGCTGGCCAGGTCGCAGCCCCAGTAAACGGGGAACTCAAATTTGTGGCCGTTGGCGATGGCCTCTTCGAGTATCTTGATGCCTTCGGTGTAGGGCAGGTGCACAAACTCGGTCTCGACTACTTTCTGCAAGCGTTCGATGAGACCTTTGTCGAACATGTCGTTGAGGAATTGCAGGTCGTCCTGGCAATTTTCGAGGGCCCATTTCACGCAATATTTGATAAACTCCTCTTCGAGGGCCATCAGGTCGTCGAGGTCGGCAAAGGCCACTTCGGGTTCGACCATCCAGAACTCGGCCAAGTGGCGCGGGGTGTTGGAGTTCTCGGCACGGAAGGTGGGGCCAAAGGTGTAGATGGCACCCAGGGCGGTGGCGGCAAGCTCCCCTTCGAGTTGTCCCGAGACGGTGAGGCTGGCTTGCTTGCCGAAGAAGTCGTCGTCGTAGATGATGGAGCCGTTCTCGTCTTTTTTCAGGTTGTAGAGGTTCTTGGTGGTTACCTGGAACATCTGTCCGGCACCCTCACAGTCCGAAGCGGTGATGATGGGCGTGTGGAAGTAGACGAAACCTCTCTCGTGGAAGAACGTGTGTATGGCGTAGGCCATCTGGTGCCGCATGCGGAAGATGGCGCCAAAGGTGTTGGTGCGGGGACGCAGGTGGGCAATCTCGCGCAGGAACTCCATGGTGTGGCCTTTCTTTTGTAGCGGATAGGTCTGCGGGTCGGCCGTGCCATATACTTCGAGCGTTTCGGCTTGTACTTCGGCCTCTTGCCCTTTGCCTTGCGACTCGACCAGGCGGCCGGTCACGGCGATGCAGGCTCCCGTGGTTACGGGTTTCAGGGTCTCTTCGTCGAATTTTTCAAGGTCTACGACGATTTGCAGGTTCTTTATGGTGGAGCCGTCGTTCAGGGCGATGAATCCTACTTGTTTGTTTCCGCGACGGGTGCGTACCCAGCCTTTTACCAGCACGGTCGTGCCTATGGGCTTGGTGCGGAACAGGTCGGCGATGCGAGTGCGTTTAAGCGTTTCCATATATCTTTATCCTCTTGTTCTTGATTTTATATCTCGTTGTAATTGTTATTCGAAAGAACCCATTTTCAGGAAATTTACTTCTTGTTGGGTCAAGTAACGCCAGCGTCCGCGGGGCAGGTTTTTCTTGGTGAGGCCGGCGAAATATACGCGGTCGAGCTTCACCACGCGGTAGCCCAGCGACTCGAAGATGCGGCGCACGACCCGGTTGCGGCCCGAGTGGATTTCGATGCCCACTTGGTTGCGGTCGGTTTCGGTGGCGTAGCTGATGGCGTCGGCATGTATGGGGCCGTCTTCGAGTTCGATGCCGTCGGCGATGCGTTGCATGTCTTCCTCGGTCACGTCACGGTCGAGCCATACATGGTAGATCTTCTTTTTCACAAACTTCGGGTGCGTCAGTTTCGAGGCCAGGTCGCCGTCGTTGGTGAGCAGCAGCACGCCGGTGGTGTTGCGGTCGAGGCGGCCTACGGGATAGATGCGTTCGGTGCAGGCATTGCGCACGATGTCCATGACGGTGAGGCGGCCTTGGGGGTCGTCCGAGGTCGTTACGCAATCTTTGGGCTTGTTGAGCAACACATAGATTTTGTGCTCGGGCAGCACCACTTTGTCGTTGTGGGTGACGACATCGTTGCGGGTGATTTTCGTTCCCAATTCGGTCACCACTTCGCCGTTGACTTTGATTTCGCCCTTCTGTATGAACTCATCGGCTTCTCGGCGCGAGCACACGCCCGAGTTGGCCAGGAACTTGTTGAGACGTATCGGCTCGTTGGGGTCGACCATGCTCTCGTCATAGACGATGCGGCGGGGTATGACCACTCGTTGCTGGCGGTTGTTGCCTCCGCCGTAGGAGCGGCGTTGGTTGCCGCCATAGGGCTTGTTGTAGCCTCCGCCGCGGTTGTTGAATCCCTGACGGTTGCCTCCTTGTTGGCGGAACGGACGGCTCTCGCCCACGGTGTTGTAGTTGGGCTCTTCGCCGTTATCGGCGTGCGGGCGGTAGGGGCGGCGGTTGTTATAGTTGTTGCGGTTGTAACCTCCTTGGTAGTTGTCGGGGCGGTTGTAGCCGCCCTGGCGTTCGCCATGGTTGCGGTTGTAGCCGTAGTCGTTGGTTGCGTAACGGTTGAAGTTGTCCTCGCCGGCGGTATTGTTGTCGGCATTGTAGTTGTGCTGATAATGGTTGCCTCCGCCGTAATTGTCGTTCCGGCGGTTGTAGTTGCGGTTATCGTAGTTGTAGGGTCGGCGGTTGTAGTTGTAGTCGTTGTCGTTGCGACGGGTGTAATTTACCTTTTCGTATTTTTCATTGCCACCTTCGCGGCTGGCTGCCCCTCTTGCCTCTCCGATGCGCGGGCGACGGGGTTTCTGTTCTTTTTCCATAATGAATTTTATTCTCTAAAATAACATCTTCTGTCCTCGCGGACAGTCGTTTGTGTTTAACAATCTTTTGAGTGCAAAGATGCAAATATTTTTTTTAAAACAAGTGCTTTGAGTTGTTTTTCTTTATTTATAACACTTTCAGGCGATATTTGTTTTCTAAAACGGCGCTCTTTCTTTGTTAATGGTAATTTTCGGGAACGACGCTGTGAATCTGAAAAACCTTTCGTACCTTTGCCGCCAATGTCGTGAATTTATTTTTAATATCATTTTATATGGAAACAATCAAACCCGGACAATTTGTCGAATTGACGTATAAACTTTATGTTGGTCCCGAAGACGAACTGATGGAAGAGACTTCGGAAGACTCTCCCCTGCGTTTTGTCTGCGGAGTGGAGCAGATGCTCCCCTCGTTCGAGGCTAAAATCATGGACTTGAAGGTGGGCGACACTTTCGATTTTGTGATTCCCTGTAACGACGCTTATGGCGAGCGTGACGAGGAGCATGTCTTGGAACTTGACAAGAAGATGTTCGAGGTCGATGGTAAATTTGATGACGAATGTATTTTCCCGGGCAATACCGTTCCTATGATGGACGCCAATGGCAACCGCTTCAATGGCTCGGTGCTCGAAGTGAAGGAAAATATCGTGGTGATGGATTTCAATCACCCCCTTGCCGGTGAAGACCTGCACTTTGTAGGTACCGTCAAGACGGTGCGTCCCGCCACCCCCGAGGAGCTCAACCCCGTTCATTCCTGCGGTTGCGGTTGCGACAGTTGCGGCGGCGGCTGTGGCGACCATGGCCATGACGGTTGCGAGGGTGGCTGCTGCCATTGATACCCTTGCTGTTGATATGACAGAGGGGAGAGTCTCGATGGCTCTCCCCTCTGTCGTTTTTGATCGTGAAGGCAGGTGGTTAATGAAGCATCTCGGCCAGTTGCCGCAATTCGTTGGGAATCGATTTGCGTTTGTAGAGAATGTTATACACGGCATTCAGAATGGGCATTTCTACCTGCAACTTTTCGTTGATTTCGGTAATGCACTTGGTGCCGTAGTAGCCTTCGGCAATCATCTCCATCTCGGTCTGTGCGGCCTTTACCGAGTATCCTTTGCCAATCATGGTGCCGAAAAGGAAGTTGCGGCTGAACCGTGAATAGGCTGTTACCAGCAGGTCGCCCAGATAGGCCGGCTCGCAGATGTTGCGGGGCATGGGGTTGGCCACGTTCACAAACCGTTGGAGTTCCTGAATGGCGTTCGACACCAGTACGGCTTGCAAGTTGTCGCCATACTTCATGCCGTTGCATATTCCGGCCGCAATGGCATAAACGTTTTTCAGCACGGCGGCATATTCGATGCCTTCGACGTCGGTCGAGGTGGTGGTGCGCATGAACGGGGTGCGCAGCAGGTCGGCCGCGATTTGGGCGTTGCGCAGGTCGGGGCAGCCGATGGTGAGGTAGGAGAGGCGTTCGAGGGCCACTTCCTCGGCGTGGCAGGGGCCGCCGATGACAGCCAGGAGATTGCCGGGTACCTTGAAGTTCTTTTTCAGGTAATCGGTAATGATTTGGTTTTCATCGGGTACGATGCCTTTGATGGCCGAGATGATGAATTTGTCTTGCAGGGCTTTGCTTTTCAGCTTTTTGAGCTGGGCCTTGATGTAGGGCGACGGTGTGACCAGTATCAGCGTGTCAGACTCCTTGACGACATTGTTGATGTCGACAGAGAATCCGATGCGGCTGATTTCGAATTTCACGCTCGACAGGTACATCGGGTTCCTTCCCGAACGGATAAACTCCTCGATGGTGTTTTCGTTGCGGATATACCAGTTGATGGAGTCGGTATTGCACAAGACAAGTTTTGCAATGGCGGTAGCCCAAGTGCCGCCTCCGATGATGGCTACTTTTCCCGGGAGATTCATCGTTATTCCTCCTCTATTTTGGTTCGTCCTCTTCTATCGGGCATTTTCGACCCATGCTTTCACCTCTTCGGGGGTGGGGTTGGCCAGTTCGAGTTTGAACTTTTTGTTCAGCCCGCACAAGTCTTGTTGAAGTTTGTTGGGGTTGGCTCCCGACAAGGCTTCGAGGGTGAGATACCCGGCTTTCTGTATGGCCGGAATCCATTCTTTGGGAATGCCGATGCCGATGTATGCGCTTTCGGGGTCTTTCTTCTGGGTCTTCTCGGGACGCATCTGCGGGAAGAAGAGAACTTCCTGTATGGTCGATTGCCCCGTCATGAGCATGACGAGACGGTCCATGCCGATGCCCATGCCCGATGTGGGGGGCATACCGTATTCGAGGGCGCGTATGAAATCGTTGTCGATGAACATCGCTTCGTCGTCGCCTTTTTCCGAGAGCCGCAGTTGCTCTTCGAAGCGGTAACGCTGGTCGATGGGGTCGTTGAGTTCGGAGTAGGCGTTGCACAACTCTTTCCCGTTGACCATCAACTCGAAACGTTCGGTCAGTTCGGGGTTGTTGCGGTGGCGCTTGGTGAGCGGCGACATCTCGATGGGATAGTCGGTGATGAAGGTGGGTTGAATGAAGTGCCCTTCGCATTTCTCGCCGAAAATCTCGTCGATGAGTTTGCCTTTGCCCATGGTGTCGTCGATTTCGATGTCGAGACGGTGGCACACGTCGCGCAGCTGCTCTTCGTCCATGCCGGTGATGTCGACCCCGGTAAATTCCTTGATGGCGTCGGTCATCGTGATGCGTTTATAGGGAGCCTTGAAGTCGATGAGGTTGTCTCCCACCTGCACCTGGGTGGTGCCGTTCACGTCGAGGGCGATTTTTTCGAGCATCTGTTCGGTGAAGTTCATCATCCAGTTATAGTCCTTGTAGGAGACGTATATCTCCATGCAGGTGAACTCGGGGTTATGCGTGCGGTCCATGCCTTCGTTGCGGAAGTTCTTCGAGAACTCATACACCCCTTCGAATCCGCCCACGATGAGGCGTTTGAGGTAAAGCTCGTCGGCGATGCGCAGGTAGAGCGGTATGTCGAGCGCGTTGTGGTGGGTGATGAAAGGCCGTGCGGCGGCACCGCCGGGAATCGATTGGAGAATGGGGGTTTCTACCTCCATGTAGCCGCGCGAGTTGAAAAATTCGCGCATGGAGTTGTAGACCCGGTTGCGCTTGATGAAAATCTCTTTTACTCCTTCGTTCACGACGAGGTCGACGTAGCGTTGGCGGTAACGCAGTTCGGGGTCTTCGAAGGCATCGTAGACGACACCGTCTTTTTTCTTCACGATGGGCAGCGGGCGTAACGATTTCGACAAGACGGTGAGCTCTTGTGCGTGAATGGTGATTTCTCCCATTTGGGTGCGGAACACAAAACCTTTGATGCCGATGAAGTCGCCGATGTCGAGCAGCTTTTTGAATACGGTGTTGTAAAGTTCTTTGTATTCACCGGGGCAGAGGTCGTCGCGGGAGATGTAGACCTGTATGCGGCCTTTCGAGTCTTTGAGTTCGATAAAGGAGGCCTTGCCCATGATGCGGCGGCTCATGATGCGGCCGGCAACCGATACTTCGCGGCGGGGGGCGTCGTCGGAGAATGTTTCTTTGATTTCGTCGGTATAAGCGTTTACGAGGTATTCGGCGGCAGGATAGGGGTCGATGCCCATCTTGCGCATTTCGTCGAGGCTGTTGCGACGAATGATTTCTTGTTCGCTCAGTTCGAGTATGTTCATTGGTTTCTTAATTTCTTTCCAGCTCGGGAGATGGGTTCTCCCGGGCTGGGTTAATGTATGATTTCTTGGGTGGAACGGCTTCCGGGTTTAAGCCTCGCGGCCGTGGCAGTTCTTGTATTTCTTTCCGCTTCCGCAGGGGCAGGGGTCGTTGCGCCCTATCTTGGGGGCGGCTTTTACCGGTTCGGGGCGACGTTGCGGGGCATTGGGTTGAGCGCCGTTGGCCGGCTGTCCACCGCCTATTTGGTCTTTTTGGGTGCGGTAGCGGCTGTAATCCTGACGGGCTGCGGGGGCGGCCTCCTTCACTTGTTGCGGGTCGCGCATGGGAATCTGCCCGCGCATGAGAATCGATATGGTCTTGGTGTTGATGGTGTTGATCATCTCCTTGAAGAGCCCGAACGATTCGAGTTTGAAGATGAGCAGCGGGTCTTTCTGTTCGTAGCTGGCGTTCTGTACCGACTGGCGCAGCTGGTCGAGGTCGCGCAGGTGCTCTTTCCAGGCTTCGTCGATGGTGTGCAGGAGTATCGATTTCTGGAAGGCTTTGTTCACGGCTTTCGATTCGCTCTCGTAGGCTTCTTTCAGATTACATACTATATTATATATGCGTTTGCCGTCGGTGATGGGAATGACGATGTTGTCGTAGCGGTCGCCCTGCTCTTCATAGACGCGCTTGATGACCGGGTTGGCCACGGCGGCAAGCGTGTCGATTTTGCGCTTGAAGGCGGCGATGACGGCTTCGTACAGGGCTTCGGTGAGGACGCTCTCTTTTTCCGAACGCAGGGAGTTGGCGTCGAACGGCACTTCGATGGCGAAGGTTTTCAGCACGTTGGCCTGCAACCCTTCGTAGTCGCCGGCTTGGGCATATTCTTCGACGAGAGCCTGGGCGGCGTCGTACATCATGTTGACGATGTCGATGCCGATGCGTTCGCCCATGAGGGCGTGGTGGCGTTTCTTGTAGATGACTTCGCGTTGGGCATTCATCACGTCGTCGTATTCGAGCAGGCGTTTACGAATACCGAAGTTGTTCTCTTCTACTTTGCGTTGGGCCCGTTCGATCGATTTGGAAATCATCGGGTGCTCAATCATCTCGCCCTCTTCAAATCCGAGACGATCCATCACCTTGGCGATGCGTTCGGAGCTGAACAGTCGCATGAGGTTGTCTTCGAGCGATACATAGAAGACCGAAGAACCCGGGTCGCCTTGACGTCCCGAACGTCCGCGCAACTGGCGGTCGACGCGGCGTGACTCGTGGCGTTCGGTACCGATGATGGCCAGACCTCCGGCTTCGCGCACGGCCTCGGAGAGCTTGATGTCGGTACCACGACCGGCCATGTTGGTGGCGATGGTCACCGTGCCGCTCTGTCCGGCTTGGGCCACGATGTCGGCCTCTTTCTGGTGGAGCTTGGCGTTGAGGACGTTGTGCTTGATTTTCCGCAGGGTAAGCATGCGGCTCAGCAATTCCGATATTTCGACCGAGGTGGTACCTACGAGCACGGGACGACCCTGCTCGACCATCTTGGCGATTTCTTCGATGACGGCGTTGTATTTTTCGCGTTTGGTCTTGTATACGCGGTCGTTGAGGTCTTCACGGATAACGGGCTTGTTGGTGGGAATGGTTACCACGTCGAGCTTGTAGATGTCCCAGAACTCGCCGGCTTCGGTCTCGGCCGTACCGGTCATGCCGGCCAGCTTGTGGTACATGCGGAAGTAGTTTTGCAGCGTGATGGTGGCAAACGTCTGGGTGGCGGCTTCCACTTTCACATGCTCTTTGGCTTCGATGGCCTGGTGCAGTCCGTCGGAGTAGCGGCGGCCTTCCATGATACGGCCGGTCTGCTCGTCGACGATTTTCACCTTGTTGTCGATGACCACATACTCGTCGTCGCGCTCGAAGAGGGCGTAGGCTTTGAGCAGCTGGTGCACGGTGTGCACGCGCTCGGCCTTGATGGCGTATTCCTGCGTGATTTGGTCTTTGCGTTCTTGGCGTTCGGCGTCGGAGAGCCCCATGTTGTCGAGCTCGGCCAGTTGGGCGCCGATGTCGGGGAGGACAAAGAATTGCGGGTCGTCGCTGTCGCCGGTAATCATGTCGAGACCTTTGTCGGTGAGGTCTACTCCGTTGTTTTTCTCGTCGATGACGAAGTAGAGCGGGTCGGTGACGATGGGCATGTTGCGGTTGTTCTCCTGCATGTAGTATTCCTCGGTTTCGAGCATGAGCGATTTGATGCCTGGCTCGCTGAGGTATTTGATGAGGGCCGAGTTCTTGGGTAGGCCCTTGAAGGTGCGGAACAGCAACAGGGCGCCCTCTTTACGCACCTCTTTGTCTTCGGAGGCGATTTTTATCTTGGCGTCGGCCAGCAATTTGGTGGCCAATGCTTTTTGGGCTTTGTAGAGCGACTCGACTTTGGGTTGCAGCTCCTCGAAGAGTTGTACCTCACCTTTGGGCACGGGGCCTGAGATGATGAGCGGGGTACGGGCGTCGTCGATGAGCACCGAGTCGACCTCGTCGACGATGGCGTAGTTGTGGGCTCTTTGCACGAGGTCCTGGGGGGTGATGGACATGTTGTCGCGCAGGTAGTCGAAGCCGAACTCGTTGTTCGTTCCGAAAGTGATGTCGGCGTTGTAGGCGCGGCGGCGTTCTTCGGAGTTGGGCTGGTGCTTGTCGATGCAGTCGACCGAGAGGCCGTGGAACATGTAGAGCGGGCCCATCCATTCCGAGTCACGTTTGGCCAGGTAGTCGTTCACCGTGACCACGTGCACGCCATTGCCGGTAAGGGCGTTGAGGAACACCGGCAGGGTGGCCACGAGGGTCTTGCCTTCACCGGTGGCCATCTCGGCGATTTTGCCTTTGTGCAGTACGACACCACCGAAGAGTTGCACGTCATAGTGCACCATGTTCCAGGTGATTTCGTTGCCGCCGGCTACCCAATGGTTCTGGTAGATGGCCTTGTCTCCTTCGATGTGCACGAAGTCGTGCCCTTTGGCGGCGAGGTCGCGGTCGAATGGGGTGGCGGTGACTTCGATTCGTTCGTTCTCGGCAAACAGCTTGGCGGTGGCTTTGACCAGGGCGAACACTTGCGGCAGTGCTTCGTCGAGGGCTTTTTCATATTTGTCGAGAATGACCTTTTCGAGCTTGTCGACCTCTTCCCACATATTCTCGCGCTCGTCGTACTCTACGTTTTCGATGTTTTGCTTGATTTCGGCGATGCGGGCCTTTTCGGGGGCGACGCTCTCCTGTATGTGAGCTCTGATGTCGGTGACGCGCTGGCGCAGTTCATCGTTGCTGAGCGATTCGATTTTGGCGTACTCGGCCAAGATGCGGTCGACGTACGGTTGTATTTCGCGCAAGTCGCGTTGCGACTTGTTTCCAAATAATTTTTTCAGAATGTCATTAAAACCCATAGTGGTATTACGGTTGTGTTATTTTATATAAAATGGCGCATGTGCCGTCCCTCTTTCGAGGCAGGAGGACACAATACGGTGCAAAGATAGTGAAAATGCTTGAATTTCGGGCTTTTTCTCCCATAAAATAGCTTTAAGGGCGCACTTCCTCTCGCTTGGAGGGTCGAGGGGTGCCGCGGTGGGCGGGAGGGGAGGGTCAGAGACGTCCGTTTTTCTGCTCGATTTTGAGCCATGCGATGCTGCGGACTGCCGGTATGAGCGCCAACGGGATAAAGGCCGGATTGAACTTTTGCGGCAGGAATGGCATCGCCACGAGGGTCGCCAACGTGACGAGCAGCAGCAGCGACATGAGCTGCGTCGTGATGCGCTTGCGGGGGGCAAATGCTTCGCACAGGGCAATGACCCACAGCAGGGGGTGGCACCACAAGGCCGAGTAGTTGGGCGATGTGGCCGGGTGTATCGAGATGAAGATAAGGAAAAACAACACGCAGCCGAATAGCCCATAGAGCCCGAAGATCACATAGTCGGGGGCGCGTATGTGGCGGCCTCGGCCATACTCCCACATCGAGAATACGACGACAAGGGCGAAGAGCAGCGTGAAGACGACGGTGGGCGTAAACGGCGTCGGGGCGTTCTCGTCGAGAGCGCCTTGGGCACCGGCATAGGTATGGGTCTCTCCGGTCAATAACCGCACCGTACCGTCGCTTTCGATGATACGCGCCTCCTCGGCGCAACTGCGGTAAATCGAGGGGAGGAACATTTGTTCCCGAAGGGTGAGGGTGCGGTCGAGCGGAGCTCCCAATGCGAGGTCGATGCCGAAGGTCAGCCACGGGTGGTTGCGGGTGTGGCGGTGTATGAGCTCCCTGAATGTCGTCGTGGCCGTGTCGCTTGGGTTGTAGGCAATCTGGCCTGAGATGCAGCTCTCTATTTTGTCGCGCGGACGGGTGGCGCAGTTGTCGAAGAGAAAGTTGTAGCGGTAGATGCGGCGGCCGGGTTCCATGTTGAGAAGCAACGTGTCGAGCAGTCGGCCGGCCTCGTCGTCCGAGAGCAGAAGCTCCTGCTCATACACCGTGCTGCCGCGCAGCACATAGCTGTAAACGAAGTCTCTGTACCCTGCGGCACCGATGCTGTAATCGGTCTCCCCCTTGGTGAAACGGTAGAAAAAATGGGGGGCGTTGAAGTCGAACACGCCGTAGTGGAAGACAATATCGTTGCGGCCGTCGCGTATGCGTATGCCGGTGTGGCCGAAAAGCTCATACGACTGGCTTCCCGGTGCGGCCGTGAGGAGCGATACGCGCAGGCTGTCGACCCGCTCGGCTACGGCGGGAACGCAGAAAATAAGTGACAGCAGGCAAAAGTAAAACTTCCTCATGGCGTTTTTTCTGATGCGGCAATGCCGGGTTGTCCTTGTACGCTTCCTGGCGGCTTGCGTGCATTTTCGGCCGATAAAGGTACGCTTTTTTTCAAAAGTAACCATTGCTATCCCGCTCTTTTTGCATTTGTGCTCGATTCTGCGAAAAAATATCTCCCTATTGTTTGCCGGTTTCTGTGAAAATATCTAATTTTGAGAAAACGAAAAACACAAGTAATCGAAATACTATGGAAACAATCAGATTTTCTTACGAAAAAGCCCTTGGTAAAGGGGCTGTTGAGGCTGTGGCCGCAGAAGCTGCCGCCGCACAGGAGACATTGCACGCCGGTAATGGCAAGGGAAACGACTTCTTGGGGTGGCTCCATCTGCCCTCGTCGATAACCCCGGCTTTCCTCGATGAGGTCGAGGCCGTGGCCGCCTCTCTGCGGGAACGTTGCGAGGTGGTTGTCGCTATCGGCATCGGCGGCAGCTACCTGGGTGCCAAAATGGTGGTGGAGGCGCTGTCCGACTCATTTGCCCACCTCAAAGCAGCCGGCGGTACACAAGTGCTTTTCGCCGGTCAGAACATCGGAGAAGACTACCTTTATGAATTGCAGGAACTCCTCCGCGGCAAACAGTTCGGCCTCATCAACATCTCCAAGTCGGGAACCACGACCGAGCCGGCCATCGCTTTCCGCCTGCTGAAAAAACAACTCGAAGACCAGGTAGGAAAAGCCGAGGCACAAAAACGCATCGTGGCCGTGACCGACGCTGCCCGGGGTGCCCTGCGCAAACTGGCCGACATGGAAGGTTACAAGACCTTTGTCATTCCCGATAACGTGGGCGGGCGTTTCTCGGTGCTCACCCCCGTGGGTTTGCTGCCCATTGCCGTGGCCGGTTTCGACATCAAACAACTCGTGGGCGGCGCTGCCGACATGGAAAAAGCCTGCGCCGAAACGGTACCTGCCGGGCAAAATCTCGCCTTGCAATATGCTTCGGCCCGCAACGTGCTTTATCGCCAAGGCAAGAAGGTCGAAATTCTGGTCAACTTCAATCCCAAACTGCACTTCCTCGCCGAGTGGTGGAAGCAACTCTATGGCGAGAGCGAAGGAAAAGACCACAAGGGTATATTCCCGGCTTCAGTCGACTTTACCACCGACCTCCATTCGATGGGACAATGGATTCAAGATGGCGAACGCACGATTTTCGAAACCGTCGTTTCGGTGAAGAACATGAAGCACGAATTGGCGATTCCTACCGATGAGGAGAATCTCGATGGCCTGAATTTCCTGGCCGGGAAGCGCATCGATGCCGTCAATAAGATGGCCGAATTGGGTACGCAGATTGCCCACGTCGACGGCGGCGTTCCCAACTTGAAGATAGAAATACCCGCCATTACCGAATATTATCTCGGGCAACTTATCTATTTCTTCGAGAAAGCCTGTGGCATTAGCGGCTATATGCTGGGTGTCAATCCGTTTGACCAGCCCGGTGTAGAGGCTTACAAGAAGAATATGTTTGCCTTGCTCGATAAACCCGGATACGAAGCCGAGAGCAAAGCCATCAAGGCTCGCTTGTAAACCGGACATGATGTAAAGCGGCCGCGCGTTTCGGGGCACGGCCGCTTTTTTCTAACAACCTTTTTTGACCGAATGACATCGGGCGACTTCTTAAAAATCTTTTATGGACAGAACGACAAGTATAATTCTCTTTATTGTTTGTGTAGTTGCGGTTGTAATGCTCTCTTATTTCGATTTGCGTTCCGACGTGAATTCTTGGTGGCCTGCTTTGAAAAATTCATGGTTGGGCATTTTATTCTATCTGTCAATTTTGGCGGTTATCCTCCTATTTGTATGGCTTTATTCCTTGGCGAATTGATGACGTGGAAAAATTTTTAACAGATTCTTATGGACAGAACGACAAGTATAATTCTCTTTATTGTTTGTGTAGTTGCGGTTGTAATGCTCTCTTATTTCGATTTGCGTTCCGACGTGAATTCTTGGTGGCCTGCTTTGAAAAATTCATGGTTGGGCATTTTATTCTATCTGTCAATTTTGGCGGTTATCCTCCTATTTGTATGGCTCTATTCCTTGGCGAATTGATGGCGTGGGAAATTTTTTAATAGATTCTTATGGACAGAACGACAAGTATAATTCTCTTTATCGTCTCTTTGGCTGTTTTTGTGGCAATCATTTATTATTATGTGTTTTCCGATAAGGAATTCACTCGCTATTTTCTGAAAATGGCTGGTTTGGGAATTATAATTTTGGCGGTTGTCGTCCTTTTTATATGGCTCTACTTCTTGGCGACTTGATAAATAAAAACAGGCCGTTATTTTCATAACGACCTGTCTTGAAAAGCGAGCGGCAAACGGGGTTCGAACCCGCGACCCTCAGCTTGGGAAGCTGATGCTCTACCAACTGAGCTACTGCCGCCTGTTTCCTTGTTGGAAATGCGACAGCAAAGTTAGTATATTTTTCTCTTTTTGCAACAAAGAATGTGTTTTTTATTTATTCCTGTTGCTTCTGAGGCTGGTTACAGTCGTGCCGCTCTTTGGGGGCGCTTATTTCTTTTTCTTCTTTTGCCCTCTCTGCGTTTTTGTTTTTTTGTCACCATCTCCCAGTTTGTCTATACCGAACATGTCTTCGTAGGCACTGAACGGTGTGCGGGTGTCGTTTGCCTCTGACGAAGAGGCTCCCGTCTCCGGTTCTCGGCCTAAATTGCCGTTCCCCGGTGAAAATTCATCATTCGGGTCGCTCTCTCGCGGAATCATTCTGAGGCCGTTGGGGTCGATGGTTCCGGGATCCTGATAAGGCCGCGTGTAGGTACCCGGTTCGGCAAGAGGTCCTCGGCGGTATGTGGCGAAGGGGATTTTCACGGTTGTGTTTTCCATGCCCTCTGGCAGCGGGTAGCTGAGGGTATATCTCCCATAAGGTACGGTGTACTTGTTTGGAGAAATATAAGTGAGGCTGTTGGGGTCGATGGTTCCGGGATCCTGATAAGGCCGCGTGTAGGTACCCGGTTCGGCAAGAGGTCCTCGGCGGTATGTGGCGAAGGGGATTTTCACGGTTGTGTTTTCCATGCCCTCTGGCAGCGGGTAGCTGAGGGTATATCTCCCATAAGGTACGGTGTACTTGTTTGGAGAAATATAAGTGAGGCCGTTGGGGTCGATGGTTCCGGGATTCTGATAGGGACGGACATAGGTGCCCGGCGCGGCAAGCGGTCCTCGGCGGTAAGTGGCGAAGGGGATTCTTACGGGGGTGTTATCGATGTGCAGACCCTCATTTTCGATGGCATTGCGGACGATGGGGCTGAGTGTGCTCCTTTCGACTCGTATCGGCCTGTTGAAACGATAATAACCGATGTCTGGAATGGAGAGGTTGTCGGGGTGAGCGTTCGTTGTGCCGTTTATCATTCCCGATTCGTCGGGAATTTCTCTGAATATTTTTCGCGTACCAGCTTTGTTCATTGCGTGACCGACTGCGGTGGTTCCCAAGCCGGTCATAGCTCCTATGGCGGCACCTCTCAATGCATTCGAGGCGATATCTCCGGCCGTGAGGTCGTCGCCTAAAATGAGATTTTGTCCGATGTCGTTAGATGCCGAGCCGATACCTCCGGCGATTCCTTGCGCGGCGATGTTTTTACCCAAGCGGTTGAAAAAGGGCTGTGTGGCGCGTATGCCTTTCATGGGGAGGAGCAGAGAAGTCCCGATGTCGACGCCGGCACCCAAAGCCGTTTGGCCGAGGCGCTGTGCCGTGGAAACATCTTCTCCGGTTCTTTCTTCGATAAGGTCGGCCTGCATATTGGTGCGTGCCCAGTTTTGAATAGCCGCATCGCCCGTACCCCCTATGATGGCAAAGGGTGCAGTAATCGGATTTCTTGTGGCCGCGGCGGTGATGAGTGTTTTGGGAATTTCCCAGCCGATGCTGCCCACCGTACCCCAGCCTTTGGTCGGCCGGTAGTTTTTCTGTTCTTCGATGGCTTCGGCCATGCGTTGGGTGCCCGTGCCGCCTTGGGCGATGTAGTCGTTGCGCCAGGCTTCGGCCTCTTCGGGGGTAGCGCCCTTGTAGTATTGCTGTTGCATGGCATACAGTCCGCGGATTTTTTCCGAATCTTTCAAGATGGCTGCTTCGTCTTCGGGTGTGCCTTCGCCGGCTTCGATGCGGTTCTGACGTTCGGCAATGCCTCGGCGCAACGTTTTTATGGAGCGGTTTATCTCCTGCACGTTGCCCCGGCTCAGCTCGGGATTTTCGTCGAGAGCCTGCAAGCCGTACCGGATTTCGTCTTCGTAATTTATGTTTTTCAGGAAGCGCCCATAACCGTAGCTGTAATTGTTTTTCCATTGGTCGAAAGCTTGCTTGAAACCTTCCCCGAATGTCGTAATGGGTTGCGGCTCGGCCGGTACACTGTCCGGTTGGACGTTTTGTGACAAGAGGGCGATGTCGGCTGCTTGCGGGTATTCGCCGGGTACGAAATGGTACACGGGATAGGCGATGGAATCTCGCGGGTCGGTCCAATACTCGGGAATGGTATATTCGAGCGTTCTTGCCGGTTCGGGAGTGACCACCGACAGATTGTCGGCAGGCATTCCGTAGTGAGAATAGTGGCCCAGCTGTCGTTGCAGTGTACTGTCGATTCGGGCCCAAGGTTTATGTGGATTGCTCATGGATAATAGGTGTTAGATGGGTGAATACATTCTTTCGACCTGTTTCTCGGCCTCTTGCGGGGTCATGCCGCGGGCAATCATCAGGTTGAAAAGGTGGAATTTCTGTTGGTCCGACGCATCGCGTGTTGAGCCTGTCGGCTCAACGGGGGTGAGTCGTCGGGGTGGGGGCGTCATTTGTGACGGCAGTCGCCGCAAGATATAGAGAAAGCCCTCTTGTTGCGGATAGTCGCGGTGTGAACGGCAATGTTGCACGATAAGTTCTTCGAGTCGTTGGCCATTGTCGCCCGGCAGTTCGATTTCATTCTCTTTCCGGGGCCTTTTTGCCAGCAGGGTGAGCGTTTCGCCCAGTTGGTCGAACAGGTTGGCCGGGTTGCTGTTACCGTGCAACTTCGACATGAGACTGTTGAAAAAGCCTTTTCCGGTTGCCACGCCGTGACGAATGTCGCGTGTCTCGCGGTCGGCATGTTCTGTTTTTTTCATATCTCCTCCTTTCTTATGGGGTTAAACTCCTGCTCCCAGTGCGCTGCCGGCACTTCCTACAAGGGCGGAGGCAATTCGTGTGTAATTGTCGAGTGCTTGTGACATGGAGTCGTGTGCCGCTTGTCGGAACTGGTTGGCTTGTTGCGCCCACAGGTTATATTCCTGGTTGTTGAGGGCCATGGAGTTGTTGATGTAATTGTTGAGCACGTTGCTTTTCCAGTTCGACATGTTTGCGCCTATCTGGCTGTAAGTGTTGCCCATGAGGGTGGCGGCATTGTTTTGTTGGGCGGCGAGAGCTTCGGGCGTGGAGCCCATGACGGCGGCCATGCTGTAATTCATCGCGTTTTGTTGACGCATCTGGTCCTGCATGCTGCGCATCATCGATTGCACGTCCGAGCGGTTCATGTAGTCTCCGTAATACTCGCTGTTAAAGAAATTGTCGAGTTGCGCTTGCTGGCTGTTGAGCGTGTTCAGTGCCTGGGTTTGAGCGTTTTCGGCTGCACGTCGGTTACGGGCGTTGCGGATAATGCCGCTGAGTAAATTGACAATCATAATATCTCTTCATTTTTTTGAGGTTAATACTGCTTTTTGTAAAGAATCACATCACGCCGCAAATATCACCCCGTAAATTTGTGACTCGATGTGATATTTATAAAATCGTAGAAACTATGAAGAAAAACCAATCATTGCCGGACGGAAATCCGGCACACGGGCCCCTCGACCGTCGCGAAGAGATGCTCGAACTTTGCTATAACCGACTGAAAGAATTGATACCCGAATGCACCAGTGAAGTGAATCTGTTGAAGTGCATTGAGATTCTCGAAAAACAGGGTCATGCTTCTGCCCAGGCGGAAGGCGAGGCGGCCTTGTCGGTGATTACCGACACGCTCGACCGACTGGCGGCCCTGCGCCGATGATTTGATAAAAAACACACCCGAGGTCGCCTTTGCCGCTGCATCTTTGCCGATAAAAAAAGGAATCATGAATCTGACCGCAGACGAAATCAATGACATGCTGGCCGAGAACGACCGTCGCAAGCGTCTCCGTTCGCAGCCTTATCACCCCGAGACGGGCGAAGGGGCTGTCGTGGGCGAACGCATCGTCATGCATCTGCCCGACGCACCGATACCGTTGCAGCATATCCCGCGGGAGATGCTCGACGAGGTCGAGCTCGTGCAGGGGCTGCGCCGGTGCGGTTCCATCGCCTCTTTTATCGAGAAGGAACTGGGACGTTTGCCCTGTACGCATTGGAAAGAAGAGGTGTGGCGGCGTTGGGTGAAGGTGCGTATCCGGTACGATTTCGAGTTTTGGGCCGTGATGTTTGTCCGCATCAAGGACAAGATGGGCGATGGCGATGTGCCGTTCCGGCTCAATCTCCCGCAGCGCAAGTTGCTCATGCGGCTCGAATCGCAGCGTCGTGCCGGGAAACCCGTGCGCCTGATTTTGCTGAAAGCCCGCCAGTGGGGCGGTTCCACGCTCGTGCAGCTCTATATGGCCTGGATACAGTTGGTGCACCGCAAGAACTGGCACAGTGTGATATGTGCCCACCTCAAAGATGCGGCAGCGCATATAAAAGGAATATACACCAAGTTGCTCGACAATTATCCCGCTTGGCTCATGCCCGATGGGGTGGCTCCCCGCTTCCGCCCATACGAGCGTACCGGCAATACTTCGGTCATCGAAGGGTCGGGTAGCCGGGTGACTGTCACCTCGGCCGAGACCCCCGAGTCGGTGCGGGGGTCCGATGCCGTCATGGCCCATCTTTCCGAGGTCGCTTTTTGGCCCCGCACCCGACTGCGCTCGCCCGAGTCGCTGGTGCGCGCCATTTGCGGGTCGGTGGCTTTGCTGCCCGACTCGCTCGTGGTCATGGAGAGCACGGCCAACGGCACGGGAAACTATTTCCACCAGGAGTGCGAGCGCGCCAAGCGGGGCGAGAGCGACAAGGAGTTCTTGTTCGTTCCCTGGTACGACATCGAGATGTATGCCCTGCCGGTCGACGACCCCGCGGCCTTTGCCGCGTCGCTCGACGACTACGAACGTTCCTTGTGGCAGCGCGGCGCCACCCTCGAAGCGATTGCCTGGTACCGGCAGAAGCGCAAGGAGTATCCCGACCATGCCGACATGATGGCCGAATACCCTTCTGATGATGTCGAGGCGTTCAATCACAGCGGTGAACGTGTCTTCGACATACGGCAGGTGCAGCGGTTGCGGGAGAACTGCCGACCGCCCGACCGGGTGGGCGAACTTTATGGCGCCAAGACCTTCGGCCGGGAATCGCTGCAAGAGCTGCATTTTGTCGATGAGGCGGCCGGGAAGTTGCAGGTGTGGGCACTGCCCGACGATGCGGCGCGAGTCCGTGACCGTTATGTCGCCGTTGTCGACATAGGTGGCCGGTCGGTCTCGGCCGACTATTCGGTGATTGTCGTCTTCGACCGCTATTGGCAGATGTATGGCGGGGTGCCCGAGGTCGTCGCACAGTGGCGCGGGCACATCGACCACGACCTGTTGGCCTGGAAAGCGGCCCAAATCGCCGCATTCTATCAGGAAGCCCTGTTGGTCATCGAGAGCAATACCCTCGAAACCGAACACACCGACGGCGAGCATACCGAGTATATACTCGATACCCTCTCCGATGCCTATTCGCACCTCTATGCGCGCACCTCTTCCGAGATGATTCGCTCCTCGGCGCCTTCGCGCTGGGGCTTTCACATGAACCGTTCGACCAAAACGCTTATCATCAACCATCAGATACAGATGCTGCGCGAGAGCGGCTATGTAGAGCGAGACCTGCTGGCCTGCTACGAGCACGACGTCTTCGAGCGGAAACCCAACGGCAGTTTCGGTGCCATGGACGGCCACCACGACGACATACTCATCACCCGCTGCATCGGCACCTATATCTGTTATACCGAGCCGTTGCCCGTACCGGTAGGCGATAACCGTAAGAGCCGCCGCCGGCCATCGCAACCTCTCAGTGAGGCCAGTATGTAGAGAAAAATAAAAAATCGGCAGCAAAAAATTTGGGTTATTGAAAATTAGTGCATAACTTTGCGGCTCTTATTCCGTGACGGGTACATAAGAGCGGTTCACGACGAACGGCCACCCGGCGGAGGTAACCTGTAATTATTTAAACAGATGTACGTAATTGTAGAAATCCAAGGACAGCAGTTCAAAGCCGAAGCCGGCAAGAGACTCTATGTTCACCGTTTGGACGCTGAGCAAGGTGCTGCTGTCGAGTTTGACAAAGTATTGTTGGTCGACAACGACGGAGCCGTAAAAGTGGGTGCTCCCACCGTAGAAGGTGCAAAGGTCGTTTGCGAAGTCCTCTCTCATCTCAAAGGCGAACGTATCATCGTCTTCAAGAAGAAAAGAAGAAAAGGTTATCGTAAACGCAACGGTCACCGCCAATGCTTTACCGAAGTGTTAATTAAAGATATTGTTGCTTAAACCACTGATTAAACGAGAAGAAAATGGCACACAAGAAAGGTGTCGGTAGTTCAAAGAACGGCCGTGAATCAGAAAGTAAAAGATTAGGTGTGAAAGTCTTTGGCGGACAAGTAGCGAAAGCTGGAAATATCCTCGTGCGTCAGAGAGGTACGGTACACCACCCCGGAGTAAACGTAGGTATGGGCAAAGACCACACCTTGTTTGCACTCATCGACGGTGTCGTAGTGTTCCGTAAGAAACAAGACAACCGTTCATACGTTTCGGTTGAACCCCAAAACTAAGAATATTCCTCAGAGGTGACGCTTGTCGTTGCAAACAAGGAACATAGAAAAGTCAAGGAAACAGGGTATCGGTTATGCCGATACCCTGTTTCGTTTTGAGGGCTCGCTTTCTTCCCGCAGAGAGGTTCCTCTTTTGACTCTTTTTCACCTCATTATCGACAATAATAATTTGAGGGTCGCCCCGAAAAGCGTATCTTTGCGCCCAAATATAAATTCGGTTTAGCCTATGACGATGCATGCCACCCCCGAACGTCCTTGTCGCGTACTTTTTGTCTGCTTGGGCAACATCTGCCGTTCCCCGGCCGCCGAAGGCATTATGCGACACATGGTCGAGGAGCGTGGCCTCTCGACCGCGTTTTACATCGACTCGGCCGGTACTTACGGCGGCCATGCCGGAGAGCTGCCCGATGCCCGCATGCGCAGCCATGCCGCGCGGCGGGGCTATCGTCTCGACCATCGTTCCCGTCCCATAACGGCTGACGACTTCGACCGCTTCGATGTCATCATAGGCATGGACGACATGAATATCGAGAACTTGCGCCGTTTGGCACCCGATGCCGACTCCCTGTCGAAGATTCACCGCATGACCGACTATGCTCGCCGGTATGGCCACGATTATGTGCCCGACCCCTATTACAGTGGAGCCGATGGTTTTGAGCTGGTGCTCGATTTGCTCGAAGATGCGTGCGGCGGGCTGATAGATGCCCTTTCGGCCCCCGATGCTTAATCGGCAGGAACTTAATTTTTTTTGCTTATGAAGAAATGGATATTTTTGATATGTCTCCTTTTCTCTTGTGAGAGTTGGATAGCTGCTCGCTCCCACACCGATGGAGATACTTTGACACAGATTTTCCCCGACATCGAGGCGGTGCGACAGGCGGTGCAGAATCCCGAGTCGCCCTGTTTCTATCCACGGCTCATTGCCCGGTACATGCAGCGTGATACCACGCTTACCACCGAGGAATACCGTTGCCTCTATCTGGGCTATTCGTTCCAAGACGATTATGACCCTTATCGGGTGTCGTCTTACGAAATGTCGCTCGATACCCTTTATCGGCGCAATGACCTCACGGCGGCCGAATGCGAGAAACTCATTCGATATGCCGGTCAGGTGTTGGCCGACAATCCTTTCGACCTGCGCCGTATGGCCGTCCTGGTCTATGCCAACACGATGCTCGGCAATCACGCCGAAGTGAATTTCTGGCAGACACGCATTCACCATCTTGTCGATGCCATACTCTCTACCGGTGACGGTCGCACGCCCGAGACAGCCTGGTATGTTATCGAGCCGGTACATGCCTATGATATACTCAATACGTTAGGTGTCGTTGCCGAAGCCTACGAGTTTGAGCCCCCATGTTACGATTACATTCAGGTTTATGACCTCATTGGCAATGCTCGCGGGTTTTACTTCAATGTCAGCCGCATACTCGAAGAGTATCAGCGTAAGTTTGGCACGGAGTGAGCGGCTGAGCTGGAACAAGGAAATGAAAAAGGAGGGGAAATTTCCCCTCCTTTTTCATTTTTGTATCTTGAATATCGGAAAAATCCGGTTCAGCGGTTTGTCGGGCAATGTTATTTCCAAACCGTCGGCCGTGCGGGAGAATTTTCGCGTTGCGGAACTATTCGGGTACCTGATAGGACGACAATGACTCCCATGTGGGTCGGAATTGCCCCTGCATCATGGGCTCATCGTCTTCTGTGACGGGTACTTGATAAGTCTGTGCCGCCATGAGTCCGGCGCAGAAAATCAGCGATAAGGAAAAGAGTTTGAGTTTCATGGCAGTTTTTCAGGTATCTCTGTTTTTAACAAAGATGGTGATAATAAGAGATAAATAGATATTTGCCGGGAAATTTTCACACGACAATGACGAGCCCCCTTTCTACA
>UQOX01000017.1 GCA_900542765.1 uncultured Porphyromonadaceae bacterium | reverse complement strand
ACCTGTGTGGAACACGCATCTCCTCCTTGCCCAATAATTTATCGGTGAGAGGAAGTATCGACATGAGTAGCACACACATCACCACGCTGCCCGAAAATTTATCGGTGGAAGGGGATCTCAACCTGAGCCACTCCAACATTACCGTTCTACCCGAAAATTTGTCGGTGAGAGGAAGTATCGACATGAGTAGCACACACATCACCACGCTGCCCGAAAATTTATCGGTGGGAGGAAGTATCGACCTGAGCTACTCCGATATCACCGCACTGCCTGAGAATTTTTCGGTAGAAGGGGATCTCAACCTGTGTGGAACACGCATCTCTTCATTGCCCAATAATTTATCGGTGGAAGGGAATCTCGACCTACAATTCTCCGACATCACCACGCTGCCCGAAAATTTATCGGTGAAGGGTAAACTCGACCTATGTGGAACACACATCTCCTCCTTGCCCGAAAATTTATCAGTGGAAGGGGATCTCGACCTATGTAGAACACGCATTTCCTCCTTGCCCGAAAATTTATCCGGGATAAGAAATATCCACCTGTGCGTAACACGCATCACCGCGCTACCTGAGAATTTATCGGTAGAAGGGGATCTCGACCTGAGCCACTCCAACATTACCGTTCTACCCGAAAATTTATCTGTGGGTGGAAGTCTCTACCTGAGTAACACTCACATCACTACGCTGCCTGAAAAACTATCGGTAGGTGAAAGTCTCGACCTGAGCGGAACACACATCACCACGCTGCCTGAGAATTTATCTGTCAAGGGGGATCTCGACCTGAGTGAAACACGCATCTCTTCCTTGCCTGAAAACCTGTCGGTAGGTGAAAGTCTCGACCTGAGCGGAACATGCATTACCGCCCTGCCTGAAAACCTGTCGGTGGAGGGAAACCTCAACCTGAGCGGAACACGCATTACCGCCCTGCCTGAAAACCTGTCGGTGAAGGGGGACCTCGATCTGAGTGAAACATGCATCACCACACTACCTCAAAAACTATCGGTAGGCGGAAAAATAATTCTTCCCGGGTCATACTTCTCCAAAGTATAACTTATTACAAACATGAACTACGGGATAACCTCTCAACCCCAGAATAATGACATATGGATATATGCCGGTAATGCCAAAGGCCGTAAACATGAGGCATCATTTTAAAAACAAACACTTATGCCACAAATGATTAAGCGCGGAAAAGAATTTATCCGCATCTCCCCGGTTTCAGCAGGAAAACTCGAATATTCTTCCACGGACGGAAGATCATGGGCCGTTCGGTTCCAACCAAACTCCTATATCGGAGATTTCCTGGATTTGATTGATAATGGAAAAGAAATTTTAGCCCAAACGACCAAAGGACTGTTTTATTCAACAACCGAAGGTAGATCATGGGCCAAGCGCAGCTAAAATAAAAACAGGCAAGCTTACGCTTGCCTGTTTTTATTTCATTATATTTGTATCATGACAAAAGATCTGTTCAACCGTTACATCTGGCTGGTCGATACCATCTACCGGGCCGGACGAATCTCCTTCGAAGAAATCAACCAACGTTGGAGAAACTCCGGAATGAGCAACGGCGAAGATATGGCTCTCCGCACATTCCACCATCACCGGCACGCCATCGAAGAAATATTCGACATCAATATCGAATGTGACAAACGGAACGGCTATTGCTATTACATAGAAAATGCCGATGATATAGAAAAAGGGGGCATAAGGAACTGGCTGCTGAACACGTTTGCCGTAAACAACCTGATCAACGAGAGTCATCACCTCAAACACAGAATCCTGTTTGAACAAATCCCCTCATGCCAAAAATTCCTGACGCCCATCATCGAAGCCATGCGCGACAGTACCGTCATCACCATTACCTACCAAAGTTTCTGGAAGGAGCACCCCAACACCTTTGTGTTGGAACCTTACTGCGTAAAAATATTCAAGCAACGCTGGTATATGCTGGCCAATAATTGCCCAAGTAACACGTTGCTTGTTTTCTCCCTCGACCGCATTCTTTCCCTTACCTCCACCGAACAACATTTTACCCTTCGGGCCGACTTCGATGCCCGGGAATTTTTCTCTTCCTGTTTCGGCATCATCGTGGAGGCGGACAAAAAAATCGAGACGGTACGCCTCATCGTTTATGGTAACCAATACAAATACATACGTTCGTTGCCCCTGCATCACAGCCAAAAAGAGATAGAAACCGACAAGAACATGGATTTCAAGATTTTCGAATACCAACTGCGGCCCTCTTTCGACTTCGTCAAGGAAATCCTCTCCTACGGAGACGAGATAGAGGTGGAATCTCCCTCATGGCTGCGCGACATCGTAGCCAACATAACCCACAACGCCAGCGCTCTATACCGGGAGTGAAATGACACTTTCCATGGGAACGGCGTTGTCTAAGAAATTAAAGGAATCCATACGTTCAACCAAAAATACTCCGACCATGCGCACATTCAAATCGAGAATCGACGGCACGCCGTTTTATTCGCTGCTGGTGGTGACGACGGCGGGCATGCTCTACTGCCTGTGGGTGGGGTATGTGATGGCGTGGGTGTTGTGCATGTTGGGAGCGGTGTTTCTCATTGCCCGCATCACCGGCACCGAATACCGTTTTCTCGACGACGGCACGCTCGTCGTGCGCTCGGGCTACCTCGCCTCGCGCCATGTGGCCGTGACCGAGATAACCCGTGTGGCGACAGTCGTGAAGGGGCACGCCTTTTTCGCGCCCTATGCTCTCTCCCGCCACGGCATCGCCCTGAGCCTGGAAGGGGAGAAACGGCCGCTCTTCGTCTCCCCCAAGGAACATGAGGGTTTCATAAGGGAACTGTTGCGACGCAATCCCGCCATCGAAATTTCCGATTTAAAATAAAAGAGAGGCTCTGCCGCATTGGCAGAGCCTCTCTCCTGCTTGTCGCACCGACGACGCCCCTACATCTCTTTGTAGCGTTGCAGACGGGCGTTCCAGCGGTCGCGGGCCAGCTGCTGCATATCGACGACGGTATCGGTCTCGTCGATGATTTCGAGGCCGAAGATGGTCTCCACCACGTCTTCCATGGTGATGATGCCGCGGAAGCAGCCATACTCGTCGACGATGAGGGCTATCTGTTCCTTGTGTTCGAGGAGCTTTTCCCACACGGTCGAGACCGACTTGTTCTCGGAGAAATAGGGTATGGGACGGCGTATGTCTTTGAGTTTCATGTCGAACTTGTCTTCGGTGAGGTTTTCGAGCACCGTGCGCCGCAGCACATAGCCGGTGATGTAGTCTTTGCTGTCGCCGTAGACGGGTATGCGCGAATAGAAACGGTAGGACTTCTCGTTGTAGAAGTCGCGCAAGGTCATCTCTTCCGAGGCCACGGCGGTAACCACGCGCGGGGTCATCACCTCTTTCACCTTCACGTTGTTGAGGCGAATGAGGTTCTGTATCACCTTGTTCTCTTTCGACTCGAAGACACCCTCTTCCTCGCCCACCGTGAGCATGGCCGACACCTCTTCACGGCTCACCGACAGCTCTTTCTCCTTGGGCGAGAAAACACGGGTTATCAACTCGGAGAGCAACACGAGCGGATAGCAGATGTAGACAAACACCCGTATCACCTGTGCCGAGAAAAGGGCCATCCTGCGCCAATACGAAGCACCTATGGTTTTGGGGATAATCTCCGAAAGCACGAGAATGAGTATGGTGAGTATGGCCGAGATGATGCCGAAATAGGCCTGACCAAAGATTTTCACCGCTTCGGCTCCCACGCCGGCCGCACCGATGGTGTGGGCGATGGTGTTGAGCGAGAGAATGGCCGAGATGGGTTTGTCGATGTTCTGTTTGTATTTTTTCAGCAGTCGGGCCGACGCTCCGCCCCCCTCCTGCTCTTTCATCGTGATAAATGACATCGGCGTCGAGAGCAGCACGGCTTCGAGCACCGAACAAGTAAAGGATACACCTAATGCCATGAATAGGTATAAAAGCATTAATCCCATAATTTCCTAAATAAATTGCTGATTGTTCTGTAAATGTTTTTTGTTTCTGTTTCTCTTTCTGATTGCACCCGCGGGGGAAAACAAAAAACTAAATGCGCATAAAAAAGATTATCGCCCGACGGAACAGTGGCGTACATGCATTTCGGGTATCGCACGATACCGGATATTGAGCAACGTTAATATGTGTATGATAAGGCTCGAAAGCTGTATTTCGTTTTTGATGATGCGCAAATATACGGGATTATTTTAGAATAAAGATTTTTTTACAATGAATTTTTTGAAAAAGAGAGAGCATGGCCGCCTCGACCCTCTTTCCCGACATCGAATCTCCAACTCCCGCGAGAAAAGAGTTGCCTGTCTTCGGGGGAGGGGCGCAAAAAAAAGATTTATGAGATTCTCCCTTGCAGGGGGAGAATCTCATAAATCAGTCACAAAAGGGGTCAGCAGGAGAAGACAAATGTCTCCTCACGCCTTATTTCATGTTGTCGTTGACGAGGGTTTCGCCCTTGTACTCGCCGGTGAGGGCTTGCAGGAAAGCGGTTATCGTGGCGACGTTCTCGGCCGACAGATCCTTGCCCACCTGATATTTGGCCATCATGCCGACGGCCTCTTCGAGGCTCTCCACGCTACCGTCGTGGTAATAGGGATAGGTGAGTGCCACGTTGCGCAAGCCGGGGGTGCGGAAGCGGAACCGGTCGCGCTCGATACCCGTCTGTGCCCAACGGCCGTTGTCGCCGTCGGTGAGACCCGATTTCTCTTGGAGCTCGCGGTCCTTGAAATAGTCGGCCCGGCGACCCATCAGCTCGTAGCTCTGCCCGCCCATGTTCACACCGGCATGGCAGGTGGCGCAGTTATACTCCTTGAAGAGCTCGAAGCCCTTGATCTGCTCGGCGGTCATGGCCTCCTTGTCGCCTTTGAGGTAACGGTCGAAAGGCGAGTCGGGCGTGACGAGCGTGCGCTCATACTGGGCGATGGCATCGGTGATGGTGGCTTGGCTCAACCCTTCGGGATAGACGGCGTTGAAGGCTTTCACAAATGCCTTGTCCTGTGCCAAGCGGGCCACGATTTCATCGAACGAGGCACAACCCATCTCGACGGGATTCAAGGGAGGGCCGGCCGCCTGGTCGGCGAGCGTGGCAGCCCGTCCGTCCCAGAACTGGACGAAGTTGAACACGGCATTGAACACCGTGGGGGCGTTCACACCACCGAGTTGTCCGCCGATGCCTTCGGAATATTTCAGGTTGTCGACACCGCCGGTATTGATGCCGTGGCAGGTGGCGCAGGAAACGGTGCCGTCGGCCGAGAGACGGGTGTCGTGGTAGAGGAGCTCACCCAGCGCGGCTTTGGCGGGGTCATACTCCACCGAGTCGGGCACCGGTCTGATGGTCTCGTTGGCAAACTCTTCGGCAGCCAGCGTGTTGGGATAGAACTGTGCCCGATGGTCGCGTATCCAGCCGAGCACGATGTCGCTCTTCTTGTCGGTCAACGACGCGCCCCAGTGCACCAAATAGTATTTGGCCAGGGGCATCGTGCCGTCGAGAACCGCTTTCTCGACCTTGGCCAGGTCTACCTCGTTCACGGCTTCGCCGTTCTCGATGGCCGTCATCATGGGAATGATGTCGAAAGCCTCATACCCTTTCAGAATGTCTTCGGTAATGAGCTTGCGGGCAATGGGCCAGTTTGAGAAGAAAGGGAGTGCGGGGTCGGCGGTGTGACAAGCAGCACAGCCTCCGTCGTCAAAGATTTTCACGATTTGCTCATCGGCCGGCATCGACTCGGGCGGAGCCGTGTTGACAGCCCGGTAAACAATCGCCCCTATTACGATTATGGCAATCGCAATGAGAATGATTTTCGAACTTGTTTTCATTTTCTTTACGTTTAGGTTTGGTGGTATTTATTTGATATTTTGGTTATTGCATGTTGTAGAGATGCAGGCTTTGACCCGACGAAGGTAGGTATTTATATCCATACCAGCACATTTGCAGCAGGAGAAAACTCACCACGACCACGAAATAGAGCCATCGGCTCTTCGAGGCCCGGGTGAAACGCAGGTGTATATAGGCCAAGTAACCCGCAGCCGTGACGGCTGCCCAAGTCTCCTTGGGGTCCCAGCTCCAAAAGTCGCCCCAAGCCTCCTTGGCCCACAAGGCACCGGTGAGCAGACCGAGAAACAACAGTCCGGTGGCAATATACACAAGATTGTCCATCGAGTCGAAATAGAGATTTTTTTTATCGAAAAGCCCCACGACGGCGAGAATGAAAGAGCAGGCCAATATCCCGTAGGCAAACATGTAGACGGCAACATGCGGAATGAAATAGACACTTTGCAGCGCCGGCACGAGTGTCGCGTCGTGTATCTCGGGTTTCAGCATATTGATGATGCAAAAGACGGCCGAAAGCACGGTGGTGAACAGCAGCAGCCAGCGGTAATTCCATCGCCGGTAAACAAAGAAGCCCGCCATCATCACAAACAGCGAATACCACAAGCGCGTCTCGCCCATGGTGCGCATGGGCGGCCGTCCGAGCGACACCCAGAATCCCGCCACAAACACGCCGAGCACTCCAATGCCGGCCAGCGCCAAAACCTGCGCCACAAACGCCTGCCGCGGCTTGAACAGGGCCACGAGGGCTCCGCCCAGCGACAGGACGACGGAGACAACGGCAAAATATGGAAAAACCTCCCAATTCATGTCAAGTTCTGTTTTTTCCACCCCACACCAACATAAGGGCTCCGGCCGCAAAGAGCAACAGCCCGGTAAGAGCGATATATTTCCACGGTTGTATGACAAATTCGAGAACACAGTATTCCGACTCTCGACCGGCCCGGGTATCATAGCCCGAGAGATAGACGTCTTCTTTCCACGATCTGTGCCACGGCTCGTTCACCCTGAGGGTGTGACGCTCCCCGTCAACGACGACCACGGCCCGGAAATCGGCCGGGACACGGTTACTACCTTCGTAGAAATCAGCCTCGAAGGAGTCGAGCCTGAGGGTATAACCCAACGAATGGGTATTCCCTTCGCGGGTATAAGCCTTGTCGATGGTCTCCCCCACGTTCACGGCCGCGCGCATGGTGCGCATGTCGGCCGCACCGAAAGCCAGGGCGGCGACGAAGACGAAGAGACCGGCATGATTCAAATAAAATCTGATGCGGTTGGCTCCCTTGTATCGCAACAAGACAAGGAAAAGATTGGTAAAAAGCATGAGCAGGCAGGCATCGAAAATCCACGATTTCTGCCATTCGAGCCCGGGAAAGAAAACCATCAGAAGGGCATTCAAGCCCGTCAGGAGTATGGCAACGACAGCCGCTTGCCCCGAAGAGAGGGAAGCCACCAGAGGACTCTTCTCCTTTTCCCTGTACAAGACATACAGCCCGCCGACGAGAGCCAGCAACATGACCGCGTTCACAGGAAAGGCAAAAATCCCCGGGTCGGGATTGCCGAGAAAAAATTGGAGGAGAGCCGCCGCCAAAAATACGAGGACAAACAGGTATAACAATCTCTTTCCCATTTTTGTTGTTTGACCCGGTAAAAATAATTCTTTTCTTTCACTGACAAGGTAGAGTCGGTAAAAAATCGACAACCTTATTGCATTTTTATCAGGTTCGAAGAGTATTCCGAAACCGAAAGAGACCGGCCATCAATACGAAACCTGAGCTTTGATACCCAAGGCTTCGACGCGGCGGGCAATGGCGTCGAGTGTTTCGGGCGACGCCTTGTGCAAGGCTTTTTCGGGCGTTTCGCGGTCGATGGTGTAAATCATCACCTCCTTGGGAGCGATGCGGCGCACGGCATCGAGCCAGGGTAGGAGCTCTTCTTCGGTAGCGTTGTCGACCACATTCCCGTTGTGCTCACCCTGCAAGAAAAGGGTCTGTATGATGAGATTTCCTTTGAAGCGGCAGAGCCCCTCGATGAGTTTCTCGACCGAGAAGGAGGGCGATGTGGGCGTATTGATGAGACGCACCGTCGTGCCGAAGGTCGAATCGAGTTTGAGTATGTTGTTGTCGACCCGGTTGAGGGCGTCGAAAACATCGGGACGGTCGATGCGCGTGGCATTCGACAAGACACTCACCTTGGCTTCGGGGTAGTAAGCATCGCGCATTTGCAACGTATCGTCGATAATGGCGGCAAAGTCGGGGTGGAGCGTGGGCTCCCCGTTACCGGCAAAAGTAATGACATCGAGTTTCTCGCCCCGGCCGTGCATGGCCACGAGACGCTCTTTGAGACTCTCCCGCACCGCTTCGCGCGACGGCAGCCCGCTGTGGGCGTGACGTTCGCTGTTGTAACCGCATTCGCAATAGATGCAGTCGAACGAACAGACTTTTCCATCTGCGGGCAAGAGATTGATACCCAAAGATATTCCGAGTCGGCGACTGTGTACCGGCCCGAAGACGATTTCGCGAAACAGGAGAGTGGACATTGCTTTTTTATATTTTTCCCTGCAAAGGTAACATTAAAAAAACAACCTTTGTTGCATCGCTCCCGGCATTTGCATGGCGAGTGGTGCGAAAAGTTTCGCCCCGCTTCGAACCTTCACTTTATCACCCGTTGTCGATAAATCGGTATTTTTATAATATATTATTGATTTACAATATATTATATATTCGTTATTGATAAATATCAACAACTTGTCCACAACTTCCCAACACCGGGAAATTTCCGATGCGGGCCATAGGGGTCGTCAGTCCGATTCACGACCAACCGCCGCCAGGCAAGCGAAAAAAATTTATAAAATTCCACACTTTATCACCAGCTGTCGATAAACCTGCTTTTTTATATTATATTATTGATACATAGATAATTGAATATGCATAATTTATAAATATCAACCATTTATTTAGGAGTTATCAACATTCGGCCGAGAGAAAATAAGTCTTTTTAAGCCCTTATTCGCGTGTAATACATTACTTTTGCGGTAATGAAGAAGGCCGTTACCTTTATCCTCCTGTTTCTTGTGGGGTCATTATGCGTCCCGCAGGCACAGGCTCAGCAATCGCGTTATTATCAACGCGTCACCCGCATAGTGACCGATGCGGGCGACACGGCCACGCTCGTTATTTTGAGACCCATTTACTGTTTTCCCAAACGTACATTCAAAAGCCAAAAGGAAAAGGAATATTACTGGCGCAGCGTGCGCGACGTGAAAAAGGTCCTTCCCTATGCCAAACTGGTGCACCGGGCGCTGATAGAGACGTATGAATACATACAGACCTTGCCCGAAGAGGAACGCGAGAAACATCTCAAACGCATGGAAAAAGAGCTCTTCGAGGAATACAAACCGGTGCTGAAAGAGTTTACCTATTCACAAGCCAAACTGTTGATACGCCTCATCGACCGCGAATGCAACCAGTCGTCCTACCATCTTATCAAAGCTTTCCTGGGAGGATTCAGGGCTTCGTTTTGGCAAACGTTCGGCGCCATGTTCGGCGTGAGCCTGCGCAAGGAGTGGGAACCCGAAGGCAAGGACCGCATACTCGAAGAGATTGTCGTGCTGGTCGAGAACGGCCAACTCTGATTCTCCCGAAAATCTGTTTTCCAAATACACCCCTTTTTTTCGTTATCAACACCTTTATATCATCTATATTTCTATCGATAAGAATATAGAAATACATGATTATAGGTTGCAAAAACAGTTCAAAACTATCTTTTTTGAAGATAGTTTTGAATTTTTATATTTCTTATTATCAATATATTATATCGAATATTATCAAGAAAAGAGTTGTTTGAAAAAGTCCCATATCACCAGTCCGGCCGTAACCGAAACATTGAGGGAGTGTTTGGTTCCGTACTGCGGTATTTCGAGGCAGGCGTCGCACTTGTCAACAACACCCTGTTGCACACCGTTCACCTCATTACCCAAGACAACGGCATATTTCTTATAGGACGAAAGCGAGAGTTTTTCGAGTGACACGCTTCCCTCGACCTGCTCCACGGCATAGACATAATATCCTTGCGCGTGAAGTTCATCGACAAGGGTCACAGCATCGGCGGCATAATGCCACTCGACACTCTCTTCGGCACCCAAAGCCGTCTTGTGTATCTCGGGGTGCGGCGGTGTGGAGGTTATGCCGCACAGGTAAATGGCCGATACCCTGAACGCATCGCTCGTGCGAAAAACCGAACCTACATTATTGAGACTGCGCACGTTATCGAGCACCACAACCAAAGGTATCTTGTCGGCAGCCTTAAATTCTTCGACCGTAATGCGTTGCATGTCGAGAATACTCTTCTTTTTCATCTTCTATATTTTTCTATCTTTTCCAAAGATACGAAATATCTCCCACTTACTCTCTTCACTCCTGTCCCAAAACCACGGTTCTTTATCAACAACAAAAACTCATTTACCTCATAACATATTATAATCAAGATAATTAACATGTTTATTTCACACAAGAAATCGTTTTTCATTTTTAAGGATATGAAGGAAGACGGAATAACTTGTCGATAAGTGTTGAAAAGCTGTGAAAAAAAACTTCAAAAAAAAGAATAGAAAAACACACACACTTTTCCAAACTATTTTATACCGGCAACCAAAGAGAAACTCCAAATAATAAAATCACTTTTTTTCTCAGAAATATGAGGGTACAAATAAAACGCCATATACCATGTATATGAAAGAAAATTCATAACTTTGCCCGTTGTAAACCGATGTGGAATAAATCCATAATCGGCTCTATATAAGAGAAAAATAGCGTTTGTAACTTCTTTATAACTGCATAACGGCATTTCATAACCGAAAAAGCAAATAATTAGAAAAAAAGTTACGAGCATTATCAACAGGATAATATCATCAGCATAAAATCTTCTTTAAAGAAAAAATTAAATTATAATATGATGAATGTTTGTCACCCTACTCCATCGATGTCGAACCAACAATCTTTGATTGAAGAAATCGACCGTCTGCGTAAAGAGAAAAACGCCGTGATTCTTGCCCACTATTACCAGTGCAACGAAATACAAGACGTGGCCGATTATGTAGGCGACAGCCTGGCATTGGCTCAATGGGCGGCCAAGACCGATGCCGATGTGATTGTGATGTGCGGTGTGCATTTCATGGGCGAGACGGCCAAAATATTGTGTCCCGACAAGAAGGTACTGGTTCCCGACATGGAGGCAGGCTGTTCGTTGGCCGACAGTTGTCCGGTCGATGAGTTTGCCCGTTTTGTCGAAGCCCACCCCGGTTACACGGTCATCTCCTATGTAAACACGTCGGCTGCCGTCAAAGCTTATACCGATGTGGTGGTGACATCGACCAATGCCCGTCAGATTGTGGAGAGTTTCCCGAAAGATGAAAAGATTATTTTCGGTCCTGACCGTAATTTGGGCAACTACATCAACAGCATCACGGGTCGCGAGATGTTGTTGTGGAACGGTGCCTGTCATGTGCACGAGCAATTTTCGGTGGCCAAAATTCTGGAACTTAAAAAGCAGTATCCCGATGCCGATGTGCTGGCTCACCCCGAATGCAAGGCCGTATTGCTGAAATTGGCCGACAAGGTGGGCTCTACGGCCGCTCTGCTGAAACATGCCGTGAAATCGGACAAGAAACGCTTTATCGTGGCTACCGAGTCGGGTATCCTGCATGAGATGCAGAAACAGTGTCCCGACAAGGAGTTCATTCCCGCTCCTCCCGAAGACAGCACCTGTGCCTGCAACGAATGCAACTACATGCGCCTGAACACGCTCGAAAAACTGAGAGACTGCCTGCGCGACGAGACCCCCGAAATTGTCGTAGACAAGAAAGTTGCAGAGAAGGCGATACGACCCATACAGCGCATGCTTGACATATCAAATTTTTTATCTTTATAAAAGATATATTAGGCATGCATTATTATTTGTTTTTATGTAAACAATAAAAATAAAATTTTATATATTTATAAAAATATTATAATAATGTATAGGAATTTTGCTTTAATCATCTGCTTGTTAGCAATGGTATTTTCTTGTGATAGAGAAAAGAGAAATGCTGTTGAAGTTTTTTCATATAAGTATGATCCGCAATCGTCGGTCTCCTTACAGAAAGAGCGAATCTATTACGGTATGCTTCTCCAACCGGTAGTAAGAGAGGGAAAGCTGTTTCTTCCTACCCTTTCAAAAGAAGAAAGAGACAATCTTCCCGATGTATATGTGTCGTATGTATCGGACTATGTAGACCTGGTCAATACCTGTTTGGATAAGTTGTCCGCTGAGCAGAGAGAGCATGTTCTTTCGTTTTATGAAGTGTGGTCGATACCCGATGTTGTAATGTTCGATTATTTGGTGTTTGGCGACAGTGTCGTTTTTTCGCTCGGAGAGAAAGAGGCTGTTGAAATAGGAATACCGGAAGAGAATTATCGGGCCATGCTTCAAACGGTAAAAAATTTCAATACACTGGAAGCAAAAATTAAAGTGAATTATAAAATGGAGAATATCAGTAGTATATTTATGAGTAATGATTTACTCAGCACATATGATACTACCTTCATTTCAAAGTTTGATTTACTGAATAGTAAATATAATTGATATAAGAATATTTATTTTCTTATACACATTTATAATAAGTCTTTCTATTTTTTATAGAAGGACTTATCATTAACTATAAAAGTCCGAAAGCGTAGCCCTGGCTCTTTATCCATTCGATGGATTTGGGCAGGGCATAGCGCAGATTTTTCTGTCCTTTCAACGAGTCGTGGAAGACGATGATGGAACCGTTGCGGGTATATTTCTTCACGTTGTTGAAAACCTGTTCGCCGCTCAGTTTTTTACTGTAATCGCGGGTGACCACGTCCCACATGATGATTTTGTATTTCTGCCTCAGTTCGTGAGCCTGGCCGAAACACATGTGCCCGTGTGGCGGGCGGAACAGCGCACTTTGAATCAGTTCGTTGGCGGCATCGACATTGCGCACATAATCCTTGATGGAGTATTTCATGCCCTGAATGTGATTCATCGTGTGATTGCCCGTGTGGTGTCCGCGTTTGAGAATCTCGGCATAGAGTTCGGTGTTGCGGGCCACGTTTTCGCCTACACAGAAGAAGGTGGCTTTCACCTGGTAGTAGTCGAGCAGATTGAGTACCCAAGGAGTAATTTCTGGAACGGGTCCATCGTCGAAGGTAAGGTATATGGTCTTTTCTTTGCAGGGAAGTCTCCATATCGTTTCGGGAAACATCATGCGATAGAAAAGCGGAGGGCGTTCTATGAACATGGTTACAGCGTGTATCGGTTTGTGTTATAAGGTAGATGTTGTTTTTGCCGATAATGCTGCATGGCTTCTTGTCATAAGTAAAAAAATAAAAAAACTCTCTGCTTTGCGGCAGAGAGTTTTTTGAGAAGGGAGTATGATTCAAGAATCAACTGTTGGCATTCATTTTCAGGTATCGGTTGATGTTTGCACCGGCAATGGAGGCTTTTTCGAGGTATTTTTTACCGCTCTCTTCATCACCGAAACGATAGAACATGGGGATAACCTGTTCGACCAAGGCTCTCTCGTTGTAGATATAGTCGCGTTGTACCGAGCGTCTCTTGTTCTCGCTGAGGGAGTTTATCCATGTAATGTATTCCAGGGCGCTGTCTCCGATTTTCGTGAGCAGGGCTTTGCCTTTTTCGTTTTGACCCAGGTAATAGTAGTCCATGGCCAATTGCAGGGAGATGTAGTTGTGGGGTACGGCACTGTCGGGTATTTTCTCCATGCAATAGTCGAGAGCTTTCAAGGCTTTCTCTTCTTTGCCCTCTTGCATGAGTTGGTCGATGAGGTCGATGAACATGATGCGGTAGGAGTAGCACATGCGTCGAATGGTTTCGTCGAGGTAGATGTCGGGATTGGTGTCGATGCCACCCCATACGAACTTGTTCATGACGTTGTCATACATCTCTTCGCTGTCGACCTGGTAGCGGCCTTGGTTCGAGGGGAGATCCACGGGAACAATCTTGTAGGCCATGCCGGTGCGCATGAAGTATTTGTCGGTTTCGGAGAAGAGCGACGGGTCGACGGTCGAGGCAAAATAGATGGGTCGTTTCCAGCCTTGCTCGGCATTGGTGCTGAGCATGTCGATGATGGCCAGCTCGTTGAGCATGAGAGAATTTTTGTTGCTGAACGAGAGGTTCATGCGGTCGACGATTTTGTCTTCATAACCTTTGGGCACGATACCCGACTTGGCTATTTTCTCCTTGTCGATGTCGATATAGAGCTCGCCGGTGGGCAGGTGGTTGATGTTTCCATATCCGGGAATGTTTTTGGTTCTTTCCGAGTCGGAGAGGAAATATTCCATGGCAGCTTTCACCGATACGGGATAGTCGACACGGTCGAGAATGTAGGCATATTCGCGTTTCTTGTTGCCATATTGGCTCTCTTTCATCGAGATGGGGAGAGGTTCTGACTCATAGGCTTGCGACTTCATTTGCGACACATACCAGTCGGTTTGCAGGTAAGAGAGGTTGCACACGCGCACGTCGGTGCGATAACCTTCGGTTTCCTGGGCATACCACAAGGGGAAGGTATCGTTGTCGCCATTGGTGAAGATGATACCGTTCTCGTCGACCGAGGTGATGTAGTTCTTGCCGAAGTCACGGCAGGTGTAGCGTCCCGAACGGTCGTGGTCGTCCCACGTCTGGCTTACCATTTGCAACGGCACGATGAGCGACACGACGGTGGCTAAGGCAGCTGCGACGGTGGGGTTGATTTTCTTCGCCAACAGTTTGTAGATGGCGGCCACGCCGAGTCCTATCCAGATGGCAAACGCGTAGAACGAACCGGCATAGGCGTAGTCACGTTCGCGCGGCTGGTAAGGAGTCTGGTTGAGGTAGATGACAATGGCCAGTCCCGTCATGAAGAAGAGGAAGAAGACCACCCAGAAGCTTTCGATGCCTTTTTTGCCGGAATAGAGTTGGAAGAAGAGGCCCAGCAGGCCCAGCAGCAGGGGCATCATGAAGAAGACGTTGCGGCCTTTGTTCTCTTTCAGGTCGGTGGGGAGAAGCGTCTGGTCACCCACCAGGAACTTGTCGATGAAGTTGAAACCGGTAATCCAGTTTCCGTATGCGGCATCGCCATTGCCTTGAATGTCGTTCTGGCGACCGGCAAAGTTCCACATGAAGTAACGCCAATACATGAAGTTGACTTGGTAGTCGATGAAGAAACGCATGTTCTCGACGAAGGTCGGCTTGCGTGTCACGCGACCGTTAACCCGCACGTTTTTCCCCTTGAAGTTCGACCACTCCTTGTAGGCGCCGATGTGGCGGCTGTCGGGGCTATACATGCGGGGGAAGAACATGCAGAGTTCGGGGGTGTAGATGTAGTTGCGTTTGTGGTCGATGATTTCATAGCGGTCGGGTTCATCTTCCGATGTCTTGATGACGCGGGCCCATATCGGTGCCCCTTCTTCATAGAGGGGAACACCGTCTTTCCGTTCCACGTCGGCCACGAAGGTCTGTCCGTAGAAGAGCGGGCGGTCACCGTATTGTTCGCGGTTGAGGTAACTGCCCAGGGCGAAGATGTCTTCGGGCGAGTTTTGGTCCATGGGGGTATTGGCCGACGAACGTATGACGATGATGGCGTAGGAGGAGTATCCGATGAAGATGACCAGCACCGACACCAGTATCATGTTGAGCAGGCGTATGGGCAACTCTTTCTTGTAGAAGAGGAAGAAGGCCAACACCAGCGATATGAGTATGCCGATGAATATTTTGCTGCTGATGAAGGGCAGTCCCACCAATATCACACTGATGAGGAACGAGAAGCGCAAGCGGTTGATGTTGTCTTGCTTGTAGGTTTCATAGATGCCCCAGGTGATGCAGGCGATGACGACGAAGAAGTAGACAATGACACCTGAGTTGAAGGGCATTCCGAGCACATTGACACACAGCAGTTCGGCCCAACCGGCCACTTTTACGAATCCCGGTACGAGACCGTAGAGCAGGAATGCGATACCGGCGAAGGAGAGCAGCAGGGCAATGATGGCTCCTTTTGTGGTGGGGTTGGAAAACTTGCGGAAGTAATAGACCAGCACCAGTGCGGGAATGGTAAGCAGGTTGAGCAGGTGCACGGCGATGGAAATACCTATGACATAGGCAATGAGTATGATGTAACGGTCGGAATGCGGACGGTCGGCTATGTCTTCCCATTTGAGAATGAGCCAGAATACCAACGCCGTGCAGAACGACGAGTAGGCATAGACTTCGCCCTCGACGGCCGAGAACCAGAAGGTGTCGCTCCATGCGTAGGCCAGTGCGCCCACGGCGCCGCAACCGAGAATCACAATCATTTGGGACAGTGACATTTCACTGCCTTCCCGCACGATGATTTTGCGGGTGAGGTGGGTAATGGTCCAGAAGAGCAGCAATATGGTGGCTGCGCTGAACAGTCCCGACATGAGGTTGATCATGTAGGCGACCTGCGAGGGGTCCGATGCAAAATTGGCAAAGAAGCGGCCGGTGAGCATGAAAATGGGGTTTCCCGGCGGGTGTCCCACTTCGAGTTTGTAGGCCGACGAGATGAATTCTCCGCAATCCCAGAAGCTCGCCGTCGGTTCGAGCGTGAGGATATACGTCACGGCGGCAATCGCAAAGACCACCCAACCGCAAATGTTGTTCAATAATTGGTATTGTTTCATAATGAAATGATAGTGAAATATCAGATGCCGTGAAAAATAACAGGCGCAAATATAGGAAAAGTCGGCCATTAATCTTTTTAAAAGATGGTAATTATCATCGAACTGTGTCTATTATCAAACGAAAAATTATAAAAAAGCGCTTTTCCGACACGCTGTATCGATAAATCGTCGTACTTTTAACCGCAGATTTTTTCTATTCGGAGCCATGCAGAAACGTGTCTTGATAACAGGTGCCGGTGGGTTCATCGGTGGTTTTCTTGTCGAAGAGTCCTTGCGTCGCGGGTATGAGACATGGGCGGGGGTGCGCCCTTCGACCAGTCGGGCTTATCTGAGTGACGAGCGCATACACTTCGTCAATCTTTCTTTCGCCCGTAAGGAGGAACTCAAAAAAGAACTTCTCCGGCAGGTTTCGGAGTGCGGCCGATGGGATATTGTCATTCACAACCTGGGGGTTACCAAGTGCAGGGACGGCCGCGATTTTGAAAAGATAAACTACGGGTATGTGAAAAATTTTGCCGAGGCTTTGATAGAGACCGATACGGTTCCCGACCAGTTTATCCTGATGAGCAGCCTGGGAGCCTGGGGTGCCGGTGATGAACGCGGCTACACCCCGATACGTCCCGACGATGTGCCCCACCCCGACACGCTCTATGGCCGCAGCAAGTTGCATGCCGAGGAGTTTTTGCGGTCGCTGCCCGATTTCCCGTATGTCTTTATGCGTCCCACCGGGGTGTATGGTCCCCGCGAGAGGGATTATTACCTGATGATGAAGAGCATCAAGGCGGGGTTTGACTTCTCGGTCGGTTACCGGCGTCAGCTGCTCACGTTTATTTATGTCAAGGATTTGGTGAAGGCGGTTTTCCTGGCGGTCGACAAAGGGGTGAAGCGACGGGGCTATTTCCTCTCCGATGGCGATGTCTATACTTCGTCGCAATTCCGTCGTCATGTGGCGCGGGAGTTGCACAAGCGGGTGGTCGTGCCGGTGCGTGTTCCCCTGTTTCTGCTCAAAGCCGTCTGCTATGCCGTGGGTTTTCTGGCGGGGCTGGTCGGTGCGTCGAGCACGCTCAATCGCGACAAGTACCGCATCATGAAACAGCGCAACTGGGTGTGCGACACGACGGCTGCGCGCGAGGAGCTCGGTTTTGTGCCCGACTATCGGCTCGACCGGGGTGTGGCTGAGGCCGTGGCGTGGTACAAACGCGAAGGGTGGCTTTGATTTTTCCGGAAATTTTTTTCTTTTTACCGGGGGAGAAGCAGGTTTACCGCACGACGGCAAACTTGGCGACGACTCCCTCTCCCCCGTTGTCGACCGATGCGAAGACGAGATAGATGCCGCTGCGCAGACGGTCACCGCTGCGAGTGAGCCCGTTCCACACGAGTTGTCCGCCGGTCGAGTAGTTTTGATAAATGAGGTTTCCGGCCGTGTCGGTGATTTTCACGAGGGAGTTTTCCTGCAAGCCGGTGATGGTGATGGAGCCTTCGTAGTCGGGTCGTACCGGGTTGGGGAACACATAGACGTCGGAATAGTCGCTTTGCGGTTCGGTGGCTTCGGCCCGGAAGGAGGCAAGGCCGCCTTCGGTGGCAAAGAACACCTCTCCCGTCTCGGGGTGCACGGCAATGTCGTAGATGTTGTCGGAGGGGAGCGGTGAGTTGTCGGCCGTGAAATGATAGATGGTTTCCTGCCCGTCTTTGGAGACGAGATAGGCGCCCGAGTTGCGGGTGCCGAACCATTTGCGGTCGGCGCCGTCGATGGCGATGGTCTGTATCGTTTCGTCGTTGAGCAGGTAGTCGGCGAGGTTGGTGCCGTCGTTGCGGGCTATCTTTATGCGGTTGCAGGTGAAGTTGCTGCTGGCGAAATTGTCGGGACGGGTGATGATGATGGGGCCTCGGTTGGTGGCTATCCACAGTTGGCCTTTCCGGTCTTCGGCCATGTCGTAGAAGATGTTTCCGTCGATACCTTCGCCGTTCTGGTCGGTGAAGGTGGTGAATTTGCGGGTCTGGTCGTCGGAGGTCTCCTCGGTGCCGTTGTCATTGAAGGCAAAGACGAAGGAGTTGTAGGCGGGGCACACCACCCATTTGGCCGAGGATTTCTCGGGAATGAGTATCTGGCTCAGGTTGCGCTGGTTTTTCAACTCGTCATAGTCGAGCCGGTACCAGGTCTCATCGCGGCGCATGACCGAGAGACCGCTCTCTTCGTTGAAGGTGATGACGTAGAGTTTCTTATCTTTGTCAAACGCGGTGTATCCGGCTTTATAGGCCCAGTTCGAGGCGTTGCCGATGGTGCTGTTTTCGTCGTTCCAACGGGTGTCGTAACTGTTGTTTTTGAAGCGGTAGAGCCCCTCGAACCAGCTACCCACATAGAAGGTGTTTTTATCGTCGGGGTCGATGGTGACGTTGTAAAGGTTGCCCCATGTGTAATCGGGGTGTTTCGAAGTGGGCACCTCCGAGGGGAAGATGTTTGTCCAGGTGCCGTTTTCGAGTATCGAGATGTATCCTTCGATGTCTTGTTCGTCATTGAGGTAACCCACACCTGCCGTGGCCACATATACGCGGCCGTGGTCGATGGTGAGCGAGAAGGGGTCGTAAACCTTCTGATAGGTGTTGCAGGGTATTTCGAGTTCTTGTGCAAGAACGGCCGATGCGTCGTATTTCAGGGCGGCCACCGATTCGTTGTCGATTATCCACAAGCGGTTCTGGCGGTTGTTCCCGGTTACGTCGGCGGGAGCATGTCCGCTGTCGTCGAACCGGATATGGGAGGTGAGTTGCAGGTTGTTGTCGTAGAGATAGGCTTCGTTGTCGTTGGTAAACAGGAGCAGACGTTCGTCGTGTGTCTCTATTTTCAGGGTTCGGTTGTCGGACATGAACAGGGTGGTGGTTTCGTCGCCGTTGCCGAGGTGGTAGAGGTTGCCGTTCTGGTGCAGCAGGAACAGACCGTCGGCGAAGGGCCGTATCTGCGTGATGTAGGAGTTCCGGAGTTTTTCCCAGCTGTTGATGTCATAGGGTATGCCGTCGACCCGGCAGCGGTAGAGCGAGTAGTCGGCCCGTATGCAGTAGAGGTAATCGCCCTGTCGGGCGGCCGTGCGTATCTTTTCGTTGAAGGTGTAGGTGGTCTTTATCTCTTTTTTGTCGTTGTTGAGCACGACGATGCCGAAGTCGGTGGCCAGATAGGTCTCGTCGCCGTAGAAAGAGATGTCGTTGATGCCCTTGGCCGTGAGTGAAGCGTTCTTGATGTAGGGCAGGTTGTAGGCCCGTTCGTTGGCCATGTCGATGAGGTCGATGTTGCTGTTGTCGTAGATGACGACCAGCATGTCGTTCTCGTCTTGCGAGGCGATGCGGGCGATGCGGTTGTCGGAGAGAATGTTCAGCCGCGAGAGTTCTCGCATCTCCCTGTCGACCTTGCCGTAGGAAAACAGGGAGTTGTCGGCGAGGAAAAATATTTTTTCGGAACCTTCGCATATCTGTTTGGGGGTGCGGAAGGTGGCGTGGATTTCCCACTCTCCCACCGGCTGAATGGCGCCGGCCGACAGGAATCCGATGCAGGCAAGCAGTATGAGCAGGAGTTTTTTCATGAGTTTGCGAGGAGGAAGTCGGCCAGTTTCTTCATGGCACGGGCGCGGTGGCTGATGGCGTTTTTCTGTGTTTCACTCATCTCGGCAAACGTGAGGGTTTCGCCTTCGGGCAGGAAGATGGGGTCGTAGCCGAATCCGCCTTTTCCCCTGCGCTCTTCGAGAATCTGCCCTTTGATTTCGCCTTCGAAGGTGTATTCCCGGTTGCCGATGACAAGGGCGGCCACGGTGCGGAAACGGGCCGAGCGGTCGCTCGCCCCCTGCATGAGGGAGAGCACCTTGTCCATGTTTTTTTCGGAGTTGTGGGCTTCGCCCGAGAAGCGGGCCGAGAAGACGCCGGGGGCACCGCCGAGGGCGGTTATTTCGAGGCCCGAGTCGTCGGCAAAACAGTCGTAGCCGTATTTTTCCTTGATGTAGCGGGCTTTGATGAGGGCATTGCCTTCGAAGGTGTCGGCCGTCTCTTCGATGTCGTCGTGGCAACCGATTTGTTCGAGGCTGAGAATGTCGAACGTGTCGCCCACGATGTTTCGCACTTCGTCGAGTTTATGGGCGTTGTTGGTGGCAAATACAAGTTGTTTCATACGATAATAACGATGTTTGGCCCGCTATTATTGTACGGCATGGGGTGCGGGCGATTATGTTTTTATCTTGTCGAAGCCTTCGCCATAGACGCCGATGACGTTCGATTGGGAGATGAAGGCATGGCTGTCGATTTGTTTCACGAGGCGGAAGATGCTGGTCGACTCGGTGCGTTTGGCCAGGACGACAATCACTTTTTTGGGTTGTTTCGAGTACCAGCCCATGCCGTCGAGAATGGTTACGCCGCGGTTGATGTCGCGGTTGATGTGGTCGGCGATTTCCTCGTATTTCTCAGAGAAGATGAGCAGCTGTATCGACTGTCTGATACCGTTGATGAGCAGGTCGCACGAGTAGGTCGAGACGGCCAGTACCACGAAACCGAAGAGTATTTTTTCGAGGTCGTGGAAGAGCATGTAGGACGAGGAGATGATGAGCAGGTCGCAATAGAGAATGCTTCGGCCCAGCGTGATGGGTTTGTACTTGTTGATGATGGCGGCAATGATGTCGGTACCTCCCGTGCTGCCGTTGCGGGTGAAGGCCAAGCCGATGCCCACGCCGAGCATGATGCCGCCGATGATGCACGACATGAAGGGCTCGTCCTTGATGAGGGGCTCTTTGATGTAATAGGCCCAAATCGATAGTTGAATGGTCGTCATGACGACGCCGAAGATGGAGCGTATGCAATATTGCCACCCGATGACCCGAATGGCGGCGATGAGCAGTATGCCGTTGATGGCAAAATAGGATACGGGCACGGGTATGTTGGTGCCGAAGTAGATGATGGCCGACAGACCGGTCACGCCGCCGGTTACGATTTCGTTGGAGACGAGAAACGCCGTCCACCCGAACGTGTAGCACATCAATCCCAAGGTAATGATGGTGTAGTCTTTTACCTCGTTCCAAATGTCGCGGGGAGTCAATTTCAAAGTCATGACAAAGTAAGGTTTAGAGGTTGTTTTGTCTTGAATGCACAAAGATACGGATTAAAAATGAAAATAGTAACAGAATGCCGATAAATATATAAATAGCTTTTGTTCAGTAATTTACATAATTTAAAAAACAAGAAGGGAAATTTTGGGAAACCGTTATGTCACCGATTTGTTACAAATTCATATTCGCGTTCCGAAAGGAGGCGGGTTGTTGATGCGGCCGTCCCTTTCTTCTCTCGTGTGAAAGCAAATGTCATCTTCGTTTCCCCTGTTGGAAATGGCAAGGGATACTCGGTAAACCAAAAGATTTTTCGCTCTCTGTTTTTTTGCGACAAAGACAAAAAAAACCCGGCCGTCACGGCCGGGGGTGTGGAGTGCGAGTGGTATGAAAATTTTGAGGACGATTGATCAATAGTCGGCGTTTTGGGGATCAAATTCGGTCCACCCGTCAATCCAGTTGTCGTTGGCGTCGAAGGCTCCGATGTAGCTTACCTGTTGCATCGAGGCGAGTTTGCCGTCGGTGAACGAGGCGGCCGAGAGCAGCGGGCTGCCGGCAGCGGGACGGTAGTTGGTGCCTACGGCGGTTTCGGCGCCGGAGAGGTTCATCTCATCGAGCGTGCTCACCTTGTTGCCCGACTGGGCGAGGAAGAAGCGGCTCGAAAAAGAGGTTTGGGTGTTGTCGTAGATGGGTTTCCCGTCGCCGTCGTAGCCGGTTACCAGCACGTCGTCGTAAGATTTGTTGGCGTCGCTGCCGGTAACGTCCATGTCGGCAAACCAGATGTTTTGGAGTTTGAGCAGCCCGTTGGTGGCGGCGCTTTGCGTGTCGCCCTTCTGGTTGTCGAGAATGAGGCCGATGGGGTACCCGATGGCGATGGAGTTGAAGCAGTTGAGGCGGCTGTTGCGGCGTATCTGCATGGCGGCCTGGAAGCGTCCGAGGGCCGAACCGTTGTTGGGATATACTTCACCGCCGTTGATGTAGTCGGTCGTGTTCTCGAAGTTGGCATCGACGGCCTTGGGTCCTATGAAGGTGATGTTGCTGAACGTGGCGGTGGTGTAGGGGTCGATGGCGGCACCGTCGGCGCAGTTGTCCGACTCGAAGCTGTTCGATTGCGAGGTGTCGGCGATGCGGGAGTCGCGCACGCTGAGGCAGAACTGCACTTTGCCCGAGAAGCCGTTGTCGGTGTCGAACTCGTCGTCCCACCCTTTGTAGGCCACGAGGTATTTGGCGTTGACCGTGCCGCCGAACCATTCGTAGGAGTCGTCGTTGCAGTACGATACCTGCACATGGTCGACTTGCGTGCCGCTACCTACCGAGCCGAAGGTGACGCCGTTGATTTCCTTGTCGCGCTCGAAGGGATAGCCGGCAAATTCCACGCGCACATAGCTGATGATGCCCGAGTTGTCGGCATCGTTGCTGCCGCCGTGTTTGGTGCGGGGGCCGCCTTCGATTTGCATCTGCCCCTGGTTGTTGCGGGCGTTACCGCAGATGATGAGTCCGCCCCAGTCGCCGGGACGACGGTTGCCCTTGGCCTCTTCCGAGGTGAAGACGATGGGTTTGTCGGCAGTACCCTGTGCATAGAGTTTTCCGCCGGGCTCTACGATGAGGGCGGCTTTGGTCTGCTTGTCGCCTTTGATGATGGTACCCGGCTCGATGGTGAGTTCGGCGCCGTCGGCGATGTAGACCCAGCCTTTGAGCAGGTAGGTGCCTTGGGCGAGGGTCTCTTTGCCCGAGAAGACAAATTCCTGGTCGCCGTTGCCGATGACGTTGCCGTCGAATACGAGGCTGCTGCTGCCTTGGTCTTTTCCGTCGTCGACGCCGTTGTTGTCATCGTCGTTGTTGCATGCGGTTATGGCTCCGCACAGGAGGGCGATGAAAGCCCAGTTGAGAAATTTTTTCGATTTCATGTTTTTTCTTTTTGGGTTTGTGGGTTTCTTGGAGCAGAAACCCGGTTATGGTTGTTTATGAATGTTTCAGAAGGTGTAGCCGACCGATAGGTTGAAGTTGCGTCCCGGGCGGTATTGGCGGGTTATCTCTTCGACGACCTTGGTCTCGCCCGTCTTTGTCGTCACCTCGTCGAGTTGCATGAAGGTGACCTTGTCGGCCAGCAGGTCGCGGATACCCAGTTTTATCTCCCAGTGTTTCTTGGCTTTCCAGGAGAGGCTCAGGTCGATGACGTCGCGGGGCATCTCGTAGGAGTCGGGTATGCGCACGGTCTCTTCGTTGCCCGAGCTGCCGAGGTAGCGGCCCACGCCGGCGATGCGTTTGCCTATGCGGTTGTAGAAGAGGGCGGCGGTGATGCCGCTCTTCTCGTGGCGGTAGGAGAGGCCGGTGTTGATGAGGTAGGGCGACTGGCCCTGCATGGGGCGGTCTTTCTCGCGGTCGCCTTCGGGAAACTCCACGAGGCTCTTGATGAGGGCGCCGTTGAAGACGAAGTCGAACGAGGGCATTCCCAGGAAGGCGAGGTTCTTGCGCAGGTCTACTTCGAGGCCGTAGCTGTATGCGCCGTCGGCGTTGCGGTAGGAGTAGACGAGGTCGGTACCGCCGGCCACGGTGTAGGTCCACTCGATGGGGTCGTCGAAGTGTTTGTAGAAGAGGGCTACCGAGATTTGTTCACCTTTGGTGGGGTACCATTCGTAGCGCAGGTCGAAGTTCTGCACATAACAGGGGCGCAGCTCGGTGTTGCCCTGCACGTTCGAGGCCAGGTCGAAGTCGTAGAAGACCGAGGGCGATACCTCGCGGAACTCGGGACGGTTGACCGACTTGCCGTAGGAGGCGCGCAACTGGTGCTCGTCGTTGAACTTGTAGGTGGCGTTGACCGAGGGGAAGAGGTCGTCGTAGATGTAGTGGGTGCTCTGCGGGCTCACCTCGTAGTCGCGGGTGTTGCGTATGAGCTCCATGTCGCTGTGCTCGAAGCGCACGCCGGCGTAGAGGTTGAAGCCTCTCCACGGCAGGTTCACGCCCACATATCCGGCTCCCAGCAGGTTGTTGCCGTCGTAGTTGTTGCGCATTTTGAGCTCTTCGAGCAGGTAGAGCTTGTCGGCGCCGTAGTTCCCGTCGGTGAGGAGTTCGCTGGGGAGGTCCATGTAACGGAAGCCGTCGGGCAAGGTGTTCTGGCTGTAATTCCAGTTGTAGATGAAGCTGCGGGTGCGGTAGCTGCGGGTGCGGTATTCGCCGTAGACGCCGGCTTTGAGTGCCGGGGTGAAGCTGCCCCACTCGAAGTCGTGGCGGTAGTTGGCGTTGGCCGAGACGATGTGTTCGTCGAGGCGGGTAAACTCGCGGGTGATGTCGTTGCCGGTCGAGAGGGCGAGCACGCCGGTTTCGAGGGCGTCGTCGATGAGGTATTTGCGGCGGTCGGGCAGCAGGCGGTTGGCGTAGGCATAGCCGGCGCTCCAATCGAAGTAGTCGCTCTCGAAGGTGTGTTTGCCGGTGAACTGGCCGTTGTAGGTGGTGCGGCTGCTGTAATAGTATTCGGCGTTCTCTTCGTGGTTGTTCTGGGCACTGGTACCGGTGCGGTAGGTATAGCGGTCGGTGCCTATCTGGTTGAAGATGTTTTTGAACTCGAAGCGGTTGTTGTCTTTGGCGGGGACAAACGTGAGGTTGAGCATGGCACCGATGCGGGCGGTGTGGTTGAACTGGTCGTCCTGGCTGTGGCGCAGGTAATTGCTGCGGTCGTTCTCGGTGTCGTAGGCGCCGAAGAGCGAGTTTTCCATGTCGAGGAAGGTCTTGTAGCTGTTGCTGTAATTGAGGGCGCCGATGAGTCCCAGCTTTCCGCCGTCGGCGAGGCGGCGTATGCGGCTCACGTCGGCGCTGAGGCTGAGGTCGCCCACGGGCTTCATCGTGCGCACCCGCCAGTCGTTGTTGAACCCGTTGCCTTGCAGGTCGACGCCGTTGCCGGCGATGGGGTTGAGGGTGGCGTCGATGCCGCCGGGCAGGGCGCGCAGGCCGTTGTCGAAGCCGAGGAAGTCGGTGCGGCTCCCCTTGTTGTATTGGAAGTCGCGGAAGTGGGTGGCGTCGTTGATGTTGCCGCCTACCGAGAGGGTGAAGTTGTTCTCGGCGGGGAGGTCCTTGGTGGTGAGCAGGATAAATCCGCCGCTGAAATCGGCCGGGTATTCGGGGGCGGGCGATTTGACGATGGCGATGTTTTCGAGCTGCGAGCTGGGTATGATGTCGAACGAGAAGGCGCGCGAGTCGGCTTCGGTGCTGGGCACGGCGCTACCGTTTATCCACACGTTGTTATAGCGTTCGGAGAGGCCGCGCACCATCACGAACTTGTCGTTGATGAGGCTGATGCCCGGCACGCGGCGTATGGCTTCGGAGGCGTCCTTGTCCTGGGCTATCTTTATCTGTTGCGACGACACGCCGCTCTGTATCACGAGGCTGGTCTTGGTGGCGGCAATCATGCCCAGTTCGGTGTTGCGGCGCATCTGTCCCACGACGACGACCTCGTCGAGGTTCTGGTCGTCGGCTTTGAGCCGTATGTCGAGGGTGAGCGGGGTGCTTTCGACGACCTGTTGGTCGGCGAGGGTGAGGGTCTGGTAAGAGAGGTAGTTGACGATGAGGGTGTAGGTGCCGGCTTTGAGTTTGTTGAGGACGAAAAGTCCGTTTTCGTCGGTGAAGGCGGCCATGGTCGTTCCCGAGACCGATACGGTGGCACCGGCAAGCGGCTCTCCCGAGGAGAGGTCTCTCACGGTACCTTTTATGACGGCACACCAAGCCGTGGCCGGCAGGAGGGTGATGAGTGTGGCAGCGATGATGATTTTTGTGTAGCGTTTCATTTGATTCCCATAATTTTTCCGACGGCAAAAGTCGGGAATTCTTAATACAGGGAAAATACAAATGTTTGACGTTTCGGTGACGACGGTGTGACAATCCTGTTTCACGAACGGCTCTCCCCCACTCCTCTCTTTTCTCCCCGACGACATTCCTCCTCCCCTGCTTTGGGGTGTGGCTGGGGGCGTTGCGGGAGTCTCTTGTGTTTTCAGCTCGCGTTTTGTCGGGTGGCGGTTTGGGGCGAAGGCGTGTTGCCGGTGGGCTTTTCTTTGGTGGGGGGGGACAAAAAAACCGAGGCCGCACATGTTTGCGCGGCCTCGGTTGAAATGATGTGAGGTGGAGGGAGATTATCCGACCACGATGTTGATGAGTTTTCCGGGTACGACAATGACCTTCTTGATGCTTTTGCCGTCGAGCCACTTGGCCGAGTTTTCGTGAGCCAAGGTCGCCTCTTCGATGGCTTCGCGGGACGCATCGGCCGGGAATTCGAGGTTGAAGCGTACTTTGCCGTTGAACGAGACGGCATAGTTGACCGTGTCTTCTTTGAGGTACTCTTCGTTGTAGGTCGGCCACTGGGCGTCGCACACCGAGGTGGTGTGCCCCAGCGTGTGCCACAGCTCTTCGCTCAGGTGCGGGGTAAACGGCGCGAGCAGCACGACGATGGGTTCGAGTATCTGGCGGTTGCGGCATTTCAGGGCAGTAAGCTCATTGATGCATATCATGAAGGCGCTCACCGAGGTGTTGTAGGAGAAGGTCTCGATGTCGCCGCTCACTTTCTTGATGAGCTTGTGCAGGCTTTTGAGTTCCTCTTTCGAGGGTTTGCCGTCGGTGAGGGCGAGGTTGTCGCCATCGAAGAAGAGGTTCCAGAATTTTTTGAGGAAACGGTGCACGCCGTCGATGCCGTTGGTGTCCCACGGTTTGCTCTGCTCGATGGGGCCGAGGAACATCTCGTAGAGACGCAACGTGTCGGCGCCGTAGCGTTCGACGATGTCGTCGGGGTTGACGACGTTGAACATCGACTTCGACATCTTCTCCACGGCCCAGCCGCAGATGTAGCGGCCGTCTTCGAGCACAAACTCGGCGTCTTTGTAGTCGGGGCGCCAGTTGCGGAAGGCTTCGAGGTCGAGCACGTCGTTGCTGACGATGTTTACGTCGACGTGTATGGGGGTGGTATCGTATTGGTCTTTGAGGTTGTAGGAGACAAACGTGTTGGTGTCCTTGATGCGGTACACGAAGTTGGAGCGTCCCTGTATCATGCCCTGGTTGACGAGTTTCTTGAAGGGCTCGTCTTCGCACACGATGCCGATGTCATAGAGGAACTTGTTCCAGAAGCGGCTGTAAATGAGGTGTCCCGTGGCGTGCTCGGTGCCTCCCACATAGAGGTCGACGTTGCGCCAGTAGGTGTTGGCCTCCTCCGATACGAGGGCGGCGTCGTTGTGCGGGTCCATGTAACGCAGGTAGTAGGCCGACGAACCGGCAAATCCCGGCATGGTGCAGAGCTCGAGAGGGAAGTGCTCCTCGGTTTCCCAGTTCTTGGCGCGTCCCAATGGGGGCTCGCCCTGTTCGGTGGGGAGGAACTTGTCGATGCCGGGCAGCAGCAGGGGCAGACGGCTCTCGTCGAGCATGTAGGGTAGCCCGTTTTTGTAGTAGACGGGGAAGGGTTCGCCCCAGTAGCGCTGGCGGCTGAATATGGCGTCGCGCAGGCGGTAGTTGACCTTGACGCGTCCCAGTCCTTTTTCCTTGATGAAGGCTTTGGTCTTGGCGATGGCCTCTTTCACGGTGAGCCCGTTGAGGTCGAGCCCGTTGCCGCAGGAGTTTATCATGATGCCCTCTTTGGCGTCGAAGCTCTCCTGCGACACGTCGCAGCCCTCGATGAGGGGAATGATGGGCAGGTCGAAGTGCTTGGCAAAGGCGTAGTCGCGGCTGTCGTGGGCGGGTACGGCCATGATGGCGCCGGTACCGTAGCCGGCCAGTACATAGTCGCTTATCCAGATGGGTATCTCTTTCCCGTTGAGGGGATTGACGGCGTATGCGCCCGAGAAGACACCGGTCACGCTGCGGTCCATCATGCGTTCGCGTTCGGTGCGGTGCTTGATTTGGTCGAGGTAAGCGTCGACGGCGGCTTTCTGTGCGGGGGTGGTTACCTGTGCCACATATTCGCTTTCGGGGGCGAGTACCATGAAGGTGACCCCGAAGATGGTGTCGGCGCGGGTGGTGAAGATGGTGAAGGTGACGTCACTGTTGACGACCTTGAACTCCATCTCGGCACCTTCGGAGCGGCCTATCCAGTTGCGCTGGGTCTCTTTGAGGGAGTCGGTCCAGTCGATGGTGTCGAGGCCGTCGAGCAGGCGTTGGGCATAGGCCGAGACGCGGAGGCACCACTGGCGCATCACCTTTTGCTCGACGGGGTATCCGCCGCGCACCGAGAGCCCTTCGCTCACTTCGTCGTTGGCCAGCACGGTCCCCAATTGGGGGCACCAGTTCACCATCGTGTCGCCGAGGTAGGCGATGCGGTAGTTGAGCAGGGTTTTCTGCTGCTCCTCCTCGCTCATGGCGCACCACTCGTCGGCGGTGAAGGTGAGTTCTTCGGAGCAGGCGACGTTGAGCCCTTCGGTACCGTTGGTCTCGAAGGCTTCGATGAGGGTGTTGATGGGGAGTGCCTTCTGCTCGTTGTTGTCGTAGTAACTGTTGAACATCTGTATGAAGGCCCACTGCGTCCATTTATAGTATTCGGGTTCGCAGGTGCGTATCTCACGGTCCCAGTCGAAGCAGAACCCGATTTTGTCGAGTTGTTCGCGATAACGGTTGATGTTCTTTTCGGTGGTGATGGCGGGGTGTTGTCCCGTCTGTATGGCATATTGTTCGGCGGGCAACCCGTAGGCGTCGTAGCCCATGGGGTGCAGCACGTTGAATCCTTTGAGTCGTTTGAAGCGGGCGTAAATATCCGAGGCGATATACCCGAGCGGGTGGCCTACATGCAGGCCGGCTCCCGAGGGGTAGGGAAACATGTCCAGCACATAGTATTTGGGTTTGTCCGGGTTTTCGGTGACGTGGTAGGTGTGGTTCTCTTTCCAGTATTTTTGCCACTTCTGTTCGATTTCTCTGAAATTATATTCCATCGTTTTTTTCGATTTGGGGCGGTAATTTACCCTATTAAGCGTTGCAAAAGTAATAAAAAAAAAGAGATGGTGATAAAAAACCGTCGCATTACGACGATTTCGGCCGCTTTTCGCGTTTTGGCCGGGAGGCCGTTCGGGGTGTCGCGGGGAACCCGGGTTTCGTTTTTCGGCGGGGAGCGGCGGCGCCGTGCTGAAAATGTGCTATTTTTGCAGTTCAATTCCTAATTTGTGACAGCATGAAAATCGGGACAATCGATTTGGGTGAACGCCCGCTCTTCCTCGCTCCGATGGAAGATGTGACCAATGGCCCCTTCCGCCTCCTGTGCAAGGAGTTCGGCGCCGACATGGTGACGACCGAGTTTGTGTCGAGCGACGCCCTCATTCGTTTCGTGGGGAAGACCCAGGCCAAGCTCTCCATTGCCGAGGCCGAACGGCCGGTGGCGATACAGATTTACGGCCGCGACGTCGACTCGATGGTCGAGGCGGCGCGCATCTGCGAGGCGGCGCGACCCGATGTCATCGACCTCAACTTCGGTTGCCCGGTGAAGAAGGTGGCCGGCAAGGGTGCCGGGTCGGGCATGTTGCGCAACGTGCCGCAGCTGCTGGCCATCACCCGGGCGGTGGTGCAGGCGGTGAAGCTGCCCGTGACGGTGAAGACCCGCCTGGGCTGGGACCACGACTCGCGCATCATCGTGGAGCTGGCCGAGCAGTTGCAGGATTGCGGCATTGCCGCCCTGGCCATTCACGGCCGCACCCGCAGCCAGATGTACACGGGCGAGGCCGACTGGTCGCTCATCGGACGGGTGAAGGAGAATCCCCGCATGACGATTCCCATTATCGGCAACGGCGACATCACCACGCCCGAGAAGGCGCGCGAGGCGTTCGACCGCTACGGGGTCGACGGCGTGATGGTGGGCCGGGCCTCGATAGGGGCGCCGTGGATTTTCGGTGAGATGAAACAGTATCTGCGCGACGGCTCCGTCACCCCCTTGCCGGTGAGTGCCAAGATGGAGGTCTTGCGGCGCCAGTTGCGCGAGAGCGTCGCGCGGCTCGACGAGCGTCGCGGCATTCTGCACATACGGCGCCACCTGGCGGCCACTCCGCTTTTCAAGGGTATTCCCCACTTCCGCGAGACACGCATTGCCATGTTGCGGGCCGAGACGCTGGCCGACCTCTACCCTATTCTCGACCGCGTGGAGGAGCTGCTGCTCTCGCAGCCCGAGCCGTAATTACTCAGCCCCTCTCCGGCTCTATCTTTTGTGCTCTTTTCTTTGTTTGGGGATATAATAAGAAAGGCATCGGAAAAATCCGATGCCTTTCTTCTATCGTGCCCTTGTGGCGGGAGCTTCCCTCCCACCCTTGTCTCTTATTTCTTGCGGGGTGCCCGGCGGGGTTTGGCTTTGGGCTGGCTGTCGCTCTCGATGATTTTCAGGCAGTCGTCGCTCGACAGTCCTTCGGGCTGGGTGCCTTTGGGTATCTTGTAGTTCTTGCCCTTGTAGGCGATGTAGGGGCCGAAGCGGCCGTTGAGGATTTCGAGGTCGCTGTTTTCGGGGAAACTCTTGATGAGGCGGTTTTTCTCTTCTTCGCGTTTTTTCTCGATGAGGGCCACGGCTTCGTCGTAGGTGACGGTCTGCGGCGCGTACTCTTTGGGCAGCGATACATATTTGCCGTTGTGGCGGACGTAGGGGCCGAAGCGGCCGGTCGACACGGTGATGGTTTGGCCTTCGTACTCGCCCAGCGTGCGGGGCAGGTCAAAGAGTTTGAGGGCCTCGTCGAGGGTGATGGTGTTGATCGATTGGCCCTTTTGCAGCGAGGCGAAGAGGGGTTTTTCCTTGTCTTCGGGGAGCCCGATTTGCACGAGGGGGCCGAAGCGGCCTATCTTCACCGACACGGGGCGTCCGCTCTTGGGGTCGGTGCCGAGCTGGCGTTCGCCCACGCGGTGTTCGAGTCGCAGCGAGAGGGCGTCTTCGACCACGGGGTGGAAGAGTTTGTAGAAGTCGTCGATTGACTTGTTCCACTCGATTTTGCCCTCGGCCACTTCGTCGAACTTTCTTTCGACCTGTGCCGTGAAGTTGTAGTTGAGTATGTCGGGGAAATGCTCGGTGAGGAAGTCGTTGACGACGATACCGATGTCGGTGGGCAACAGTTTGCCTTTTTCCGCTCCGACGATTTCGGTCTTTTCCTTATCGGTGATTTTCCCGCTTTTGAGCGAGAGGGTGAGCGTGTTGTAGGCGCGTTCGGTACCGGGACGGTCGCCGCGTTCCACATATTCGCGTTGCTGTATGGTCGATATGGTGGGGGCGTAGGTCGAGGGGCGGCCGATGCCCAGCTCTTCGAGTTTGCGCACGAGCGAGGCTTCGGTGTAGCGGGGCGGCCGTTGGGTGAAGCGTTCGGTCGCTTCGACGGTGAGAGCCGGCAGGGTGGCTCCGGTCGAGAGGGGCGGCAGCATTTTGCCGTTGCCTTCGCCGTTCTCGCTTTCGTCGTCGGTCGACTCGTTGTAGACGCGCAGGAAACCGTCGAATTTCAGTACTTCGCCCGTGGCGATGAATTTCTCCTTGCGCCCCGAGATGTCGATGACGGCTGTGGTCTTTTCTATTTCGGCGTCGCTCATCTGGGAGGCGATGGTGCGTTTCCAAATGAGCTCGTAGAGCCGTTTTTCCTGTGCCGACCCTTCGATGTCGTGATGGTCGATGTAGGTGGGGCGTATGGCCTCGTGGGCTTCTTGGGCGCCTTTGGTCTTGGTGTGATAGTTGCGCGTGTGGAGGTAGGCTTCGCCCCAGTTGTTGAGAATCTCGTTTTTGGAGGTCCCCAGGGCGAGGGTCGAGAGGTTGACCGAGTCGGTACGCATGTAGGTGATGAATCCCGACTCGTAGAGGCGTTGGGCGATAATCATGGTCTGTGCCACCGAGAGCCCCAGTTTGCGCGAGGCTTCCTGTTGCAGGGTCGAGGTGGTGAAGGGGGCGGCGGGCGATTTGCGGGCGGGCTTTACCTGCACCTCTTCGATGGTGAAGCGGGCGTCGCGGCAGGCTTCGAGCAGGGCGAGGGCCTCTTCTTTGGTTTTGAGTCGGGTGTTGAGCTCGGCTTTCATCTCGACGGATTCTCCCTCCGGTGTGGCTACGGCGAAGGTGGCTACCACGCGGTAGGCGGCTTCGCTGCGGAACTGTTCTATCTCTTTCTCGCGCTCGACGATGAGGCGCACGGCGACCGATTGTACGCGGCCGGCCGAGAGGGCGGGTTTCACCTTTTTCCACAGCACGGGCGAGAGCTCGAAGCCCACGATGCGGTCGAGCACGCGGCGGGCCTGCTGGGCGTTGACGCGGTCGATGTCGATGTTGCGGGGGTGCTCGATGGCGTTGAGTATGGCGCTTTTGGTGATTTCGTGGAAGACGATGCGCCGGGTCTTTTCGGGGTTGAGCCCGAGTACCTCGTAGAGGTGCCAGGCGATGGCTTCTCCTTCGCGGTCTTCATCGGAAGCGAGCCACACCATGTCGGCTTTGGCGGCTTCGGCTTTGAGGGTTTCGACGAGGTGCTTCTTGTCGGAGGGGATTTCGTATATGGGGGTGAAGTCGTGGTCTACGTCGACGCTGAAATCTTTCTTTTTCAGGTCTCGGATATGGCCGTAACTCGATAGGACCTTATAGTCTTTTCCTAAAAATTTTTCAATCGTTTTTGCCTTGGCAGGCGACTCTACAATGACTAAATTCTTCGGCATTTTCTGTCGCTTCTTTTATTTTCGCCTGCAAAAGTAGAAAAAAAGCGATTGACAGTCAGCTATTTTGTCGTTAAAATTTTTTTTATGGTTCTAAAATCTCAGAAAACGACGCCTGCTCCCAGGAGGAAATGGAAGCGTTGTGCCGGCATTCCGTAATAGAGGTCGGTGCGTTTTGAGAGCAGGTTGTTGAACTGTGCCGAGAAGTGTATGTGCTTGTTGAGGCGGTAGATGGCGCCGAGGTTGAGGGTGACGATGTTGGGCAGGTTTCCCGACGAGGGATAGTCGACCATGCCCTCTACGCGGTTGCGGTATCCGAGGCCGTCGGCAAAGTAGAGGTCGGCCGAGATGTCGAGCGGGCGAATGGGCACCACCGTTACGCCGGCTTTCCACTCGTTGCGGGGTTGAGCCGAGAGTATGCGTTGTTTCCCGGCTTTGTTGCGCCACTCGTTGTGTTCCCAAACGAGGTGGGCGTGGAAGAAGTCTCTCGGGTTGTATTGTATCTCGAAGCCGGCTTTCCAGGCATAGGCGTCGGCGGCGTAGAAGCTGACGACGGGGCGGGTGAGGCGGCTGCTGGTGCCGGTGGCTTCGATGTATTGCCGGCGGTAGTCGAAGAGGGCGTCGATGCTGTACTTGATGCCCCCGTAGAGGGTGAAGTGCAGCTGCTTGAAGGTGGCGGTGCGCAACCCCACGGTGAAATCGGCCGGCGTGTAGGTATTGTTCATCGGGCTGCTGGGGTCGACGTAGGAGGTGACGGTGCTCATCTTTTCCCAGGTGTTGAGGGTCTTGCCTCCGGTGAGGCTGGTGTAGAGAAACCAGAGTTTCTCAAATTCCCATTCCAGCTGCACGTCGGGGGCGATGCGGAAGATGGTGTTGTCGTGAATCGACAGGTCGATGAGCACGCCGGCCTTGAATTTCAGGTGCTCTTTTTCGATGCCGAAATAGGGGTTGGCGTGCAGCACGGTGTAGTTTTCTCTCGCGGTGCGGTTGTAGATGAGGTTGTCCATGCCCACGGCGACGCCTATGTTGTAGTGCTTGCCGAGGGGCGCGTTGCCGTCGATGCGGGTGGAGAGGTGGTTTTCGAGCACGCCGCGCTGTCCGTAGAAGAGTCCCAGGTCGCTGTTGTAGCCCCGGTAGCTTATCTCGGCGGTGTAGTTGATGTGGCGGTTGGGTTTTGAGGTAATGCGGGTGTCGATGCCGTAGTGTTGCACGGTCTGCTGGTCGGTGGTGGTGCTGAGCCCCGTGAGTCGGTTTTTATCGACGTCGTAGAGGGGCATGCCGTAGTAGTTGAACCCGTTGTAGCGGTAGTAGGCCGATGTGTTCCAGGTGGCGCGGTCGAAGGTGTGGGTATAGGCCAGATGCAGTTTGTTGTCGTTGCGGCGCTGGTGGGTCTTTTCGTTGTCGGTGAGGTAAGAGAGGGTGCCGTTGGTCGAGTTGTGCCGATACCACAAGAGCAGTTGGTCTCGCGACTTGTCGATGATACGCACGCCGGCGTTGGCATTGATGTTGAGGTAGTTGCCCATCTCTATCCGGGCATATCCCCGTTGGTGGTCGGGGGCTTCGACGCCTCCTTTTCCGGCCGCGAGCGTGTCGAGGGTGGGTGCTTCGTCGCGGGCGCTTTTCCACTCGGTGTATTTGATGTCGGGACGTTCCGAGGCCGACACTTCCATCTCGGGCATGACGTTGATTTTCGAGGCGTCCTGCACGATGGGGGTAAACTCCTTCTCGATGGTTACGGCGCGTTGGAGTGATGATTTGTTGGAGGTCTGGGCGGTTGCGCCGAGGAGGGGCAGGGCCAGGAGCAGGGGGGTGATATAGCGGGTTTTCATTGGGCGTCGGTGTTTGTGGTTTCAAGTTTTTCGAGGCGGACGGCGACCCGTTCTTTGATGTCGTCATCGGCGGTGTAGTTGTTTTGCAGGCTCAGCAGGTATTGGCGTGCTTTGAAGGTGTCGCCCCGGCGGGCATAGACATCGGCCAGCACGATGAAGCTGCGGGCCAGCCAGTACTGGTGCGAGGTGCCGTTTTCGAGCAGTTGGTTGACGACGGCTTCGGCCTGGGTGTCGTCGCCTTTGTCATGGTAGTATTGGGCCAGGAGGTAGGCCGATTGGGCTCCGGTCTCGGTGCGGGGGTCTTCGGCGAGTTTTTCCCATTCGCCGGCGGCTTGTGCCGAGTCGCCCCGTGCGATGAAGCTCTTGGCGCGCGCCGAGCGGGCGGTGGCGACGTGTTCGGGCGAGAGGGTGGGGTCGGCCAGCAGGCGTGCCGATACTTCTATCACGGCGTTGTTGTCGCCCAGTTGCACGGCGTTGCGCAGCATGCCGAGGCGGGCGTTCTGTCGACTCTCCTTGTTCTTGGCGATGCGTTCGAGTTTCTGGTAGCTGACATAGGCTTCGGGGTATTCCTTGGATTTTTCCTGTATGTCGGCCAGCCGGACAAGTGCCTCTTCGGTGTAGGGGTTGTTGGGCACTTTGAGCACGGCTTGGAACTTCTTGCGGGCTTTGTCGTAGGCTTTCTTGTCGTAATAGTAGAGTCCCAGGTAGTTGTGGGTGGGCAGGGTGTAGGCGCCTTTGGGATATTTTTTGAGATAGTTTTCGAGTTGCGTGGCCGAGGCGGCGTTGGGGGTTTTGAGGAAGGCGCGTTCGGCGGTGAGGAACGAGAGGGAGTCGAGTTCCGATATTTCGGTCGATACGTTTCCGCCGAGGGTTTTCAGGTAGGCGGCGTAGGTGTCGACGTCGTTCTGTGCCACATACACGGCTTTGAGGTCTTGGAGGGCGATGTGTGCCTCTTCGGTGCCGGGATAGTCGGCGATGACGCTTTTGTAGGTGGCGATGGCTTTCTGGGGTTGCTGGCTGTTGTAGTAGAACATGCCCAGTTGCACGCCGGCTTTGCGGGCGGTCTCCTGGTCGGGATATTTTTCGAGCAGGGCGGTGAAGCAGGCTGCGGCTTTCCCGTCTTGGAGGACGACATGGGCCAAGCCCTCTTCGAGCCAGGCGTCATCGACATAGTCCGACTGCGGGTAGCGTTGCCGCAATTCTTGCATGATGGCCGTCTTTTCGGCGTATTTTTTTTGCAGGCCGGCCATGAATCCTTTTTGGAAGAGGGCATAGTCGCCTGTTGCCGGGTAAAGGGCGACGGCCTTGTCATAGGCTGAGCCGGCATCGGCAAAGCGGCGCTGCCCGTAGAGGCAGTCGGCCAGTCGGGTGCAGGCGTCGGCGATGCGTGGGAGATGGGCGTCGTTGGGGGTCTCGGTCTTGATATAGTGGGCAAACTGGGTCTGCGCCTCGCCGAAGTCGTGCTGCTTGAAGTAGCCATATCCGAGGTTGTAGTAGGCCAGCGGGTCGGCCGTGGCGGTGGTTTGCAGGTAGAGGCGGTCGTTTTTCACGGCTTCGGCATAATTCCCTTCGCGGTAGAGGCACTCGGCGAGCCACAGATAGGCATCGGCCTTGGCTTCCCGGTCATAGTTGCCGAGGAGGATGGCCTGGGTGAAGTAGTCGGCCGCTTTTTTCAGGTCGTTGTTGGCGAAGCGTTCGGTTCCCAGCCGGTAGAGGATACGTTGTTTGGCGGTGTAGATTTTGGCGGTGGGGTGCTGTATCTTGTTGATGGAGTTGAGGGCGCTTTCGTAGTTACGGGTGGTCATGTAGACGTCGACGAGGTAGTCGTTGATGGTGTCGACATGGCGCGACCGGGGGAAGAGGTTGAGGAATTTCTCAAAGACGGTGACCGACTCGGCAAAGGGCGAGAAGGTGGCGGCGTGCAGCGTGAGGGCGTAGTTGTAGAGGGCTGCCTCCTGCACCTGCGGGTCGTAGTCGTAGCGTGAGGCCATCTCGAAGGCCAGCCGGGCGTTGGTGGGGTCGTTGAGCCGCAGGTAGCTCTGCCCGATGAAGAGGTAGGCGCTTTGTGCCAGGGCGTCGTTTTGGGTGGTGACGTGTCCCAGTTGGTCGATGGCTTCGAGGTATTTTCCCGTTTGGTAGTAGGCCATGCCCAAGGTATAGTGGCTGCTGCGTTGCGGCGTGGCGCAATAGGTGGTGTAGCCCGAGAGGTATTTGATGGCTTGTGCGTTGTCGCCCGAGCGGTAGTAGCTCTCGCCGAGAATGCGTTCCATCTCGTAGTAGGTCGAGTCGGCGGGATAGCGTTCCATGTATTGGCCGGCCGTTTCGATGGCTTCGGGGTATTTCTCTTGGGCGAAGCGGCATTGGGCGAGCAGTGCCGTGGCCGGGCGGGCAAATGTCTTGTCGTCGATGATGGGGGTGAGTTCGCTCTCGGCGCCGGCGTATTCGCCTTCGAGGTATCGGCGGTGGGCGTCGTGGTAGAGGGCGGCTTTCTGGTGCGGGCCTCCTATCTCGATGATGGCGGCGAAGCAAGGGGCGGCTTTGTCGGTCTCACCCTGTTCGATGTAGGTGCAGCCGAGGTGCAGCAGCAGGTCGGACTGGTCTTCGGGTGCGAGTTTGTCGAGGTCGATGGTCTGGTATATTTCGAGCGCCTTGTCGTAGTCGCCGCGGTCGAAGTAGCAATGTCCCCGCAGGAGTTGGGCTTCGGCGCTGTGCGGGGTCTTGGGGTGCCGGGCGAGGTAATTCTCGATGAGGACGAGGGCGTTCGGCTCCTTGGCGGCATAGGACGAAGCGGCTATCAGGAAGTCGGCCTTGGCCTTGTCGATGGTGCGGGTGGCTCCTTTGCGGTATTCTGTCATGAGGTCGATGCAACCGGCGTAGTTCCCTTCGTTGAACATTTGTTGGGCGCGGTCGAAGGTGTAGGCGGGTTGTTCGATGCGGACGGCTTTTTGTGCCTCGCCGGTGAATGGCAGCAGGCTGCACAGCAGGGTGCAGGCAATATGTCGCAGGGTCGTTTTTTTCATGTCGGTAAATCTTTGAAACAAAAATAGGAAAAACTTCGTATCGCTTCTTTGTCGACCGGGTTATTAACTTATTTTTTTATGTGCCGGCGCGGGAGGCGTCGTCGGGTCGTCGGGCTTGCAGGATTTCGCGTTTCCCGCCCGGGGGGCCGGGGGTGCGTTGCACGGTGAGCCCCGCTTGTTGCAGACGGCGGCGCACCTCGCCTTTGGCGCAGTAGGTCGAGAGCACCCCTCCCCTGCGCAGGGAGCGGGCGACACGCCCCAGCAGTTCGGCATTCCACAGCTCGGGCTGTTTCTCGGGGGCGAAGGCGTCGTAGTAGATGACGTCGTAGCGTTCGTCGCCCAAGGGGTGGCGGGTGAGGTCGGCTTCGATTTTGTGGAGGGTGAAACAGGGGGTGATGGCCACCTCCCTCTCCCACTCGCAGCGGTGCAGCTGCTCGAAGAGGGGTCGGCTGCCGGGCTGTATCGTTTCGGGATAGGCGAGGCCGATGGCCTGTGCGGCATCGAGCGGGAAGGCTTCGACGACGGTGTAGTGTATGTGCCGGCGGCTTTGCCCGGCGGCCAGCAGGGTGAGGAAGGCGTTGAGCCCGGTGCCGAAGCCGCACTCAAAGAGGTCGACCGTTTCCCGCCCGCAGGCTTCGAGGCCGGTCTTGATGTAGACGTGCATCGACTCGGCCACGGCTCCCCGCACCGAGTGGTAGTGTTCGTCGAGGGCGGGCAGGTAGAGGGTGGGCGAGCCGTCGTCGGTGAGGACGGTTACGGGCGTTTCGCGCTTCATCGTTTGAGGGTTTCGGGGGCGACCCATTTGTAGAGCTTGTCCGAGGGGCGTATCTTCTGGTCGAGCTTCATCGAGAAGTGGTCGCCCTTGACGGCTTCCTCGACCGGTTTGAGGTCGACGCGCATCTCTTCGACGGTGGTGATGATGGCTCCCGTTGTGGGGCCGGTGATGACGATTTCGTCGCCGACGTGCAGCGACTGGGTCTCGACGACAAACTCGGCCACCCCGAGGTTGGAGTAGTATTTCACCCCCTTGCCTATGTAGACCTTCACGCGGGTGGCTTCGGAGCCGTAGGTGTGGCTCCACTCGCCCAGCCGCTGGCCGAGGTAGTAGCCGTTCCAGAATCCGCGGTTGAAGACTTTGGCCAGGCGGGTGTCCCAGGCGGCGATTTTCTCGTCGCCGTAGCTGCCGTCGATGACGCTCTCCACGGCCTCGTGGTAACACTCGACGACGGTGCGCACATACTCGGCGCTGCGGGCGCGGCCTTCGATTTTGAACACGCGCACGCCGGCTTCCATCATGCGGTTGATGAAGTGTATGGTTTTCAGGTCTTTGGGCGACAGGATATATTGGTTGTCGATGTCGAGTTCGATGTCGCTCTCCTTGTCGCGCACGGTGTAGCCGCGGCGGCACACCTGCATGCAGGCGCCGCGGTTGGCCGAGGCGTTCATCTCGTGGAGGCTCAGGTAGCACTTGCCCGAGACGGCCATGCACAGGGCGCCGTGGGCAAACATCTCGATGCGCACCGGCTTGCCGCCCGGGCCGGTGATGTGGCGGTGTTCGATTTCGGCGTGGATATGGGCCACCTGGTCGAGGTTGAGCTCGCGGGCGAGTACCACGACATCGGCAAAGCGGGCGTAAAATTCGAGTGCCTCGACGTTGGTGATGTTGAGTTGGGTCGACAGGTGCACCTCCACCCCGATGCTGCGGGCGTAGGTCATGGCGGCGATGTCGCTGGCGATGATGGCCGAGATGCCGGCGTCGCTGGCGGCGTCGATGATGCGCCGCATGAGGGCGATGTCGCTGTCGTAGATGACCGTGTTGACGGTGAGGTAACTCTTCATGCCGTGTTCCCGGCAGATGCGGGCTATCTCGCGCAGGTCGTCGAGGGTGAAGTTGTTGGAGCTGCGGGCCCGCATGTTCAGCCCTTCGACGCCGAAGTATATCGAGTTGGCGCCTCCCTGAATGGCGGCGGTGAGCGATTCGTACGACCCCACCGGGGCCATGATTTCAAAGTCTTGTGCGGTCATGGGTTATTTGCCGGTAATGATTTTGCGTATGTCGTTGAGTTTGTTGAGTGCCTCCACGGGGGTGAGGTTGTTGATGTCGGTGTGGAGAATCTCGTCGCGCACCTGCGAGAGCACGGGGTCGTCGAGCTGGAAGAAGCTGAGTTGCATGCCTCCGCCGCCACTGGTCGATGTTTTTTTCTTTTCCTGGGGCACGGCGATGCCGTTCTGGCGGTTGTCGGCTTCGAGCTGGTGCAGGATTTCGTTGGCCCGTTGCACGATGCTTTGGGGCATGCCGGCCAGCCGGGCCACATGGATACCGAAGCTGTGTTCGCTGCCGCCCCGCACGAGTTTGCGCAGGAAGATGACCCGGTTGTCGACCTCCTTTACCGACACGTTGTAGTTGGCGATGCGGCGGAAACTCTTTTCCATCTCGTTGAGCTCGTGGTAGTGGGTGGCGAAGAGGGTCTTGGCCCGGGCGCGCCGGTGCTCGTGTATGTACTCGACGATGGCCCAGGCGATGGAGATGCCGTCGTAGGTGCTGGTGCCGCGGCCCAGCTCGTCGAAGAGCACGAGGCTGCGGTCGGAGAGGTTGTTGAGAATGTCGGCCGCCTCGTTCATCTCCACCATGAAGGTCGACTCGCCCAGCGAGATGTTGTCCGAGGCGCCCACACGGGTGAAGACCTTGTCGACGATGCCTATGTGGGCGGCTTCGGCCGGCACATAGCTGCCTATCTGCGCCATGATGACGATGAGGGCCGTCTGTCGCAGCAGGGCCGACTTGCCGGCCATGTTTGGTCCCGTTATCATGATGATTTGCTGGTGGTCGTTGTCGAGGGTTACGCTGTTGGAGATGTAGCTTTCGCCGGGAGGCATCTGCCGTTCGATGACGGGGTGCCGCCCCTCCTTGATGTCGATGGTGAGGGAGTCGTTCACCTCGGGACGTATGTAGTGGTTCTCCTCGGCCGTCTTGGCGAAGGAGAGCAGGCAGTCGATGCGGGCGATGAGGTTGGCGTCGAGTTGTATGGCCGGAATGTAGTCGGCGACGGCCTGCACCAGGTCGTTGAAGAGGCGTGTTTCGAGCGAGAGAATCTTCTCCTCGGCACCGAGGATTTTCTCTTCATACTCTTTCAGTTCCTGGGTGATGTAGCGCTCGGCGCTGACGAGGGTCTGTTTGCGAATCCACTCTTCGGGCACCTTGTCCTTGTGGGTGTTGCGCACCTCGATATAGTAGCCGAAGACGTTGTTGTAGCCGATTTTGAGGCTGGGAATGCCGGTGCGTTCGCTCTCGCGCTGTTGCAGGTGCAGGAGGTAGTCCTTGCCCGAGCCCGAGATGTCGCGCAGCTCGTCGAGTTCTGCGTTCACGCCGCGGGCGATGATGCCGCCGCGGTTGGTGAGCGAGGGGGCGTCGGGCGAGATTTCGCGCTCGATGCGGTCGCGTATGAGGGTGCAGGGGTTGAGTTGCGCGGCGATGTGGCGGAGCACCTCTTCGTCGGCCGACTGGCAGCAGTCGCGTATCGGCTCTATGGCCGACAGGGCCACCCGCAGCTGCACCGTCTCCCGCGGGGTGATGCGACCCACGGCCACTTTGGAGATGAGGCGTTCGAGGTCGCCGATGAGCGCGAGCTGGCGGTCGATGAGCTCCTTGGCTTCGGGGTGGCGGAAGAAAAACTCCACCACCTCCTGCCGGTCGCGTATGGGGGCGACCTCTTTCAGCGGGAAGGTAATCCACCGTTTCAGCAGGCGGGCGCCCATGGGGCTCACCGTGCGGTCGATGATGTCGAGCAGGCTCTTGCCCCCTTCGTTCATCGTTGAGAGCAGTTCGAGGCTGCGCACGGTAAACTTGTCGAGGCGCACATAGCGGTCGGCTTCGATGCGGGCGAGCGAGAGTATGTGGGCGATGTGGGTGTGCTGGGTGATGTCGAGGTAGTGCAGCAGCGCGCCCGAGGCGACGATGCCCAGTTTGAGGTTCTGCACGCCGAAGCCTTTGAGGTTCTTGGTGCCGAAGTGGCGCAGCAGCCGTTCGGTGGCCGCCTCCTCGGTGAATATCCAGTCGTCGAGCTCGAAGGTGAAGTAGCGATTGCCGAAGTGCTCCTCGAACTGCTTGCGGTGGCTGCGCTCGAAGAGTATTTCTTTGGGCTGGAAATTTCCCAATAGCTTGTCGACGTAGTCGTAGGTGCCTTCGGCCGTGAGAAATTCGCCGGTCGAGATGTCGAGGAAGGCCACGCCGCATTGCCCGTTCTTGCCGAAGTGCACGCCGGCCAGGAAGTTGTTTTCCTTGTGGTCGAGTATGTTGTCGTCGATGGAGACGCCGGGGGTTACCAGTTCGGTGATGCCGCGCTTGACGAGTTTCTTGGCCAGTTTCGGGTCTTCGAGCTGTTCGCAGATGGCGACCCGTTTGCCGGCGCGTATCAGTTTGGGCAGATAGGTGTCGAGGGCGTGGTGGGGGAAACCGGCCAGCTCGACATACTGGGCGGCTCCGTTGGCGCGTCGGGTGAGGGTGATGCCCAATATTTCCGACGCCGTGATGGCGTCGTCGGAAAAGGTTTCGTAAAAGTCTCCCACCCTGAACAGCAGTATGGCATCGGGGTGAACGGCTTTCATCTCGATGTACTGCTTCATGAGCGGGGTTTCGACCATCTCTTTTGCCACGGAATTTCTTGTTTTGATGAGAAGACAAAGGTAGTGAAAAGCTCGGGCAATGGCAAGCCGGCGAAAATTTTTTGTTGTGCCGCCGGCGGAGCGGGGCGGCGGCTACTCGGCCTCCCGCCTCTCCCGCCGCCAGACGGCGGTGCTGCCGCGGCGTATTGCGCGGGGACTCCCCTCTCCTCCCCTTCCTTGTCGGGGGGTGAAGCGACGACGGGTGCAAATCTGTTGTGGGTAGGGTCTCGGGGTGGAAAGGGCGTGGGGGCTACTCGGCCTCCCGCCCCAGAATGCGGGCGATGCCGCGGCGTATCGAGGCCAGCCCGAAGTCGGCGGGGTCGATTTCGGCGCGTTTCATAAACCGGGCAGCGGCCACGTCGTCGTGGGCTTCGAGCCCCCGTGTGTCGGCCACGCGGCATTCGAAGAAGAGGTCCATCGTGGGCACGGTGAGTCCGCCGTAGGTATAGAGGTTGGGCAGGGAGAAGAGGTAGCGCGTGGAGACGACGATGAGCGCGGTCTCTTCCCGCACCTCGCGGGCGACGGCCTCCTCGGCGGTCTCGTCGAGGTCGGTAAATCCTCCCGGCAGGTCGAGCGTGCCGCTGGCCGGTTCCTTGGCGCGGCGGCACACGAGTATGTCGCCTTCGTCATTGGTGATGAGAGCCACGACGGCAGCCTTGGGGTTGATGTAATAGATGAGCCCGCAGTCGAGGCAGCGTTTCGACTGGGTGTTGTTGTCGACAAACCGGGCCGACCCGCAGTGCGGACAGTAACAGAAGGGGGCGAGAAGCGGTGTTGTTGCGCTCATGACTTCTTCTCCTTTTTGTCGGAGGCTTTCCCGGGCTGCAATATCGCGCGGTACTGTTCGGGGTCGAGGAGTATCTCTTCGGCGCGTGTTACGATGGGGTCGTTTTTGAGGCTCTCGCATATCTCGCCTTTTTGGTAGTAATAGCGCTTGACGATTTCGAAGGCGAGCTGCTCGGCGATTTCGTCGCGGAAGTTGGCAAAGTCGTGGTCGAGGTTGTGCGAGAGTTTTTTCGACAGGGAGTCGACTTCGGGGGTGATGTCGGTGAGGTAGCCTTCAAACTCGGCCCACTTGCGCAACTCGTCGAGCACTTTCTGGGTGCGGCGGTCGTAGGTGAAGTTTTGGCTCCGCACATACTCCTTGAAGTCGTTGTAGATGGTATCGTCGATGACAAACTCTTCGATGGGGGCGATGCTGTCGTGTTGCTGGGCAAAGCGGGTGGCGTAGTGGAAGGTGTGCATGTCGTTGACCAGGTAATACACGATGTTGGGAATCTGCTCCAACTCCACCTTCACGTCGGGCGTGATGCCGCCTCCGTCGCGCACGATGCGGCCTCCGGCCGTGGTGTAGGCGGTGGTGAGGCTGTCGGGAATGCGCTCGGGACGACCGGCGGCGTTGCGGTGCGAATAGTCGATGGCCTGTATCGAGCGGCCGCTGGGAATGTAGTATTTCGAGGTGGTGATTTTTATCATGCCGTTGTAGGGCATCGGGCGGGTGGTCTGCACGAGACCCTTGCCGAAGGAGCGGTCGCCCACGATGACGGCGCGGTCGAGGTCTTGCAGGGTACCGGCTACGATTTCCGAAGCGGAGGCCGATTCACTGTTGATGAGAACGACCATCGGCATTTTCTCGTCGAGGGGTTTCTGGGTGGTCTTGTAGGTCTTGTCCCACTGGCTGATGCGGCCGCGGGTCGAGAGTATCTCGGTGCCTTTGGGCACGAAGTAGTTGATGATTTGCAGGGCCTCGTCGAGAATGCCGCCGGGGTTGCCCCGCAGGTCGAGGACGAGCGAGGTGATGTGGCGGTTCTTTTTCAGGTCGAGGAAAGCCTCTTTCACTTCGGCGGCCGCCTTGTCGGTGAAACTTTGCAGGTAGATATAACCCACTCCCCCGTCGCGCACGCCGTAATAGGGAACGGCCGGCAGGGTGATTTTCTTGCGCACGATGTCGAAGGTGAGCGTGTCGAGTGTCACGGGGCGTTCCACGACGACGCGCACGATGGTGTTGGCCGGGCCTTTGAGCCGTTCGCTCACTTTGTCCGACGGCAGTCCCACGGCCGAAACCGAATCGACCTGTAAGATTTTGTCTCCGGCTTTCAGCCCGTGTACCTGGGCGGGCAGCCCCTCATACGGTTCGGCGATGTAGGTGAAGCTGTCGCGGTAGGTGATGAGCGAGCCTATGCCGCCGTATTCGCCCGTGGTCATGAACTTGAAGTCTTCGGCCTCGGTCTCGGGTATGTAGGTGGTGTAGGGGTCGAGCGTGTAGAGCATGGTGTTGATGCCCTTCTCTACCATCTTGTCGAGGTCGAAAGTGTCGACATAGAGCGTGTTGAGCTCTTTCAGTACCGAATTGAATACCGAGATGCTTTTGGCGGTGTCGAAAGTCTTGTTGTTGTTTTGTGCCGGGAGGAGATTTCCCACGAGAAGCAGGGCGGCGGTCAAAGCCAGACTCCGGTTCGAAAACAGGACGTTACGCATATCTTTGGAGGTTGTTTACAAAAAAGAATGAGAAATTTTTCTACAAATATATTGCATAATTGGAAATAACGCATTACTTTTGCCCTGCATTTTTAGGAATGTTATCTTCTTCAGTAGCTCAGTCGGTTAGAGCATCTGACTGTTAATCAGAGGGTCGTAGGTTCAAGTCCTACCTGAAGAGCTTCAAAATTTCCGGGTGCGGAATCGAAACATACACCATTTATTCTTCAGTAGCTCAGTCGGTTAGAGCATCTGACTGTTAATCAGAGGGTCGTAGGTTCAAGTCCTACCTGAAGAGCCGGAAAGGCCGCTTGCCATGGGGCAGGCGGCCTTTTTTGTTTTTTATCATTTCCGGGACTGTTGCAGAGGGCACGGGGAGGCCTGTAAGCAAGGGCGGCATCGTTGGTGATGCCTGTCTCCCGGTTCCTACGGGAGAAAGAAAACCCCGCCGGTTCATCGCCGGCGGGGTTGCTTTTATGGGAGAAACGAAGTGTTTAGAGAACGACTTTGAATACCTCGTTGCCCACTTTTACCAGGAAGATACCCTTCATGTCGAGGGTCAGCATGAGAGCAGAGCCGTCGGCCACGGCACTCTTCACCTGAGCACCGCTCAGTGCGTAGACGGTTACCGGCGTACCGGCGGCAGCGCCTTCGACAACGATGGCCTCGGCGGTGGCGTAAACGGCCGTTGTGCTGTTGCTTTCAACGCTTTCGATAGCCGACGTTGACTCGTTGATGACGGGGAACTTGGCCCACTCGATGCCGGCGCGGTAGGTGTCGGCACAGCCTTTGGGCACGACGAGGGTGTAGCCCTTGTCGGTGTAGTTCTCTTCGGCGGGTTTAGACGAGAGTACGCTGGTGAAGGCACGTTCAGCAGCTTTGGTGTCGGTGCCGAGGCATTCGACAGTCTTCAACGCTTTGGGCTGATAGAAGGCATAAGGAGCGATGGAGTCGACCGAAGCGGGAATGGTGATGGTCTCAACGGAGTAGCATTGGTAGAAGGCATTCTCGCCAATGACCTTGGCTCCCTCGGGCAGGATAATCGAGGTGGCTGCCTTGCAGCCGCGGAAACTGTTGTCGCCGATTTTTTCCATGGCGGTGCAGTCGCTCAAATCGATTGTGGCGAGAGCAGAGTTGAGGTTGAGGAATGCCCGGTTGCCGATGGTGGTGAGCGAGGTGCAGCCGGTGAAGTCGATCGAAGCGATTACCTTATCGTTGGTGAAAGCATAGTCGCCAATCGATTCGAGTTTGGCACAACCGTTGAAAGATACGGTGGTAAGAGTCTCCTGTATCGAACCGAAAGCATTGGTATGGATTTCTTTCAGTTCGGCGCAGTTGCTCAGGTCTACGGTTTCGAGCTCGGCCATGTAGAAAGCTTCGTCGCTGATGGTTACGAGCGAGTTGGGGAGCACAACTTTTTTGAGCGATTTGTTGCTCTTGAAGGTTGCTTCGGGAATGGTGTTCTCGGCGTAGGTTACATCGCCGTCGGACGAAGCCACGATGTTGGCGCCGCTGAGGTCGAGGGTGGCGAGAGCGGGCATGCCGTTGAGGGTGTCGAGGTCGGCTTTGTTGATGGAGCCGGTTACGGTGAGGTCGGTCAGGGTAGCGGTCTCATCGGCTGTGAGGAGGGTACTGAGCGTACCGGCGGTTTCTACGTCAACGACTTTGCCGTCGGCAGGTTCTTCGGCAGCTTCGGTGATGACGGGGAACTTGGCCCACTCTGTGCCGGCACGGTAGGTATCGGCACAGCCCTGGGGTACAACGAGGGTGTAACCCTTGTCGGTGTAGTTCTCTTCGGCGGGTTTAGACGAGAGTACGCTGGTGAAGGCACGTTCAGCAGCTTTGGTGTCGGTGCCGAGGCATTCGACAGTCTTCAACGCTTTGGGCTGATAGAAGGCATAAGGAGCGATGGAGTCGACCGAAGCGGGAATGGTGATGGTCTCAACGGAGTAGCATTGGTAGAAGGCATTCTCGCCAATGACCTTGGCTCCCTCGGGCAGGATAATCGAGGTGGCTGCCTTGCAGCCGCGGAAACTGTTGTCGCCGATTTTTTCCATGGCGGTGCAGTCGCTCAAATCGATTGTGGCGAGAGCAGAGTTGAGGTTGAGGAATGCCCGGTTGCCGATGGTGGTGAGCGAGGTGCAGCCGGTGAAGTCGATCGAAGCGATTACCTTATCGTTGGTGAAAGCATAGTCGCCAATCGATTCGAGTTTGGCACAACCGTTGAAAGATACGGTGGTAAGAGTCTCCTGTATCGAACCGAAAGCATTGGTATGGATTTCTTTCAGTTCGGCGCAGTTGCTCAGGTCTACGGTTTCGAGCTCGGCCATGTAGAAAGCTTCGTCGCTGATGGTTACGAGCGAGTTGGGGAGCACAACTTTTTTGAGCGATTTGTTGCTCTTGAAGGTTGCTTCGGGAATGGTGTTCTCGGCGTAGGTTACATCGCCGTCGGACGAAGCCACGATGTTGGCGCCGCTGAGGTCGAGGGTGGCGAGAGCGGGCATGCCGTTGAGGGTGTCGAGGTCGGCTTTGTTGATGGAGCCGGTTACGGTGAGGTCGGTCAGGGTAGCGGTCTCATCGGCTGTGAGGAGGGTACTGAGCGTACCGGCGGTTTCAACAGCCACGTTTTTGGTCTGTGCGTATCCCCAGGCAAAGCAGCCAAGGAATGCCGTGAAGAGTAAAATTTTCTTCATAGGATTTTTAATTAAAGGTGAATAGTTTATTTGGTTTCATGTTTTTTGCGGAAGAAGAGGTAGGCCGAGAAGAGGAGGAAGACGACGAACATGATGATGATTTCGGTCTTGTACTGGCCCGGTTCGGTCCATATTTCGTGGAAGAAGTCCCAGCGGCCGAGAATTTCGACGAAATTCCAGAAGATGATGACCGTGGGAATGGCATAACGTATGGCGTATCCGATTTGTTTGATTTTCATGAGCTTCACAAAGAGATAGGCCGACCACACGAGACTGCCGAAGGCGATGAAGGCCGTGACGGGGTGGCGGTCGCCCAGCAGGTGGTCGTCATAGGCGAACATGAGCACCATGTAGCAGGCCCAAAGCAGGATATTGGTCTCGACAAAGGTGGTAAGCGAGTGGTTGCTGTGTACCGTGTGCAGCGACTCTTCGTGGCGGTTGATGCGCAGCGCCTTCTGTATCCAGCTGAAAAAGACACAGCGGGTGCGGGCACTGAATATGTAGAACATGAGGATAATGGCCAGGAAACCTACCGACGACATCATGACGAGGTATTCGGGTTTGGTAACGATTTCGCCGTTTTCCATGGCGGGAGCTACGTTGTAGCGGCGGGCAAAGTAGACGAAGGTAAACTCTATCCACCCGGTCCATGTCATGAGACCGCCGATGAGGCCGGCAAAGGTGGCTCCGTTTTCGTTTTTCATGTAGAAGCCCCAGATAGCCAGAGCGGCGCCCAGGAGCCCCAGTACGAAGGCCGCGGGGGTGAGATAGGTTTCTCCTAATGTCTTTTCCATGATAATCATGGCGGCATGACCCAGCGGCATGGTGAAAAGTACAATCATGAAGGCGGCGAACCCTACAAACGAGATTTTTTGTTGTTTAGCATTTGTTGTCTCCATAATAGTGATGAATTTTTGGGGTGAGAAGATAGATGGTTTATTTCCGGTTGGGGAAGAGCCATACGGCTATCAGGCCGTAGATACCTGTCAGCAGTATGACGATGGCATCGCCCATGTTTTCGGGGCGTCGGAACGAGCGGCGTTTGTAGGCTTTGACCGCGGCCCACACGAGGAAGCACACGAGGTTGGTTATCCAGAAGTCGCGCACCGGGTTAGGCAGGGGAATGAAGTGGGCATAGCCCGGAGTCTTCATCGTCGAGAAGGGGAAGAGGCGTCTCTCCCACGCGGCCTCGGGGGTGTCGTCGTAGTGGTCGATTTTCTCGGCGTAGCGGGCGACGAAGCCGAACGACGGGTCGAGGGCAAAGAGTATGCTCGTGTCTTTTTCGCTTGTCTTGTAGGTGCGGAAGAAGTCGTTCGAGGTCATGAAGCTGCGTCCCGACGGCGTCTCTACCGGGAGCGGCAGCAGCCGGTAGTCGGTCGTGAGCACATAGAGGCGGTTGTCGGTGTCGAAGAGGTGGCAGAATATCTCTTCGTCGGTGTGGCATTTGATGTTCTTTATCTCGAATCCGGTCTCGATGGCGCGGCAGTAGGGTGCGCCTTTTACCATCATCAGGTGGAAGAGGCGGCCGTTGCGGTCGGTGATGAAGTAGCCGCTGTCCCAGCGTTTGATGATGGAGGGTATGCCGTAGATGTCGCGGGCGGGCGCTTCAAAGCCGGCTGCCTGCATGGCCTGGGCAAAGCGGGCGCTTTTTTCTTGGAGCACCTCTCCCGTCGTGCAGTCGATAAACTCGATGCCCCTCTTGCCGATGCGGAAGATGTCGTCGGGGAGCGAGACCCCTACCCTTTCGGGTGCCGACTCGAAGAGCGGGGCAAGCCCGTAGCTGAACGAGCGGTCGGCCACGAGCATGCTGCGTTTCACGTTTTTCAGCACGTCGGTCGTGAGGGCGACACCGTCGAGCGAGTCGGGCATGAGGCCCATGAGTTTCAGTTTACGGCGGTTGTTGAAGGGCAACAGCTGCATGTATTCGGTCTCGGTGAGAAGATTACCCCGGGTGTCGTAGTAAAGCATGGCGGCTTCCTGGGTGGTGGAGTCGATGCTTTCGCGGGCAATGACGAAGTCGTGCGACACTTCGCTGAAATATATCATGGTTTTCAGCGGACGTTTCTCGACCGTGCGGCGGTAGAGCGACGGCAGGTAGAACGACAGGGTGACGAGGGTGATGAGTATCAGGAGGAAACGTACAATCTTTGCCATAATCAGAGCTCTCCTTTGTTGAAACGGTGCGACGTGTAGATAACTGCCAGGCTCGACACCAGGGTGATGACGAGCAGCAGCGGGTAGGCGGTTACGGCATTTCCCACCCCGTAGCCGAGGTAGAAAAAGCGCAGGGTGAGATAGGCGATGAGGATATATCCGAAGCGGAATTTCCACACCGGTTCGAAGGCTATCATCGCCGTGAAGAAGTAGGCGGTCATGCCGCCGAGCAGCCAGGGCAGCAGGGTCTGCAAGGTGGCGACGACCACCTCGGCAGGGAAACTGGCCGCCAGCGTGGCCGTGGTGATGAGCAGGGCCGGGAGCAGCGTGCAGCAGAACACGGCGAGGCCGTAGAGCACCATCGTGTAGACGACGGCCGTGCTGCCCACGGGCAGGTGCAGGGTGAGGCGTATGCGCTTGTTGGTAATCTCGGGCAGGAACTGGGGCAACCCGATGAGCAGGGCTATTGCCAAGGGCAGGTATTTGAGCTGCGTCATGAGCGCGATATTGCCCGTGAGCAGGGTCGAGTAGAAGAAGGCGCCGCCCATGTCGTGAAGCATGGAGACGGCATCGATGCAGGCATAGACCGACAGAATGAGGCTTCCTGCGAGCCCCACGGCGGCATACCAGCGTGTTTTTATCCACTCTTTGTAGAGCAGGTGTTTTATCTGTGTGCGTGTCATAGCGGGAGGTTTTCTTTTTTATCGTTACGGCGGTAAGGTATGGCAAATGCGCCGGCCATGCCGCAGAGGCCCAGCAGCAAGACGAGGAGGGTGTCGATGAGCTGTGCCGGGAGTTTGTATCCCTGCCGGCGGCGCAGAACGAAGGTGATGATGGCCAGCACGACGTTGACGAGCAGGAAGCGGGCCGGGTCGCCCCAGCGGAGGCCGATGCCCGACGAGGCCGACTGGGTGATGCGCACCGGCAACAGGTAGTCGGCGGCTTTAAAGGCACGGTCGGGTGCGGGGTGTGCCAAGGTGTGGCGGTTTACCGGGCGCAGGGACTTGTCGACGACGACATACTCGGTGGAGTCGGCCGCATCGAGCGTGAAGAAGTAGTAGAAGAGGTTACCCGAGAGCGAGACGCTCTTTCCCTTGAACGAGGTCAGCGGCAGGCGGCGGTATGACGCGCGGTCGCGGGGCATGAGGTAGCTGCTGCCGTCGGTGGTGACGACGATGGCCAGGAAATCTTCCTCGTCGCCAAAGCTCATGAGGAGCACCTCCTTGTTGTCGGGGCGGGCGATTGGTTCTGCGACGGGGGCTCCCTCGATCATGGAGAGGCGGAAGAGGCGGCCGTTGCGGTCGTTGAGGAAGAAACCCTGCTGTTCGATGTCGGTGCGGTTGGCCGGAGACCAGATGCGGGTCATCGGCGCTTCAAAACCGCTCCCGGCCAAGGCGCGGTCGAAGAGACGGGTCTTGGCCGTGTCGACGCTGTTGCTCTCGGGCAGGAGAAATTCCAAGCCCGTCGCGGTGAAGCGCAGGAGGTCTTGTGTGTTGAACTGTTGCGACAGGTAGCTGTGGCTGTCGACCAGGTCATAGAGGCCGTAGTCGAGAGAGGGCATCGAGATACGGTGGCGGAAGACGGCCTCTTCGGCCTGCCGTGCCGTCACGGCCACGCCGCAGATGGTGTCGGGGAAGCGGTTCTCAAAGGCCAGCTGGGTGGCGTTGTTGAGGGGGCAGAGCGAGTCGACGGCCGAGCGGTCGATGCGGTTGCCGCGGGAGTCGCGATAGACGGTATAGGCCGTTGTCTGCCCGTCTCGGTCGACGTATTCGTAGCGCGAGAAGATGAAGTCCTGCAAGATTTCGGAGTAGACGACGTCGGTATAGAGGTGGGAAAAGAACGTCGGGCTGCTCTTGCAGAAGTAGGGCAGGACGAGAGCGGCGGCTGCGGCCGTGAAAAGGGCGGCAATGATGTGCAGTATCTTGTGTGTCATTATCTTTCTCCTTTGTTTAATCGGTATCCGCTGAACAGGACGAGGGGGCAGGAAAGCAGCGCCAGCAGTGCCAACACGGGCATGGAGGTGCTGTAAGCCCCGTGGAAGGGAACGTCGTAGAGGTAGAGCGAGAGCAGGACAAGCCCCGTGAGGGCATAGAAGAGTTGTCGCATGCGGTTGGGTTCGAGGGCCGTGAAGGCGATGTAGTTGTAGACCCAGTATGCGGCGAGGAACCACCCCAGCACGGTCTCCCGCACGGGCACCGTCACCTCGGCCGGGAAGAGTGCGCTGTTTTTGAAACAGAACAGGGCGAGGACGATGGCGTTGAAGAGGGTGAGGAGCAGCAGTCCGTAGAGCGCCATGCCGGCGATGAGCGTGCGGTTGCCCACGGGCAGGTGCAGGGTGAGGCGTATGCGGCGTTGGGCCACTTCGGGGGCGTACTGCGACGCGCCTATGCACACGGCGGCCAGCAGCGGTATATAACGCAACAGACCGTAGTAGATGACGGGCGGATTGTTGTAGAGCATGTAGAGCGTGTAGCCCTTGGCGCCCATGAGCGTGATGCGGTTTTCGACGCCGATGAAGAGATAGAAAACCACGCCGATGCCCACAATGAGCGTGCCGAAGAAGGCGGCGCGGGTCTTAATCCATTCCTTGTAGAAGAGATGCCATATCGGTTTCATTGCCTCTTAGTATTTACCGGTGAGACCTATGAATGCGTCTTCGAGCGTGAGGTTCATGCGCGAGAAGTTGCGGTAGGCGAGCCCCTTGGCATCGAGCAGGGCCTTGACGGCCGTCTCGTCGTCGTAGGTGTAGAACTCGTAGTGGTTGTTGATGTGCTCGACGTTGGCCGCCTCGTCTTTGCCGAAGGTCACGTCGTTGCGGTCGAGGTCGAAAGCGAAGCCCTTGAAGCGGTCGGTAAAGTCCTTGACGGGCCCTTGCACCAGCATGCGGTTGTAGTCCATGATGATGACGTCGTCGATGAGGCGTTCCATGTCTTGAATGATGTGCGAGGTGAGGAACACGGTCTTGTGCTGGCTCTTGCAGTACTCTCTCATGTAGTCGATGAAGAGGCGGCGGTATCCCGGGTCGAGGCCGAGCGAGAAGTCGTCGAGAATGAGCAGGTCGGGGTCTTGTGCCAGGATAAGGCCGAGGGCCACCTGGGCGCGTTGTCCGCACGACATGGTCGATATTTTCTGGCGGGGAGTGATTTTCAGTCGGTTTATCAGCGACCAGTAGGCGTCGCGGTTCCAGTTTTCATAGAAGCCCGAGTAGAATTTCTCGATTTGGTGCACGTTCATGAAACTGTATTGGATATGACCCTCGATGAGGTATCCGATGCGTTTCTTGGTCTCGGGCGAGAGTTTCTGGGTGTCTTCGCCGTAGATGAGGCATTGGCCCGAACGGGGTTCGAGGAAGCCGTTGAGTATGTTTATCGTGGTGCTTTTCCCGGCGCCGTTCTTTCCCAGCAGCCCCATGATGTGGCCTTCGGGAACGACGATGTTGAGATTTTCGTAGACGAGTTTCTTCCCGTAGTAATGGGTGAGATTCCTACATTCGATGACAGGACGTTCTGCGTTCATATTTAGAGGATTAGGTTTACAATTATCGAGCTGTGAAGAAGACACCGCGACCCGGCAGCAGGTCGGTGTATTCGGCATAGATGCGGCCGGTTACCGTGTCGTAGACACACAGGGTGGTCTTGCGGGTCTCGGCGTTGTAGAGGAAGGCTACCGTACAGTCGTCTTCGTCGCGGAAGGTGCTGCCCTGCAAGACGAAGAGGTCGAGAAGTTCGAGGTTCTCGTCCCATTGTACCAGCGGGGCGGCTGCGGGGGTGAAGGCTGTCATGTCGTGGTAGTCGAAGCGGTAGACGGCATTGCGGGTGGCGTAGAAGGCATACTCCTCGCCGAAGGAGCCGAACCAGTAGCGCACCTCTCCCACCAGGTCGGCCGGCAGGTCAAAGGCGGCTTCGTGTACGATGGGTTGCACCGTGGTCTTGACGTAGTCGACGTGGAAACGGTGCATCTGGTAGGCGCCGTTGTGTCCCCCTACGAGGTAGATGTCGTAGGGCTTGTTGGAGCCTTCGCCGGTGGCTTGCGTGAAGCAGCCGCAGATGGTGTCGAGCATGAACGGTTCGCCGTCGGCCGTTACCCACTCCATCACGTCGTCGTATACGTGGAAGCAGCCTACCCGTCCGTCGTTGTGGCGCACGAAGGTGGCCTTCTTGAAGCGCATGAACTGCTTCGAGGAGACGCTTTGGGCGACGCCGGTGCTTTTGATGTAGGTGTTTTCGTCGTACATGGGCAGCCGCTTTTCGAGGCCGTTGAAGACGTGCAGCGTACCGTTGCTGATGAGGTATTTGCTGGCACCTTCGCCATAGACCACGTTTTTGATGTCGAGTGTGGGTTCGCTGCCGAGGTACACGCGGCCGTAGATGTTGCCCACGATCTCGCCCACGTTGGCCACGAAGTCGTCGCCCTCGTCGGAGTCGATCATGCTCACCGTGACGCCGTAGTCGGGCGTGTGG
>UQOX01000016.1 GCA_900542765.1 uncultured Porphyromonadaceae bacterium | reverse complement strand
ACAACAACATGAGTCGTTCATTAAAAAAAGGCCCATATATCAGTGTGAAGCTGGAAAAGAAAGTTTCGGCCATGACCGAGTCGGGCAAAAAATCCGTCATCAAAACATGGTCGAGAGCCTCGATGATCTCTCCCGATTTCGTAGGCCACACTTTTGCCGTACACAATGGTAATAAATTTATTCCCGTATATGTTACCGAAAACATGGTAGGACACAAGCTGGGCGAATTCGCTCCCACCCGTATCTTCCGTGGGCACTCCGGCAACAAGAAGAAATAAAAAGGGCTATCGGGAATTTGAGAATTTCAAATAAAAAAAGAATTAAACACAATGGGTGCAAGAAAAAAAATATCAGCCGATAAAAGAAAAGAAGCCCTGAAAACGAAATACTTCGCCAAGCTCAACAACGTGCCTACCTCGCCTCGCAAAATGCGTTTGGTGGCCGATATGGTACGCGGAATGGAAGCATTCAAAGCGCTTGGCGTATTGAAGTTTTCAAACAAGGAAGCTTCTGCCAGACTGGAAAAACTGTTGCGTTCGGCCATTGCCAACTGGGAACAGAAAAACGAACGCAAAGCCGAAAGCGGTGAGCTTTACATCTCCGAGATTTATGTCAACTCGGCAGCCATGCTCAAACGCCTTCGTCCCGCTCCCCAAGGACGCGGATATAGAATACGTAAACGTTCCAACCACGTTACGTTGTTTGTAGATACCATAAGTAGTAATAAACCCGAAAATCAAAATTAAGCCGGATGGGACAGAAAGTAAATCCAGTAAGTAACCGCTTGGGAATTATCCGTGGATGGGATTCCAATTGGTATGGAGGAAGAAAATACGGCGAAAGACTGCTCGAAGACAGCAAACTCCGTAAGTACCTCAATGCCCGTCTTGCAAAAGCAAGCGTATCGCGTATCGTGATTGAGCGTACCCTCAAACTCATCACCATCACCGTATGTACGGCCCGTCCGGGACTCATCATCGGTAAAGGTGGCCAAGAGGTCGACAAACTCAAAGAAGAGTTGAAGAAAATCACCGACAAAGATGTGCAAATCAATATTTTCGAGGTAAAACGTCCCGAACTAGACGCCACCATCGTTGCCACCAACATCGCTCGCCAGATCGAAGGCAAAATGGCTTACCGTCGTGCCGTGAAGACGGCTATCGCTTCGACGATGCGCGCCGGAGCCGAAGGCATCAAGGTGCAGGTTTCGGGTCGTCTCAACGGTGCCGAAATGGCTCGTTCGGAGATGTACAAAGAGGGCCGTACCCCGTTGCACACCCTCCGTGCCGACATCGACTACGCTTTGGTAGAGGCTCTCACCAAAGTAGGTCTTATCGGTATCAAGGTTTGGATTTGCCGTGGCGAAATCTACGGTAAAAAGGACCTCGCTCCTCAATTTACGGCAAGCCCCAAGGAGGCACGCGGTAATCGTGAAGCCGGCGGAAAGAAAGGCTTCAAAAAAGCAAAACCGAATCGTTAACGAATTGAACTGACAGAAAATGTTACAACCGAAGAAGACGAAATTCAGAAGACAACAAAAAGGTCGTATGAAAGGTCTCGCAGGACGAGGCAATCAATTGGCCTTCGGTTCCTTTGGTATAAAAAGTTTGCAGTCGAAATGGATAACCGGTCGTCAGATCGAAGCAGCTCGTATCGCCGTTACCCATTATATGCAACGTCAGGGTCAAATCTGGATCAGAATATTCCCGGATAAACCCATCACCAAGAAACCTGCCGAAGTACGTATGGGTAAAGGTAAAGGTTCTCCCGAAGGATTCGTAGCCCCCGTAACCCCGGGAAGAATCATTCTCGAAGTAGAAGGTGTACCTTACGAAATCGCCAAGGAAGCTCTTCGCCTGGCCGCCCAAAAACTTCCCGTGACGACCAAATTTGTCGTGAGACACGACTATGATGCTAATCAAAATGCGTGATAAAGTATGAAAACTGCAGAAATAAAAGAACTGAGCACCAAAGAATTGCTCGAGAGAATCGAGGCCGAGTCTGTTGCTTTGAACCGTATGGAAATCAATCACAGCATTACTCCCTTGGATAATCCTGCGCAAATAAAAGCTCTTCGCAGGACAATCGCGCGTATGAAAGGCGAGGTGCGCCAAAGAGAACTCAATAACAAATAATCGAACTCGTGCTCATGGAAACAAAAAGCCTTAGAAAAGAAAGAATAGGTGTGGTTACCAGCAACAAGATGGACAAAACCATCACGGTGGCTGTGAAATGGAAAGAGAAACACCCTATCTATGGTAAATTCGTCAACAAGACGAAGAAGTACCATGCTCATGACGAAAAAAACGAGTGTAACATCGGCGATACCGTCCGCCTGAGAGAAACCCGTCCGCTGAGCAAACTGAAAAGATGGAGATTAGTAGAAATCATCGAAAGAGTAAAATAATATGATACAGCAAGAAACCCGACTTACAGTCGCAGACAATAGCGGTGCCAAGGAAGCCCTTTGTATCCGCGTATTAGGCGGTACCGGTCGTCGTTATGCGTCGGTAGGCGACATCATCGTAGTTGCCGTTAAAAGCGTCATTCCTTCGAGCGACCTGAAAAAAGGTGCCGTATCCAAAGCCGTTGTTGTGCGCACCACCAAAGAGATTCGTCGTGCCGACGGTTCCTATATCCGTTTCGACGACAACGCCTGTGTGTTGTTGAACGGTGCCGGTGAAATGAGAGGTAGCCGTATCTTCGGCCCGGTAGCCCGTGAATTGCGTGCCACCAACATGAAAATCGTTTCGTTGGCCCCCGAAGTACTTTAAAACAGTAAAAAAGAACATTAATGAGTAAGTTACACATTAAAAAGGGTGATACCGTATATGTAAATGCCGGTGAAGACAAAGGCAAAACCGGTCGCGTGCTGCGCGTTCTTGTCAAAGAGCAGCGTGCCGTGGTAGAAGGTATCAATATGGTGTCGAAGCATACCAAACCCAATGCCAAACATCCCCAGGGCGGTATCATCACGATGGAGGCCCCTGTACATGTTTCGAATCTGAACCTGCTCGATCCCAAGAGCAACCAGCCCACTCGCATCGGTCATCGTCTCAACGAAGCAGGAAAGAAAGTACGTTATTCTAAAAAATCAGGAGAGGAGATTAAGTAATGACAACTACCGCAACCCTTAAAAACGATTATAAAGAAAGAATCGTTCCTGCATTGATGAAAGAGTTCAATTACACGACCGTAATGCAGGTTCCTGTATTGAAAAAAATCGTCATCAACCAAGGACTCGGCCAGGCTGTCGCCGATAAGAAGATTATCGAGACTGCTATCAGTGAGCTTACCGCCATCACCGGCCAAAAAGCCATTGCCACCCTTTCCCGCAAAGATATTTCGAACTTCAAGCTGCGTAAGAAAATGCCCATCGGTGTGATGGTCACCCTGCGTCGTGAGAGAATGTATGAGTTCCTCGAACGTCTCATTCGTGTGGCTCTGCCCCGTATCCGCGACTTCAAAGGCATCGAAAGCAAGTTCGACGGAAGAGGTAATTATACCCTCGGTATTCAGGAACAAATCATTTTCCCCGAAATAAATATCGACACGATTACCAAACTTTTGGGAATGAATATTACCTTTGTGACCTCGGCCCAGACCGACGAAGAAGGATATGCACTCCTCCGGGAATTTGGTCTTCCTTTCAAAAACGCAAAAAAGAACTAAGATATGGCAAAAGAATCGATGAAAGCCCGCGAAGTGAAACGCGCCAAACTCGTAGCCAAGTACGCAGCCAAACGCGCTCAGCTCAAAGCCGAAGGCAATTATGAGGCTTTGCAATCACTTCCCAAAAACGCTTCGCCCGTGCGTCTGCACAACCGTTGCAGCCTTACCGGTCGTCCCAAAGGATATATCCGTCAATTCGGCATTTCGCGTATCCAATTCCGTGAAATGGCATCGGCAGGACTTATCCCCGGCGTAAAAAAAGCCAGCTGGTAAACGAAGGAAAAACAACAGAGTGTTAAATATTGTCCGGAAGACCGGATCAATTTAAACAAAAAACAAAATGACAGATCCCATTGCAGATTATCTCACAAGATTGAGAAACGCCATCAAAGCTCAGCACAGAGTGGTAGAGGTGCCTGCCTCAAACTTGAAAAAAGAGATTACAAAAATCCTTTTTGACAAAGGCTACATCTTGAACTACAAGTTTGTAGAAGACGGTCCTCAGGGAACGATCAAAATCGCCTTGAAGTATGACCCCGTGAACAAAGTGAACGCTATTAAAAAGCTGATCAGAGTCTCCACCCCCGGTTTGCGCCAATATACCGGCTACAAAGACATGCCGCGTGTGCTGAACGGTCTGGGTATTGCGATCCTCTCCACCTCGAAAGGTGTGATGACCGACAAGGAAGCCCGCGAGCAAATGATTGGTGGCGAAGTAATATGTTATATCTACTAACCAAGGAGGAGGCTGTATTATGTCAAGAATAGGAAATTTGCACATTGATATACCCGCCGGAGTTACCGTAACCGTTGCCGGAAACCAAGTAACGGTAAAAGGCCCGAAAGGAGAACTTTCGCAGGAAATCACCGGTGGCATCACCTTGGAACAAGCCGATGGAAAACTCACGGTAGTACGTCCCAGCGACGACAAGGAACATCGTTCGCTGCACGGTCTCTATCGCGCGTTGATTCACAATATGGTAGTAGGCGTATCTGCCGGTTACAGAAAAGAACTGGAACTGGTGGGCGTCGGTTATCGTGCCGAGAGCAACGGTCAGGTATTGAACCTTATGCTCGGCTATTCGCACGCAATCTACCTGCGTCTCCCCAAAGAGGTAAAAGTCGAGACCAAATCGGAGCGTAACAAAAACCCCTTGATTATTCTCGAATCGTGCGACAAACAACTTCTCGGTCAGATTTGCGCTAAAATCCGTACGTTCCGTAAACCCGAACCTTACAAAGGAAAAGGTATTCGCTTTGTGGGTGAAGTGGTACGTCGTAAGTCGGGTAAATCGGCCGGTGCCAAGTAAAACCGTTAAAACGCCATTATCATGATAACGAAAATAGAAAGAAGACTTAAAATCAAAACCCGTATACGCGGTAAAATTTCGGGAACGGCACAATGCCCCCGTATGACCGTGTTCAGAAGCAACAAACAGATCTATGTGCAGTTGGTCGACGACGCAGCCGGGAAAACCCTGGCAGCCGCCTCTTCGGCCGGTATGGAAAAAGCTCCCAAAAAGGAGATTGCCGCCAAAGTGGGACAACTCATCGCCCAAAAAGCACAAGAAGCTGGAATTTCAACTGTCGTATTCGACCGTAACGGATACCTCTACCATGGCCGTATCAAAGAACTTGCCGATGCTGCCCGTAACGGAGGTCTTAAATTTTAAACAACATGGCAAAAGATAATAGAGTAAAGTCGACAAACGACTTGGAATTGAAAGATCGCTTAGTAGCAATCAATCGTGTAACCAAAGTTACCAAAGGTGGACGCACGTTCAGCTTCTCGGCCATCGTCGTTGTAGGAAACGAAGACGGCATCGTGGGTTGGGGCCTGGGCAAAGCCAGTGAGGTAACCGCCGCTATCTCCAAAGGTGTTGAGGCTGCCAAGAAAAACCTTATCAAGGTTCCCGTTCGCAAGGGTACGATTCCCCATGACCAGGTTGCCAAATTCGGCGGTGCCCAGGTTTATATCAAACCCGCATCTCACGGTACCGGTGTGAAAGCCGGTGGTGCTATGCGTGCCGTGCTCGAAAGTGTAGGTATCACCGACGTGTTGGCCAAATCGAAAGGCTCGTCGAACCCCCACAACCTGGTAAAAGCCACCATGGCTGCCTTGGGTGAATTGCGCGACGCTTATGCCGTAGCTCAAAACCGTGGCGTATCGCTCGAAAAAGTATTCAAAGGATAAAGAACGGAGGACAACGATATGGAAACCATCAAAATCAAACAGGTAAAAAGCAGAATCAAATGTCCCGCAGTTCAAAAAAGAACGCTTGATGCGCTGGGCTTGAAGAGAATCGGCCAAGTAGTAGAGCATCAAGCTACTCCTCAAATACTCGGGATGGTTGCCAAAGTAAGACACTTGGTGACGGTAGTAGAATAATTTCATAACGAATAAAAAGAACAACGATATGAACTTGAGTAATTTAAAACCCGCCGAAGGCTCGACCAAGACCAGAAAAAGAATCGGTCGTGGTCCCGGTTCGGGACTGGGTGGAACCTCTACCAGAGGTCATAAAGGTGCCAAATCGAGATCGGGTTACAAGAAAAAAATCGGTTTCGAAGGTGGTCAGATGCCTTTGCAACGTCGCTTGCCTAAATTCGGATTCAAAAATATCAATCGCGTAGAGTACAAAGCCATCAATCTCGATACGATTCAGGCTTTGGCCGAGAGCAAGAAACTCGAAAAAGTCGGTATCGACGCATTGATCGAAGCCGGATTCATCTCCAACAAGCAACTCGTAAAAATTCTGGGAAAAGGAACCCTTACGGTAAAACTCGAAGTGGAAGCCCACGCTTTCTCGAAGAGCGCCGAAGCCGCCATCACGGCTCTCGGTGGTACCGTAGTAAAACTCTAACATAGCCTATGAGAGCAATAGAAACGATAAAAAACATCTGGAAGATCGAGGATCTGAGAAAGCGTATCCTTACGACGATTCTGCTGGTCTTGGTTTACCGTGCAGGTACCTATGTGGTATTGCCCGGCATTGATCCTCAGTTTCTTACCCAACTGCGCGCCCAGACCAGTGGCGGTCTGATGCAGTTGCTCGATATGTTCTCGGGAGGTGCCTTCTCCAATGCCTCTATTTTCGCGTTGGGTATCATGCCTTATATTACGGCCTCTATCGTAATCCAGTTGCTCGGTATGGCTTTGCCTTATTTCCAGAAACTGCAACGCGAAGGTGAAAGCGGAAGACGCAAACTCAACCAGTACACTCGTTATCTGACGGTGGCTATCCTCCTCATTCAGGGCCCGACCTACTTGGTCAACCTCAGTGTGCAGATGGGTGGCGCTTTCCCGACCGATCTCATGTTTACGATTTCCTCGACGATAATCCTCACCGCAGGTAGTATGTTTATCATGTGGCTCGGTGAACGCATCACCGACAGAGGTATCGGCAACGGCATATCGTTCATCATCTTGGTCGGTATCATCGCCCGTTTGCCCCAAGCACTTATGCAGGAGTTTGTCATGCGTACGGCCACAACATCGGGCGGACTGGTCATGTTCCTCGCTGAAATCGTCTTCCTGCTCCTCGTGATAGCAGCTTCGATACTTTTGGTACAAGGAACCCGTAAAATCCCCGTGCAATATGCCAAACGTGTTGTGGGCAACAAGCAATATGGAGGTGCCCGCCAGTATATTCCCTTGAAGGTGAATACTGCCGGTGTGATGCCTATCATCTTTGCCCAAGCCATCATGTTTATTCCTATTGCATTGGTTGGATTCTCGGCCGACAATGCTAACAGCCGTTTCATGCAATCGTTTATGAACAACACCGGATTCTGGTATAACTTCGTATTCGCCATATTGATAATCCTCTTTACCTACTTCTATACGGCGGTAACGGTGCAACCCAACCAGATGGCCGAGGACATGAAGCGCAACAACGGCTTCATTCCCGGTGTGAAACCCGGTAAGAAAACGGCTGCATACATCGACTCCATTATGTCGCGTATCACCTTGCCCGGTTCGATATTCCTCGCCATTGTGGCCATCATGCCCGCTTTTGCACAGATTGCCGGTATCAGTGCCGAGTTCTCGCAGTTCTTTGGCGGAACCTCCCTGCTCATTTTGGTAGGTGTTGTGCTCGATACCCTGCAACAGATCGAAAGCCACTTGTTGATGCGCCACTACGATGGCCTGTTGAAGTCGGGTCGCATCAAGGGGCGTTCCGGTTCGATTGCCGCATACTAAGGTAAAACATAGCGATGATTTATCTTAAAACCGACGAAGAAATTGAATTATTGCGCGAGAGTAATCTCCTGGTAGGCCAAACACTTGGCGAACTGGCCAAGTGGGTGGCACCGGGAGTTACCACGCTTCAACTCGACAGAATTGCCGAAGAGTTTATCCGCGACCACCAAGCCCTTCCCGGCTTTCTCGGTTATGCCGGATACCCCAATACCCTCTGTGTCTCGGTCAACGAACAGATCGTGCACGGCATACCCTCGGACTATGTGTTGAAAGAGGGCGACATCGTATCGATAGATTGCGGTGTCGTGAAGAACGGGTTCAACGGCGATTCGGCCTATACGTTTGAAGTGGGAGAGGTGCCTTACGAAGTAAAGCGCTTGCTCAAAACCACCAAAGAGTCGCTCTATATTGGTATAGAACAAGCTGTCGAGGGAAAACGTGTCGGCGACATAAGCAATGCGATACAGACCTACTGCGAGCATCGCGGATATTCGGTCGTGCGAGAGCTTTGCGGACATGGCGTCGGCAAAAAGCTCCACGAAGAGCCCGAGGTGCCCAACTATGGTCGCCGGGGCTGCGGCCCGCTGCTCAAAAACGGCATGGTCATCGCCATAGAGCCGATGATCAACTTGGGGTCGCGCAATATCGTTGTCGAGAAAGATCGGTGGACGACACGGACCAAAGATCGCAAACCTTCGGCTCACTTTGAGCACACGATAGCAATCCGCGAGAACGGTGCCGATGTGTTGTCGACGTTCCGCTATGTCGAAGAAGTATTGGGAATACCCACAACAAAGTAACCTTATATATGGCAAAACAGGCTGCAATAGAGCAAGACGGAGTCATCGTAGAAGCATTGTCGAATGCAATGTTTCGCGTCGAGTTGGAAAATGGACACGAAATCACGGCCCATATTTCCGGAAAAATGAGAATGCATTACATCAAAATCCTGCCCGGCGATAAAGTCAAGGTCGAAATGTCGCCTTATGACTTGACCAAAGGACGAATCTCATTCAGATATAAATAAAAAATACCGCGATATGAAAGTAAAAGCATCATTGAAGAAGCGTACGCCCGACTGCAAAATCGTAAGAAGAAAGGGCCGCTTGTATGTTATTAACAAGAAAAATCCCAAGTATAAACAACGTCAAGGATAATTTTATTATTTTTGCACACTAATTCTACGATTATATGGCAATAAGAATAGTAGGTGTTGACCTGCCCCAGAACAAACGCGGCGAAATCGCCTTGACCTATATCTTCGGTATAGGTCGCAGTGCGGCTAATACCATTTTGGCCAAAGCCGGCATTGACAAAGACATCAAAGTAAAAGACTGGAATGATGAGCAAGCCGCCAAAGTGCGTGAAATCATCGGCGCAGAATACAAAGTAGAGGGTGACCTTCGTTCCGAAGTTCAACTCAATATCAAACGCCTTATGGACATCGGTTGTTACCGTGGCGTGCGCCATCGTAACGGCCTTCCCGTGCGTGGACAAAGCACCAAGAACAACGCCCGTACGCGCAAAGGCAAGAAGAAAACCGTTGCTAACAAGAAAAAAGCTACTAAATAATAATTAAGTATGGCAAAAAAGACAGTCGCAGCAAAGAAGAGAAACGTCAAGGTTGAAGCTATGGGCCAACTCCACGTACACTCTTCGTTCAACAACATCATTGTAGCCCTTGCCAATGCCGAAGGACAAATCATTTCGTGGTCGTCGGCCGGAAAGATGGGCTTCAGAGGATCGAAGAAAAACACTCCCTATGCCGCCCAGATGGCCGCTCAGGATTGTGCAAAAGTTGCCTTTGACCTTGGCTTGAGAAAAGTAAAGGCTTATGTAAAAGGCCCCGGAAACGGTCGTGAATCGGCAATCCGCACTGTGCACGGTGCCGGTATCGAGGTAACCGAGATTATCGACGTTACGCCGCTGCCTCATAACGGATGTCGTCCTCCTAAAAGACGTAGAGTATAATTCACTCTTAACCCTTGTCGAGTCACAGGCGGTGAATAAGATTGCAATCAAATCCTCTCTGCAATCGCGGCTGCACCTATTGCGATTCACAACAATATAAAATTTAAAAATCTACTAAAATGGCAAGATATACCGGACCTAAAACAAAGATTGCCCGTAAATTTGGTGAGCCTATTTTCGGACCCGATAAAGTACTTTCCAAGAAGAACTATCCCCCGGGACAACATGGCGTAAACAAAAGAAGAAAAACCTCGGAGTACGGTATCCAACTTCGTGAGAAACAAAAAGCCAAATACACCTACGGCGTACTCGAAAGACAATTCCGTATCCTCTTCGAGAAAGCATCGCGCACCAAAGGTATCACCGGTGTGGTACTGTTGCAACTTCTCGAAGCCCGTCTCGACAACGTTGTGTATCGCATGGGCATAGCTCCTACGCGTGCAGCTGCTCGTCAGATGGTTTCGCACCGTCACATCACGGTCGACGGCAAAGTGGTAAACATTCCTTCTTACTCGGTTCGCCCCGGCCAAATCGTAGCCGTTCGCGAAAAATCGAAATCGTTGGAAGTCATCGGCGATACCCTTTCGGGATTCAACCACAGCAAATATCCCTGGATAGAGTGGGACGAGAACCTCAAAGGCGGCAAGTTCCTGCATATGCCCGAACGTGCCGATATTCCCGAGAATATCAAAGAGCAGTTGATCGTTGAGTTGTACTCTAAATAATAATTAGTCCATGTCGATATTAGCATTTCAGAAACCCGATAAAGTCCTCATGCTCGAGGCCGACGCGTTTTTCGGCAAGTTCGAATTCCGTCCCTTGGAGCCCGGCTATGCCGTTACCATCGGTAACGCCCTGCGCCGTATCCTCCTCAACTCCCTTGAAGGCTTTGCCATTACATCGATTCGCATCAGCGGCGTAGAGCACGAGTTTTCTACCATACCCGGTGTTATCGAAGATGTAACCAACATTATTCTCAACCTCAAAAAGGTGAGATTCAAACAAATCGTGGAAGAAATCGAGACCGAGAAGGTGACGATTTCGGTATCGGGAACCGATGTGTTCAAAGCCGGAGATATAGGTAAACACCTTACCGGATTTGAAGTGCTGAATCCCGACTTGGTGATTTGTAACATGGACGAGAGCGCAAACTTCCAAATCGAGCTCAACATCAACAAGGGCCGCGGTTATGTTCCCGCCGACGAGAACCGCAACCCCGGCGACCCTGTCGATGTGATTGCCATCGATTCGATTTTTACGCCTATCCGCAATGTGAAATACATTCAGGACAACTTCCGTGTAGAGCAGAAAACCGACTACGAAAAACTGATTCTCGAAATTACCACCGACGGATCGATCCACCCGAAAGACGCTTTGAAAGAAGCAGCCAAAATCTTGATTCACCACTTCATGTTGTTCTCCGACGAGAAAATCACGCTCGAAACAACCGATGTCGACGGGAATGAAGAATTTGACGAAGAGGTATTGCACATGCGTCAATTGCTCAAAACCAAACTCGTCGATATGGACCTTTCGGTTCGCGCATTGAACTGCCTCAAATCGGCCGATGTAGAAACCCTCGGAGAACTGGTTGTATTCAACAAAACCGACTTGCTCAAATTCCGCAACTTCGGTCGCAAATCGCTCACCGAGCTCGACGAATTGCTGGCAAGCCTCAACCTTTCTTTCGGAATGGATATCTCGAAGTATAAATTAGATAAAGAGTAATAACGATGAGACACAATAAAAAAATCAACCACTTAGGACGCACCAAATCTCACAGAGATGCTATGCTCTCCAATATGGCGACTTCGCTGATTCTCCACAAAAGAATCTTCACCACTTTGGCCAAAGCCAAAGCGTTGAGAGTGTATGTTGAGCCTCTGATCAACCGTTCTAAAGAAGACACCACCGCTTCGCGCCGTGTCGTATTTAGCTACCTCCAAAGCAAAGAAGCCGTTACGGAGCTTTTCAAAAACATCGCCGAGAAGGTGGCTGACCGTCCCGGAGGTTATACCCGTATCCTCAAAACCGGAAACCGCTTGGGCGACAATGCCAAGACCTGCTTTATCGAGCTTGTCGACTATAACGAAAATATGTTGAAAGAAAAGGCTGCCAAGAAAAGCCGTACCCGCCGTTCGAAGAAGGGTGCTGCCGCTCCTGCTGCCGAGGCTGCTCCCGCTGTTGAAGCACCCGCAGTTGAGGCTCCTGTTGCCGAAGCACCTGCTGCTGAGGCTCCCGCCGAGAAGTAAATATATTTTGCAATTCAATAGGAAAACGAGTATCGGGAATCCCCGATACTCGTTTTTTTTATGGTGCCTGTCCCGGGTGCCATACACCCGCTTAGGAGCCGTTTTGTGGCCGTGAGAGGCATTGGCCGGGAGTATCCTGGTTGCTCCCCGGTGAGTTATTACCCTGCGGGGAGAGACGGGCTGCCGGGCTGTTTTTTGGAGTGTTGAACGAAAAAAACTTTGACGCTGTTATTGTCGGGTGAGAATCCACGTCTTAGCTCTTTCGATGATGGTGTCGATGCCTTTCTCGGTGTCTTCGGCTGTCAGTTGTGCGTGAATGTCGGGTTCGATGCCGAACTCGGTGTGCTCCTTTTGGGTGTTGTAGATGGGCGAGGCCGAGAACCGGACAACCCAGCCGTTGGGCAACTCCGATGAGAAGGGCAGGCCGCTGCCTCCTCCCGTGCGGTCGCCAATGATGCACACTTGCGGCAGGTTGCCCATGACCGACACAAAATCGTTGGTGGCACTGTAACACTTGCGGTTGGTCAAGATGGCAACCGGCTTGGCGAAGTGCATGCGGGTGGCATCGGCACTCTCCTGGGTGATGGGGTAGAGGTCCGAAAAATCATTGTGCCCGGGGCCGGTCTTGTGTTGTATGTAACCGCTTGTAAAGTCGCTTGTGGTGAACCGGGCGGCCAATTTCTGCACGGTCGATAATTGCCCCCCTCCATTGTCCCGCACGTCGATGATAAGGCCGTCGCACGACGAGAAGGCGAGCAATACTTCGTCGAGGTTGCCGTCGCCTATGGGGTCGGAGAAACTTTCGTAGTAGATATATCCTATGTTGCAGTCGTCGAGCATGCGGTAATAGAGGCTCGATGCAATCTGGTAGTCGGGCTGGTGCAGGTAGTTCTCCATGACGAGGTCCCGGTCGAAGTTTGACGGGTAGTTCTCAAACCAGTCCCAATAACGAGTCACGTCAAAGGCGGAGGAGAGGTTGACATGCCCGTCTTGCAGTTCATCGAGCATCTCTGCCAGAACGCCGAAGAGTTCTTTGTCGCTCATCTTGTCGTTGAGGCGGGCGCGGTAGGTGGTGTATATCTCGTCCCAATCGATGTTCTTATAGGCGAAGAAGCAGTAACGCTCGTCGAGAATGGTCCAAAGCGCGTCGAAGTTGCCGTAAGGCGTCTGGCCGAACTCTTCCTTTGGCGAGCAGGCCGTGAGGCTTGTGAAGGCGAGCCCTATTGCCAGCACGATTTTGTTCCATGTGTCAAGTCTCTTTTTCATCGTTTCAATAGTATGCTTGTATTGTGGAACGTCCCGATGTCGAAGGCGTGCGGTTGATGGGGGTGGCTACGCCGATGACAAACGCGTTGGAATAGTGGAAATAGTCGAGATGGTTGGCCCGGCTGGTGCGTATGCGGTTGTCGTAGCCGATGCGCAGGGCTGCACGGCCTATGGGAATTTCGACGGTAAGGAGGTTGTTCATGTCGAACCGGTTGTGCCAGGCTCCGAATTTCACGATGCCCGAATGATTTCCCAGGTAAAAAATCTCGTAATAGCTTTCGCCAAAGCCCGGGGAGAAAAACAGGCTCATGACCGGGAGGGAGAGTTGGTACCGCAGGGTCACGGGTATGCGGCCGAGGTGCAACGTGTAGGTGAGCATTTCGGCAAAGCCCAGCGAAAGATTGACTTTGGCTGCGGCGGGGTTGTTCGAATTTCGTGGGTTGTAGAGGGCTCCGCCCGACAATTCGATTTCGCCGCCTGTGCGCCAAGTCAGGCCGCAGTCGAAGCGCCGGGTATAGAGTTGCCCGTAACTGTAATCGAGCATGGCCGAGATGAGATGTCCGCTCTGTGAGGGGCTGAATGCGTTGGTGGCGGAGGCGTCGATGCGATGCCGCATGACCCACTTGCCGTTACCGAACGGGAGCGCGCGCAGCCGCTCGTGCATAAGCCCCAGTTCGTAACCGCTGTAATTGTTGATGGAGAGGTAGCTGTCGTGAAGGTGTGCCCGCCCCACGAGCAGAGCCGTCGATGCAAAAGCGGGACGATGGCTTGCCGCCGGTGTTGCCGTGAGATCTTCCTGGGCGCATAAGCGGGAGGCTTCTGCATTCAGTAACAGGAGCAGCACAAGGAGCATTTTCCTTGGGAACGAGCGTTGCGACAACCGTGTCATGGGTGCTGGGCTTGTGGGGGTTAGAACAGGGAACTTTGTCCGTTCTCGTTCGGCTCGGTCGAGTGGGGCGGCATCTCTTCCTGCGGCTGTTCCTCTGCGGGTTCTTCGTGGCGCAGGGGTTCGAGCTCGGCGATGCTTTCGACGGTGTAGGTCGTTATGCGTTTGCCTTTGGCTCTGAAACTTTTCACGCCGATGAAGTCGGCCGCCTCGATGACGAGCGGTTCGCGGAAGGCATCGCCTTCACCGAATTTCACCTCGATGCGGGCAAAGGGTTCCGGAGAGAGAACAAGTAGGCGGGAGTCGGGGTTCTCGCCCAGGAAGCTTTGTTTCTTGGGCGAACTCTCGAACTGGAAGCGTTTGAGGTAGGGGTACCCCTGCTCGGCATCGAAGAGCGCTACCGTCCAGGTGCGTTGCGGCATGAATTTCTCGATGCGCAAGATGTCGGGGTCGTAGTGGTTCCCGGCATCGAATGAGGTGGTGTAGAAGTTGCCGTTTTTGAGAATGACGAGTACTTGGTCGCCATTGTGGAACTCGCCGAGGTATTCGCCACGGCCGTCGTAGTTGAGGCGCAGCACGTCGTGGTCGAACCATACCTGCCGCCCGCCGAGGGTCGAGCCGCCGCGCTCTTTCAGCGAGATGCGGTGTATCTCGTTGTGGGTGACGATGTTGCCCATCGATTGGCGCCCCTTGATGGCGATGCTGCTGAAATCTTTTTCGATATAGGGGGTCTTCAAGCGGGGCTTTGGCTTGAAGACGATTTTCAATATCTCGGCCTCACCGTTGGGGTTGGCGCTGAACCATACCACTTTCGACCCCGGTGTGCCTTGGGTGAGGTCATATTCCTTGTCGCGGGTGATACCGGTCACGGCAAACCGTTTCATGAAGTGGAGCCCGTCTTTGCCGTTCCGGTAGATGACGTTGTAGATGGTGCGGTTGTCGTTGCGTTTGAACACGTTGAGGTAGAGAATGTTTTTGCCGACGAACATCTTCTCGCTGACTTTTACGACCTTGTATTTGCCGTCCTTGTAGAAGATGATGATGTCGTCGATGTCGGAGCAGTTGCAGACAAACTCGTCGCGCTTCAACCCGGTGCCGATGAACCCCTCGTCGCGGTTGATGTAGAGTTTCTCGTTGGCCTCGACGACCTTGGCTGCTTCGATGGCGTCGAAACTGCGTATTGTCGTGCGGCGGGGGTAGGCGGCTCCGTATTTCTCTTTCAGGTGGCGGAACCAGCGTATCGTGAAGTCGGTCATGTGGGCGAGGTTGTTGTCTATCTCTTCGATGTCGGCCTTGATGGCGGCAATCTGCCGGTCGGTTTTGTCGGCGTTGAATTTCAAGATGCGGGCCATCTTTATCTCCATGAGGCGGAGTATGTCGTCGCGGGTGATTTCGCGCAGGAAATCTTTTTTGAACGGGTCGAGCCGTCGGTCGATGTGGGCTATGGCATCGTCCATGGTGGCACTCTCCTCGAAGGCTTTGTCTTTGTAGATGCGCTCTTCGATGAAGATTTTTTCGAGCGAGAGGAAGTGCAGCGACTCGCACAGCTCGTCGCGTTGTATGCGCAGCTCGGCTTGCAGCAGCTCTTTGGTGCGGTCGGTGTTGCGGCGCAGCACTTCGCTCACCGAGAGAAAGAGCGGCTTGTTGTCGCATATTACGCAGCAGTTGGGCGAGATGCTTACCTCGCAGTCGGTGAAGGCGTAGAGGGCATCGATGGCTTTGTCCGATGAGGTGCCTGCTTGCAGGTGCACGAGTATCTCGGCCTGGGCGGCGGTGATGTCGTCGATTTTCCGTATTTTTATTTTGCCCTTGTCGTTGGCTTTCAGTATCGAGTCGATGATGACGGGTGTCGTTTTTCCGTAGGGTATTTCGGTGATGGCCAGTGTGCGCTGGTCGCGTTTCTCGATTTTGGCCCGTACCTTTACCGTGCCGCCCCGTTCGCCGTCGTTGTAGCGGGAGACGTCGATGAATCCGCCGGTCTGGAAGTCGGGATAGAGCGAGAACGGCTCCCCTTGCAGGTAGGCGATGGAGGCGTCGAGCAGCTCGTTGAAGTTGTGCGGCAGGATTTTGACCGACAGTCCCACGGCGATGCCTTCCACGCCCTGAGCCAGCAGGAGCGGGAATTTGGTGGGCAGCGTGATGGGTTCTTTGTTGCGGCCGTCATAAGAGGGACGCCATTCGGTGATTTTGGGGCTGTATAGCGTTTCGAGGGCAAACTTGGTGAGGCGTGCCTCGATGTATCGGCCGGCGGCGGCACCCGCTCCGGTGAGTATGTTGCCCCAGTTTCCCTGGCAGTCGATGAGCAGTTCCTTCTGTCCCAGCTTCACGAGGGTCTCATAGATGGAGGCGTCGCCGTGCGGGTGGAATTTCATGGTCTCGCCCACGATGCTGGCCACTTTGTTGTTGCGTCCGTCTTCCATGCGCTTCATGACATGCAGTATGCGGCGCTGCACGGGTTTCAATCCGTCTTCGATGTGGGGAACGGCACGTTGCAGAATGACGTAGGAGGCATAGTCGAGAAACCAGTCTTGATACATGCCCGAGAGTTGAAACTTGATGTCGGCCTTGTTGCCGTCGGGCAATTTATAGGAAGAATGGCTCTCGGTATTGCCGGATTCTTGCTCCGGGCCGTTGTCAAAACGGGTCTCTTTTTCTTCGTCGCTCATGGGGCAGTGCAATAGGATAGGTCGGTAAATTCTTGAAATGAGGCTCTTGCTTTAAAGATTTTTATAGGCTGAAAGTAAGAACCTCCTGCAAAAATACAAATTAAATCGGAAAAAATCATTTACTTTGCACATTATTAGTGGGGCGAGAAGCCCTGTTTCGATTCAAAATACAAAAAGAATTATGGCACAACAAGAAGATGTTTTTAAAAAACTGATTTCGCATTGTAAAGAATATGGATTTGTTTTCCCGTCGAGCGAAATATATGACGGCCTGAGTGCCGTGTATGATTACGGACAGATGGGCGTGGAGCTGAAAAATAATATCAAGAAATATTGGTGGGACAGCATGGTGCTGTTGCACGAAAACATCGTGGGCATCGACTCGGCTATTTTCATGCACCCGACCATTTGGAAGGCTTCGGGACACGTCGATGCCTTCAACGACCCCTTGATCGACAACAAGGACTCCAAGAAACGCTATCGTGCCGATGTGCTTATCGAGGACTTGATTGCCAAGATGGACGAGAAAATAGAGAAAGAGGTGGAGAAAGCCGCCAAACGTTTCGGCGACAGCTTCGATGAAGCCCTCTTCCGCCAAACCAACCCCCGCGTGCAGGAGCATATCGCCAAACGTGAGGAGTTGCACGCCCGCTATGCAAAGGCCATGAACGACAACGACCTGAACGAGTTGCGGCAAATCATTCTCGATTATGAAATCGTGTGCCCGCTGAGCGGGACCCGCAACTGGACCGACGTGCGCCAGTTCAACCTCATGTTCTCGACAGAGATGGGCTCCACGGCCGACGGTACGATGAAAATCTACCTCCGTCCCGAGACGGCACAGGGCATCTTTGTCAACTACCTCAACGTGCAGAAGACCGGACGCATGCGCATACCTTTCGGTATCGCCCAGATAGGAAAAGCCTTCCGCAACGAAATCGTGGCACGCCAGTTCATCTTCCGCATGCGTGAGTTTGAGCAGATGGAGATGCAGTTCTTCGTGCGTCCCGGTGAAGAGCTCAAATGGTTTGCCAAGTGGAAAGAGACCCGTCTCAAATGGCACAAGGCCCTCGGTCTCGGTGATGAGAAATACCGCTACCACGACCACGATAAATTGGCTCACTACGCCAATGCCGCTACCGACATCGAGTTTGAGATGCCGTTCGGATTCAAGGAGGTGGAAGGCATTCACTCGCGTACCAACTTCGACTTGTCGAACCACGAAAAATACTCCGGCAAGAAATTGCAATATTTCGACCCCGAACTCAACGAGTCGTATGTCCCCTATGTCATCGAAACCTCTATCGGCGTCGACCGCATGTTCCTGAGCGTGATGGCCGGTTCGTATTGCGAAGAGCAGTTGCCCGACGGCGAGACCCGCGTGGTATTGCGTCTGCCGGCTGCCTTGGCTCCTATCAAACTGGCCGTCTTGCCGCTGGTGAAGAAAGACGGTCTGCCCGAGAAAGCCCGCGAGATCATGGATATGTTGCGTTTCGACTTCAAATGCCAGTACGACGAGAAAGACTCCATCGGCAAACGCTACCGCCGTCAGGACGCCATCGGAACGCCTTTCTGCGTAACGGTCGACCACGACACGCTCACCGACAACTGCGTGACGATACGTTTCCGCGACACCATGGAGCAGAAGCGCGTGCCCATCAGTGAGTTGGCACAGATCATCGGCGACCAGGTGTCGATGAAGTCCCTGTTGCGTAAAATTGTAAACGATTGATTTTAAAAGAAAAACGTATGAAAAAAGGATATATCGTGGCAGGCGTTATCCTGCTCATTGTGATTATCGTTGTTGTCATGGGTGTCGGCACCTACAACAGCATGGTGGCCGGAGAAGAGACCATCAGCGGCGAATGGGCCAAGGTCGAAGCTCAGTATCAACGACGCAGTGACCTGATTCCCAACCTGGTGTCGACGGTGAAAGGCTATGCCGCCCATGAGCAGTCGACACTCGACGCTGTGGTGTCGGCCCGTGCCAAAGCCACGCAAGTGACCCTCTCGGCCGATAACCTCACGCCCGAAAACCTCGAAGCCTTCCAGGCTGCGCAGGGCGAACTGTCGAGTGCATTGTCGCGCTTGCTGGCCGTGGCCGAGAACTACCCCGACTTGAAAGCCAACCAAAACTTCCTCGAATTGCAGGCGCAGCTCGAAGGCACCGAGAACCGCATTGCCGTGGCCCGCACCCGCTACACCGAGGCGGTGAAGAGCTACAACGTGATGATACGCCGTTTCCCGGCCTCGATTATCGCGTCGATGTTCGGCTTTGAGAAGAAAGCCCAGTTCGAGGCCGCCCAAGGTGCCGAAGTTGCCCCTGTCGTTAATTTTTAAAGAACTCTACGGTATTCACTCATGGAAAAGACAAGAACCCTTTTTCTCTCCCTGCTCTCGTGTTGCCTCTTGACCTTGATTTCCTGCAAAGACGATGTCGAAGACACGGTCACCCAGTATCTCGAATGGAATAACCAGAATGTGGCCTATTTCGAGGCGGCCAAGCTCGAAACCGACGAGGAGGGGAACCGGGTGTATCAGGTCATAGCGCCCAACTGGGACCCGTCGAGTTGTGTCCTGATGCACTACTACAAGCGGGGCACGGGAACCGTTTCGCCCTATTCCACGAGTTTCGTCAAGGTATGTTACAAGGGGTGGCTCATCGATGGTGCCGTGTTTGATGAGTCGCATGTGAGCCCCGATGACCCCATGACCGCCAAGATATCTTCGTTGGTCCCCGGTTGGACGGTCGTCATGGAGCATATGCATGAAGGCGATTCCTGCCGTGTCGTGATACCCCAGAACCTCGGGTACGGGGTCAACTCGCAAGGCTCCATAAAACCTTATTCGACATTGATTTTCGACATCAAGCTGATGGAGATTGTCCGTCAGTAAAAAAGTCCCGGGCCTATGGAATGGAATACCCCGGTGGCGATACTCCCTCAACCAGGAGCCGTGACGCATCATCATCGCATGATGTTGTTCGGCTCCTGTTTTGCCGAATATATGGGCGAGCGACTGCATGAGTATCATTTCCCGGTCGATGTCAACCCTTTCGGCATACAGTACAATCCATTCTCCATCGCTTCGTCGATAGAACGCCTTATCGGGGGCAAACCCTATGGCGCCGACGAACTTTTTCGCGAAGGTAACCTGTGGCACAGCTTTGCCCACCACTCGGCATTCTCGCACACCGATAGAGACCTTTGCCTGCAACAGATCAATCGCCGTTTTCTCCCCGCAGCCGACCTTCTCCGGACGGCCGACCGCCTCATATTCACCTGGGGCACCTCCTGGGTCTATACCCTGGCGGGAACCGATGCCGTGGTGGCCAACTGCCATAAACTGCCGGCCTCCCGTTTTGAACGCCGGCAACTGGGGGTCGGCGAGATGTGCGACCGTTGGTTCCCCTTGCTCGAAACGCTTTTTGCCCTCAATCCCCGTGTCGAGATATTGTGCACCGTGAGCCCCGTGCGTCACTTCAAGGACGGCGCCCACGGGAACCAGTTGAGCAAGGCCGCCCTTTTGCTTTTTACCGACGAACTTTGCCGGAAATTCCCTTCGCGTTGCACCTATTTCCCCGCCTACGAAATCGTGCTCGACGAGTTGCGCGATTACCGTTTTTACGATACCGATATGGTGCACCCGTCGGCGCAAGCCATTGATTATGTGTGGGAAAGGTTTTCCGACGCCTATTTCGACGAATCGACGCGCACCCTCAATCGGGAATGGGCTCGCTTGTTGGCCGCATTGCGGCACCGGCCGTTGACTCCCGATAGGGAAACCTATCGGCAATTTGTCGTGCAAAATATTCTTAAACTCGAAAATTTCCGCGAAAAATATGCTTTCTTTGAAGTCTCCGAAGAGCTGTCTGCCGCGCGGCAACTGCTCGCAACATTAGAGACCGATGAAATATGATATAACCGAAATCGCTAAAATCGTTCGAGCCGATTTTACCCTTCGAAAAGCCTGCATCGTTTCGGCGCTGCTCACCGACAGCCGCTCGCTCACTTTCCCCGAAGAGACCCTCTTCTTTGCCTTGGTTACCGACCGCAACGACGGTCATCGTTACATTGGCGACCTTTACCGCAAGGGTGTCAGGAATTTTGTCATCAGCCATCGTCCCGATAACGAAGAGTCGATGCCCGAGGCCAACTTCCTGCTCGTCTCCGATACGTTGCAAGCCTTGCAGACCTTGGCGGCCGCCCATCGGCGGCGTTTCAGGATTCCCGTCATAGGCATTGCCGGCAGTAACGGCAAGACAGTGGTGAAAGAGTGGCTCTACCAGCTGCTGTGCGACGACTATGCCATGGTGCGTTCGCCACGGAGCTACAACTCGCAGATAGGAGTGCCGCTCTCGGTGTGGGAAATCAACGAGCAGGCCCAACTGGCTATCATCGAGGTGGGCATCTCGAAGTGCGGCGAGATGGAAAAGCTCGAACCCATCGTGCAGCCTACGGTGGGGATTCTCACCAACGTGGGAGAAGCGCATCAAGAGGGGTTCTCTTCGTTGCAGGAAAAATGCGAGGAGAAACTGTCGCTCTTTCGCCGTGCCGAAGCCATCATCTACGATGGCGACAATCCCGTGGTGACGGAGTCGTTCAACAAGATGTGCCTCGGCACGCGTGAAATTGCCTGGTCTCATGTCGACATCGACTCCCCGCTTTATATCTCCAAAATCGAGAAAAAGGAACTCTCCACGCGCATCGAGTATATTTACCTGAGAGCCAAGAGCGACTTCACCATACCTTTTGTCGAAGATGGTGCCATACAAGATGCCATACACTGCCTGGCGGTCATGCTCTATCTCGGTACCGACCCCGAGGTGATTGCCCGTCGCATGAGCCGTCTCGAACCCATAGCCATGCGCATGGAGGTGAAAGAGGGCATCAACAACTGCCTGCTCATCAACGACAGCTACAACTCCGACATCAATTCGTTGGGCATCGCTCTCGACTTCCAGTCGCGTCGTTCGGCGGCACAGTCGATGCGGCGCACCCTCATACTCTCTGACATTCTGCAATCGGGCGTTCCGTCCGATGAGCTTTACGGCCGGGTCGCTTCGCTGCTCCGCCACAAGGGCGTGCAACGCCTTGTGGGCATTGGATACGAAATCATGGCACATGCCGCGCTCTTCGATGTCGAGAAAGAGTTTTATGCCACGACCGACGAGTTTTTGCAGTCGGGACGTGCCGACCGTTTCTCCCGCGAGTTGATATTGATAAAGGGAGCCCGGCAGTTCCATTTCGAGTCGATATGCGAAGCTCTTGAATTGAAGCAGCACGAGACCATACTCGAAGTCAACCTCGATGCGATTGTCCACAATTATAACTTCTATAAGGAAAAACTCCGACCTTCGACCCGCATGATTTGCATGGTGAAGGCGTTCGGTTACGGCGCCGGCTCGTATGAATTGGCCAAGACCTTGCAGGACCAGGGGTGCGACTACTTGGCCGTGGCCGTGGCCGATGAGGGTGCCGAGTTGCGCAAGCAGGGCATCACGATGCCCATTATGGTGATGAATCCCGAAATGTCGAGTTTCCACACCCTGTTCCGCTATGACCTCGAACCCGAAGTGTATAGTTTCAAACTCTTCGATGCCCTGCTCATCGAGGCGCGCCGTCAGGGAATCCTGCATTACCCGGTGCACATCAAAATCGACTCGGGCATGCACCGTCTCGGCTTCGAGGAGAAAGACCTGCCGGCATTGGCCGGGCGGCTCCGTTCGCAGGACAACCTGTTGGCCCGGTCGGTGTTCTCCCATTTCGCCGGGAGCGATGAGGCTTGTTTCGATGATTACACCCGCCACCAAATCGAGCTCTTCACCCGTTGTGCCGATGCCGTGCAGGCTGCCTCGACGCACAAGGTGATGCGCCATATCCTCAACACGGCAGGTATCACGCGGTTTACCGATTTCCAGTTCGACGCCGTTCGTCTCGGCATCGGTCTTTATGGCGTTTCGCCCTATGGCGACAATCGGGGATTGAAGACGGTGAGTACCCTGAAAACGACCATCTTGCAGATTCGCGATTTGGCCGCGGGCGAGACCGTCGGATACAGCCGGCGTGGCGTGCTTGCCCGTCCCTCCCGCATCGCGGCCATTCCCATCGGTTATGCCGACGGTTTCGACCGCCATCTCGGCAACGGGCACGGGTGTGTCGTCGTCAACGGAAAGCGGGCGCCTATCGTGGGCAATATCTGCATGGACGTGACACTGATAGATGTCACCGATGTTGCCTGCAAGGAGGGTGACCGTGTCGAAATCTTCGGCGAACAACTTCCGGTGGAGGAGTTGGCCGGCTGGCTGGGTACAATTCCCTATGAGATACTTACTTCGGTCTCTTCGCGGGTGAAACGGGTCTACTTCCGCGAGTAAGGCGCATTATGCCTGCCTTCCAACGAATTTTCGGCTTTTTATTGCCTATTTCATAAACTTCGCGTACCTTTGTGAAGTCTGTTCCTGCGGATGTGGTGTAATTGGTAGCCACGCCAGACTTAGGATCTGGTGACGAAAGTCGTGTAGGTTCGAGTCCTATCATCCGCACACAAAGCGAAGCCGCCGCAAATTTTTTGCGGCGGCTTCGCTTTTTTGTTCTCCTTTGCGGGCGGTGTTTCGGCCGCCCGCAAAGGAGAACCGGGGTTATTTTATGAATTTTACGACCGTGGTGTCATCGCCCCATGAGATGCGGGCAATGTAGAATCCGTCGGGATAACCGTCGAGTGCAAGATGGCCCGGTGCCGCATCGAGAGCCGTGTGGCGCCCGTCGACGCCGACGAGGATTACCTGGCTGCCGGCCGGTACGACAAGGCATTTGCCTTGCGGGTCATAATAGGCTTTGGCTTCGGTCACCGTCTCGCGCAGTGCGCTGCTGCCCACGGTGACGGCCTCAGAGAGGGCCGTTTCGCCGTAGACCGTAGAGGCCGATACTTGGTAACGGTTTTCCCCCGCAGGGGCTTCGGTGTCGGTATAAGAGCGTTCGGTGACGGTGGCTATTTTCTCGCCGTTGCGATAGATGTTATAGCCCGTGATGGTTGACGATTGGGCCGACGGATATACCGTTATGCCGTCGACAATCCACCAATAGGAAAGCCCTTGGTCGTTGTCGTCGTAGCCGCGGAAGGCGATGCGCATTTCGTCGGAGAGGTAGGGGGTGAGGTCGAGCGAGATTTCTTCGTAGACGTTTATGGCCGTACTTTGCGTTTTCAGGTCATAGAGAATCTCCCACGATTCCCCATTGTCGGAACTTACCAGCACGTGGTAGAAGTTGTGGGCGTTGTTCTTTTGCGGGGCTATCGACTTGGAGTGGAAGGTGAGGCGTGCTCCTTGGGCGAAAGTGGGCGAGATGAGCCACTCGTCCTGGTGCATGTAGTCCCAGTCCGATTCGAGTTTCATGGCATACGAGCCGTCGGCGACTTCGGTGTTTTTGTCGGCTGCGGCATGTATCCATTGTTTGGGATTCTGCGAGTCGTGGCGTATCGTCCAGTTGGCCACCGAAGCGGCATTCTCAAAGTCTTCGCTCAGAACGGTCTCGCCCGATACCGGAGCCGACCATGCGAGCGTGACGTTCCCGCCGGTCATTGTCGCGGTCAGACCCGAAGGAGCCAGTATCTCTCCCGAAGCCTGTGCTACGGTGAGTGTGGCCGAGACGCCGGCTTCGTCGATGGCGTTCAGCGTGATGTCGGCATAACGGGCGGCTGTCGTTTCGTTTTTCGACCGGGTGGTGATGACCAGCGTGGTCTTGCCCGTATGGCCTTGCAGCGGCGATATGTCGAGCCAGTCGGGTAGCGTGGCGATTTGCCATGAGGTATCGGCCTCTACGGTGATGGCGGTGCTGCTGCCGCTGTTCCCGGCCACGACGACGGTGTCGCTGGGCAGGTAGATGCGTGAGGCGACGGGCAGCAGGTCGAACGAGAGGGTCTCGCCGCAGGTCGATACGTTACCGATGGCAAAACGGGCGGTCTCGCCGTTGGTATAGAAGGGTTTCTCCTCGGCCGCACCGCCGAAGGCCGTGCGGCCGCTCTCGGCGCTGAATGCGGCTTTGTCGATGTTGCCGTCGCTGGTCGTCGTGCCGCCGGGGCGGAAGAGGTAGAGCTCGTCATATTTGGAGCTGCCGTCGTAGGCGTTGTTGCCCGTGTAGCGGGGGTCAACGCGGTAGACGAGCAATCCCGACTCGGGCAGTCCGGCGTCGAAGCCCTCTTTCTTGCGGTATTCCACGACGAAGTACTGGTCCGACCCCGTGGGGCATATCTTGTAGGCGATGTTTTCGCGGCTGGCCGTGTTGAGCGGGTTCAGCGTGTAGGTGCCGGGTTGCGATATTTCAGGTATCTCATCGAGCCATTTGCAGTATTTATATTTGGTATAGGCACTCATGTTTTGCGGTACGGAGAGGTTGTCCGACATGAGGTCCCACACCCCGATGGGGTTGAGGTCGGTGCGTGCGCTGCCGTGGTAGAGGTCATAGGTGCCGAGCGTGTGCGACATCTCGTGGCACAGTACCCCGGTGTTGATTTCGAGCGGAGTTACCATCGAGCCGTAACCGTTGGCATCGTCGAAGAGCATGATATACTCGCTCACCTTCTTTCCCTGTATCGAGCCTTCCTGGGTGTAGAGCTGCGACCGGTGTGGCCACAGCAGGTGGCTGCTGCCGATGGCCGAGCGGTCGCTCACGATGATGCAGAGGTTGTCGACCACGCCGTTGCCGTCGGCATCGATAAGGGCGTCGGCGGGAATGATGGTGTCGAGGTAGTCGGAGAGTTCCTTGACGAGTTTCTGCTCTCTCAGTAATTTGTTGGCCCCGAGTGCGTCGTCGACATATCCGTCGGGGTTGATGCTCGACTGTTTCTCATAGTAGCCGCGGGGATTCTGTGCCTGGTAGGAGACGATGTGCCCCTCGGCATCGGCTGTCGGGTAGAAGAGGCTGCGCCAGTAGAGCTGGTTGTAGGAGGCCTCCTTGAAGTAGTTGTAGACCGAGTTGGCTCCCGTCGTCGAGTCGTTGAAGAGCGTCTCGTAGTGTGAGGCCGGTTTTGCAAAGATGGTGTCGCCTTCGTCGGCAAAACGAAGGAACACGACCAGGTTGCTCAGGTTGCCTTTGTTCTTCTCAGCGGCCTGCGTGACGGGCGACAGGGCGAGAAGGGTGAGTGTGAGGAGAATCCATCTTTTCATGGCTTTCGGGGTTTGAATGTCCGGTAAAGATAGTGAAAGTCGGGTGCAAAAAATGGGTTTGCGGAGAAATTTTCCAAATATTTTCTGCCCATAAAACCCAAAAAGGCTGTGAGTGAAATTCTGCTCACAGCCTTTTTACGGGGTAGGTTATATGAGTCTTAGGGGATCAGCACTTTTTGGGTGGCTACGGCTTTGGCGTCGCGGGCTTGGACGATGTAGAGCCCGGTACCCAGCACACCGAGGTCGAGTGCTTCGGCACGGGTGGAGAGCACCACTTTGCCGGCGGCGTTGTAGACGTTGACGTCGGCTTCACGCGAGAGGGAGATGAAACGTCCCGTCTGGGCGATGTTGATACCCTCGGCATCGCTGGCCGTGCCGCTGATGCCGGCACCTTCGCCGTAAACCTGTACTTTCATACCATGCACATACATCTCGGCACTACTTTGGTTATCATTGATAATATAAACTGTTACAGGACCTTCTTGTTTTATGGTTAGCCCTGAACTTGCATTGCTTAATTCGTGCATTTTCCAGGTGGCCTGCCCAGCTTTACTTAGCTGAGTAAAGGGAGGCGCAAATCCTCTAATTATACCTAAATCAACAGTTTCGAGGTGGCCAATTCCACCCTTTAAACACGGTGTTAATCTTACTTCTGCCGAGAAAAAGGCCTCGCAATAGTAGCAGGAGGGCAAGTACATGAGTATACCTCCCCCATTCTGCTGGCCTGCTCCCAATGCCGGAGCGAGCACGATGGCTCCTTGTTTGGCATCGGCACCTAATGTAGCCCCGGTGGAGTCAACTCCCGGCAGATAACCGTCGGTGCCGGCTCCGTAAACCGTGGGCGATACGGTGTTGTTGACCGGCTCGAAAATATCGGGCTCTACTTCAACGGGAGCACTTGGTATCATCTTGATGAGTTTGTCGCTGTTGGCGTCGCCTACATATTTGTCGATTTTGGCTTGTGTGTCGAACCACAACCAGCCGTTGGCGTCGCAGTCGGCGGGGGTGAAGAGGTTGCCTTGTGCGTAGGCGGCCGAAGTGAAGGCGCCGGCAAAGAGCAATGCAAGTGTAACGATTTTTTTCATAGACAATCTTTTTTTATAGGGTTAGTGATATTCTACATTTCGAGCCAAGAGGGGTTTTGCGGAATGCCGTGGCGGCGTATCTCGTCCCAGGGTATGGGCCAGTAGTACTGCATCTCGCGGAAGTAGCGCACCGTGTTGTCGGTGCCGTTGACCGTTTTCTCGCGGTAGACCGTGGGGCTGCCGTCCTGGTATTTGTATATGTTCACGCCGCGGAGGGGGTTGGTGCTTCCGCTCATCTTCTCCTCGGCGATGCCCCAGCGCAGGAGGTCCCAGTAGGTCGACTTCTCGAAGGCCAGTTCCACGCGCCGTTCGTTCACGATGTCGTCCCAGGTTATCGAGGTATATTCGGGCATGTGCACGCGGCGGCGTATTTCGTTGAGCTTGTCCATGGCATCGCCGGTGCGTCCCTGTTTGAAGTCTATCTCGGCATAGTCGAGCAGCACCTCGGCATAACGCCACAAGATGCAGTTCTGGCTGCTGGCGTAGGTGTCGTCGTTGTCGATTTGTTGCGATTCGCGCGTGAACTTTTTCATGTAATAGCCCGTGCGGGTGTAGGTGGCCTGCTCTGACGAACCGTAGGCCGTGAGGTCGGCACCGCGGGTGTAGCTGCCTCCAACGCGGTCGTAGAGGTAGTGTATTTCGAGTGTTTTCCCTTTGAACGAGCAGCCGTCGTAGAGCACGTTGGCATAGAAGCGGTAGTCGCGGTTGAGGTAAGGATTGTTTGCATCGTAGTCGCTGGCCGTTGCGATGGGTTGGCCGCTCACGGTGCGGTATTCGTCGACGTGGTTCTGGGTGGGCACATAGGCCGCGAATGTGCCGTAGCACGAGGGGGGCGCGGTCTCGCGGTCGAGCTTGTGGCCGAACTCGGTGTCGAAATTGCCGTCGTCGCTGTGTTGTACCTCCCATATCGATTCCCGGCTGTTCTTGGTCAGGAATATTTCGTGATAGGCTTCGGCAATCCCCTCTTGCGTGGTCTCGGCGATTTGTATCAGTTCATACCGGTTGAGCGCCATGAGCGAGTCGTATGACTCGGCGGCCAAGGTGTACATGCGGTCGGTGCGGTCGTCGGGGAAGCCGAGGTACGACTCGGTGCGATTCTGGAATTTCACGCCGGCTGCCCAGAGATAGGTCTTGGCTTTGAGCATGTAGGCGGCCCCTTTCGAAGCGCGTCCGGCTTCACTCTCGGGTATTTCGGCGTCGAGCAGGGCGGCTGCCTGATTGGCTTCGGAGGCGATGAAGTTGACGGTCTCTTCGTAGGTGGCGCGGGTCAACTTGCGGGTGTCGGTGAGCGGGTCGTAGGGCTCGGTGAGGATTATCGGTGCGCCGTACATGCGCAACAGCAGATAGTAGTAATAGGCCCTGAAAAAGTGCGCTTCGCCCAATATCCGTTGTTTGTGGTCGCCTTCGGGTATTTGGTCGGCATTTTGCAGCAGGACGTTGATGGAGCGTATCTGGGTGTAGAATGTGCTCCATTTGGTGCGTCCGCGGGTGGTGAGCTCTTGCTGGCTGCTGCGGAGTATGTCGCCGTAGTCGGCGTTGTACCATTCCGAACGGCTCACGGTGAGCTGGTCGCCATACCAAGGCTCATATTCCCGTCCGATGCCTTTCATGATGGTGGTAACGTAGGTGGAAAATCCGTCGTCCATGTTGCGATACCACGGCAATACATATTCGTCGAGCAGGAGTTGGTCGCCCCAAATGGCGTTTTCCGACAGTTTGTCGTAGGGGATTTCTTCGAACAAGTCGTTGCAACTTGTCGATACGCTCAACAGAAATCCCGAAAGAAAGAGGGTATATAATAGCTTTTTCATTGTCGATGGGGTCTAAGAATTAGAAGCCGAAGTTGAGGGTCACACCGTAGGAACGTTGTATGGGGTAGCCACGCAGCGATTCGGGGTCGATGCCGTTTTCGAGCGAGGAGATGGTAAAGAGGTTGCTCCCTTGCAGGGCGATGCTTACGGAGTTGATTTTCTTCTTTTGGAGCAACTTGGCCGGGAGTGCGTATCCGATGGTGAGCGAACGCAGACGCAAGTAGTTGCAGTTGCGAATCCAGAAGTCCGAATCTTTGCGGTTGTTGTCGTTTTTCGAGGCGAACTTGATGCGCGGATAGGTGGCATCAGGGTTGTCTTCGGTCCATGTGTCGGTGAGGTGGTAACGCTGGAAGCGTTGCAAACTGCTGCTTTCGAGGGTGTAGAGCTCGGTGATTTGTTGCTGGTATCCGGTGACGCCCTGCAACATGGCATTCATGAAGAACCCTTTGTAGCTGCACCCGAGGCTCAGGCTCATCGAGAAGTCGGGGTAGGCCGAGCTCTTGACATATACCCGGTCGTTGGCCGTGATGGCATTGTCGCCGTCGACATCTTTGTATTTGATGTCACCGGGTGCCAAGGTCGTGTTGCCCATGCCGTCCTGGTCGATGGGGTAGTTGGCAATCTCTTCCCATGACTGGAACAGTCCGTCGGACTGGTAGAGCAGCCACAACTGGCTGCTGCGTCCTTTGCGGCGCTGGTGTTCGACGACCGACGATTCGTCGCCGTAGTCGAGGACGACGTCGAACGTCTTCGACATGGTGATGCCGATGTCATACTTGAATTGTCCGATACTGTTTTTGTGCGTTAGAGTGAGGTCCCAACCCCAGGCTTTGACCTTGCCGAAGTTGATATAAGGTACGTTGCCCCCCGTCCCGGCCGATGGCGGATAGAGGTAGGTGGGCGCATAGGTGAGCATGTCGGTCTTGAATCGCCAGTAGTATTCATACGTCAAGGCGAAGCGGTTTTTCCAGAATCCGGCATCGACGGCGATGTTGTAGTCTTGGCTCTTTTCCCATTTCAGGTCGGGATTGGGGAAACTGTTGGGGTCGGTGATGATGCCCGGTTTGAAGTTCCCGCCGATTTGGTAACCCGAATTGGTGGTGTAGACGTAGTTCATCAGGTAGCCGAAGTCGGTGAGTACGGCATCACGTCCCAATATACCGGTAGAGGCGCGGAATTTGAGGTTGGAGATGACCGGCTGGTCCCACGAACGGAAGAATGACTCGTTGGAGAGGACCCATGCACCTGAGACGGTGGGGAAGAAACCCCAGCGGTTCTCGGAGGGCAGCTTGGTCGAACCGTCGACACGGAAACTGGTCTCGATGAAATAGCGGTTGTCGAATCCGTAGGTGAAGCGTCCGATGAGCGAGGCGCGTTGGTAGAAATACTCGTTGCCGACCAGTTTGCTGTCGGTGGCCGTGCCGATGACTTCGGGATATTTCCCGGCCATGTCGTTGTTGGTTCCTGTCATGTAGCGGTTGCGGTAATCCTGGTAGTTGGCGACGAGCATGACGCTGAAATCGTGGCGCTCGCGGAAGGTATTGGTGTAGTTGATGCCGCCTTCGAAGAGCTTGTTGTCGACAAACTGGTCACGCTGCGAGAGGCTTATCTTGGCCGTGGGGTAGGTCGTCAGCGGGTCTTCCGATATTTCGCCTGTTTCGCTGTCGTAGAGGTAGAGCGTCTCGGGGCTGCTGAATGTCGTGTTTATCGAGTTGTTGTTGTCGACCGTCGCTTTGAGGTAGAGCGACAATCCTTTCACGGCCTGGAATTCGTAGTTGAGGGTGGCCGAGAGGGTATTGAAGTTGGTCTTGTTGCGGATATATCCGCCCAGCCCGTCGACGGCCAGCAACGGGTTGCTGCCGCTGATGCTGGCCAGTTCGCCCGAGGTGTAGCGCAATACCTGCAAGGGGGAGTAGCCGTATGCGGCGTCGATGGTCGTGTAGCTGGTGTTTTTGTTGTTGGAGCGGTTCCCGGTGATGTCGAGCGAGAGGGTGAGCCCCTTGACGATGTAGGCGTCGAGCTTGGCCGAGTAGTTGAAACGGTCGCGCCCCACACCCGAGTAGAGACCTTTGATATTGGTGTACCCGCCCGAGATGTAATATCTCACAAACTTGTTCCCGCCCGATACCGAGAGGCTGTGCAAGGTCGAGTATCCAAACTTGTCGAGGTAGTCGAGCAGGTTTTCGTCGCCATATAGGTTGGGGTTGCTTTTGATGGCTTCGAGGTCGTATTTCTCATACACGTCGTCGCCGCGGGCGTCGACGGCGCGGTTATAGAGGGTGGCAAACTCTTCGGCATTGAGGAAATCGGGCAGGCAGGTGGCTTGTTGCAGGTTGAACTGTCCCCGATAGTTGACTCTTACTTTCTGGCTGTCTTCGCCTCGCTTGGTCTTGACGAGAATGACGCCGTTGGCGGCACGGGCTCCGTAGACGGCTGCCGCGGCGGCGTCTTTCAGCATGGAGATGCTTTCGATGTCGTCGGGGTTGAGGTCGGAGAGGCGCATCTCTCCGTCGGAGGTGTTTTCACCGAAACGGGGTACACCGTCGATGACCAGCAGGGGGGTGCCGTTGATGCCACGAATGCGAATGTCCGACTCTTTTCCCGAGCTGGGGTCACCGGTCGAGTTCTGCACCGAGACGCCGGCCACGAGACCCACCAGGGCTTCGTTGACGTTCATCACGGGCATGCGTTTCAGGTCTTCGCCTCTGACGACCTCGACCGAGCTGGTGAGTGATGATTTCTTCTGCGTACCGTATCCGATGACTACCACGTCGTCGAGTTGCTGGGCATCTTCTTCGAGGGTGATTTTGAGGGTCGTGGTCGTCGGAGAGACCGTGGTTTCGTAGTTACGGTACCCGAGAAATGAGGCGATGAGGGTTGCTTCGGCCGCGGGGGTTGTCAGCGAGAACTGTCCGTTGCCGTCGCTGATGGTGGCCGTTGTCGAGTCTTTGATTTTTACGGTGGCTCCGGCAATGGGGTTCCCCGATGAGTCTACAATATATCCGGTTATTTTTTGCGTCCCGTTCTCTTGCCCCATGAGTGCCGTCGTGGAGAAGAGGGTGAGAAGAAGCAACAAAGCAATATGTTTCATCATAGTATGTGGAATAATCAGTTGAACAACTCTTTGATTTTCAGAATCTGATAGTCATAGAAGTCGCGCGTTGTCGTGTCGCTGGTGCGGTTGCGCTGCTGCTGATAGAGCGCTTCGATTTTTTTGAGGTACGCGGTCATGATGGGAGCGATGCGCGTGTCGGGTATGCCGGGCTGTCCCATGTTGATGCGGAGGAACGAAATTTCTTCGTCACGGTTGGCCAGGCAGGCCGCGTGGCTGCACGGGACGTCGGGACTATATCCCAGGGCCATGACGTCGAGATAGTCGGCGAAAGCTCGGGCCGAGGCCGATTTTTGAGCCGACTTGGGCGTGAGCCCGCTGTATTTGATGATGACGGCCAAGGCCGATGATTGTATGGCACGCTCGGTGTCATCGAGTTTCTTGCCTTGGTATGAAGCCTTGAACAATTCGGCAATGGCGTCGTTGAGATAGGTTTCGAGCGTGTAATTTTTCTTGGCGTTTACAAGACCGCCTTCTTCGATGCGGTAGAGGGCGGTGCTGTTGAGCAGGCAACCCACGATGCTGCTGCGCAGTTTTTCGTTGCAGTTGAGGTTGCGGTCGAGTTTCATCATCAGCGAGGTGGGGGTGAGCCAGTCGTTATAGGTGCGGGCCTGGCGCATGAGCCATTGCATGGCTTTTTTCTGGGTGGCGCGGTCGAGGTGGGTGCGGGCGGCATTCCCGTTGCCTTGACGGGCGTCTTTGAATTCCACGCCTCCGATGTAGGTCATCACATGGCCTATGTGGCGGGTATATTGTTTTACCAGCTGGTCGTAGGTCTCATCGAGGTCGTTGTAGGGTTCGCCCGGTTCGGCGGCCCATTTTTCGAGATTGGCCATGATGATTTTCAGGTTGGCGATGGCGTAGTCTCCGGCACGCAGATGGTCGTTGCTCAGGTCTTCGGTTTGGTCGGTCGGGTCGATGATGGCCATGAACTGTTGAGCACCGAATTCATACATGGGGTCGCCCGCTTTCTCTTCGATCCAGCGGTTGAGGGTCGCTTTTTCGCCGTCAGGGGTGGTGGCACCGGGAATGAGGCGGTATCCCCAGGCGATGGCGTGTATGTCATAGACCCCCAAAATGGGAGGCGTCAGTCTCACGCCGCGGTCGTAGTCGCCCGGTTGGGCAATGTAGTTGTTGCGGGCATAGTCCATGATACTGGGAGTCGTGCCGTATTTTTGGGTGAAGGAGGGACTTCGCAGCGAATCGACGGGGTAGGCATAGCTGGCACCCATGTTGTGCATCAGTCCCAGTGTGTGGCCTATCTCGTGTGAGGCGACATAGCGCATCGATTCGCGCATCACTTCGTCGTCGAAGACCGGTTTGCGCACCCGGGGGTCGGTGGCGGCAGTCTGGCAGAATCGCCAGTTGTGCAGCAGCGACACGATGTTGTGGTACCAAATGACGTCGGCCGTGAGAATCTCGCCGCTACGCGGATCGACGAAACTCGGCCCCATGGCGTTGGCGATGGTCGTGGCGGCATATTTCACGCAACTGTAACGCATGTCGTCGGGGTCGAAATCGGGATCGTCCTTGGGATAGTCTCGGGCTTGTATGGCGTTTTTGAAGCCGGCGGCTTCAAATGCGGTGTTCCAGTCTTCGATGCCTTGTTTCACGATATCTCTCCACTTGTCGGGAAAAGCGCTGTCGACATAGAAGATGATGGGCTTTTGCGGCTCGACGAGTTCGCCGGCGAAGTAGCGTTCACGGTCTTCGGGTTTCGGTTCGAGGCGCCAGCGGTGAATGAAGGTATATTCGTCGACCTTGTCTTTCTCGGTCGTATAGTGCGAACGGTCGCTGTAAAAGTACCCTACGCGGTTGTCTTGCAGGCGCATGGGCATGGGCTCATCGGGCAGGACGATGAACGAACGGTGCACCTGCACGGTGTAGGGCTCGTCCATCGGGGAGGTGTTGAAGGTGAGCGAGCTTTTTATTTCGATGTTCCGGGGGAAGGTTTTCACTTCCGAAATCGATGAGGCATTCGAGACGAAAGAGCCTTTCAGGGCATTGCCGCCGCCCATCAGTTTTTCGAGGGGGTTGGTGGGTTTCAGCGGTGAGATGCACTTCTCGTTCCCGCCGAAGAACGAGGTGACGTCGATGACGACATTCTCCTTGTTGCGGGCCTCGATTTTGAAGGCTTTCAGCACGGGGTTCAGGAAGTTCTTGTCAAAAGCCGCCGCGATCGATTCGTTTTCATCGACGCTGTTTTGTGTCTGCACCTTGTGCAGATATACGTTGATGCTGTCGCAACTGAGTTGCAGCAAGATGGGCTGAGTGGCCATTTGCCCGGCCACAAAATCTTGTGTGTTGCTGGTCGCGGCAATACGGTTCGACAACATATAAGTATGAGAGAATGCCGAGTCGGAAATCTCCCAATAGAGCTTTTTCCCGGGGGTGAAATGGGTGGTCAGCAGCCCTTCTTTGGTGACAGCACCCTTTATGAGTTTGTGATATTCGACACTGTCCTTGTTTTCCTTGGGTTTGGGAATGACTAAGGTCGTATCGTTTTTCTTTTTCAGAAGTTTTTTTCGTTTGGCCGACACATCGGTCGATATACCCGACAGTATGCCAATTATAAGTACAAAACAGATAAGGTTTACGTTAAAGAATTTCATACCTATTTGGGATAAAGTGTTAATGTGATGTTTCTCGTATAAAAAAATGAAGAAATTTTTTTTGCAGAAACAATTTTATATCTTTGCAAATATATGCAATAATACAAAAAAACTCTATTGCTATGAGAAAAATTACCTTTTTTTTAATGTTTGTATTGTTTGCTTCCGTTTTGAAAGCAAATGATGAAGTGATGCTGACGATGACGGCAGAGCCGGGTAAGACGCTCGACTTCTCGATTTATTTTGCCGACTCGTTGCAGACGTTGAATGTGGACTGGGGCGACGGCCAGTTGAAGGAATATACCGACATAGCCTCGTCAGAGGTAGACTGGTGGCCCACCGACATTTCGGGGACGGTATCCGGCGACGGAACGGTCACCCTGTATGCAGCACCGGGACAGTTGACCTCGTTTGAGACACTGGGGTCGGTATCCGGCTCGAAAATCTCGGCCATCGACCTGTCGAAAGTGACGAACCTGACAAGCCTGACCCTGTCGAGCCATGCGTTGACGAGCGTCGATGTGAGCGGCCTGACGCAGTTGACGACCCTTTACCTGAACAACAACCAGCTGACGAGTGTCGATTTGAGCAAGAACACCTTGGTGACGACCCTCCACCTGGAAGGGAACCAGTTGGCGAGCGTCGATTTGAGCGCCCAGACGAAAGTAAGCACCCTCTATCTCTCGGACAACAGTACGTTGAGTGAGATTGTATGGCCGTCAGGGAACAGTTCGTTGAAGAACGTGTATGCCCTGAACCTGGTGGGCATGACGGGGACGTTGGATTTGAGCGCCTATCCCTCGCTGTCGTATGTCAGTGCCAATGGCAGCCATTACACGTCGATAGACGTGCGGGGGTCAATCCCAGCCAGCCTGTTCTGCATGAACAGCCAAGTGTCGGCCATTTATGCGGACAGTGTAAAGACGAAGCTGAACTGTACGGGCAGCCGCATGACGCCGGCCACGTTGCCCCAGTTGTCGCCGAAGGACTACTACTATGCGCCGCTGGCCGCCTATGAGCTGAGCGAAGACATAAAGGCGGGCGAGCCGCTCGACCTGTCGGGTTTGGTATCGGCCGCAGACGAAGCCACCTACACCTGGAAATATGCCAAGGGCACGCCGGTACCGGCCGACTCCTACAAGGTAGAAGCCGGGGTGACGACCTTCACGACCGCCCTCGACAGTGCCGTTTACTGTGAAATTACCTCGACGCTCTTCCCGAAACTGAGCGGCGACAATGCCTACAAGACCACGGAGATAAAGGTCTTGGCAACCTCTACGTCTATCGACGAGACCGAGGCAAGTGCCGAAATCCGATTCTATGCCCTTTCCGGTCGCATCGTGGTTGAGAACGTGGCTGCCGGCACGCCGGTTGCCCTCTATTCGCTTTCGGGCGTGAAGTGTGCCGAAGTCGTTTCGGCCGAAGGAAAAGCCACCCTTGAAGTGCCGCAAGGTTATTACATCGTTGTCGCCGGTACCACCGCGCGGCAAGTGATAGTGCCTTAGTGGGTATTGGTGCCGTAAAAAATGCCGGAAGTTCGCTTCCGGCATTTTTTTATTCATTCGATAGAGGTGGGGTTGGCTTACTTTTGTGACGATGGGGTGACCGGGAACAAAAAAAGCTCTGCTTTGGCAGAGCTTTTTATTCTTTTCATTTTTGCGGATTATTCACCCGGGTGGATAGCACCAGTGGGGCAAGCATCGGCGCAAGTACCGCAATCAACGCATTTGTCGGGGTTGATTTTGTAGATATCGCCTTCGGAGATAGCGTCGGAGGGACATTCGCTCATGCAGGTACCGCAAGCAATGCAGTCATCGCTAATAACGTAAGCCATAGTTTTGAATTTAAAAATTAGTACTAATTAGTTGTAATGTGTTTGGCAAAAGTACGGTTTTTCTTTTTTCTGACAAATTAAATCGAATGTTTTTTGAACAAAAGACGATTTGCCCAAATATCTTTTTCCCTTGCTGGCAATAATTCGATAGATTCTGCGTTTTATTCATACTTCGAAACAACGCGTGAAAAAGATTCTTTTCATATTGACGGGACTTGTAGTCGTTCTCTCGGCATGGGGGCAGCAGCAGAAGGTGCAGCGGCTGCCGTTTGTCGACCAACGTCGTCTCCATTTCGGTTTTTCCGTGGGTACGCATGTGCAGGACTTGGCCATCAGGCATACCGGCGCGGTGACCGATGGCGGGGAGACGTGGTATGCCGAGGTGCCTTCCTTTTCGCCCGGTTTCAATGTGGGCTTGGTGGGCGACCTTTACCTCTGCCCCTATCTCAATTTGCGTTTCACCCCCACACTTATGTTCGGCAATAAGACGGTGGAGTTTCGCGAGGACCAAAGCGACACCCGCCGCACCGTCGATTTGAAATCGACCTATATCATGATGCCGGTGACTTTGAAATACAGCGCCAAACGGTTGAATAATTATTGTCCCTATCTTTCGTTGGGCGTGGCTCCTACCATCGACATCTCGAAGAAACGCAATGACCTGTTGCGGCTTAACACCTACGATACCTATCTCGAAGTGGGGGTGGGGTGCGACATCTATCTCTCGTTTTTCAAACTGATTCCCGAATTGAAATTCTGTTTCGGACTGAGTGATGTCGTCCGCCACAAACGTACCGACCTGGTCGACCCGCTCGATATTAAATATACTCAGGCGGTGAAAAGGGCTTTTTCGCGGTTGGTCGTGCTGAGCTTTTATTTCGAATAGTGCAGAAATTCAGAAAGATAGCACCGCATCGGGATAATGTAACCGAAAAAGTGAGAATATTTAACAGTTTATTATTTGGATTTTTTGTGCAAGAGCCGTATCTTTGCACCACGAAAAACATCGCGGGGTGGAGCAGTTGGTAGCTCGTTGGGCTCATAACCCAAAGGTCGCTGGTTCGAGTCCGGCTCCCGCAACTCAGATAAAGGCATCGTTCATCGATGCCTTTTTTATTTGTGGCCGGAGAAGAGGGCTGGCTTCTGTCCCGTTTTGTGACTTCTGCGCTTCTCCCGGCCGAGTGCGACGCGCACTCATATCACAGATGATGCTTTGCCGTTTTTTTTCAGCGACTTTTGTTTTTTCTTGTTTTGGGGGCGGGGTGCTATCCTTCGACGGGAACGACTTTCCCCGAGGGAACGTACCAGATGTACCCCCGGGTTTTGTAGCCCATCTCTTCGAGCAGGTGCATATAACCCGCCACTTGCCTGTTGTGGGCGGTGCGTTCGGCGCCGAACTTGTAGTCGATGACCGTAGCCCCCTCGCCGTCGATGACGACGCGGTCGGGACGGTAGGTGCCTTGCCGGGGGTGGAGAATGTCGCGCTCATTGAGTACGCGGTTGCCGGCCTTGAACCAGCGTTGCTTCTCGGGCTCGGCCAGTTGCTGTCGCAGCATGGCCTCTATTTCTGTGGCATCGGTTTCGGAGATTTCGCCAGCGTGTATGTGCTTTTGCATGGCCGGTGTTATGTCGTCGGCCGTCGCGATGGAACTGAGCACGCGATGGCACACCGAGCCGTGGTGGCGTCGGTCTTCGGGGTCGAAGAACCCTTGCCCCATGAGGCGCAAGTGCAGGCGTTTGCCCGGAGGGGTCGAACGGTAAGGGGCGGGTGCCTGTGACGGGGCATGGCCGCTCTTCTCTTTGAGCGTGGCGGGGGTGCCCAGCATGTATCGGCCTGTCTCGGGGTCGTAGCCGTCGTGCAGGTTGGCATAGGGCCTGTCGGTAGCCGGGGGCACAGGCGTGTCTTCTTCGATACATTGTTGCAGGAGGGTGCCGATGTTCAATCCCGAAATTTTGGGCACGAAGATATGGAGTTCTTCGCGGGCGCGCGTGAATGCGACGTATGCCAGGTTGAGGTTGTCGATGTAGGTGTGTATTTGTTCGGTGAAATAGGTGCGGGCATACTGTGTCGCGGCCAGTTCGCTGTTGTAGGCGATGGGGACGATGGGCAGTGTGTCGAATGGCGCCGTCGTTTCGGCCCACAAGATGGGGGCATGTGTCGGGCGGTGGTCGATGGTCCAGTTGCAGAAGGGAATGATGACGATTTTAAATTCAAGACCCTTTGACTTGTGTATGGTCATGATGCGCACGGCATCTTGCTCTTGGGGGGTCGAGAGCGAGCGGGTGACGCCTTTGTCGTGCCACCAGAGGAGAAATGAATTGAGGTCGGAAGAGCGTTTCTCGGTATATTGCAGCACGAGGTCGAGGAAGGCTTGTATGAAGACGTTTTCATCGCCGGTCGTGTCGACGGGAAAGAGGTCGATGATTTTTTCGCATATCTCATAGAGTGGTTCCCCCCGGAACTTTTCGATGCGGCACAGCAGCTCTTCGGCATCGTCTTTTTGCAAGCGGTTGCATATTCCGGGAATCGCTTTGTCGGGCGCGGTCTTGTGGTAGGCTGTTTCTATCGAATAGAGAGCCATGAAGCGGGTGAGCGCTTCTTGTGGCGCGCGCAGGTAATCGAGCAAGGCGATGATGAGTTGGACGGTCGATGAGTTGCTGATATACAGGGATTCGTCGGAGATGACGTCGTAGCGGTACTTGTCGTTTTCTGCGGAGGCTTGTTCGTGGAGCAGGTGTTGCACGATGCGGTTGCCCTCGTCCTTGGTGCGTACCAGAATGGCGATGTCGCGTAGGGCGACGCCGCGGTCCTGAAGGTCGCGCAGCACTTCGACGGTGCGTCGCAGGGCTTTGTCCTTGGCGCGGCTTTCTTCTTCGTTTTCCCGGGTGTTTTCAAAGAAATCGATTTCGACATAACCGCCGTCGGCCGCATTTTTACGGCCCGTCTTTTGGGCGGCGTTGCGGTAGGCCAGCTCTATTTTTTGACACAGGCTTTCATCGTCGCGCAAGTTTGGCGGCAGGTTCTCGTTGAGGACCTGTTGCAGACGGGCAGCGGCACGGTCGAAGAAGGTGTTGTTGAAGCGGACCACCTCTTTTTCGCTCCGCCAGTTGGTGTCGAGGGTCTCGTCGTGCAGTTCCCGTTGGGGAAAATAGTCGGGGAGTTTCTCATTGAGCAGCTCCCAGTCGGAATTCCTCCATCGGTAGATGCTCTGTTTCACGTCGCCTACCAGCAGGTTGGAGAGTCCCCGGTCGTTGCTCTCTTTGATAAGCGGATAGAAGTTTTTCCATTGCGTGGCCGAGGTGTCCTGGAACTCATCGATGAAGAAGTGGTCGATGTAGGTGCCTATCTTCTCGTAGACGAACGGGGTGTCGTCTTGGCGGATAATCTTGCGCAGTAGGTCGTTGGTGTCGGAGAGCAGGAGGGTTCCGTGTTCGCTTTGGTAATCTTGTATGTGGGTGACGATGTCGTTGATGATGCCCAGCGTGTAGAGGTATTTTTTGGTGTGGAGAGCCGAGAGATAGTCGGCATAAGGTGCTCCGTAGAGGCGGACGATTTCCCGGCACACGTTATGGAATACCGGCTCGATGCGCGACATGGCTTCGACGATGTTGTCGGGGGTTTTGCCTTTGGTGTACCACTTGTCGGCGCTGCTTTCGGCCATTTGCCGGAAACGGTCGCTCGGTTGCAAGGCGTAGTTCCCGCCCGCCCATTTGCGCAAGAGGGTGGCGCCTGAGCGGTTGCCGTATTTGAAATCTTCGGGAGAGAGCCCGTTTTGGGAAAGGAGGGTGAGCGCGGCCTCGGCCCGTTCGTGCACCTGTTTCTCGAATGTGCGTTTTTTCTCGTCGAGCGATGCGATGAAGCGGGCGAGGAATTGCTTGTCTTGCAGTTTTTTTTCGAGAATTTCGCTTTGGCTTTTGAATTCTTCTTTGAAAATTTCTTCGGCCAGTTCGTCGATTTTCTTCCGGAAGTTCTTGTAGGAGTCTTCCTCGACCTGTTGCCGGGCATAATCGACCAGCCATTTGAGCAGCTCCCGGTTCTCTCGTTTTTCGAGGTCGAAGAACAGGTTGTCGATTGCCTCGTTGAGGACCATGGAGCTGTCGAGCTCGATGTTGTAGCCGCCCGAGTAGCCGATTTCGTGCATGAACGAGCGGGTGATTTGCTGGAAGAAGCGGTCGATGGTGCTGATGTTGAAGCCCGAGAAATCGTGCAGCAGCGTGTAGAGTTGTTCGGCGGCTTGTTGTTTCAGGGCACCGATGTCGGCGGTGATGCCGTCACGGCCGAGCAGTTGGCCGAGGTATTCCGATGATTCGGGGTCGTGCGCCAGAATGTCGAGTTGCCTGACGATGCGCTGCTTCATCTCGTCGGTGGCCTTGTTGGTGAATGTCACGGCCAAGATGCGGCGGAAGAGCCGCTGGCGTTCGCCGGGCAACAATCCCTCCTCGTTTTGGGGCGGGGCGAGCAGGAGCTTGATATATTCGAGGGTAAGTTGGTAGGTCTTGCCCGAGCCGGCCGATGCACGATAGACGTTGAGCATGGTGTCTTATATGATGCGGGTGCGGGAGTAGCCTTCCCGGGTGAGAATCTCTTTTACTTTTTGGCGCAGGTCGCCCTGTATGAGGATTTCGCCGTCACGGGCCGAACCGCCTACGCCGCATTTGGTTTTCAGGAGCTTGGCCAGCTCTTTCAAGTCGTCGTCCGAGCCGACAAATCCGGTGATGAGGGTGGCCGTTTTGCCGTTGCGGTGGCGCTTGTCGAGCTCGATGCGCAAGGCTTGTTTCTCGGCGGGAAGGGTCGCCGGTTGGGGCTCCTCTTCGGTTTCGTAAGAGAAGTCGGGGTTGGTCGAGTAGACGATATTGAGACGTTCTTTCCAGTCGTTGTTCTTGCTCATGGTGGGAGATTGTTTGCTGTGGAAATACCGGTAAGGGGGAAATAATCCCCTCAAATTTAAAGCGGAATATGCAGTTTGCCAAAAAAAAATATTACTTTTGTGGGTCGAAAAAACAATAACAGGAAATGGCAATCGGAAATTCGAGGACATCAATGAGCCTGCCCGAACCTTCATTGCGGCGTCTGCCTTGGTATTTGGCCTATGTCAAACTGCTGCGCGATAAAGGGGTGGAGTATGTCTCGTCGACACAAATATCGAAAGAGCTCAATGTCGATGCCTCCCAGATTGCGAAGGATTTGTCGTTTATCAACATCTCGGGAAAGACCCGTGTGGGATATGAAGTGGCGTCGCTGGTCGACGCCCTTGAACAGTTCCTGGGTTTCGGCGAGAAACACAAGGCGGTCATCTTCGGTGTCGGGAGTTTGGGCGCGGCCTTGTTGCAGGATACGGGACTGGCGCAGTATGGCATGAACGTCATTGCCGGTTTCGATGTCGACAAGCAGCTTGTCGGCACCCATATCAACGGGATTCCGGTGTATGATGTGGCCGACTTTCCCCGGCTGCAACCTCAGCTCGGCGCTTGCATCGGCATTCTCACCGTTCCGGTCGATAGGGCGCAGGAGGCCTGCAACGACATGATAGCCGGCGGGGTGCGGGCCATTTGGAATTTCACCCCTTACCGCATCAAGACCCCCGATGATATTGTCGTGCAGAACACCTCGATATATGCTCACTTGGCCGTGATGTTCAACCGGCTGAACCATACGCTCGGGAAATAACCCGTAGTTTCCTTTCCAAAATCCCGCAGGCACCCGAGCCTCTCAAAAATCCATGATATGAAAATTTTTGCAGTGGGGTGGAATTACCTTCGCCACAATAAAGAGATGAATCGTGCGTTATTACCTCAGGAGCCGGTTCTCTTCATGAAACCCGACACGGCGTTGCTCAAAGACGGGAAACCCTTCTTCCTGCCGCCGTTTTCGGAACGGGTCGAGTATGAGACCGAGCTGGTTGTGCGTATATCACGACTGGGTAAGAACGTGGCGCCCCGTTTTGCACACCGTTATTACGATGCGGTGACTGTGGGCATCGACTTTACGGCCCGCGACTTGCAGGCCCGTCTGCGTGCCGAAGGTTCCCCGTGGGAAATCTCCAAGGGTTTTGACGGCTCGGCTGTCGTAGGAGATTTTGTCCCGGTGGAAGAGTTGGCCGGGGGAGTGCAAGACCAACACTTCTCCCTGCGTATCGGAGGGAAGGAGGTGCAGCGGGGACACACGGCCGATATGATATTTCCCATCGACGAGATGATTGCCTATATCAGCCGATTCTATACCTTGCGCATGGGCGATTTGCTTTTCACGGGAACCCCCGAAGGGGTGGGCCCGGTGGCTATCGGAGACCATCTGCAAGGCTTCCTGGGTGAACGTCAACTGCTCGATTTCCACGTTCGGTGATTGTGCCTGCTCCGGTAATGACCGAGAGATGAACGTATGAGAAAATATATCCTCTTTGCTATCTTCCTCATTTTGTGGCAAGGCGTTTCGGCGCAGGCGTCGGAGCGTTATGCCGCCTCGTCGCGGTTGGCTGCGGGGCAGTGGGTGAAGATACGGGTCGATGACACGGGCATCTATCAACTTACTTATGACCAGTTGCGGGAGTATGGCTTCTCCGATCCCTCCCGGGTCGCCGTTTTCGGATATGGCGGAGCCATGCTGTCCGAAGATTTCTCCCAACCTTATGTCGACGATTTGCCTCAGGTGCCCGTCTTGCACACCGGCTCCAAGTTGCTTTTCTATGCCCAGGGGGTGCTTTCCTGGAATGTGAGCAACAACCGTTTTGTGCGGACGCGCAATCCCTATTCGATGTATGGGTATTATTTCCTCACGCAACTTGCTGAGGCGCCCGCCTCGCCCGAGGTCGTGGCCTCGGCCGCTGCGTCCGAGGCCCAGCTCACGGTCTCCACGTTCCATGACCGGGTGTTGCACGAACAGGAATTGGCCAGCCCCGGGCGAATGGGTCGGAACTTTTATGGCGAAGATTTCCTCTACCAGTCGTGGCGTGAGTTCTCCTTCGACCTGCCGGGCATCACCTTTACGCCGGTGACGGCCGAAGTCGTCTTTTTGGCGAAATCGACCTCTTCGGCTTCGACGGTTTCGGTGCAAATCAACGGGGGCGAGATAAAAGATGCCTCCATATCGCCGATTCTCGACTCCGACGGACAGAACTACAAATGCGGTGTCGAGGCCAAGATAGAAACCTCTTTTGTGCGGAATGACGCGGACCCCGATGTCGTGCGCATTCTTTTCGACGGTAACGGCGCTTCGGCTGCCTATCTCGATTATATCCTCCTCAATATGGAGCGCGAGTTGCGCCTCTACGACGGATATGTGGCCTTCCGTCACCGTTCGTCGGCGACCTCCCGGTTGCGCTATGAAATTGGCGACGGGGGTGTGTCATCGCCGTGCGTATGGGACGTGACGACCGGTTATGCCCCGCAGGAAATTGCGGCCGAACATGCCGACGGCGTGGTTTCGTTTGTCCCCCGGCAGACGGGCTTGCGCGAATATGTGGCTTTCGACCCTGCCGCGACGTTCCCTTCGCCCTCTTGGGTCGGGACGGTTTCCAATCAGAACCTGCACGCTTTGGCGGCAACCGATTTCGTGATTGTGGCGCCGCCGCTTTTCCGCGACGAGGCCGTTCGCTTGGGCGAGTTCCATCTCGCGCAGGACTCCCTCACCTATCAAGTGGTGCAACCCGCACACATCTATAACGAGTTTTCGTCGGGGACGCCCGATGCCACGGCCATACGCCGCTTCATGAAGATGTTCTATGACCGGGCGGCCGGCGACGAGTCGCAACGCCCGCGGTATCTGTTGCTCTTGGGCGACGGCAGCTATGACAATCGCTGGGTGACGCAAGAGTGGGCATCTTATGACCGTTCGGGCTACCTGCTTACCTTCCAGTCCGACGAAAGCATCGACGAGAGAAGTAATTATGTCACCGACGATTACTTCGGTTTCCTTCACGACGACGAGGGGGCCGACCTTTCCCGGGCGACGCTCGACCTCGGCATCGGCCGTTTTCCCGTGCGCACCAAGGCCGAAGCCTCGGCCATGGTCGACAAGCTCATCGCCTATGCCACCAACACCGATTACGGATATTGGAAAAACGACATCTGCCTGGTCGCCGATGACGGCAACTCGGGCACGCACATGTCGCAAAGTGAAGATTTGGCCGAAATCCTCGAAACGAAAAATCCCGAATTTTTTGTCCACAAACTTTACATCGATGCCTACAATCGGGTGAGTGCGGCCACGGGCGCTACCTATCCCGATGCCAAGGAACAGATGCTCAATCTCTTGAAACGCGACGGGTTGCTCGTTATCAATTATGTGGGGCACGGTAGTACCAAGGGGTGGACGGCCGAGAAAATCCTCGAATGGAGCGACATATCGAACATGTATGTTTCGCGCCTGCCCTTGTGGATTACGGCCACCTGCGATTTCAGCCGCTTCGATGACCGGCCCAATTCGGGCGGCGAGGAACTGTTCCTCAACACCCAGGGCGGCGGTATCGCCCTTATCTCGACCACCCGCGTGGTATATATCCATGCCAACGGCTACATCAACAAGGCGATTGTCGAGCACCTTTTCGACCGCGACGACGACGGCCGGGTCGTGCGGCTGGGCGATGTCGTGCGTAGGGGCAAGAACAGTGTGGCCAGCAATGCCAACGATGTGCTGATGAACAAACTCAACTACATTTTGCTTGGTGACCCGGCCTTGCGGCTTAACGCCCCCTCTTACAAGATGGAGGTCACGACCATCAACGACACGCTGCTCTCCGAGGTCGAGGCCGACAGCCTGTTGCTCCGCGCCCGCTCGTGGGTGACGGTCAAGGGCGAAGTGCGGTCGGCCGACGACCAGAAGCTCCCCGATTTCGACGGACTGGTTTATCCCCGTCTCTATGACTCCGAGCGGGAGGTGGTCACCGGCGGGAACGGGAACGACAACGGAGAGGTGACACCCTATACCTTCTTTACGCGCGACAACATGCTGTATACGGGACGTGATTCGGTGCGTGGGGGAGAATTTGAATTTACCTTCAAAATGCCGAAAGAGCTGAATTATTCCAACGAACCGGGATTGTTCAACCTCTATGCCTGCGACAGTCGGGGCCGGCAGGCCCAGGGCATGAACAGCCATTTCCTGGTCGGCGGCATGGACAACGATACCGAGGCCGACGATGAGGGCCCGACGATACATTCCATGTATCTTAATACGTCGGACTTCGAGGAGGGGGACAAAGTGAACGAAACGCCTCTCTTTGTGGCTCGCGTCGAGGACCCTTCAGGCATCAACATCTCGGGCATCGGGCTCGGCCATGATATGACGCTGTGTGTCGACGACGACCCCGCTCAGGAATATGTCATCAACTCCTATTTTCAACCCGAGGCCGGAGCTTTCGGGCTGGGTGACGTTTACTATGAGTTGCCCACGCTTACCGATGGGAAACATTCGCTTCGCTTTACCGTGTGGGACACCGAGGGCAACTCTTCGTCGCGGACCCTGCAATTTGCCGTGCAAAAAGGGTTGAAACCTCAGATTTACAGCCTCTATCCCGAAAAGAGTCCCGTGAGCGATGTGGCCCGTTTCTATTTGCGGCACGACCGTCCCGACATGCTGATGACCATAAAACTGTCGATATTCGACTGGTCGGGTCGTGAGGTGTGGAGCACCGAGCAGACGGCCATGTCGACGATGTGGGTGTCGTCGCCCATCGAGTGGAACCTGACCGACAAGGCCGGCCGCCGCGTGCGTGACGGCATCTATCTCTACCGGGCCATCATCTCTGTTAACGGAAGTAGCGAAGCCACAAAAACTCAAAAAATCATCGTTACGCCACAATAAACATCGTGAAAGGAAAGTTATTACCATATTGATATATCTCAACGGAATATGAAACATTCGATAAAATATCTCCTTTTCTCGGGTCTGCTGGCCCTCCTTGTTTTCCCTGTCTATGCCGATGGTGACGGGAAGGACATGTTCAACCCCATCACCACGGGCGTGACCACCCTCAATATCGCGCCCGACGCGCGCGGCGGTTCAATGGGCGATCTGGGTGTGGCCACCGACCCCGATGTCAACTCGCAGTATTGGAACCCGTCGAAATATGCTTTCGCGTTCAGCAGCGCCGGCTTTTCGGTTTCATACACGCCGTGGTTGCGTAAGTTGGTAAACGACATCAACTTGGCTTATGCGGCCGGCTACTGGAAATTCGGAGGCAACGATTTGCAGGCGTTGAGCGCCTCGTTGCGCTATTTCTCGCTGGGTTCGGTGCCCACTTATGATACAAGCGGCGCATTGCAAAACACGGTCAATCCCTATGAAATGGCTCTCGACTTGGGCTATTCCCGCAAGTTGTCGTCGACGTTCTCGATGGGCGTTGTCTTCCGTTTTGTCTATTCCGATATGGGTTTCGGGGGCTTGTCGTCGGCCGAAGACATGTCGGGAGCAGCCGCCTTTGCCGCCGACATTTCGGGTTACCAGACGGTCTATCCCATCATCGGCCGCAGTGAATGCCAGTTCTCGTGGGGATTCAATATCTCCAACATCGGTTCGAAAGTTTCTTACGACGGCGGTACCAACAGTTCGTTCCTGCCCACCAACTTGCGTCTCGGCTTCTCGTTCCTCTTCCCGATTTACGACTACAATACCCTCTCCATCAACTTCGACGCCAACAAGTTGCTCGTGCCGGCAGCTCCCCGCCAAAGCGACTATACTTACATCGATGGTGACGGGTATGAACAATATGACACCGAAGCTTACAACCAGGCCAAGGAAGACTTCAACAACACCGGTTCCATAGCCGGCATCTTCAAGTCGTTTACCGATGCTCCCGGCGGATTCAAGGAGGAGCTGCGCGAAATTTATTTCTCGACGGGTCTCGAATATTCCTACAACCGCCGCTTCTTTGTGCGGGCCGGATATTACTACGAAAACAAGTACAAGGGCAATCGCCAGTATGCCACGTTTGGCGCAGGTTTTTCGCTGAACGTCTTTTCGCTCGATGCGGCTTATGTGCTGGCCACGGCACAGAGCAGCCCGCTCGACCAAACGATGCGTTTTACCCTCTCATTTGACATGGACGGTATCAAAGACCTCATCGGTCGCCGTCGCCGCTAAAAACAAGACCAAGAAATGAAAATACGCGTAGGAATGGGCTTTGACGTGCACCGCCTGGTCGAAGGCCGTGAACTGTGGTTGGGCGGCATACGCATCGACCACACCCTCGGGCTGTTGGGTCACTCCGACGCCGATGTGTTGATACATGCCCTTTGCGATGCCTTGCTCGGCGCCGCGGCGATGCGCGACATCGGTTTCCATTTTCCCGATACGGCGGCCGCCTATAAGAATATCGACAGCAAGATATTGTTGCGCGACACGGTGGCTCTCATTCGAGAGCGCGGGTATGAGATAGGCAATGTCGACGTGACGGTGTGTGCCGAACGTCCGAAACTCAATCCCCATATTCCGCTCATGCAGGAGACCCTCGCGCGTGTCATGGAGATTGACCCCGACGACATTTCCATCAAAGCCACGACAACCGAGAAACTGGGATTTACCGGTCGCGAAGAGGGCATCTCGGCGTATGCCGTGGCGTTGCTCCAAAAACCTTGAAAGAGTCGTGTCGCCATGCGCCTGTTTGTTGTTTTTGGACTGATTCTGTCGCTCTCTTTTGCCGGGGAGGCGATGGCGGGGCGTCGTTCTCCTCAGAAAAAGAAGACGCCGCTGCCTCGTGTCGAGTATGTGGGGGTGGTCTCGCCCGACTCGTCGAAGATGTTTTTGCTCCGTGATTTCCCTTCGGCGTTGTCGCAATCCGAGTCGTTGTTCACCTCGCTCGAAGAGAGTGTGTTTATCTCGCCCGATTCCCTGTCGTCCTATCCGTCCCGCTGCCGTTATTTGGCTTATGTCAAAGTCAATGGGCACACTTATGGGTATCCCGGGCCTGTCAAGGGTGAAGAGGAGTTGCAACTGGTCATGTTGACTTTGTTCCCGGTGATTCCGCCACAGGCATTTATGAAAAGCTCCTACACGACACCGCCCTTGCAACTCTCGGTCGATTACACGCTTTGCCTTTACGATACGCAGCGTCGCATGACGCTGGTGATGCACCCTTTCCTTTTTGAGGTGGAACAGACGAAGAAAGAGCGGCGGGCGGTGCAAATCATGCAACCCGAGGGGGTGGAAATTGACTATCCGCTGGTCGATAAATTGCAGGCCGCCTTGGTGGCTGAGTTTGAAACCCTGCTTCAAGACTTGGGCGTCCGATAACCGGCGCCTCTCCTGTTCCCTGCCTGACCTGTTTCCCGGGGGGCTTCCCTTTTAGAAATTGAAGAAGTAATTCATAAAGAAGTTCCAAAACGTGACAATGCCGATGGCCAACAGCTTCGAAAAGTAGAAGTTGAGTTTCAGCCGGTCGTTGAAGAGGTATATGGCGGCATTGTTGATGAGGAGCCCCATGACCGATATGCCGATAAAGCGGGCGTATTGCCAGGCGATTTCGGGGTCGTGGCTTTCAAAGGTCCAGATGCGGTTCAGGAGGTAGTTGCTCGTGGCGGCGCATATAAAGCCGATGGAGTTGGCCACATATTTGTTGGTGTGGCACACCTCCTTGAAGAACCAAGTCAGGCCGAAATCGACAAAAACGCCCGACCCGCCGACAATGCAGAATTTGATGAATTGAAAAAACATGGCTTACTTCCCGGATAGAATCTCGATGCGGTGACGGGGTGAGTTGTACCAGAATCCCAGTGGCGCCCGGCTTATGGCAAACCCCATGTCATAACCGCTCTCGGGCAGGTCGGCCGGTATGCCGGCTTTGATGCGGGTCATGAGGGTGATGGTCTCGTCGGGGTTGCTGGGCGGAAGGGTGAGGTGCAGGTCTATCGGGACGGCTCTTCTCAGTTTCTTGTCGGCGAGCAGCAGGAGCAGTTGGGTGTTGTCTTCGCCGATGGTGAGCGTGTCGGGATAGGGGTTGGTAAACCCGAGTATGCAGGTGAGGGTGTCGCCGGCCTCGGTTTCATCGGGCATCAACTCTTCGTTGTAGTAAATGTCGACGAGGCGCACCGGTTTGAAATCGGGCAGCACGGTGTAGATGAATTTCTGCCCGTTGGCCAGGTTTATGTCGTTCATGCCGGCCGGAGTGGCTTGCTTCTCTTTGATGAGGGTGCCCCAAAGAACCTCTTTCCCGGAGGCTTGCGTGTCGTCGTCGCGGAATTGCCACTGGCTGGTGCGGTAGTAGAAGTCGGGCTGGCAGAAGGCTTTGCCTCCCGTGTAGAAGATGTATTTGGAGGCGACGGCGTAACTGCCGCCGAAGATGACCGGCCGGCCGTCTGCGACCTCGGCAATGGCCTCGAACGAAGGCCGGTTGTCGAAAATCTCAAAACGTATGCCCAGCGGGTTGGCAACCATTTCGATGCGCATCAGCAAGGCCAGGAACAGGGTGACCCACCCGGCCGTTATGGCGTAGCGGAAGACGCGTCGTGAGGCGTATTCCCGCAGGTAGTAGAAGAGTATGTAGATGAGCCCGAACGAGGCAATGATGAGCCATTGCGGTTGTACGCGGCCTTTCAGGGTCGAGAAGGTGAAGAAGATAAAGAAGAATATCGGCAGGAAGATGAGGCTTCGCTCGGTGGCATTGCGCGGTCTCACCCGTCGCCAGGCCATGAAGTAGAGCGGGAAGAAAAGCGGGTTGAATACGGCAATCGTGTTGAGCAGGTGTTCGGTGATGTTCGACCATGCGAAAGAACCGTTGCGGTCGTGCAGATGGTAACTCAGCGAGGGCCAGTCGTGTGCCTGTTGCCACCATAGGTGGGGGGCGATGAGCATGAGGGCGAAGATGCCGCTCAGGTAGAGACGCGGACGGGTGAACAGCCGCGGGTGGGTGAGCAGCGTGAAGAGCACGAGCAGGGCTCCGTGGTATTTGCTGTATGCCATCAGGGCCATGGAGAGGCCGAGCAACAGCATGTTCAGGACCGACTCGTCTTCGGTGAAACGCTTGTAACAGAGCAGGAAGAGCGCGGCCGTCATCATGAGCGGCACGTCGGGGACGGCGAGGAATCCGTAGAGTTGGAGTATGGGCAGCGCGGCCGAAACGACCAGGAATATGGTGGCGTCGCGGCGGTGCGGGTTACGGGGACGAATGATGCACCAGAGAATCCACAGGTAGAGGGGTTGCAGCAAGGTGAAGAAGATGCGCACGCCCAATTCTCCGCCGATGAAACTTCCCAGCCAGATGAGCAGTGCCGTCATGGGCGGGTGGTCGAAATACCCCCAGTCGAGGTTTTGGGCAAACATGTAGTAGTAGGCTTCGTCATGGGCCAACTCGGTGAATGCCGCTTGCAGCAGGTTGAATATCCACCAGATGAATAGCCCGACAGCCACTCGCTTGTCGACCACTGTTTGTATGTAGGAGCGGTTTTTCATGGTCTTGTGGGGGTTATGCGGTTGTGAGAATCTGTTCCAGTTCCTTGGTCGAGAGACGCAGTTTGAATTTCCCGTTCATGGCCACCGATATGTTGCCGGTCTCTTCCGAGACGACGACAACGATGGCGTCGGTCTCTTGCGAGATACCCAGGGCGGCGCGGTGCCGCAGACCCAGTGATTTGGGTATGTCGAGGTTGTGTGAGACGGGAAGTATGCAGCCGGCTGCGCGTATGCGGTTGTCGGCGATAATCATGGCGCCGTCGTGCAACGGGCTGTTTTTGAAGAAGATGTTCTCGATGAGGCGGGGATTGACATCGGCATTGATGATGTCGCCCGTCTGTTCGTAGGCGGTGAGGGGCATGTCGCGCTTGATGACGATGAGGGCGCCTACTTTCCCTTTCGACAGGCTGATGCAGGCATACACCACCGGAGCGATGTAGTCGCGTGTTTCGTCTTTGACCTTGTTGGGCCTGAAAAAGTGGAACAGGAAGCGCCATCGCTTGTGCGACCCCAGCTCTACGAGGAACTGCCTGATTTCGTCGTGGAAGAGTATGACCAGAATGATGACGCCGACGCTGATGAGCTTGTCCATGATGGCGCCCATGAGTTTCATGTCGAGAATGCGGGTGACGACCACCCACACGCCGATGAAGATGAGGACACCGGTGAAGATATTTATCGACCCCGACTCTTTCATGAGGCGATACAAGCTGTATAGCAGCGTCGCGACAATCAGAATGTCGAGTATGTCTTTGATTCCGAAATGAGCAAACATGGTTATGCCGATAATGTTTTGGTTACGATTTGGGTGGTCTCGACGGCTTCGCGTACGTCGTGCACTCTCAGTATGCGGGTGCCGCCCAGCAAAGCGAGGGTATGCAGCACGGTGGTGCCGTTGAGGCTCTCTTCGGGAGTGGTGCCCAGCAGACGGTATATCATCGACTTGCGCGAGACGCCTGCGAGCAGGGGCTTTCCCAAGGGGAGGAACTCGTGCAGCCGTTGCAACAGCAGATAGTTGTCGTCGAGGGTTTTGCCGAATCCGAAGCCCGGGTCGAGAATGATGTCGCTTGCACCGAGTTGGTGCAGGCGGTCGATGCGGCGGGCAAAGTAGTCGGTTATCTCGGCCATGAGGTGCTCGTAGCGCGGAGCCTGCTGCATGGTTTGCGGGGTTCCTTGCATGTGGGTGAGGATATAGGGCACATGCAGCGATGCCACGGTTTCGAACATGGCCGGGTCGAGCTCTCCGCCCGAGATGTCGTTGATAATCTGCACCCCGTATTGTTCGACGCTGCGACGGGCTATGTCGGCCCGGTAGGTGTCGACCGACAGGACGGCGTCGGGGTAAAGCCGGCGTATGGCGGCAAGGGCGATGTCGAGCCGTTGCCACTCCTCTTCGGCCGTGGGCCCGGTCGCGCCCGGACGGGTCGAACAGGCTCCGACGTCGATGATGTCGCCCCCTTCCTCGATGATGGCTTGCGCCCGGCGGGTGATGGCCTCTTTGTCGACATGGCAGCGGCTGCCGGCAAAGAAGGAGTCGGGAGTTGCATTGAGTATGCCCATGACCCGCGGACGGTCGAGCGGGAGGAGCCGGCCTCCGATGTTGAGGGTGTATGTTGTTGGGGGGACAGGTTGTGTCATCACTTCGGGCGGTTGCATATATTTTCTCGACGAAGATACTTCTTTTTCATCGAAAAAAAACTATTCTGTCACGGTTAATTTTTGCACGATGGCCGGGTGGGGGTCATTCGAGGTCTTTTTCCATCTCGATGGGTTGCAACTTTTGTTGCCGGGGCCGGTAGGTTTTCTCCGGTTTCTTTGTGTCACCGGGTTTTGAGAGTTGCTTTTCAAAGGCGGGAATCTCCTCTTGAATCCAGGTGGTGTCGCAGAAACCCGTCTCGGGGTTCCTCTGCATGTGGCGGCGGACCAGAAGCGTGGCCGCGATGGCGATGAGCAGTACGATGACGGCCCACCGTTCACCGCGGGAGAAATGCCATAGCCGTTGTCGGTCGTCGAGGTTCATGGCGGTGGTCAGAGCACATGCAGCCCCGAGAGGAAGATGAGGAATATCGACACCGGTGCCACAAACCGCAGGCAGAAAAGCAGGGGCATGTGGTACCAGCGGGCTTTTTCACTGCCGTTGTAGAGCTCGCGTATCACAAACTTTTGGTCGATTTTCCACCCTACGAATATCGAGATGAAGAGTCCGCCGGCCGGTAGGAGAATGTTCGACGAGAGGAAGTCGCAGAAGTCGAATATCGTGAGACCGAAGAGCCGAATGTCGTTGAGCACGCCGAACGAGAGTGAACAAAGACTGGCCAGTATGATGTAGATGCCCGTCATGATGGCTGTCGCCTTATGGCGCGAATAGCCCCGGGCGTCTTGCAGGAAGGCAATTGACACTTCGCTCAGGGAGATGGTCGATGTGAGTGCGGCCAGCGATACGAGAACAAAAAAGAGCGACGACCACAGCCAGCCCAGTTGCATTTGAGCAAAGAGGTTGGGCAGGGTGATGAAGATGAGCTCGGGACCTTGCGAGGGACTGATGCCGAACGTGAATACCGTGGGGAAGATGATGATGCCGGCGAGTATGGCCACCAGCGTGTCGAACGTGGCCACCGTCCCGGCCACGCGTGCCAGGCGGGTCTCCTTGGAATAGTACGAGGCGTAGGTGATGAGTATGCCCATGCCCACGCTCATCGAGAAGAAGGCTTGCCCCATGGCCCGTAACACGACATTGGGGGTGATTTTGGAGAAATCGGGCATGAACAGGAAGCGCATGCCTTCGGAGAATCCCGGCAGGAATATCGAACGTATGCAAAAGATGATGAGTATGAGGAAAAGCAGGGGCATGAGTATGTTGGCCGCTTTTTCGATGCCGCTGTTTACGCCGCGCATGAGAATGAAATGGTTGATGAGAATGAAGAGAATGACCCATACGAGCGGTTTGAGCGGCGAGGAGATAAACTGGTTGAACTCATCGGCATAGGCTTCGGCCGACTGGGTTACCATGCCTCCCGGGGTGAGCGACTGTATGACATATTCGAGCGTCCACCCCGAAATGACGAAGTAGAACCCGACGATGATGACCGGCGCCGAAATGCAGATGTAGCCGATGATTTTCCACCACGAACCGGGAGCCAGCTTCTTGAAGGCATGGGAGGCATTGGTGCGCGAACCCCGCCCGATGACAAACTCGGCAATCATCACGGGCATGGCCAGTACCAGCACGCAGATGATGTAGATGAGTATGAATGCGGCACCGCCGTTTTGCCCCGTTTCGTAGGGAAACCGCCAAATGTTCCCCAGCCCTATCGACGAACCGGCCGTGGCGGCAATGACGCCCAATTTTGTGCTGAATGAAGCTCTCTGTCCCATGATTTGCTTAGGTTTTGTTTGTTGTCGTTTGAAAAATAATTACAAATGTAATATTTTTTCAGGAAAAAACTATCATTTGTTATTTATCTTCTTCGCTATTTCTTTTTGTCTTGAAAATCGTATCTTTGTCGCGACACCTGAATCTTGAAACAATGCATTTGAAACTTTTGTTGAAAAAATATCTTTTTACCCTCTTGGTCATTGCCGCCATTCTGTATCTCTCCCTGGCCAAGACAACGCCCGATGTCGATATGCCGAAGATTCCTTATGCCGATAAGATCGTGCACGGGCTCATGTATTTCGGTGTGATGTTGGCGTTTTATTTCGACCTTTGGCGGCAAGGCTTGCAAGTCGTTGCGTTGAAGCGCAGGTCGTTGGTGGGGGCATTGGCTTTCGCTTTGTTTGGAGGCGTGGTCGAGTTGTTGCAGATGTATTGCACCACCTACCGCTCGGGCGATTGGTGGGACTGGGTTGCCGATATTTTTGGGGTCGTTCTCGGCGTGTGGCTGGGGCATTATATAGTGCCTTGGGTCTCCAAATGGTTGCCGAGATGGCTTGTGGGGAATGGCCGGCGTTGATTTCCGGGGGCACCGGTTATTCGTCGAAAAGGGTGGCCTCTCCTTCGGGCTTGCTGCCGGGTTGCGGAGCGTCGGGAGGGGTGTCTCCCGAGGGCGTCGCCGAGGAAGCCCTGTCGGTGACGCGCGGCTGGTCGAGTTCCCGGCGAATGGCCACCAGTTCGGCACGAATGGCTTGTAACCGCGAGAGTACCTCATAGCGCATTTGAGTCTCTCCGTTTTTTCTTTTCAATCGTTCCTTGGCGCCGCTCAGGGTGAGCCGTTGCTCTTTGAGCAGATGGTAAATCAGCCCGATATTGTGCACGTCTTGCGGCGTGTATGAGCGTATTTTCCGTTGATTGTCCGACCGCTTGGGCGCAATGATGTCGAACTCTTTTTCCCAAAAGCGCAAGGTCGACTCGTTGATGCCGTAGTGTTGTGCCACTTCGGTGATGGAATAGAACATTTTCGGGGGAAGCTCTTGCTTTGCCATGATGCCGTGTCGCTCATTAATCCATTACCAGACCGCTGTTTTCGGCGATTTGTATCATGAGGTCGTAGTCTTCGGGCGAGAGGTCGAAGAAGTAATAATTGATGGGATTCTGGTGCTTCCCTTTGTAAATGACCTCATAGTGCAGGTGCGGGCCGGTCGATTTCCCGGTGCTGCCCACTTTGGCGATGACCTCTCCGCGGACGACCTTTTTCCCTTTTCGGGTGTCGATTTTGCTCAGGTGCCCGTAGAGGGTGCGGTAGTTATATCCGTGGTCGATGATGACGGTGTTGCCGTAGCCTTGTTTCCAGCCGGTGAAGACGACCGTGCCGTTGGCGGTCGAGTAGACCGGGGTTCCGGTGTTGGCCGAGAAATCCATGCCGGCATGGAATTTGCGGGTGTGGTAGATGGGGTCGATGCGCCAGCCATAGCCCGAGGCCGTGCGTTTCAGGTCTTTGTTGGAGATGGGTTGTATGGCCGGCATGCGGCTGATGCGGTCGTCGTTTTTCTTGACCATCTCCATCACCTCATTGAATGAGGTGCTCTGCACATAGAGTTGCCGGCGCAAAAGGTCGAGTTTCTTGGTCGATGAGATGATGAGGTCGGCATTGGGGAGGCTTTGCAACTCGCGGTAGTGCGAGTCGTTGTCGATGCCGGCATTGCGGGCTTCACTGCCGATGGGGTTGGCCTGCATCACGATGCGGTAGAGGTTGTCGTCGCGCTGTTGCACGTCGCTCATCACTTCCAGGGCTTCGTCGAGCCGGTGGGAAAGAATGCGGTATTGGGTGGCCATCTGCTCGTTGTCGGCACGCAGCTTTTTCTCGCGCGGGGATTCGAAGAAATGGTAAAAGAGCAGGAAGATGCCCGCCCCGAAAAGCAGGCTTGCCAGCAGGTATTTGCATACCGACCAAATGCGAGCGCCCAACGAAGGGTAGATGCGTTCGTAAGAGAGCGTGCTGGGGTTATATTTATAGAAAACTTTCCTCGCCATAAACAGGTGCCGTGCCATTCTTTGCCGGTTATCCGCTTCCGATGTCGCAAAAACAGATGAAACCGCGATTTTTTGCCTGCAATGTCCGCAAAAATAATATTTTTGGGCTATTTTTGCAAGCGCAAAAGGTAAAAACCTCTTTTCTTTTGAATATTTAATAACGAACGATATGCTTACTGCTAAGGAAATTCGAGAGTCCTTCAAGGACTTTTTCGCATCGAAACACCATCAGATTGTGCCCTCGGCCCCGATGGTGATCAAGGACGACCCCACATTGATGTTTACCAATGCGGGCATGAACCAGTTCAAAGACATCATATTGGGCAATGTCCCGGCCAAATATCGCCGCGTGGCCGACTCCCAGAAGTGCTTGCGCGTGAGTGGCAAGCACAACGACCTCGAAGAGGTGGGGTTGGATACCTACCACCACACCATGTTTGAGATGTTGGGGAACTGGTCGTTTGGCGACTACTTCAAGAAGGAGGCCATCGACTGGGCCTGGGAATATCTCGTCGACGTGCTGAAAATCGATGCCGGCCGCCTCTATGCCACCGTCTTTGAAGGCTATGCCCCCGAAGGGCTCGAACGCGACAACGAAGCGGCGTCGTATTGGGAAAAACATCTCCCCGTCTCGCATATCATCAACGGTAACCGTCACGACAATTTCTGGGAGATGGGCGACACGGGACCCTGCGGCCCTTGCTCGGAGATACACATCGACCTGCGCAGCGATGCCGAACGCGCTGCCGTCGACGGCCTTACGCTCGTCAACCAGAGCCACCCGCAGGTCATCGAAATCTGGAACCTCGTCTTTATGCAATACAACCGCAAGGCCGACGGCTCACTCGAACCGCTGCCCGCCAAGGTCATCGATACCGGCATGGGCTTTGAGCGGCTCTGCATGGCCTTGCAGGGAAAAACGTCGAACTACGATACCGACGTGTTCCAACCCCTGATTCAGGCCATCGGCCGTTTGGCCGGCCGCAACTACGGCGACGATGCCCATTGCGATGTTGCCATGCGTGTCATTGCCGACCATGTGCGCACCATCTCCTTCTCCATCACCGACGGGCAGTTGCCTTCCAATGCCAAGGCCGGTTATGTGATACGCCGCATCTTGCGTCGAGCCGTGCGCTACGGTTATACCTTCCTCGGATTCCAACAGCCGTTTATCTATAAGTTGTTGCCCACGCTCATCGACACGATGGGCGACGCCTATCCCGAGCTTGTGGCCCAAAAGAACTTGATAGAGAAAGTTATCAAGGAGGAAGAAGAGGCTTTCCTCCGCACGCTGGCCACCGGCATGCGTTTGCTCGACAAGGTGATGGCCGATGCCCGGGCTGCGGGAAAGGGGTGTGTCAGCGGTGACGATGCCTTTGTGCTTTATGACACCTATGGCTTCCCGCTCGACCTGACCGAATTGATTCTCAAAGAAAACCATCTCACCGTCGACATCGACGGCTTCAACGTGCGCATGCAGGAACAGAAAGAGCGTGCCCGCAACGCCGCCGCCGTGGAGACGGGTGACTGGGTCGTCCTGCGCGAAGGGGAACCTCAGTTTGTGGGATATGACCTCCTCTCTTGCGATACCGAAATTTTGCGTTACCGCAAAATCCGTCAGAAAAACAAGGACTACTACCAACTGGTACTTTCGGTGACCCCGTTCTATGCCGAGATGGGCGGACAGGTGGGCGATACGGGAACCCTTACCTCCGAGAGCGGGGAGAAGGTTGCCGTCGTGACGACCAAACGCGAGAACAACCTGGCCGTGCACATCGTGGAACAACTTCCCTCCGAGGTGTCGGCTGCATTCCATGCCGAGGTCAATGCGGCCAACCGTTTGGCAACGGCATGCAATCACACCGCAACCCACCTCCTGCATGAGGCTTTGCGGGAGGTGCTGGGTTCGCATGTCGAGCAGAAAGGTTCTTATGTCTCGCCCCAGTCGCTGCGCTTTGATTTCTCCCACTTCCAGAAACTGACCAAAGAGGAGCTGCGCGAGGTTGAGCGCCGCGCCAACCAGAAAGTGCGGGCCTGCTTGCCCCTTGACGAGCATCGTTCGATGCCCATTGCCGAGGCCAAGGCCATGGGGGCCATGGCTCTCTTCGGAGAGAAATATGGCGAAGAGGTACGCGTCATACGTTACGGCTCGTCGATAGAACTTTGTGGAGGTACCCATGTGGCCAATACGGGACAAATCGGTATGATACATATCCTGTCGGAGAGTTCTACGGCTGCGGGCATTCGACGCATCGAGGCCATAACAGCCGAAGGTTCGGAGAAGCATTTTGAGTCGGTCATTGACATCATGGAGCTGGTGCGCAACATGTTCAACAACGTGCCCGACATCATTTCGGCCATTCGTCGCACCGTCGATGAAAACAGTGAGTTGAAGAAACATGCCGAAGAATTTGCCCGTAAACGCGTTGCCGAAATCAAGGATCGCCTGTTGCGTGAGGCTCATCTCGAAAATGGTATTCATGTGATTGCCTTGAAGGTGGCCATGGAGGCCGAAGTGGTGAAGAACCTCGCTTTCCAGATTCGTGCCGAAAAGATGGAGCGTATGCTCTTTGTCGCCGGTACGGTCGATGTGGCCAACAAGCCGCTTCTTACCGTGGCGCTGAGCGATGATCTTGTTGAGGCGGGATTCAATGCCTCGCAGCTGGTGCGCAATGCGGCCAAGCACATACAGGGAGGCGGTGGAGGCCAACCCTATTTCGCACAAGCCGGTGGCAAGAATGCCGAAGGCATACCTGTTGCGGTTGACGAGATTGTCTCTGCCGTGACGAAGTGAGAATGAACACCCTTTTATAATATTGAGCGCCGCCCCGCAATTTATCGTGGGGCGGCGCTTTTTTGTGGTTGCGGGGAGCGTCCACTTTCATGACTGGGCGGGGTGTCGGCGCTGTGAGGTGACAAAAAAACAGCAGGAAGGAGACTCCCTGCTGTTTTTCTGAAACGGTTCGTCGGAGGGTTAAAAGCCTGTGTAGTTGTGCGGGGTGATGGCGCGCAACTCCTCTTTCACGGCTTCGCTCACATTGAGTGTCTCGATGAAATCGTGAATGGCTTTCTCGTCGACCACGTTGTTGGTGCGGGTCAGGGCTTTCAGGGCCTCGTAGGGTTTGGGATAACCTTCGCGACGGAGAATCGTCTGTATGCCTTCGGCGCAGACGTTCCACATCTTGTCGAGGTCGTTGTAGATGGCTTTCTCGTTGAGCAAGAGTTTGCCGAGACCTTTCATGGTGCTTTGGAAGGCAATGAGGATATGGCCCATGGGCACGCCGACGTTGCGCAGCACGGTCGAGTCGGTCAAGTCGCGTTGCAGCCGGGAGACGGGTAGTTTCGTGGCCAGGTGTTCGAGAATGGCGTTGGCAAGGCCGAGGTTGCCTTCGGAGTTTTCAAAGTCGATGGGGTTGACCTTGTGGGGCATGGCGCTCGACCCTACCTCTCCGGCTTTGATTTTTTGTTTGAAATATTCCATCGAGATGTATTGCCAGAAGTCTCGGTCGAGGTCGATGAGAATCGTGTTGATGCGGCGCAGTCCGTCGAAGAGGGCGGCCAGATTGTCGTAGTTCGAGATTTGGGTGGTCCACATTTCCCGTTCGATGCCCAGTTTCTCCGAGAGGAATGTCTTGGCAAAGGCGGGCCAGTCGTAGCCGGGGTAGGCAAAGCGGTGGGCGTTGAAGTTGCCCGTGGCGCCGCCGAATTTACCGCTGATGGGGGTGGCTTTCAGCAGTTTGACCTGCTGTTCGAGCCGGTAGACGAAAACCATCATCTCTTTGCCCAGACGGGTGGGTGATGCCGGTTGTCCGTGGGTCTTGGCCAGCATGGGAATCTCTTTCCACGCTTCGGCGTATGCGCGGCATTGGGCGATGAGCTCGTCGAGCATCGGGTAGTAGACCTGGTCGAGTGCCTCTTTGATGGAGAGGGGTACCGAGGTGTTGTTGATGTCTTGCGAGGTGAGGCCGAAGTGGATAAACTCCTTGTAGGCTTCGAGGCCGCCCAGTGCGTCGAATTTTTCTTTGATGAAGTATTCGACGGCTTTCACGTCGTGGTTGGTCACGCTCTCGATTTCTTTCACACGGGCGGCGTCGGCCGGCGTGAAATCCTTATATATGGCGCGGAGGGCGTCGAAACGGTCGTGGCTCAATGATTGGAGCTGCGGAAGCGGAAGTTCGCACAAGGCGATGAAATATTCGATTTCGACGCGCACCCGGTAGCGAATGAGCGCAAATTCCGAAAAGTATTCCGAGAGAACTGCGGTTTTGCCGTGATAGCGCCCGTCGATAGGCGAGACGGCTGTAAGCGAAGACAATTCCATGTTTTTTTGAGTTTTTTGCTTGATTGTGAAAAAACAAAGGTACAATATCTGCTCGTTTCTCCCAAAGATTTATCGTTTTTTGAAGAAAAAAAGCGATTTTGTTTTGTCAGAAGAAAATTTCTTGTACCTTTGCATCGCTTTAAAAAAGCAAAACTCTTTCGGGTGCTTAGCTCAGCTGGTTCAGAGCATCTGCCTTACAAGCAGAGGGTCGGGGG
>UQOX01000015.1 GCA_900542765.1 uncultured Porphyromonadaceae bacterium | reverse complement strand
CCTCGCAGGAGGCGGTGGGCAGGACGTCGAGGCAGGAGGCGTTATCTCCGTTGAGGAAGCCGCGGTAGGAGAGGACAAATGCGGGATTCTCCTCGCCCTCGATGCGCATCGTGTCGCCGGCAATCACTTGCAGCGGGGCTTTCTCTACGGTGAGGGTGATTTCTTTCGATTCACCCTCGGTGTAGTTGGGGCTGCTCTTTTGTACGGCTTTCAAGGTGGTTGTTCCGCTTTTGAGGATATGGAACGCACCCTCCTTGTATTCCACAACGCCCGGGTTACCGAAGACAAATTCCACTTCGGTCTCATTGTTGTTGGTGGTGACGGTGGGGGCAAACGGGGCGTCGCCGTAGCGTTTGGTGTCGATGCTCATGAGCGAAATCATGGTCTTCGACAAGGTGGCTGACCGCACGGTATATGTTCCTTCGGTGTAATTGAAATCATAGCAATCGTCCTCGCCGCCGCTGATGATGAGCGGATAGAAGCCAATGGGCGAGGAGACCGTCACTTCGCACGTCACGGTGGGCATCAAGTCGATGACCGAACGTTCTTCCCCGTTGACAAAGCCGGTGATGTAGAGTTCGAAGTCGGTGACCGGCGTTTGTCCCACGATGCTCGATTCGTTGCGGCAACTTACTTCGAGGGTCGCTTTCCCGATGGTCAGTACACCGTCGAGGGTCTCTATTGCATATCGCTCGTCGGTTATTTCGGTGAGTGTGATGGGGTAGTTGCCCGGTATGGAGGTGGAAGTTGCCTCGCAAGCAATTTCGGGAACCTCGATGTCGTCTTTGTTGTCGCCGTTGACAAAGCCTTCATACACGAGGGTGAGGGTCGGGTTGGCCTCGCCATACTTGCGGCTCTTGTTTTCGGCCTGTATGGTAAGGGGGGCTTTGTTCACCACCAGTTCGGTTGTCGTCGTCGCCTCGCCGAAGTTGGTCGATGCGGCCTGGTGGGCGGAGATGGTAGTCTTGCCGGCTTTGAGTATCGTTACCGTGCCGTCGCTGATGGTGGCGATGCTTTCATCTTCGATGGAGAAGGTGATGGGGGTCTCGGTGTTGGGCGACGAGATTTTCAGGGCAAAGGGGGCGTCGCCGTAGGTTTTCTCGCCGATGGCGGTGAAGGTGAGTTCACCCGACGAGGCGGTGACGGTGAGTGCACCTTTCACATACACAAACCGGTAGTTCTCGTCTTCGCCGCCGCTGACGATGATGTCATAGCGTCCGGCCTGAGACGTGGAGGTCGCCTCGCACGAGGCCGACGGTTGCATGGTGAGTACCGACTCGTCCTCGCCGTTGACGAAACCGCTGTATGTGAAGGTGAGTGTGGGGTTCTCCTCGCCATAAGAACGCGTTTGGTCGTCGGCCGTGACCGTCAGCGGCGCTTTCTCCACGGTAAGGGTACCCGGGGTGTATTCGAGGGTGTAGTTGCTGCCTTCACCGCCACTCACCGTGATGTCATAGCTTCCGGCCGGCGATTGGGGGGTTGCTTCGCACGAGAGGGTGGGGAGGCTGGTAAGCACGGCTTCGTCTTCGCCGTTGGCAAATCCGCTGTATGAGAGGGTCAGCGTCGGGTTCTCGGCTCCGTAGGTGCGCGAGAGGTCGTCGGCCGTAACGTCAAGAATGGCTTTCTCCACGGTGAGGGTGGCGTTGGCAAAGGCGTAGGTGTAGTTCACGTCGTCGTCACCGCCGGCAACGATGTCGTAGGTGCCCACCGGCGAAGCGGGGTTGGCTTCGGTCGTTGCTGTGGGCGGGAGCACGAGGTCGCTCTCGGAGTCGCCGTTGACAAAGCCCTCATAGGAGAAGGAGAAGGTCGGGTTTGCCTCGCCGTAGGCTCGCGATGCGTCGTTGGCCGAGGCTTTCAGCGGGGCTTTGTTTACCACCAGCGGCGCCGTGGCCGAGGCTTCGCCGTAGTTGGTCGAAGCATCTTGGTGGGCGGTGATGGTGGTCTTTCCCGCTTTGAGTATCGTTACCGTGTTGCCGCTGAGGCTGGCGATGGTCGGGTCTTCGACGGTGAAGGTGATGGGTGTCTCGGTGTTGGGCGACGAGACTTGTAGGTCAAATGCGGCATCGCCGTAGGTCTTTTCGCCGATGGCGGTGAAGGTGAGCTCACCCGACGAGGCCAGGACCGAAAGGGTGCCGTTGACATATCTCAGGGTGTAGTTCTCGGCCGCACCTCCGCTCACGACAATGTCGTAGGAGCCGGCCGGTGACTCGGTGGTGGCTTCGCAGGTCACCGTGGGGAGGCTGGTGAGCACCGATTCATTCTCGCCGTTGACAAAACCGCTGTATGAGAAGGTCAGTGCCGGGTTCTCCTCGCCGTATGAGCGCGAGGCGTTGTCGGCCGTTACCGTGAGGAGGGCTTTGTTCACCACCAGTTCGGTCGTGGCCGAAGCCTCTTCGTAGTTGCCCGAGGCCGCCTGGTGGGCGGTGATGGTGGTTGAGCCGGCTTTGAGTATCGTTACCGTACTGCCGTTGATGCTGGCAATGGCCGGGTTTTCGATGGAGTAGGTGATGGCGGTCTCTTTGTTGGGGCTGGTGGCCTGCAATTCAAAGGGGGCATTGCCGTAGGTCTTCTCGCCGATGGGGGTTATCGCGATTTGTGCCGCCGAGGACGAGACGGTGAGCGTTCCTTTGACATAGGTAAACGCATAGTTGCTGCTCACGCCCCCTCCCACGGTGATGTCGTAAGTCCCCACGGGTGATGAGGTTGTTGCGTTGCAGAAGGCGTTGGGTTTTATCGAGAGGTCGTCTTCGGTGTCGCCGTTGACGAAGCCCGAATAGCTGAGGGTGAAGGTCGGGTTTTTCTCGCCGAAGGCCCGGGTGGCGTCATTGGCCGTGACCGTCAGCGGCGCCTTGTTTACCACCAGTGTCGTGGTGGCCGACGTGGCATTGAAGTTGCCCGAGGCCGCCTGGCTGGCGGTGATGGTGGTCGAGCCCGCTTTGAGTATTGTGACCCGTCCGTTGCTTATGGTAGCCACTGTCGGGTCGGCCACCGTGTAGGTGATGGCGGTGGAGGTGTTGGTGCTGGTGGCCTGTATGTTGAAGGCGGCATCGCCGTAGGTCTTCTCACCGATGGGGGTAATCGTTATTTGGGCGGCGGCCGAGGTGACCGTGAGGGTGCCTTTCTTATAGATAAAGGTGTAGTTGTCGCTCTTTCCGCCGCTCACGGTGATGTCGTAGGTGCCCGCGGGCGAAGTCGCCGTGGCCGAGCAGGTGGCGGTGGGTCGGGTGGTGAGGTTGGCCTCGGTGTCGTTGTTGACGAAGCCCGAATAGCTGAGGGTGAAGGTCGGGTTGCCGGCTCCGAAGGCACGGGTGGCGTTGTTGGCCGTGACGGTGAGATAAGCCTTGTTGACGGTGATTTTTACGGTCTTGCTGGCTGCCGTGTAGTTTTTCGAAGCCTTTTGCGAAATGGTGAGTGTGGTCGAACCGGCTTTGAGGGGAACGACCTTGCCGTTTTCCACGCGGGCTATCGTGGGGTCGGCCACGGCATATTCGAGGGCGCTTTGGTTGTTGTTGGTCGTTACCGACAGGGCCTTTTCGGTGCCGTAGGTGGTGATGACGTCCGATGCCGTGATGGTGGTGTTCACCGTGTAATTGATGACGTAGGTGTGTATGTTCGAGGGGTTCGACGAGTAGTCGTTGCCTTTCACGGTGACGGTGGTCGATCCGTCGGAGGTGCTCTGGGTTACGCTGGCACCTATACCGTCGGCGGTAGCAGTGACGGTGGGCAGTGAGCTGAGTGAGTTCACCGTGTAGGAGTATTCGTAGGTGTTCTTGTCGAAGCCGCTGATGTTATTACCGCCCACCTTCAACGAGGCGAGCCGGGAGTTGTAGACAAACTCGATGTCGTCGATATAGACTACATCGTTTGCTGTGCCCTTGCCTGCATCTTTATTGGTGGAGAAGGAAATAAGAATATAGGCCGGTGTAACGCTGCTGTTGACGACATTGAAGGGTATGTTCAGTTGCTGCCAGCCGTTACCTGCGGCGGCCTGATAGTTGAGGGTGGCCTGGGCATATTTTATGCTGGTGTAATCTTTGTCTTCGGGGTCCTGGTAGTTGGAGTTCCCGTGAATCACCGTGTTTACGCGGGCGTAGTCGCCGGCGTTTCCGGGTACATATTTTACCCATACCGTCATGGCGTCCGGTTTCCCGGTAAAGGGTTGGTTGTAACCGGTATTGGAGGGGTAGGATCGATTGTGATTATCCGTACTTGATGGAGTTGCCGACCCGGCTACAATTTGTCCGGTTGTGAGATTTCCATTGGCATTTGTCCCAAAAGTAGCTCTTGAATTGATTCGTGCAGAATATGAGCCTGAACTACCAGGGCGAGTTTCCATTTCTTTGGATAATTGATCAGCAGTCTTGGCTATGGAATATATTCCCGAAGCGCTGGCCGAATTAAACGAGTGGAAACCGACAGGCTCTTCTCCTTTTTCTGCTGAAACCCAGTTTTCAAAGCCCGGGTTGGGCAACTGGTATTGGCCGTATGCGATGAAAGGAAGGGCTGCCGAAAAGAGTAACAGTAAAATGCGAATGTTTAGCTTTTTCATAGTGTTACGTTAAAAAACTGAGCAAAGATAATGTAAGATTTCTTATCATTATTTCATTTCTCTTTAATATTAAGTATTTATAACTTTATAAAACTCGAAAGGTGTATAAAGTTTTCTTTCGTGTTTCATGGTTGAAGGGGTAGGGGCGTAGGTCTTCTCTCTCAGAGGGAAAGGCTCATGACCGGACGGAAATTCTCCTGACGCTCACTGTTTATCGAAAAACGAATATAAAAAGAAGAAATTGCTATCTTGACTTTGCAAAAAAAAGAAAATAGTTTATCTTTGTCCCGAAATATAGCCGAGAAAGATGGAGACTTTTTTTAAAACCCACAAATACCTCGTCGAACATGTAAACTCTCCCGTCAAGAGAGGGCTTATGCAGGAAATCGACTGGTCGCACCGGCTCATCGGTATCAAGGGTAGCCGGGGCGTGGGCAAGACCACCTTCCTCCTGCAATATGCCCGGGAGAAGTTTGGTCCCGACGATCGTACCTGTCTCTACATCAACCTCAACAACCTCTATTTTGCCGACAAGAAACTTATCGATTTCATCGATGAGTTCTACCGCCTCGGCGGCCGCTGTCTGCTCATCGACCAGGTGTTCAAGTATCCTTTCTGGGCCGAAGAACTGGCACACGCTTACAATGCCTATCCCGATCTCCATGTTATTTTCTCGGGTTCGTCGGTGATGCGGCTCAAAGAAGAAGACTCGCCCATACACGAAATCGTCGACTCGTACAACCTGCGCGGGTATTCGTTCAGAGAATTTCTCAACCTCATGGCCGGTACCGATTTTCCGGCTGTGAAACTCGACGATATCCTGGCCGACCACACCGCATTGGCCCGTGAGGTACTCTCGCGCATACATCCGCTGAGCTATTTCAGGGAGTATCTGCACCACGGCTTCTATCCGTTCTTTATCGAGCAGCACAACTTTACCGAGACGCTTGTAAAGACGATGAACATGATGATGGAGGTCGACATACTCTTTATCAAGCAGATAGAGCTTACCTACCTGCCCAAGATCAGGCGGCTGCTTTACCTGCTGGCCACCTCGTCGCCCTGCTCGCCCAATGTGAGCCAGTTAAGCAAGGAGATACAGACCTCGCGTGCCACGGTGGTCAACTACATCAAGTATCTCAAAGATGCCCGTCTCATCAATATGCTTTATCCTGTCGACGAGGAGTATCCCCGCAAGCCTGCCCGGGTGTACCTGCACAACACCAACCTCATGTATCCCATACGTCCCGACCATGTCGACCCGCAGGCGGTGCGCGAGACCTTCTTCTACAACATTCTGCACAAGGACAACCGCCTCAACGAGGGGATACGCAACACCCATTTCCTGGTGAACCGCCGCTACAATTTCAAAATCGAAGGCGAGATATTACGGGGCCGCAACAACCCCGACTACTACTACGCCATGGATAACAACGAAATAGGAAAAGAAAATAAAATTCCTTTATGGTTATTCGGTTTTTTATATTAACTTTGCTATTCATCAAAAAAAACATAACCTTAATCCTCAAATATTAATTTGTATGAGCAAACAAAAGAAATTCATTACCTGTGATGGTAATCAGGCTGCTGCGCATATCTCCTATATGTTCAGTGAAGTAGCCGCCATTTACCCCATCACTCCGTCCTCGACCATGGCCGAGTATGTAGATGAATGGGCTGCCGCCGGAAGAAAAAACATCTTCGGTGAGACTGTTCTTGTGCAAGAGATGCAGTCAGAGGCCGGAGCTGCCGGTGCCGTACACGGATCGTTGCAAGCCGGTGCTTTGACAACCACCTACACCGCTTCGCAAGGTCTGTTGCTGATGATTCCCAATATGTACAAGATTGCCGGAGAATTCCTTCCCTGTGTATTCCATGTGTCGGCTCGTACATTGGCATCGCACGCCCTCTGTATTTTCGGTGACCACCAAGACGTGATGTCGACCCGCCAGACCGGTTTCGCCATGCTCGCCGAAGGTTCGGTACAAGAAGTGATGGACCTGGCCGGTGTTGCCCACCTCTCCACCATCAAATCGCGTGTACCGTTTGTCAACTTCTTCGACGGCTTCCGTACCTCGCACGAGATACAGAAAATCGAGATGCTCGAAAACGAAGACCTCGCTCCGCTCATCGACCAGAAAGCCCTGAAAGAGTTCCGCGACCGTTCGCTCAACCCCGAGCACCCCGTGGCACGCGGTATGGCCGAGAACCCCGATACCTTCTTTGCTCACCGTGAATCGTGCAACAACTTCTACGACGCAGTTCCCGCCATCGTAGAAGAGTACATGAACGAAATCTCGAAAATCACCGGTCGCAAATACGGCTTGTTCGACTACTACGGAGCCCCCGATGCCGAGAACATCATCATCGCCATGGGTTCGGTTACCGAAGCCATTCGCGAGACCATCGACCACCTCGCTGCCAAAGGCGAGAAAGTGGGTTTGGTTGCCGTGCACCTCTATCGCCCGTTCTCGACCAAACACCTCCTGGCCGCTATCCCTGCCAGCGTAAAACGCATCGCCGTCCTCGACCGCACCAAAGAACCCGGTGCCAACGGTGAGCCCCTCTACCTCGACGTGAAAGAGGCTTTCTACGGAAAAGAAAATGCCCCGCTTATCATCGGTGGCCGCTACGGTCTCGGTTCGAACGACACCACGCCGTCGCAAATCCTTGCCGTGTATGAAAACCTCGCTTTGCCCGAGCCCAAAAACCACTTCACCCTCGGTATCATCGACGATGTAACCTTCACCTCACTGCCCGTGGGCGAAGAAATCGCCATGGGTGGCGAAGGCATGTTCGAAGCCAAATTCTACGGCCTCGGTGCCGACGGTACCGTAGGTGCCAACAAGAACTCGGTGAAAATCATCGGTGACAACACCGACAAACACTGCCAGGCTTACTTCTCCTATGACTCGAAGAAGTCGGGCGGTTTCACCTGCTCGCACCTGCGTTTCGGTGACAGCCCCATTCGTTCGACCTACCTCGTAAATACGCCTAACTTCGTTGCTTGCCACGTTCAAGCCTACCTGCGTATGTACGACGTGACCCGCGGTCTCCGTCAGAACGGTACCTTCCTGCTCAACACCATTTGGAGCGAAGAGGAACTGGAAAAACACCTGCCCAACAACGTAAAACGTTATTTCGCACAAAAGAACATCACCGTTTACTACATCAACGCTACCCAGATTGCCCAGGAAATCGGCCTCGGTAACCGCACCAACACCATTCTGCAATCGGCCTTCTTCCGCATTACCGGCGTTATCCCTGTTGACCTCGCCATCGAGCAGATGAAGAAATTCATCGTGAAATCTTACGGCAAGAAGGGTGAAGACGTGGTGAACAAGAACTATGCCGCCGTTGACCGTGGTGGTGAATACAAACAACTCACCGTGAAACCCGAATGGGCCAACCTGCCCGACGATGAAGTGGTTGCCAACAACGACCCCGCCTTCATCAACGAAGTGGTACGTCCCATCAACGCCCAGAACGGCGACCTGCTGAAAGTTTCGGCTTTCAAAGGCATCGAAGACGGTACCTGGCCCCAAGGAACCGCCAAATATGAAAAACGCGGTGTGGCTGCTTTCGTTCCCGAATGGACGGCCGAGAACTGTATCCAATGTAACAAGTGTGCCTATGTTTGTCCTCACGCTGCTATCCGTCCCTTCGTACTCGACGCTGCCGAGCAGGCCGGCGCTTCCTTCCCCTCGATCAAGGCCGTAGGAAAGATGTTCGACGGTATGACGTTCAGAATGCAGGTAGATGTACTCGACTGCCTCGGTTGCGGCAACTGCGTCGATGTATGTCCGGGCAACAAACAAGGCAAGGCTTTGGCCATGAAACCGCTCGAAAGCCAGCTCGCCGAAGCTCCCAACTGGGAATATTGCGTAAACAACGTGAAGAGCAAACAAGACCTTGTAGACATCAAGGCAAACGTGAAGAACTCGCAGTTCGCCACTCCGTTGTTTGAATTCTCCGGCGCTTGCTCGGGTTGCGGTGAAACTCCCTATGTGAAACTCATCTCCCAACTCTTCGGCGACCGCGAAATGGTATCCAACGCTACCGGTTGCTCGTCGATTTACTCGGGTTCGATTCCTTCGACTCCCTACACCACCAACGAAAAAGGTCACGGACCTGCTTGGGCTAACTCGCTCTTCGAAGACTTCTGCGAATTTGGCATGGGTATGGCTCTCGCCGTTGAGAAAATGCGTGACCGCATCGAAATCCTCATGAACAAGGCCATCGCCGACGAGGCTTGCCCCGAAGAAAGCAAGGCCCTCTTCAAAGAATGGATCGAAAACCGCGAGAACACCGAAAAGACCGTTGAACTCGCTGCCAAGATTCTTCCCATCGTTGAAGCCAATGCCGACAAGTGCGACGTTTGCAAGGGTATTGCCGACCTCGGTAAGTTCCTCGTTAAGAAATCGCAATGGATCATCGGTGGTGACGGTGCATCGTACGACATCGGATTCGGTGGCCTCGACCACGTTCTCGCTTCGGGCAAGAATGTAAACATTCTCGTTCTCGATACCGAGGTTTACTCCAACACCGGTGGTCAGGCTTCGAAAGCCACCCCGCTCGGCGCCATTGCCAAATTTGCCGCTGCCGGTAAACGCGTTCGCAAGAAAGACCTCGGTCTCATCGCTTCGACCTACGGTTATGTTTACTGCGCACAAATCGCCATGGGCGCCGATCAGGCTCAAACCCTCAAAGCCATTCGTGAAGCCGAGGCTTACAACGGACCGTCGATTATCATCGCTTACGCTCCCTGTATCAACCACGGTTTGAAGAAAGGTATGGGCAAATCACAAGCCGAAGAAGCTGCTGCCGTTGAATGCGGATACTGGCACTTGTGGCGTTACAACCCCGAGTTGGAAGCCGAAGGCAAGAATCCTTTCACCCTCGACAGCAAAGAGCCGCAATGGGATAAGTTCGAAGACTTCCTCAAAGGTGAGGTTCGTTACGCATCGGTAATGAAACAATATCCCGCCGAAGCCGAACAACTCTTCGCCGCTGCCAAGGAAAACGCCATGTGGCGCTACAACAACTACAAGCGTTTGGCCAAACAACAATGGGGTACCGATGCCGAATAATCCCGGATAAGGAATCCTGATATGACAAAGCCGCACGGATTTTTCCGTGCGGCTTTTTTCATGAATGCGGGGATTGTCGCGGATTTTGCGTATTTTTGCAATTCGTAGTTATCTCTGTTTATGAAAAATAGTTTCTTCTTGGCAACGTTGTGTGTTGCCCTGCTTCTCCCGACCCATCGTGTGTTCGCATCGACGCCCGATTCGGAGCCGGCAACGGCTCCCCTCACTGTCGAAAATCCGCTTTTGGACGCTCCCCGCACGGGCGCGTCTGTTGCCCCGGTCTTGGATAAAGGTTATGCCGGATATTTCGACCTCGGAGTCGAGGCGACGATGCGGGGTGAGAGTGCATTTTCGTTCTCCACGTCGCATGGCTATCGGTTTAACTCCTACCTCTTTGCCGGAGGCGGTATCGCCCTCTCGGCTCATGCCGACGGCTCGCTCTTTACGCCGCTCTATGCCGTGGGACGTTTTACGCTTCCACAATACCCGTTTGTTCCCTTTGCCGATGTGCGCGTAGGTATATCACCCGGTCTCAAAGACGGTTCGCATTGGGCTTTCGGAGCCTATTTCTCCCCGTCGGTAGGGCTTTCCTTCCCTGTGGGTACGGTCTTCGCCGTGCAGGTGGGTGCGGCCTATACCTTGCAATCGCAGAGTACCGATTACTCCTATGACGATGGTTACAAGCGTTATTTCGGAACCCGGGTGACGCTGCATCACGCCCTTTCGTTGCGGGTGGGGCTGGCTTTCTGATACCCATGCTTTGTAAAAACGAGAGAGAGTAGAGTCACCCGATGACTCTACTCTCTCTCGTTCTGTTGTGTGTGGGACGGCTATTTTACCGGTTTTTCGTCGGCAATGCCGATATGCAGCAAGGCGCCGCTCTCGGGGCAGAATGTCGCCTCGACGGCTCCGCTGCCGTTGAAAACCGAGGGGTCGATGCCATACGCGGCACCCAGTTGGGCCATCGGAATCTCCTTCTGGCACAAGGTCTCGCCCTTATAGGAGACTTTTACGCCGGCCTTTCCGGGAGTGATGTAAACCAATGCGTTCGAGGCCGGGGCAATGACCTTCCCTTTGGAGTCGGTCGGAGCCTCTATCACCTCTTTTACTTCGGTGCTTACATATATCGGTTCGCCCGAGAGGTCGTCGGCGGGAAGAATCCCTTTGCGCTCGGAGAAGCGGAACGCCACGCTGTTTTTGTTTTCGGGGTCGATGACAATGTCTTCGACGAGGGTCTCGGACTCTACCGTACCCAGGAACAGGGAGGTGAGGAGGGCTTCACGCTTGTCCATCTCCCGGAGGAGGATTTCAAACGACTGACCTAATGGAATCTCATCGCTGTTGCCCGTGAGCAGGTCGAGCCGGTACTCGCGCAGGAGGTAGATTTGTTGGGCAGCCGCCTCGGCCATGTTGCGGGTCGAGGAACTGATGAGCATCGTCTCGGTGTAGAGCTGGGCATACTCGGCAGCCTGCTTCTGCTCTTTTTTCGCCTCTTTTTCGGAAGAGGGGGCGGGGCGTTCCTCTTTGGGCATCGGGGCGGGACGGGTCGGAGACAGGGCCGGTGCCGGTGCGCGGTTTATCGACACCAGCATGCCCTCTTCGTTGAGGTAGAATGCGGTGCGATTCTCTTTTTTCAACTGTATGGCATATCTTTTCTCCGGGTCGGCTATCCCCTTTGGCAAGATGTCGATGTTCTCGATTTGCCACACCGTGCGTTCTTGGGTTACCGTGGGACTTTGCCCGAGATACTTCTGGGCAAATTGGGCAAACGGGCCCGGCTTCTCGACCGAGCGGGTGACCGTTGCCCGCACGTCGATGGCGGTTTTCGGCAGGGAGTAGACGATGCCGTATCCGTTGAATTTGTTGGCCGTCACTTTGACGGTCTCTTGCGCATAAACGCCGAGAGCCGTGAAAAGACCGAGGGTCAGAATAAGTTTTCTCATAATGATGGGGTTATTTAGTTTCTATGTTTTTATATGCATGGAGTTTGGCAAATGCCCGTCCTAAACTGGCCGAGATGTCGCCTGCGGTGATGTACTCTTGCGATTCCCGGTTGGCGGCGATGTCGCCGGCCATGCCGTGCAGGGTCACCCCCATGATGGCGGCTTGCAGGGGCGTGTAGCGCTGGCACAGCAGGGCTCCGATGATGCCGGTGAGGGTGTCGCCGCTGCCGGCCGTGGCCATGCCGGGATTGCCGGTACCGTTGAAATAGATATTCCCGTCGGGTGAGACAATGGCCGTGTGAGCTCCTTTCAGCACGATGATGATGTGGTAATAGTTGCTCATTTCAAGTGCCTTTTGCAGCCGGTCGTAGGGCGTTCTGCTCTCACCGAAGAGCCGGTCGAACTCTTTCTGGTGCGGTGTGATGATCGACCACCTGGGTAGCAGATTGAGGGTTGTCGGACTGCCTTGCATGAGATTGAGGGCATCGGCGTCGACCACGATGGGTGCCGTGCACTGCGCCAGCAGTCTGATGTAAGCCTCCCGGGTTTCAGGGTCCCGGCCCAGACCCGGGCCGATGGCGACGCTGTCGTATCGACGGGTAACAGGTATGTCGCTGATGTGGCTTTCGTTGGTGTCGGCTTGGAACATGGCTTCGGGAACGGCGGTCTGCAAGATGGTTTCGCAGCAGGCGGCCGAGTGTATGCTCACCAGTCCGGCTCCGCTGTGCAAGGCGGCCCGGCTTGCCAGTACGGCGGCACCGGCCATGCCCCGGCTTCCGGCAACAACCAACAGGTGGCCGTAGTCATATTTGTTCGAGAACTTTTCCCGGCATTTGAGCCACCTTGCCACTTCGCTGGGGGGCAGGTAATGGTAAGGGGTCTCTTCTTTCTCGATGATGTCGGGGTGCAGTCCGATGTCGAGCACTTTCCAATGGCCGGTGAGCGGGGTATCTTCGGCGATGAAGAATGCCAGTTTGGGAAATTGCAGCGTGAGGGTGAGGTGGGGGTGTATCATGTTTTTCCACAGGCATTCCCGGTTGTCCTCGCCCATCATGCCCGACGGCATGTCTATCGACACGATGGTGGCGCCCGATGCGTTGATGTATTGGACAACGGCCGCATAGGCGTTGTCGAGAGGCCGTTGCAGCCCCGAACCGAAGAGCCCGTCGATGACGATGCCGTCGCTGTCGAGTCGTGGCGGGGCAAACTCGTGCATGACCTCATGCAACGGGACATTCGTTTCCCTGAGCCGGTCCCGGTTGATTTCGCAGTCGGGCGAGAGTCGGTTCTTGGGGTTGAAGAGAAAGCATTCCACATGGTATCCGCATTTGGTGAGCATGCGGGCCACGGCCAAGGCATCGCCGCCGTTGTTGCCGGCGCCGGCAAAGACCACGATGCGTCGACGGGTATCCCACCGTTCGGTGATTTCCCGGGTGATGGCCGTGGCAGCCCGTTCCATCAGGTCGACCGAGGCAATCGGTTCGTGTTCGATGGTGTAGCGGTCGATTTGCTTTATCTTTTCGGTAGGGAATATCTTCATGTCGGCTACGATGTTTTTGAGTGCGGAGAGATGTTTGCCGCAAGGCGCGGTTGGAATTTTGAAGTTTCCCCCGGCCCGGGGCACATATCCCAAACAAAGATATTGTTTTTTTCGGGAATAACCTTTTCCTGCCGCTAAAAACCATAGTCTGGGGAAAAACTCTCTCTTCTTTTCGGCAAATAGCCCTGACTTTTCGTGATTTTATGCCATAAAGTTCGTACCTTTGCCTGCCTTTTGAAACAAGATGGAAAAGATACATATCAAAGACAAGGCATTCCGCCCGTATATTTCGGGGGAAGAGATAGCCCGTGCCGTGGACCGCGTGGCTCGTTGCATACGCGAAGATGTGATGCAGGAGGAGGGTAACCCCCTTTTTGTTGTCATGCTCAACGGCGCGTTTATGTTCGCATCGGACTTGTTGCGTGCCATCGACGTTCCTTGTGAGGTCGCTTTCATGCGCATGAAGTCTTATCAGGGAACGGCTTCGACCGGCACGGTCGACCTGTTGCAGGATATGCATGCCGAAATAAGCGGTCGCACGGTGATTGTTATAGAGGATATTGTCGATACGGGAGCGACGATGCATGCTTTGCTGGAACACTTGCAAAGGCGTCGACCCAAATGCGTGAAGATAGCATCGTTGCTGTTTAAGCCCGAGTCGTTGCAATATGATGTGCCGGTCGACTATGTGGCCTTTGAAATTCCCCGGGACTTTATCGTGGGGTATGGCCTCGATTATGATGAGGAGGGACGGAACCTCAAAGATATTTATGTGATAGATAATTAGGCTGACTTTTCCACCTTGGGTGGAAAACGAGGTAAAAAGGAAAACAAGAAATAGGTAAAAAATTATGATGAACATTGTTATTTTCGGTGCCCCGGGTTCGGGAAAAGGCACCCAAAGCGAAAAACTCATCGAGAAGTATGGCTTGTACCACATCTCTACCGGTGACCTTCTGCGTCAGGAAATAAAGGCCGGTAGCGAACTGGGAAAAATCGCCGACGGTTACATCTCCAAGGGACAGTTGCTTCCCGACTCGCTGATTATAGATATGCTGGCCAAGTTGCTCGACACGACGCCCGAGACACGCAAGGGCGTCATCTTCGACGGTTTCCCCCGCACCATTCCGCAAGCCGAAGCTCTCGAAGCCCTTCTGCGCGACCGTGGCATGGAACTCTCGGCTGTCGTGGGTCTCGAAGTCGACGAGCCCGAGCTGATCGACCGTCTGCTCAAACGCGGACAAGTATCCGGCCGTTCCGATGATAACCTCGAAACCATCAAAAAACGTCTCGACGTGTATCACAACCAGACTACACCGCTCAAAGAATTTTATATTGCAAACGGCAAATACAAAGCAATTCACGGCATGGGCTCGGTCGACTCGATTTTCGAGACCATCACCCGCGCTCTCGACGGTTGTGCTTGCTGATAGGCGCACCGCGAGAAACGTCGGTGCCCGCGTCGTTCTCAAAAAATCCCTTCGCCCCGCAGGGTGATGAAGGGATTTTTTTCGTCCCGCACCTTCCTGTTTTGTCGGAGAAAAAGAAAACCATATCTTTGTACGACCGTTTATCTTGTGGCGGGTTGTCTCTATTTCCATTAAAAAAAGAAACGTATGGCCGAATCAAATTTCGTCGATTATGTAAAGATTTATTGCCGCTCGGGAAAGGGCGGAGCCGGGTCGGCTCACCTGCACCGGGCCAAGTACACCCCCAAAGGCGGTCCCGACGGTGGCGACGGCGGGCGCGGCGGACATATCGTCTTGCGTGCCAATCGCAATTACTGGACCCTGCTGCACCTGCGTTACGAACGTCATGTCTATGCCGGAAACGGGGAGTCGGGCAGCGACTGTCGCAGCACCGGAAAAGATGGCGCCGACCGTGTCATCGAGGTGCCTTGCGGTACGGTGGCTTACGATGCCGTGACCGGTGAATACTTGTGCGAGTTGACCGACGACGGTCAGGAAATCGTGCTGCTCAAAGGGGGCCGCGGCGGCTTGGGCAACTGGCACTTCCGCAGTGCGACCAACCAGACGCCCCGGTATGCACAGCCCGGCGAACCGGCCATCGAACGTGCCGTCGTGCTCGAACTGAAACTCCTGGCCGACGTGGGTCTGGTGGGTTTCCCCAATGCCGGGAAATCGACCCTCCTCTCGGCCGTGTCGGCGGCACGTCCCAAGATTGCCGACTATCCTTTCACGACGATGGAACCCAACCTCGGCATTGTCTCTTATCGCGACAACCGCTCTTTTGTCATGGCCGACATTCCCGGTATCATCGAGGGCGCGAGCGAAGGCAAAGGGCTTGGCTTGCGTTTCCTGCGCCACATCGAGCGTAATGCCGTGCTGCTCTTTATGGTGCCGGCCGACTCCGACGACATAACCCGTGATTATGAGATACTCTTGGGTGAGTTGGCCGCATACAATCCCGAGTTGCTCGACAAGCACCGCATACTCGCTGTTTCGAAATGCGACATGCTCGATGACGAACTCCTGCGCGACTTGAAAAAGACCGTTCCCGATGACCTGCCCGTCGTTTACATCTCTTCGGTTACGGGACAGGGTATTGGTGAACTGAAAGACGTCTTGTGGGAAGCCGTCAACAGCGAAGACAACAAAGTCTCGACCTTGACCCATCACAACCTCGACCCTCGTTTCGACGATGACGAGTGCGTCGAAGATGAGGAAGAGGAGAATTACGACGAGTATGACTGGGACGACGACGATAAAGCCTGAGATGCTTTTCTCTCATCTCGACCCCGAAATTGAGGTCGGGACATATCCTTTGTTTCGACACTTTCCCGAAATCTCCCATTTTGTCACGTTGCGTGGGACGGTTGTCCCCGATGACCCCTTTTCCTCTTTCAACTTGGGGCGTCATTCGGGTGAGGATTTGTCTCGCGTGATGAAAAACCGCGACCGCTTGTGCCGTGCGCTTTCGCTGCCTTCATCGGCTCTTGTGCAGCCGCGGCAGGTGCATGGCAATGAAGTGCTGCCGTTGTTGCCCGATTTTTTCTCTCTCACCGACGAAGCGCAAGCCGAATATCTGTCACAGGCCGACGGGTTGGTCACGGCACTGCCCGGCGTGTGCGTGGCCATATCGACGGCCGACTGCGTCCCGCTCCTGTTCTATGACCCTTGCCGCAGGGTGGTGGGGGCTTCGCATGCCGGTTGGCGGGGTACGGTGGGGCACATCGCCCGCAAGACGGTCGAGGCGATGCATCGTGTCTATGGCAGCGACCCGCGTGACATTTATGCGGCGATAGGCCCCTCGATTGGACGTCCGGCATTCCAAGTCGGCGATGAAGTGGTCGAGGCTTTTCGCGAAGCCTATCCCGGTGAGGTGCCGGTTGTCTCTCCCTGTCGGGACGACGAAGGTCGCCATCATGTCGATTTGTGGGAGGCCAACCGGGCCGACCTCCTCTCCTCGGGCATCATCGGTGGACATCTCTCATTGGCCGCCATCTGCACCTATGCCCGCAACGACCTTTTTTTCTCTTCCCGCCGGGCTCGGGGCAAGAATTTCGGCCGTTTCCTGTCGGGAATTTTCCTGCACAACGATGAGTAACAAACAATAAGGGGCAGCCTTACGAGCCGCCCCTTATTGTTTCGATTTATTTTTTGTCGGTTTATTTCTGTTCGCTGGCGTATCTCTTGTTGAGTATCCGGGTGACCTCGGGGGTGATGTTGTATTCGGGTTTGATATAGAGCACGCTGCTGTTGTTGAGAATGGCTTCGTACCGGCCGTCCTTGTTGTACTCTTTGATGAAGTTGGTAATCGAGTCGGTGACTTGTATCAACATCTTTTGTTGTTCTTGCAGCAATTCATTTTCGAGTTGTTGGGCATAAGCCTGCAACTCTTGTTGCTTTTTGAGGAGACGTTGCTGCTCTTGCTCGAAACGCTCTTGGGAGAGGAAGGCGTTGTTCTTGACTTTCCGTTCAAATTCGGCGACCTCTTTTTCGAGTTGGCGGCCTTTCTCATTGATGGTGGCACGGGCATTTTCTTGCCGCGTGAGCATTTTTTCGTTGAGGTCTTTGGCCAGGTTATAGTTGCTCAGCAGGGAGTCTACTTCGACATAAGCGATAGGCAGGTGTCCCGAGAAGTCGACCGTCTGAACTTGTGTGTTGTTTTGAGGGGCGGCAGGTGCCGTGGTTTGTTGCTGGCAACTCGACGAGCAGAAGAGTATTCCGGCGATGGCCGTCGATAGCATAAAAAATTTGTGCATGTTTTTATTTTGGTTTAGTGAATAATGCGATAGTGTGTTTAGTGATGGAGACCTTCTTTGTGGCGGTCGGCGTAATCGGTCGATATGGCGCATCTTATCCCCCTCTTTTTCATCTCGGGATTATCTCCGATGTGGGTTTTGGGAAAAGTTCCTCCCTTCACAAAAAAGACTTTTATTCCCAGTAACAATATGGCCACGGCCACAATTATTATGGAGAGAAGAATGACTTTTACCATATATTCGCTATATTTGTATGCAAATATAAATAAGAAACAGAGACTTGGTACTTTTTGTCGGTCGATTTGGGGGTTTATATTAATTTATAAAACTTTTTAACAAAGACTGACTTCTGTTTACCCGCCGGTCTCATAAATCATCATAACTATGAAAATCAAAGATTTGAAACCGCAGTTGATTTGGAGTTATTTCGATGAGATAACCCAAGTGCCCCGTCCCTCGAAAAAAGAAGAAAAAATAAGGGCTTACCTGCTCGATTTTGCCCGGAAACACCATTTGGCCGTGCGCACCGATGCCATCGGTAATGTGCTTATGAGCAAGCCGGCCACGCCGGGCAGTGAAGGCAAGCCCGGTGTCGTCTTGCAGGCGCACATGGATATGGTGTGCGAGAAAAATGCCGATGTGCAGCACGATTTTGAGAAAGACCCCATCGACACTTATATCGATGGTGAATGGGTGAGAGCCCGCGGTACGACACTCGGAGCCGACAACGGTATAGGTATGGCTGCCGCCTTGGCCGCCCTCACCGATGATACCCTGGTGCACCCGGCTCTTGAAGCCCTGTTTACCGTCGATGAGGAGACCGGCCTTACCGGAGCTTTCAATATGGAAGAGGGGTTCATTACCGGCAAATATCTGCTCAATCTCGACTCCGAAGATGAGGCCGAGGTATTCATAGGCTGTGCCGGAGGTATCGACACGACATCGACATTTACTTATACCGCTACTCCGTTTCCTGCCGGAAATGTGGCTTTGCGCATCTCGGTGTCGAAACTGCAAGGCGGCCACTCGGGTAGCGACATAAATGCCGGTCGTGGCAATGCCAACAAGATACTGGCCCGTTTCCTGTGCAGCTGTCTGGCCAAATACGATATGCAGTTGTGTGCCATCGACGGAGGTAACCTGCGCAATGCCATTCCGCGGGAGGCTTGGGCGATCATTGCTGTCCCGGCCGATTGCAAGGAAGCTCTGCGGGTCGACTTGAACCTTTTCCAAGCCGTCATCGAATCGGAACTTGCCGAGACCGACCCGGCTGTGTCTCTCACGCTGGCTTCGTGTGATGCCCCGGGCGAGTGCATCGACAAGACAACGGCCGTCTCTTTGCTTCGCGCCCTCTATGCTTGTCCCCACGGAGTGATAGGCATGAGCCGCGATATGCCCGGATTGGTGGAAACCTCGACCAACCTGGCTTCGGTGAAGATGAAAGAAAATCACACGATTGTCGTGGCGACCAGCCAGCGCAGCTCGGTCGAGTCGCTCAAAAAGGACATTGCCGGTCAGGTCGAGAATCTCTTTGCCCTGGCAGGAGCTGTACCTACCCATAGCGACGGCTATCCCGGTTGGAAACCCAACCTCAAATCGCCGCTGCTCGATGTCGCCGTGAAGGCTTATGAAGAGTTGTACGGAATTACGCCGGCCGTGAAAGCCATTCATGCCGGCCTCGAATGCGGGCTGTTCCTGACCAAGAATCCCGAGCTGCACATGATTTCTTTCGGTCCTACGCTGCGCGGCGTACACTCTCCCGATGAAAAAATGCACATTCCCGCCGTTGAGAAATTCTGGAATCACCTGACGCTGATTCTGAAAAAACTGGCTTGATAAATACCGGGCTTTCCCGGATTGTGAAAAAGACGGCGTAACTCCCGTATGGGGGTTACGCCGTCTGCATTATAAGGTGAGCCAGGGGGTAGCTTGGCAGACCTCGTCTATTTGCTGATGATTTCGGTCTTTTCGCCGACCGGCTTGATTTTCTTCCCGTTGAACGTGACATTCTTTACCTGCTCCCAGACGACGGCATCGCCCTCTTTGGGGGTAATGACGACATTATCCATGATGATGTTTTCCGACTGGCGAATGATGGCACCGGTTGTGCTGCCCGAGATGGAGATGTTTTTCAGCACAATGTTCTTGACCGGCATTTCGGGCAGTCCGTTGAAGAGCATGGCGCAACGTCCGCCGATGGCTTTCACGTCGGATATATATATGTTGCGGAATTGGGGTGTACCCTCGTCGACAGTGACCGGGCGGTTGTCTTTGTCTTTGACACCGTAGTAGAGGTCGAAGAGAATATTCTCATTGGCAATATCAAACATGTTGATGTTGCGGCAATAGATGTTTTCTACCACGCCGCCGCGGCCCCGGGTGCTTTTGAAGCGGATACCCACGTCGGTGCCGATAAAGGTGCAGTTGTCGATGAAAATGTTTTTTACGCCGCCCGACATTTCGCTGCCCACGACAAAGCCGCCGTGTCCGTGATACACCACATTGTTGCGGGCAATCACGTTTTGGCAGGGCCAGCCCCGTTCGCGACCGGCTTTGTCCTTGCCCGATTTGATGCAGATGGCGTCATCGCCCGCATCGAACGTGCAGTCGTAGATGACCACCCGGTTGCACGACTCCACGTCGAGGGCATCACCGTTCTGCGAATACCACGGGTTGATGACCGATACTTGGTGCAGGGTCAGGTCTTCGCAATGAATGGGGTGTATGCACCAAGCCGGCGAGTTGCGGAAGGTAACGCCTTGCAGCAAAACCCGGTTGCACTCGAAGAGCCGCACCATGTTGGGGCGCCCTTCGCCCTCCATGGCAGCCTGGCTCGGGTACCACACGTCGCCGGCTTCGTTGACCACGCCACCCGAGGTGACCCGTTCTTTCCACTGTCCGGCCGTGAGTTTGCTGCGTTTCACCATGCGCCAGGTGTCGCCGTTGCCGTCGAAGATGCCGTCGCCCGTGATGGCGATGTTGTCGGCATGGTCGGCAGAGATGGGTGAGAGCGACAGTTCTCCTTTTCGGGCCCCCTCGCGCTTGTATAGGCTGTGGTCTTCGGAGAAGAGGATAAAGGCGTTTTTCTCGGTGTGGAGTTCAACTCCGCTTTGCAGGCAGATGGGGCCGGTAATCCAGTAGCCTGCCGGAATTATAACCGTACCGCCACCCTTGCGGCTCACGGTGGCGATGGCATTGTTAATGGCTTCGGTATTCAGCGTCTTGCCGTCGGGTACGGCACCGAAGTCGGTTATCGACACTGTGTATCGGGCGAAATGGGGTTGCTCTACTTTTTTCATCTCAAAAGGCAAGCCCTCATAGACCGATGCCGGCAAGGCATCACCCGGTTGGGCGTGCAGCGTCCCTGCCAGGCCGACCGTGAGTAAGAGGAGAATTCCTGGTAACAGTTTTTTCATAAGGTAAAATATTATGTTTGTGTGTCTCTTTTCGGTTGTCGTCCGTAGCCCGTAGCCGGTAAGGCGAGGGGGGCTACGGTTGCATTCGTCGAGGCGGGAACCGTCAGCCCAAAGATAGCCATAATAAGTATATCGGGCAAGAAAAGTCCCAATTTACCCGGCGGGTCTTACGGCTTTTGTGGAGCCGATATGGCGGCCGATGATAAAAAAACGCTGCGTTTGGCGCAGAAAAAATAAAAAAATGTAGGAGTTTTGAGATATTTTGCGTAATATTGCCGCCGAATATGAAATTCAGATAATATGCAGTGCCGGAATATAATGACTTGTTTCACGATGACAACCCCTTAGGGGGTCCGTTGTTATTTTCCGCGAATTTATGCCAACTTCCGCTTCGGGAAGTATTTTTCACTATTATTTGTTTTGAAATGACGTTCTGATGAAAAAGTGCCGCTATATGCCTTTTTCTCAGGCATGAAATAGTTGTATATCTCTATGAAAGTATTGAAATTCGGCGGGACCTCGGTAGGGTCGGTAAAGAGCCTGAAAAATGTAAAACAAATCGTTGAATCGTGTCACGAACCGGTGATTGTGGTGGTCTCGGCCTTGGGCGGAATCACCGACAAACTGCTCGAAACCGCGCGTGAAGCCGCCTCGGGTTCGCTCGATTACCAAGACAATTTGCGAGAAATCATTGCCCGCCATCACGATATTATCGCCGGAGTGGTTCCGGCCGAGCGTCAGCAAGAGGTGCGCGTGCAGACCGACGCGCTTCTCGATGAGCTTTCGAACATCTACAAGGGGGTGTCGCTCATACGCGACCTCTCGTCGAAGACACAAAACATCATTGTGAGCTACGGCGAGCGGCTGTCGTCGTTCATCATCAGCCGCATTATCGACGGAGCCGTGCATTATGACTCGCGCACCTTTATCAAAACCGAATCGCAGTTCGAGAAAAACATCGTCGATTTCGAAAAGACCAACGCTCTCATACACGAGACATTTACCCGCCTGCCGCAGGTCGCTTTGGTGCCGGGTTTCATCTCCTCCGACAGCCAGACGGGTGAAGTGACCAATCTCGGCCGGGGCGGCTCGGACTACACGGCTGCCATTATTGCGGCCGCTCTCGATGCCTCGCGTCTCGAAATATGGACCGATGTCGACGGCTTCATGACAGCCGATCCCCGGGTCATCAACAACACCTATGTCATCGAGCAGCTCTCGTTTACCGAGGCCATGGAGTTGTGCAACTTCGGCGCTAAGGTGATATATCCCCCGACGATATATCCCGTATATCACAAAAACATTCCCATCGTTATCAAGAATACGTTCAACCCCGAAGCACCCGGCACGCTCATCGCCGAGGGGGCTCATGCCACCGACGGGAAAGCCATCAAGGGAATCTCCTCCATCAACGATACCTGCCTCATCACCGTTTCGGGATTGGGCATGGTGGGCGTCATCGGTGTCAATTACCGCATATTCAAGGCGTTGGCCAAGTCGGGTATCAGTGTGTTCTTGGTTTCGCAGGCCGCTTCGGAGAACAATACTTCGATTGCCGTGCGTAATGCCGATGCCGACAATGCCATTGCCGTGCTCAACCGGGAATTTGCCCATGAAATCGAAATGGGTGAGATGAGCAAGGCTTTTGCCGAGCGTGACTTGGCCACGGTGGCCATCGTGGGGGAGAACATGAAACATACCCCTGGTATTGCCGGAAAACTTTTCAACACGTTGGGACGAAACGGTATCAATGTGATAGCTTGTGCGCAAGGTGCCAGCGAGACCAACATATCGTTTGTCATCGAGTTGGGCAGCCTGCGCAAGGCACTGAACGTGATTCACGACTCGTTTTTCCTCTCCGACACACAGGTGCTCAATGTCTTTATTGCCGGCATCGGCCTTGTGGGAAGCAATCTGCTCGAACAGATTCGCAGCCAGCAGCCCCGCCTGCTCAAAGAGAAATCGTTGCGCATCAATATCGTGGGACTCTCCAATTCCCGTCAGTCGGTGTTCTGTCGCGAAGGTATTCCGCTCGACAATTACGAGGAGTTGCTGAAAAACTCTTCCATAAAGAGTTCTCCCGAGGAGATTCGCGACTCGATTATCAAGATGAACATCTTCAACTCGGTCTTTGTCGATTGCACGGCCAGTCCCGAAATTGCGGCCATATACCAGCAGCTGCTCGATCACAACGTGTCGGTCGTTGCCGCCAACAAGGTTGCCGCCTCGTCGGACTATGAGAATTATGCCCTCTTGAAACAGACCGCCCGCCGTCGCGACGTGAAGTTCCTCTTCGAGACCAACGTCGGTGCCGGGCTGCCCATCATCAATACCATCAACAGCCTGATAAACAGTGGCGATACCATACTGCGCATCGAGGCAGTCGTTTCGGGTACGCTCAACTACATCTTCAACGTGCTGAGCGAAGACGTGCCTCTGAGCCGGGCCATACGCATGGCCCAGGAGGCCGGATACAGCGAGCCCGACCCCCGGGTCGATTTGAGCGGACAGGACGTTTTGCGCAAACTGGTCATTCTCGCCCGTGAAGCCGGCTACCGCATCGAACAGGCCGATGTGGAAAAAAATCTCTTTATCCCCGACAAGTATTTCGAGGGTTCGTTGGAAGATTTCTGGAAAGAGGTCCCCGAGCTCGACGCCGAGTTTGAGCAACGCCGCCGCGAAGTGGCCGCCCAGGGCAAGCGTTTCCGTTTTGTCGCTTCGCTCGCCAACGGCAAGGCCCGCATCGGTTTGCAGGGAGTCGGCCGTGAGCACCCCTTCTACGAATTGGAAGGCAGCAACAACGTCATTCTCATTACGACCGACCGATACAACGAATACCCGATGATTATCAAAGGATATGGTGCCGGAGCACCGGTTACCGCTGCCGGCGTGTTTGCCGACATTATAGGAATTGCCAACATACGATAATTTTGCCGACATGAAATATATTATAGTTTTGGGCGACGGCATGGCCGACGAGCCGGTCGATTCGTTGGGCGGACGCACCCCCATACAGGCGGCCGACACGCCGGCCATGGACTGGCTGGCGGCTCACGGCCGTTGCGGTCGATTGCATACCGTACCGGCGGGTTTTGAACCGGGCAGCGAAATTGCCAATATGGCTATTTTGGGCTATGACCTGCCCACCGTTTTTGAAGGGCGCGGTTCGCTCGAAGCTGCCAGTATGGGCATCGACATTCTCCCCGGCGAGATGGCCATGCGTTGCAATCTCATCTGCATCGAGGAGGGGAAGATAAAGAACCATTCGGCGGGGCACATCTCAAACGAGGAGGCTCACGAATTGATCACTTTCCTCCAACAGGAGTTGGGCGACGAGACGGTGCATTTCTATCCCGGTGTCTCCTATCGTCACCTGCTCAAAATCAAAGATGGCGACAAGCGTCTCCATTGCACCCCTCCGCACGATGTGCCCGGCACCCCGTTTCGCGACGTGTTGGTGCGTCCGCTCGATGTCCGGGCCTCTGAGACAGCCTATCTCATAAACCGGCTTATTCTGCGTTCGCAAGAAATTCTGCCCCAGCACCCGGTGAATATCCGGCGTCGGGAACAAGGCAAGGATATGGCCAACAGCATTTGGCCGTGGTCGCCCGGTTACAAGCCTCGCATGGAAACTCTGGCTTCGCATTACGGCATCAAGAGCGGAGCCGTCATTTCGGCCGTCGACTTGATAAAGGGCATCGGCGTGTATGCCGGCCTGCGTTCCATCGATGTGCCCGGAGCCACCGGCCTCTACGACACCAATTACGAAGGAAAGGTGGCTGCGGCGATTGAAGCCTTGAAGACCGATGATTTTGTTTACCTCCATATCGAGGCCAGTGATGAGGCGGGACACGAGGGCGATGCCCAGTTGAAGAAGACGACGGTCGAGTATCTCGACCATCGTGTGTTGCAGCCCTTGCTGGCTGCTGCCGATTCATTGGGCGAGCCGCTTACCATAGCCCTCTTGCCCGACCACCCGACCCCCTGTCGGCTGAAAACGCACACCAATGCCCCCATACCGTTTGTCATCTACAAGCCCGGTGAGACCCCCGATGCCGTGCAGGTGTATGACGAGGAGAGCGTTGCCCGGGGCTATTATGGCACACTCTCGGGCGATGAATTTATCAAGGCATTCTTTGCCAGCCCAAGGAAGTAGGGCAAGAGATTGTCGTATAAGCGCAGATAAGTGTGCATGCTAAGTAATAAAAACAATCGTTGGAATATTTCAACTAAAATAGTTCGCACGAGCTTCTAAAAAGAACTTCTTTTAAGAAACACTTCTCCAAAAAAAAATTATCTTTGTATCGGTAGCCTTGCACGGCCGGAATCTCCGGCTCGGAGAGGTTCCCGAACAGTGAAAGATAAGAAACATCATGCAATATTACAGTACCAATAAACAGACACCACCTGCCTCGCTCGAAGAGGCCGTTGTCAAAGGACTCGCCCCCGACAAGGGGCTCTATATGCCCGAAAAGATCAAGCGTCTCCCACCGGCATTTTTCCATAACATGGGAGGAATGTCGCTCCAAGAAATCTCGTTTATCGTAGCCGAGGCTTTCTTTGGCGAAGACGTTGATGCCAATGTGCTCAAAAACATTGTTTACGATACCCTGAATTTCGACATACCGCTGGTGCCGGTGCATGACTCCATTTACAGCCTCGAACTCTTCCACGGTCCCACGTTGGCGTTCAAAGATGTCGGTGCCCGTTTCATGGCTCGCCTGCTGGGCTATTTTATCCAGCGTGAAGGCGGCAAAGACGTGAATGTGCTGGTCGCCACCTCGGGCGACACGGGCAGTGCCGTGGCCAACGGTTTCCTGGGTGTGCCGGGCATACAGGTGTATGTGCTCTATCCCAAGGGAAAGGTGAGCGAGATACAGGAGAAGCAGTTTACCACCCTCGGCCGCAACATCACGGCACTCGAAATCGACGGTACGTTCGACGACTGTCAGGCTTTGGTGAAGAGTGCCTTCATGGACAAGGACCTGAACAAGATGATGCATCTTACCTCGGCCAACTCCATCAACGTGGCCCGTTTCCTGCCGCAGGCATTCTATTATTTCTATGCCTATGCCCAGTTGCTCCGCCGGGGAATTTCCGATAATGTGGTGATATGCGTGCCCAGCGGAAATTTCGGGAACATCACTGCCGGCCTTTTTGCCAAACGCATGGGATTGCCCGTGAAACGTTTCATCGCCGCCAACAACCGCAACGACATTTTCCTGCATTACCTTCGTACGGGCGAGTATGAGCCCAAGCCTTCGGTAGCCACCTTGGCCAATGCCATGGACGTGGGGGCCCCCAGCAATTTTGCCCGGGTGCTCGATCTTTACGGCGGTTCACACGACGCCATCTGCGCCGACATCAGCGGTGCGGCCTATACCGACGGGCAGATACGCGAGACGCTGGCCGACGTCTACCGCCGTCACCATTACTTGCTCGACCCGCATGGGACGTGCGGGTACCGTGCTCTCTCCGAAGGTTTGCAGCCCGGAGAAACCGGTGTCTTTCTCGAAACCGCCCACCCGGCCAAGTTCCTGGCTACGGTCGAGGAGATTATCGGCGAACCGGTTGCCGTCCCCGACACGCTGCAACGCTTTATGCAGGGCAAGAAACGCACGGTCGAGCTGTCGCCCGACTTTACCCACTTCAAACGCTATCTCTTGGGAAAATAATAATCCCCGCAGACATAAAGACACCGAAGGCAAATCGCGAGAACGATTTGCCTTCGGTGTCTTTGCTTGTATCAAGTCTGTCCATAAGGGACGATGGCCTTCTCCGGGGAAACCCGTCGTCTCCTGCCATTCCCGGTTGAGGTTACGAACCGAAACCCTTTCTGTGGGTGTTGTACCAGTGCCGGCGCAACAGGTAGTCGGCCAAGAGGAGTATTCCGGCCAAAAAGGCCAGCCCGTAGTAAGGGAGGCTTTCGACCCAATAAAGTTTGATGTTTTGCTTTATCGAAGCAAAGGTTTCTTGCACGGTTTCTTGTGAGGGTAATATGCCGTAGTGATGGAGTATGACCCCGGCCATGACAATGAGTGTCAGCGATACGAGGGCGGCGGCGATGAGGCCCGCGATTTCTGCGCGTCGTTCCCTGACGGCCTTTTCGCGTTGCAGGCGATGCAGGGTGCGGGCGGTGAAATCGGCAGGCAGCACGGCCGGACTTTGCCGGGCAATGGCCTCCTTCATCAATTCATGATAGCGGTCTGTTTCCATATTTGATGCGATAAATATACGAAGATAATTTTTTCCGTATGCGATGTAGACGCACTTTTATGTTGGCTTCGGACAGGCCGGTAATGAAGGCGCAATCCTCGATGCTCTTGTTGTCGTAGTAGAAGAGGGTAATCAGGGCGCGCTCTTCGGCCGTGAGCCACGAGAGGGCGAGTTGCAGGTCCTCGATGCGTTCGTCGCGTTCTTCCTCGTCGGCGAAGTCGAAGGAGGAATCGGTGTCGGCCGGTTCCGGTGTGTTTTCGTCGGTCGGCAGGAACTCCTGCCGTTGTTTGCTTTTCCGCAGGGCACTGTTTGTCATGTTGTAGGCGATGCGGTATATCCAGGTGATGAACTGGCAATCGCCCCGGTAATTTTTCAGCGATTCGAAGGCTTTTACAAAAATATCCTGCGTGAGGTCCTCGGCATCTTCGCGGTTGGAGACAATCTGCTGCACCAACGTGAAGATGCGTTGGCCATAAGTGTCGAGAAAGTAGCCATACAGCTCGGTCTCGCCACGCAGAATGCGTTTGATGTAGGTCTGTTCCTCCGGATTCATCGGAATGGTCGGGCACCGAAGGAAAAGGAACCGGTGCTCGGGCTTTTAGGGGATATTTCGGCTTTTTTGATATTAGACGCTGATGTAGGGAAAAGGTTACACAAAAATAGGAAGAAATTTCATACCTTTACTGTAACCTTTTGAGAGCTTCTGCGTCTAATTGAGTAGAACCAAAATTATTCATCTCATAAAAATCTGCGTTATGTTTAATTTTTTGACACCTATCTTTGTGACAGCTACGATTTGCTTGACGGTATATAAGCTTTTCGAACTGTTTGTCCGTCGGAAAGAGCGGAACATGTTTGTCGAAAAATTGTCCGAAATACCGGTCGAGAATCTGTCCGGCTTTTCCGGTCGTGTGCCCTTTATCCATGAGACGGGGTTGGGGCGCCCGTGGAGCTTTGCCGCTTTGCGCATCGGCATGTTGCTCTTTGGTATAGGCGTGGGCCTTTTGGTCGGATATTTCATTGCCGATATAAATGTCTACACCAATGAAGATGTGTTGCTTCAAGCCCAGCATCGCACCTATATCAATATGGTGAAGGAGTCGTTGCCGGTTATTTACGGCTCGTCGGTGCTTTTCTTCGGAGGCCTTTCGCTGGTAGGTTCGTTCTTGATAGAACAGCAGGTGTTGCGGCAGCGCGACAAAGTGGAAGCTCAGAAGAAGAATGACACAATCGCTGGCGAGATTTGAACCTATCTCAACGGGAGGATTGCTTCCCATGTATGCCTTGTTGTCGCGTGTCGATGGCTGAGATGAGTTTTAATTATGTTATGGATAAAATCATGAAAAAAAGTATTGCACTGTTCTGCTTGTTTGCCCTCTGCTGTTGTGGCGTGCGGGCCCAAAAAATCGAACCCCAGGTAATGGAAGAGGTCGAGCTCATGTCGTTCTTGGCCCGATTGGCCGGATATGAGGAGTACAACTATGACATAGGAGGCCGTTATACGGCCGATATTGACTCTGTTTTGGGAGAATACCGTTCGCATCAGGCGGTGGAAATGATGAAACAGTTCCGGCACGAAGTCGATTTGGGATATGACCGCGTCATGTCGATGGCCTTGCAGATTGAGTGCCGGGGCGACAGTATCGTCAAGCTCGATACCGGGAAGAAACGCCTTAGCCCCGTGAGTGAGCAAGATACGCCCGGGTTTCTGGCAGCCCTCAACGATTTCTACCGGACCAGCCGCTTCAACGACTTTTTCAATGCCCATGCCGATGTATATGCACTCGGACTGCAAGTGTTCAACGACTCGGTAATGACCTATTTCGACAAAGAGTGGTACACCCGTTTTTACGGTATGCCTCCCGTCGAGCAGTATCGCATCGTCATAGGTTTTGCCAACGGTCCCTGCAATTACGGCCCCAGCCGCAAACTGGCCGACCAGCCCAAAGAGGTATTTGCCATCATGAACTATGCCGTCGACGAAAACGGACAGCCCATTTTTTACCGGAAAATAGCGGAGACCGTCGTTCACGAGTTTTGCCATTCGTTTACCAAAATCAAAGGCGATACCGAAAAGGCGTTGGAGAAGTCGGGCCGGATTTTGCAGGGATATACCCGTTTTTCGATGAAACGGCAGGCATACGACACATGGAAAAATATCCTGGAAGAGTCGTTGGTGCGCGCCGCCACGATATGTTACCTCATAGACCATGAATATGATGAGAAAGCTGTACGCGGAGCCATCGTGGAACAGGTAGACCACAATTTCTTTTGGATGCCCGAGTTGGTGCAGACGTTGCGTTATTACGAATCGCATCGCAGGAAATATCCTGCTTTTGCCTCGTTCTGGCTCGAAATCGTGAGGTTCTTCGACAATTATGTGACCGACAGGGAAAAGCAGATAAGCAAGGCCATGAAATAATGTGGCGCGTTTTGTTGGAACCAAACGGGGGGGCAGCAACAGCTGCCCCCCCCGTTGTTTTTTCTTCAATCTCTGTTAGGACGAGAGGCTGGCGGAGGTTATATAATGTGCCATACGACTCTTACGGTTATCCATACGAGAGCAACCAGCCATAGAACCAGTGCGACTATTTTTACGATGCGGAGGGTTGACGGTTCTTGCGGCCACCGGCGGTTGATGAACAGGAAAATGACGGTGAGCAGTGGTACGAGCCACAATACATTGAGCATCAGGGTCGACACCCAGTCGCCGAGGGTACCCGGCGGGAGAATGCCTCGTTCGAGATGATGCATGGCGGGCCCGAAGTGGAACAGTTCGTCAAGCGCGTCCCATGCAATCGGTATGCTCATGAGCAAGGTGAGCAGGGCCAGGACGATTACCGGCAGGAGTATCAGGATACCGCACCCGATGGCCGAGGCTTGCAGGCACCCGTTCCCATTTTGGGTCGGCAGATTGCCGCATTCAACCGATTTGGAAACATAATGGCGTATGTTTTCGGCGGTTGGCCGTATGCCCTGCATTTCGAGCCGTTGTGCGGTTGTGCGGGCTTGCGGCATGACAATCCACAAGACCAAGTAGATGATGAGGACGATTCCGCCGCTGAACAGGAAGAAGAGAACAAACAAGATGCGGGCCCAAACCGATTGTATGTCGAGGTAGGTGGCCAGTCCCGATGCCACGCCGCCGATGACCTTGTCGTCGGGGTTGCGGAACAGTTTTTTGCGAATCATGTCTTTCTCGGGATACCCTTGGCTTGCCGGCTCATTCTCGGGCTCAACGGGTTGTGCCGGTTCTCCGGCCGCTTTGTTTCCGGTTGTGTCTGTTGATTCCTCGATGGTCCCGAAGTCGTCGACCTTGCCCAGTATCGACATGGCTTCTTCGACTTCGCGCATCGACACGACTTGCATGCCATATCGTTTGTGCTCGTCGAAAATCTCCCACAACCGCATCTCGATGTCGTTCATCACTTCGTCGGTCGACGGGTTGTCGCCGAAATGGCGGCGCAGTTCATCGAGATAGTTTCTCAGTACCTCGGCGGCATCGTCGTCGATGTAGCAGGCATTCCCGCCCAAATTAAAGATAGATGTCTTTTTCATATGTCCTTGTGTTTTTGTTCTTGTTTTATGATAACCCTTTGAGGTGGCTTACGGTTTGGTTCAGACTGTTCCATGTCGCTTCCAGTTCCGAAAGGAATGTCTCTCCGTCGGGGGTGATGACGTAGTATTTGCGCGGCGGCCCCTGGGTCGACTCTTCCCATTCGTAGGTGAGCAGACCGTCGTTTTTCAGACGGGTGAGGAGGGGGTAGAGCGTCCCCTCGACGACGATGAGGTGAGCCTTTTTCAACTCATCGATGATGTCCGAGGCGTAGGCTCGTTTGCATTTGAGCAGAAGCAGGATACAGTATTCGAGCACCCCTTTGCGCATTTGTGATTTGAGGTTTTCGCTGTTCATCTCTTTTTTTCTTTTTCACTACTGAGGCAAAAGTATATAATTATATAGTACTATGCAATACATGGTACTATTATTTTTAGATTATTAACAAATTGAGGGCACCATTGATTGGATTACAGGCAGGAGACCGGTGGCGGAAAAAGGTCGGGTAATCGGGGAATATTCTCATGACGGGGATTTGGATCTGTTTGTCCGAGGTCGGTCTTGCGCGTTTGGGGTAAGCGGACAGGCGGAGGAAAAAAGTCGGGTGACCGGGAATGTTCTCACGATGGGGGGCTTGGCCGGTGTCAAAGGTCGGCCTGGTGGGACAGCTCAGACAGGCTGGGGCACCGTCTTGCTCTCTTATATAAAAGAAACGGGATTGTGTCGAGCATTTCGGCACAATCCCGTAATAGGAGGGGAAAAGTCGGTCTTAATCTTCCTTCTCGGGCGCATTGAGGTCGAGGACCTCTTTGTCGCCGCTCTTGTCGAAATATTGCTTGCGCAGCGGGTTGGCATGTTCGGCCGCGTGGTGAGCCCGATTATTGGTCACGTCGATGGTAAGGTAGAGAGCCTGTCTGAACGACTCTTCCGAGGCTTTGTTTTGGCCGGTGATGTCGTAGGCTGTTCCGTGGGCGGGTGAGGTGCGCACGATAGGCAATCCGGCGGTGAAGTTTACGCCGTCTTCCATGGCCAGGGTCTTGAACGGGGCGAGACCCTGGTCGTGGTACATGGCCAGTACGCCGTCGAACTGGGCAAAGTGTCCCGACCCGAAAAATCCGTCGGCAGCATAGGGGCCGAAACAGAGAATGCCTTGTTGCTCGGCCTCTTTGAGGGTGGGAATGATGATGTCTTGCTCTTCGCTTCCCAGCAGGCCGTCTTCTCCGGCGTGGGGATTGAGGGAGAGCACGGCGATGCGCGGTTTCTCGATGCGGAAGTCTTCGTGCAGACTGCGGTTGAAGATGGTGAGCTTTTCGAGAATGTTCTCCCGCGTAATCATCGAGGGAACTTTCGAGAGGGGAAGGTGGGTGGTGACCAGCGCCACGCGTATGCGCTCGTTGAGCAGAATCATGAGCGATTTCTGTCCGTTTCCGGTTTTTTTCTCGAAATATTCGGTGTGTCCCGGGAAGTCGAATCGATCCGACTGTATGGTGTGTTTGTTGATGGGAGCCGTGACGATGGCATCGATGAGTCCCGCCTGCAAATCGGCCGTGGCGGCTTCGAGGGCGAGGAAGGCGGCTTCGCCGGCTTGCGCTGTGGGCTTGGCGAGCTCCACTTTCAGTTCGTCGTCGAAACAGTTGATCATATTGATTTTCCCGGCGGCGCATTGCTCGGCCGAAGTGATGATATTGAAATTGAACGCAGGCAGGTCGAGAGCCTTGCGGTGGTAGGCGGCAACTTTCGAAGAGCCATACACGACCGGCGTGCAGAGTTCCACGATACGGGGGTCGGAGAGGGTTTTCAGAATCACTTCATAGCCTACGCCGTTGATGTCGCCGTGCGTAATACCTATTTTCAGTTTATGTTCCATGTCGTTTGTTTTTATGCGGGAGGTCTTTTCCCGACAGGCTAAGGTAATTATTCTTTGTCAATAAAACAAATTTGGGGCTTTCGTGTTGTGCCGAGCGGCCTGCGTATGGCCATTTGGGGAGGCAATCTATTTCCTTTCGGCCTCTTTGCGGGCGGTCGACAACATGCCGCATGCCGCTTTGATGTCTTCGCCTCGTGAGGCCCGTATGGTGCAGATGATGCCTTTGCGGGAGAGCGCGTCGCGGAAGGCTTCCATTTTTTCTGTCGAGGGGCTGTGCAGGTCGACCTGCGGAATGGCGTGGAAGCGTATGAGGTTGATGCGGCAGTCGAGGCCGTGCAGCAGATGGGCCAATTCGTTGATGTGTGCCGGTGTGTCGTTGAGCCCTTCAAATACGATGTATTCGAACGAGAGCCGGCGTTGGTGACTGAAATCGTATTGTCGCAGCAACTCGATGGTGGCGGCTATGGGGAAGGCTTTTTGCACGGGCATCAGTTCCTGGCGTTGGTCGGCAAATGGGTTGTGCAGGCTGATGGCGAGGTGGCATTGGCTCTCGTCGAGGAAGCGGCGCAGGTTGGGCGTGACGCCGATGGTCGAGAGGGTGATGCGCCGGGGGCTCCAAGCAAAGCCATAGTCCGAGGTGAGTATGTCGAGAGCTTTGAGCACCTCGTCGGTATTGTCGAGCGGTTCGCCCATGCCCATGAAGACGATGTTGGTGAGGTGCTCAAATTCGGGTATTGAGACAATCTGGTTGATGATTTCGGTGGCGGTAAGATTCTTTTTGAATCCTTGTTTGCCGGTCATGCAGAAACGACAGTTCATTTTGCAGCCTACCTGTGACGAGACGCAGAGCGTCGCCCGGTCGCGGTCGGGGATATAGACGGTCTCGATGTAGCTGTCGCCGGCCGCGAAGAGGTATTTTATCGTGCCGTCGTCCGACCGGTTTGCCTCGATGGGAGCCGTGTAGCCGACCTCGAAGTCGGCAGCGAGTTTCTCGCGGTTGGCTTTCGAGAGATTGGTCATTTTGTCGATGCTGTCGACACGGTTGCGATAAAGCCATGATGCGATTTGCGATGCGGCGAAGCGGGGCATGCCGTATGCGGCGGCGATGGTTTTGAGTTCTTCGGCCGTTTTGCCGGCAAGGAATTGTTTGTCTGTCATTTTCGAGTAGTGGGTATTGTGGGGCAAAGGTAGGGATTTGTCGTGGAAAATGGGGCCGCGTGCGGCATTTTCCTGCGTAGTGGGGATAAAAAAACAGCGCAAAACTCAGTTTTGCGCTGTTTCTTGATGTGAGTGATAAGTAGTGTATCAATAAAACTTGATGCGATTGTCTTCTACTTCGGAGTTCTCTTTGAGAACGCTCATGAATTGGTTGAGGAGGACATATACTTTTTGGTTGTATTTCTCGGCCTCGGCAACGGCGTCCATGGGTTCGGTGTTGTTCTCTTGGGTGGTCACGGCAAACATGTAAACGCCGCGGTTTCCGGCAACGGGGCCTCCCAGTTGGCCTTTGGAGGCGCTGGTGGCGGCACCGATGAGGGCGTATTCGCTACCCAGCCCGGCAATCGAAGAGGTGTTGAAGGTGATGAATTTGGCCTCCTCGACTTTCGAATTCATGGCTTGTGCAGCTGCATCGATTTGGGTCGGGTTCTTGGCTTTGAGGTCGGCCATGATTTTCTCGGCCTTTTTCTCTTTCAGTATCTCCTGACGCAAGTACGGTTCGACTGTTGCTTGGGGCATGTAACCCTCTTCGGAGATGTTCGATACCATGGCTACGAGGAAGTTGTTTTCGATGTTGAAAATTTCCGACATGGCTTCTTTCTTGGCGTTGAAAGCCCATCTTACGACAGAGCGGCCGTCGTTGATGGTTCCGAAGTTGATGTCGTCGGCCGTGAGGGTGGCGGTGTTGACCAGCAGACCTTCATTGGAGGCGTTGGCTTCGAAGTCGGCCAGTTTGTTGTTGTTGGCAATGTATTGGCTTACTTTGTTGTAGAGGTCGCTGTATGTGTCGGAACTGGGACGTACGTTCATGACCAGTTGGGCTACGTTGGCTTTGGCTACCGGGGCTTTGCGCTCGGTTACCTGCACCAGGTGAATGCCGTAGGGCGATTCGATGCGGGTGACGCCGTTGTTGCGGCTGTTGAAGCAGAGGTCGTTGAAGTCTTTGCCGAATTGTATGGCGTCGATTTCGCTTATCCACCCGATTTCACCTCCGTTGGCACCCGAGTTTCTCTCGGCCGAGAATTGACGGGCCATTTCGGCGAAGTTACCCCCTTTTTGCAGAACCGTGTAGATACTGTCGATGCGGGCCGTAACGGCGGCGCTGCTATTGAGCGGGAACATGATGTGACGCACTTTTACCGAGTCGGGGGCGTTGTGTTTACCCATCAGACGGTACATTTTATACGATTCATCTTCGAAGAAGGGTCCGTAGACGTCACCGGTTTGTGATTTCTGTACGAAATTTTTCATTTCGTCGTCCATCGACGAAACGGCTACATAGGCTTCGGTGTAGGGTACATCGGTGTTGAAGGTCAGGAATCCGCCCATGTCGTGGGTCGAAGCAAAAGTCTCGCGCAATGCGTTGATTTTCTCTTCGGTGGTTTTGTAGTCGGCCTCGCTGGGGACGATTTCTACGGCAATGTATTTGATGGTGCGGTGGGCATCTTGTTTGTAGCGCTCTTTGTCTTTGTTGTAAGCGGCTGCCAATTCTTCATTGGTAATGGTGATGTCGTTGTCGGAGATGCTCGAATAGGGTTGCAGGGCGTAGTCGAACGCTACCGATTTGCGACCGTTGTCATAAGAGGCTTGCAGGTCGTATTTGTTGGGAGCCATCGTTTTGAGCACCAAGCCGAGGTATTTTTCCGAGAGACGTTGTTTTTTCACGTCTTGTTCGAGACTGATCCATTTGGTACGGTAGTCCATGATTTGTTCTACGACATCGTCGGAATATTGCGAAAGGTCATCGTTGAAGATGATTTGCAGGAAGTTGAGCAATTCGGCTTTGTTGGAGAACATTTGCTGGATTTGCGGGGCGATGTGGTCGCCTTGCAGCATGTCGCTCAACTCTTCTTTCGATACTTTCACGCCTACGCTGGCTGCGGCATCGCTGATGAGCATTTCTTGCACGATTTGGTCAAACACCTCTTTGTTGATGCGTGCCGAGTAGCCTTCGGGCAAAGACATGCCGTATTGCTGGCGGAACATGGCCTGCATCTCTTCGGTGCGGCGGTTTACCAATGTCGAAAATTCTTGTGTTGTCACTTTTTTGCCGTTTACCACGACGACCTTGTCTTTCGACATTCTGAAAAAGGCTTGTCCCGAATTGAGGAAGTCACCTATGATAAACGCGAGCAGGGCGACACCGATTACGATGACCAGAAGTCCTGCTTTGTTTCTGATTTTCTGTAAAGTAGCCATTTATGTGTGTTATTTTTAAGTTTCGGTTACAAGGTGTTTCTCACAATAAAGCGCACGAAGATACAAAAAAAAGTGTTTCTATGTGAATTTTGCTGCCAATTTTATCGTTTTTCCTTTTCAATCTTTTCCGATTCGCTGCTCGGCTCGGGCTCGTTGACGTGCATTTTCACCCGGCCGATGCGGGAGTTGTTGCATTCGCTGATTTCGAAGCGGTATTTTCCGCATTCGATGATTTCTCCCGGCTGGGGAATTGTCTGGTGGTCGTGCAGGATAAATCCGGCAATGGAGAGGTATTCGTCCGATTCGGGAAGATCGAGGTGGTATATTTCGTTGATTTTGCCGATTTCCATGCGACCCGAAAATTCGTATGTGCTGTTGTCGATTTTGCGGGAGAAGTAGCGTGGCGTGTCGTGTTCGTCCTCGATGTCTCCGAAAATCTCCTCGACCAGGTCTTCGAGAGTGATGATGCCCGAGGTGCTGCCATATTCGTCGACGACGACGGCGATGCTCTTTTTTTGTTGCATGAGCTGTTTCATCAACTTTTGGGCGGGCATGGTTTCGGCCACTTGGAGTATGGGACGAATCAATGTTTTCCAGTCGGACGAACGTTTGAAAAGATCCGAAGAGTGGATATAGCCGATGATGTGGTCGAGGTTGTCTTTGTAGACGGGAATTTTGGAAAATCCCGAGTCGGAGAAACGTTTTATCAGGCTCTCTTCTGTCGTTTCGTCGATGTTGACGGCAATGATTTCAGGTCGTGGAATCATGCACTCTCGGGTGTTGCGAGACGAGAATTCGAGGGCGTTTTGCAGGATTTTTACCTCGGTGTCGACACTTGGGTCGTTGTGTGCCTCGTCGAGGCTTTGTTGTAGGAACTCGTCGAGTTCGTCGATGCTCACAGCATTTTCGGGAGTCTCTTTCTCCACTTTTATGCCCGACAGGCGCAAGATGCTGTCGGATATGACTGTTGAGAAGCGGGTCACCGGGTAGAGTATGAGGTAGAAGAGATAGGTGGGTATGGCGAGGAGGCGTAACCAGAAGTTGGGATTGATGCGAAACAGCGTGTTGGAGAAAAATTCAGAGGTCAGCAAGATGGCGACAGTGGCCACGAGAGCCTGACCGATGATGATGAAAAGCGGCTGGTCCCACAGGGCGGCCAGCCAAGGCCGTGTGAGGCTGGCCACGCAGATGCCGAAAATGACCAGGGCAATGTTGTTGCCCACCAGCAGCGTGGCGACAAACTGTTGCTGGTGTCGGGTGAAAACCGAGAATATGCGTCCGATAATCGACCGGCTTTGGGCGTCGAGGTCGATGCGCACTTTGTTGGCGGAGACAAAGGCGACTCCCATTCCCGAAAAGAAAAAGGATAGCAAGAGCGATATGACAATGAGCGTCGATGTCATTTTTTCGGAGCGTATTTCTGTGCGTTGTTTTTGGGATTGCGCGAAGGACTGTTTTTGGGCGAGCTTTCTTCCTCGTTCCTGTTCTGGTTAATGGGGAATATCCCCGTCGTGTGGCGTATGGTATATTGGGTCATGGCTTCGTTCGAGACAAACCCTATGCCCTCAATGATTCTGTCAGAGCGTTCGATGTGTATGGCACTATCGGAGTAGATGCTCTTTTTTTGCTGGTTCCAGTAAATCTCTTCGGTGAAGAAGCGTTCGTCTTGCATGTTCTCGATGCGAACGTCGCCCCTGAGCCGCCACAGTTGCAGCTTGTTGTAGAAGATGGCGGTGTCGCTGAGAATGAAAGATTCCGTGTTGAAACCGGAATCGAATTTCTCGACAAAGATGCCTTGTGGGAAATACCAATAGGGCTCGTCGGCTTTGTCGAACACGCGCCACTCCTTGGCTTGTATGCGGTAGCGGGTGACTCCGGAGTCGGAAATCAGCGTGTTGACATCGAAGGTCGAGAGCGACGGCACGTCTTTGGGGTCGCTGAAACTGTCGATAATGGCTTTTTTCTCTTTTTTGCAGGAGGTGAACACCGACCCCAGTATCATGACCGCGAGTATGAGGGTGGCGGTGAGTTGCGAAATGCCGATGGAGTGAGTCTCTTTTTTCATCTCTTGCGCGCTGTCTCCTGTTCGCTATCGGTTAGTGCAGGCGGCTCTTATAGAACCACATTTCGTTGAACGTCAGTCCCAGGGAGATTTTAAATTCGTTCTCGCTTACCAGCCGGGTGGGGGCGGTTCTGCGATTGGTGTATCCAAAAGAGATGTTGATAATCGATTTGTTCCGTTTCATGGGAATGCCGGCACCCAGTGTGATGGCTGTCTCCCACAAGGAGTTTTCTCCGGTTTTCGATTGCACGCGCGGATAGGCGCGGCCTACATTCACGCCGGCGCGGTAGCGCACGCTTTGGAAAAAGTTGTTCGAGTAGGTCTGCGGCAGGTATTCTGCTCCGACTGCGGCTTGGAACGAGTTGTTGAAATACGATGTCGTGTTTTCAAATTTCGCTTTGCTCCACGGTTGGAAAGTGAAGTCGGCCTCTATCGCAAGCCGCTCGTCGTAGGTGTAGCTTATGCCTCCGCCGTATGAAGCGGGGAGGGAATATTCGTTTTTGAGGTTGATGGTGTCGTTTTGAAAATAGGTGACGCTACCCGAGGAGGTGTTGTAGTTCCCGCCGCTGATGTAGCCTTTGCCCAACAGGTTTTTCCCGGGTGTGTAGACGGCGCCGAACGTGAGGCGGTTTTTCTTGTTGAAGCGCACCGTGTATTGGGCTCCGATTTCGATGCGGTAATCCGACACGTCGATGATGTTGTCGAATACGGTGGCATTGGTGGCATCAATGGTCGAAATCGATGTCGAGCTGTTGGTGATGTCGCCAAACAGGTAGTTGACGTTCACACCGAGGGTGAAACCCTTGAAGAGGTAGACACCCAGTCCCGCAAAGGCTTGATTGATGCTGCCTTCGCCGGTCTGTCTTGCGGTGCCGTTGGTGATGCTTCCCGTGTAATCATATCCCACCGTCGAATAAGGTACAACGCCCAGCGTGGCTGCCAACCAGCGGGCCATGGGAAATTGCATGGCGAAGTATTCAAAACTCCAATTGGTCCGCGTCTCTTTCAGAGAACCTTCTTTCATGTGGTCAATTTGCAGGCTAACGCCGAAGTCGCACAGGAATGTGAGCGTGTCGATGGCTGCATAGGATGCCGGATTTTTTATGTTGATTTGCTTTCCGCTCTGCAAGGCATATCCCACGCCCCCCATTGAGCGGGAAGCTCCGATGGCGTGGCTGTCGAGTGTGCCGTAACCGTAGCGGGAATAGGGACTGTCGATGTTGCTTTGGGCTGACAAGGGCATCGCCCCGATGACCACCGCAAAAATGATAAATGCGTATAAAACCGATTTATGGTTGGACATTATGATGCAATATTCTGTTTAAACCTTTCAATACAATACAATCGTCTACAAAGATGGCGGTTTTTAATTTGTCTGCCAATAAAAATGCATCTCCACCCGTTAAAAAAATCAAAAGCTCGGGATATTCCTGTTTCAAATGCGAGATATACCCCTCGATTTCATGGCATACGCCAAATACGGCTCCCGAGCGCATGGCGGTCTCGGTATCGTACCCGACGAGTGGGGTGTCGCCGTTTTTCTCGACGATAGGGAGCCTTTCGGTATATTTGTGCATGGCCTTCAAGCGCATTTTTATGCCCGGAGCTATATTGCCTCCGAGAAAATGCCCCCGAGATGTTATGATGTCATAGGTAATGCAGGTTCCCGCATCGACCACCAGAAGGTCCTTGTCGGGCATTTCGGCGTGTGCCCCCACGGCTGCGGCAACGCGGTCGCTCCCCAAGGTGCGGGGGGTGCGGTAATCGATGGTGACAGGCAGAGGCGTGTCGGCAGTGAAGAAGAAAAATCGGGCTATTTGCGATTGCAGGTAATCGCAAATTTCGGCATCGGCATGGGCCACAGATGAGTAGATGCAGCCTGTCACCGGGTAGCGGGCAAGCAACTTGTCGATATACGACCGGGTGAGGCGTGGTATGCGTTCTATTCGGTCGGGATTTCCTTCTCCTGAGAACAGCGCGGCTTTGATTGTGGTGTTTCCTTGGTCGATAACCAGGTGCATGACGGCGATTTTTGCCTGCAAAGATACAAAAACCCCGCTGATTATTCGACGCTTGCCACGGGATTTATTTTTCTTCGCCTGTCCGATGCCGCGTGTTGCGAGATTCGGTTCGAAAAAACTTTCCCGTTTCAAAAACTTTGTGTACGTTTGTGGAAACTTTCCCGCTTGAAGGAATGAGAAAATTCGTGAAGATATGGTCCTTGTTGCGTCGTGTACCGCTGATGTTTTACATCGCGGGCGCATTGATTTTTGAGATGGTCTTTATCGACGAGAATAGCTTTATCCAGAATATCCGCTATGACCGGCAAATATCGCAACTGCGCAAGAGTGTCAACCATTATCAGCAGATTGTCGATGAGAGTCGGGCGCGCCTCGACGAATTGCGCTCTGACGATGAGAATCTCGAAAAGTTTGCCCGGGAAACCTACCAGATGAAACGCGACAACGAAGATGTCTTCGTCTTTGTCGATGATTGACGCCTTATGCAAAAAAACAAAATATCCGATACCCTGTTTCAATGCTCGGCCGTGGCCGTGCTTTTGGGGGCTGCCACCTACACGTTTATTCCCGACCTGCCGGCCTATTTCCTTGCGGTCGGTTCGCTCGGAATGTTCTTGACCCGTCTTACGCGCCGTTATGCCGGTTCGAATTTGCGTTTGCGGCGCCTATATCGCCAAGAGCTTTTTTCGTCGTTGATTTTCATGGGAGCTGCCGCCCTGATGTTTTGGCGAGGGGGTACCGATTGGGTCGTGCTGTTTATTGTCGCCACCATTTTGCAGGTATATGCGGCGATATTCATTCCCCGTGAGGAGGCCAAGGAAAAACACGAGTGACCACTTTTGTGATTGTTTACAATCCCCTCCCCGGGGCTACTGTGGTTTGCCTGAATTTTTTCTCGACTCATATATTAATATGTGATGCTTTCCCAAATGAGGGATAAAAACCATTGCCTTATTTGGGGCGTGTGCCGTGGAATCGAATCCTTGTGGCGGTGTGATACCAAGGAGCATTCAGAGTAAAGAAAAAATAAGGTCTGTCCGGGAGAAGGAACAGCAGGGAATAAATATAAAGAGGACACCCGTCGGGTGTCCTCTTTTTTAATATGAAGTCTTTCTCTGCGAGAATTATTCGGCAGCAGCCTCTTCGGCAACCACTTCAAAGGGGATTTCTACGCTCACCTCTTTGTGCAGTTTTACGACGGCTTTGTAAGAACCGATTTCTTTAACGGCATCTTTCACAACGATAATCTTGCGGTCGATTTCGTGCCCGAGTTTGGCCAAAGCCTCAGCAACTTGGATATTGGTAACCGAACCGTAGATTTTTCCGGTGGCACTGGCTTTGGTGGCGATGGTAAGGCTTACACTTTCGAGTTTTGCAGCCAAATCCTGAGCGTCTTGTTTGATTTTTGCCAGTTTGTGAGCACGTTGTTTCAGGTTCTCGGCGAGTTCTTTCTTGGCCGATTCCGAAGCGATAACGGCTTTTCCTTGCGGAATGAGGTAGTTGCGGCCGTAACCGTCTTTTACGGTAACGATATCGTCTTTATATCCCAAGTTGAGAATATCTTCTTTCAATATAACTTGCATGCTTGTGTCCTCCTTACTTTTAGATTATTTCATCATATCGGTTACGTAGGGCAGCAAAGCCAAGTGACGGGCACGTTTTACAGCTTGTGCAATACGACGTTGGAATTTGAGTGAAGTTCCGGTGATGCGACGGGGCAGGATTTTACCTTGCTCGTTGAGGAACTTTTTCAAGAATTCGGGATCTTTGTAGTCGATATATTTGATACCGCTCTTTTTGAAACGGCAATATTTTTTCTTTTTCACATCGACCGAGGGGGGGGTCAAATATCTGATTTCAGATTGTGCTTGTGCCATGATTAGTTCTCCTTCTCTTCTTTAGCTGATTTTACATTTCTTCTCTTGGCGGCGTATTCGGCAGCGAATTTGTCCATCTTGAAGGTGAGGAAGCGAATTACGCGTTCGTCGCGACGGAAGTTTACTTCAAGTTTCTCGATGACAGAAGGTTCTGCATCAAACTCCAACAATTGGTAGAAACCGGTAGATTTTTTCTGAATAGGATAGGCCAACTTGCGCAATCCCCAGTTTTCTTCGTTCACGATAACGGCACCTTGCTCGGTGAGTATCGATTTGAACTTGTCTACCGTTTCCTTCATCTGAACATCAGACAAAACGGGAGTTAAAATGAAAACGGTTTCGTAATGGTTCATGATAATTTTGAGATTGAATTGGTTAATACTTTTTTCAATTGCGGGGCAAAGGTACGACAATATTTCTTGTCGTGCAACACTTTATCTCTATTTTTCGGAACTTTTTTATCGCTCTTCCGTCGCCGCGAGTTGGCGGGAGAGGAGGTCGACGGTTTTCCGGGCAATCTTTTTCTCCCGTTCGAGATTGACGATGCGTCTTTCCAATGAAGAGAGGCGGAAGCATTGCTCGAAGGCTTTGCGGTCGTTTTCGCTTAGCGTGTAAGAGTAGGGGAATTCGCCTTCGTAAGATACTTTTATCGGTTTCTCTTTGGCCGATATGATGGTCTCGATGACGGGACGGAGCTCATGCCCCCGGTAGCACACCAGTTCGCAATGGTTCCCGTTCTGGTAGGTGAAACGGTAGTTCAAGGCTCCGTCATAGGGCGTTGTCGGGGTGAGGGCGTAGGTGCCGTCGGGAAGCTCTATTTTGGCCGCTACATGGTGGAGGGGGGCTTTCCCGCAGTAAACGCTTATGATTTCGGCTTCGAACGAAGGGGTGAGTTGTATGCGTAGGCAGGTGGTGTGTGCACTTCCGGCATGGCGGTCGTGCAGGTAGACGTAACGTCCCTCGTCGGGGTCATTGCCATGTTTTATGAATCGGAATTGGGGCATCATTTCTTCCCGGCTTTCTTGCAGAAGGGGGAGGAGGCTGTCGATGAAGTGCAGGTTGCGTCGGTTTTGTTCCAGTGTGATGCGTTGGTTGAGGGTGATTCCTTTGCGTATCCATTCGAAGGCCAGGGAGTCGCTTTCGGGTATGGAGTCGATGAGGCGTTGTGCCGCCTGGTATTCTCCGGCGACAAAGGCTTCTTCGGCTTTGAGGTAGAAGGCTTTGGCTTGTGGGTGCCGGTTGCAGGCCGTCAATGACAACGCGAGTATGGCAATGCCGGTTCCCAGGAGATGGGTGATGTGTCGTTTCATGACTCTCTCGGGGTGTAGAGGGGCGTTTCGCGGGCGACGTTTTTTACCCCTTTTATGGTTTTGATTTTCTTTATCAAGGCGTTGAGGGCTGTCGTGTCGTCGACAAGGACGGTGATGTGCCCTTGGAACAGGCCGTCGTTGGAGTCGATGGCGATGCTGCGCATCGAGACTCGTTTTTCTTTGGAGATGACCGACGTGATGTTGGTTACGATGCCGATGTCGTCGTTGCCGATGACTCGCAGCACGATGGCGTATTGCGACCCTTGTTTGCCCGACCAGCGGGCTTTTACGATGCGGTATCCGAATTGGGTGCGCAGATTTTCGGCATTGGGGCAGTCCTCGCGGTGTATTTTGATGCTTCCCTGGGAGGAGACGAACCCGAATATCTTGTCTCCGAAAATGGGGTTGCAGCATTTCGACAGTTTGTAGTCGAGCCCTTTGATGTTTTGGTCGATGACCAGTTCGTCTTCGCCGAGGCTGTCGCCCGGCTGGGTGGCGATAAAGTTCTCGGCCGTGCGGTTTTCGGTCGACTCTTCGTTGTTTTCCTTGTGTTCTATCTCGTGATAGAGGTCGAGTATGTGGTTGACGTCGAGCCGCTCCTGGGCCAGTGCGCAATAGAAATCGGTCACGGTCTTGTAGCCGGTCTTGCGAATGAGCTTCATGAGTATGGCGTCGTTGACGTCGATTTTGCGATTTTTGAATCGCCGGCTCAGCATCTCTTTGCCCATCTCGGCCTCCTTGTGCTGGATTTCGTTGAGGGCCTGTTTTATTTTTACCCGGGCTTTGGAGGTGCAGGCGATGTTGAGCCACTCCTGTTTGGGCTTTTGGGTGGGCGAGGTGAGTATTTCGATGGTGTCTCCGCTTTTCAGCTTATACCTGATGGTTTGGTTCTTGCCGTTGACCTTGCCGCCTGTGCAGCGACAGCCCAATTGGCTGTGTATGAGGAAAGCGAAGTCGAGCAGCGTGGCACCTTTGGCCAGTTTGTAGAGGTCGCCTTTGGGGGTGAAGACAAAGACCTCTTTGTCGTAGAGGTCCATGCGGAATTCTTTCATCAACTCCATGGGGCCTCCGTCGCCCGATTCGAGTATGTCGCGCACGTTGTTGAGCCAGTCGTCGAGGCCTTTCTCGCTTTTCAGCCCCTTGTATTTCCAGTGGGCGGCGAGACCCCGTTCGGCGATTTCGTCCATGCGTTTGGTGCGTATTTGCACCTCGACCCAGCGGTCTCCGGGTCCCCATACGGTGATGTGTAGCGATTCGTAACCGTTGCTTTTGGGCACCGAGAGCCAGTCTTTCAGCCGTTTGGGGTTGGGCCGGTACATGTCGGTGATGATGGAATAGACGTGCCAACAGTCGGCCGACTCCTTTTCTATCGGGCTGTCGAGTACCACGCGTATGGCGAATAGGTCGTAGATGCCTTCGATGTCGACGTTTTGTTTCCTTATTTTGTTCAGAATGGAAGATATGGACTTGGTACGCCCTTTTATCTCGAATTTCAGGCCGGCGTCGAGTAATTTCTGTTTGATGGGGGCGATAAATTCGCGGATATATTTGTTGCGCGACTCCTTGGTCTCGCTTAGTTTGTGGGCGATGCGGTCGTATTCGTCGCGCTGGGTATATTTCAGGGCGAGGTCTTCGAGCTCGGTTTTTATGCGGTAGAGACCCAACCGGTGGGCGAGCGGCGCATAGAGGAAGGAGGCTTCATAGGCGACGTTTTCGCGGAACTTGGTGTTGGGGTGGTGGTTGATCATGCGCATGAGGCACAATCGGTCGGCAATCATGATGATAATCACGCGCACGTCCTCGGCAAAAGTGAGCAACAAGTTGCGGAAGTTGTCGCTTTGTACGGTTTCTTGCTTGGCATAGAGGCTGCTGGCCTTGATGAGGCCGCGAATGATTTTTACGCAGTCGGCGCCGAAGAGGTCTTCGACCCGGTCGAAGGCGATGCGTTCCTCGACGACGAGGTTGCAAGTCAGTACGGCCGCCAACGTGCTGCGGTCGAGACCCACCTCTTGTGAGAGTATCAGAGCTGTTTCGATGTCGCGGAGCAGCCGGTTCAACCCGTTGGCGTCGCGCAAATAGCTGCCCGACAGCACGGCTTCGGAAATATGTTTGCGTAAAAAGAGAAATTCTTTTTCCCCGATGAGAGGACGTGCCGTTGCAAACAACGCACGGTAGGCACAAAGGAACTCTTTGCGCTCGGCGGCGGTAAAGTATTGTTTCTCATTCATAAAACCGACAAGTATTGAAAACCGATTCAAATATAAGTTTTTTTTGCTCGATAATAATTGTTTTTACCGATGATTTTTTTTAAATTTGAGAAGTTTTCGATTTTTGACAATCCTAAAACAAATACTATGTTTACACCCGAAGATTTAGACCTATTGAAGCAGAAGGGAATCTCTGCACAACAAATCGAAGAACAGTTGCATTGTTTCGAAACCGGTTTCCCCTACCTCAAACTCGAAGCCCCGGCCGGGCTGGGAAACGGTATCCTTTCGCTCGACGACACGGCCGTAGACCATTACCTCGAAGTGTGGGAAGAATATTTGACGACCAATCCCGCCATTGTGAAGTTTGTCCCCGCGTCGGGCGCTGCCAGCCGCATGTTCAAGAATCTTTTTGAATTTGTCGATGCCGATTACACCGAGCCGACGACCGATTTCGAGAAGAAATTTTTCGGACACATACACAATTTTGCCTTCTTTGCCGACCTCAATGCCGCTTGCCTCAAAAACGAAGGCCGGGACATCGATGCCCTGATGGCTGCCGGCTGTTACAAAGCGGTGGTCGAAAATCTCCTTTTGGAAAAAGGTCTCAATTACGGAGCCCTTCCCAAAGGCATGTTGAAGTTCCACCACTATCCCGAGACCGATCGCACCGCCATGGAAGAACATCTCGCCGAAGGGGCCATGTATGCCCGCAATGAAGCCGGCGACGTGAACGTGCATTTTACGGTGTCGCACGAGCATTTGCCCTACTTCAAGCAAGTGGTCGCCGACAAGCAGGCCGCCTATGAAAAGGAGTATGACGTGAAGTACCACATCAGTTTCTCCGAGCAGAAACCGTCGACCGATACCATTGCCGCCGACATGGAAAACAAACCTTTCCGAGACAAAGGCAAATTGCTCTTCCGCCCCGGCGGACACGGAGCCCTCATCGAGAACCTCAATGACATCGATGCCGATGTGATATTCATCAAGAACATCGACAATGTGGTGCCCGACCGCATCAAACCCGAGACCGTGCGCTTCAAGAAAATCATCGGCGGAGTGCTCGTCTCGCTCAAAAAACAAATCGACACCTATGTGGCCATGCTCGAAAGCGGCAAATACACGATGGACGACGTGCGTGAGGTGATACTCTTCCTGCAACAGCAGCTCTTCACCCGTCACCCCGACATCAAGAAGATGGAAGATGCCGAGTTGGTCGTCTATCTGCTCAAAAAACTGCGCCGCCCCCTGCGCGTGTGCGGTATGGTGAAGAACGTGGGAGAACCCGGCGGAGGCCCGTTCCTCGTCTATAACGAAGACGGCTCCTTCTCACCGCAAATACTCGAAAGTTCGCAAATCGACTTGAAGAATCCCGACTCCAAAGCCATGTTCGACAAGTCGACCCACTTCAACCCCGTCGATTTGGTATGTGCCGTCAAAAACGGAAAAGGCGAGAAATATGACTTGCCGCAGTATGTCGACAAGAAAACCGGTTTTATCTCTTACAAGTCGAAAAACGGCAAGGAGTTGAAAGCCCTCGAATTGCCCGGACTGTGGAACGGAGCCATGTCCGACTGGAACACCCTCTTTGTCGAGGTGCCCATCTCCACGTTCAATCCCGTGAAGACGGTCAACGACCTCTTGCGCGAACAACACCAGTAACACCAATCAATCTGTGAAAGCAGCGGACTGCGCGTTTCCCCGGGCAGCCCGCTGCTTTTGCATGGAGAAGTCCCGGCCGGGCGTAAATTGTGGCGGTGCTCTTGCCCGGAATTCAATAGAAAAGGTTATCTTTGTAGCGGTATAAACCGACAACACAAAAAAACAACAACACAAAATGGGAAAAGTCCTCATTATCGGTGCCGGCGGCGTAGCTACCGTGGCCGCGCACAAAGTGGCGCAGAACGCCGATGTTTTTACTGAAATCATGATTGCCAGTCGCACCCAGTCGAAGTGCGACGCCATTGTCGAAGCGATAGGGAACAAGGCTATCAAGACCGCCCAGGTCGATGCCGACGACGTGGAACAGCTGGTCGCCCTCTTTGAGAGTTTCCGTCCCGACATCGTGATGAACCTTGCCTTGCCCTACCAAGACCTCACCATCATGGAGGCTTGCCTGCGCACCGGTGTCAATTACCTCGACACGGCCAATTACGAGCCCAAAGACGAAGCCCATTTCGAGTACAGCTGGCAGTGGGCCTACAAAGACCGTTTCGAGAAAGCCGGCCTCACCGCCATTCTCGGTTGCGGCTTCGACCCGGGGGTGACCAGCGTTTACACCGCCTATGCCGCCAAGCACTATTTCGATGAGATTCATTATCTCGACATCGTCGATTGCAACGCCGGCGACCACCACAAGGCATTTGCCACCAACTTCAACCCCGAAATCAATATCCGTGAAATTACCCAGAAGGGACTCTACTGGGAAGACGGCAAATGGATTGAGACCGAACCCCTCGAAATACACCGTCCGCTCAACTACCCCAACATCGGCCCCCGCGAAAGTTATCTGCTCCATCACGAGGAGTTGGAGAGCCTGGTCAAGAACTATCCCACCATCAAGCGGGCGCGTTTCTGGATGACCTTCGGGCAGGAATACCTCACCCACCTGCGCGTGATACAAAACATCGGTATGGCCAGCATCAAGCCCATCAATTACAACGGCATGGAAATCGTCCCGTTGCAATTCCTCAAAGCCGTGCTGCCCAATCCGCAAGACCTCGGCGAGAACTACGAGGGCGAGACCTCGATAGGTTGCCGCATACGGGGCGTCAAAGACGGCAAGGAGCTCACCTATTATGTCTACAACAACTGTTCGCACCGAGCCGCTTATGAAGAGACCGGCATGCAGGGCGTAAGCTACACCACCGGTGTGCCGGCCATGATAGGCGCCATGATGTTCCTCAAAGGCATCTGGAAAAAGCCGGGTGTATACAATGTCGAGGAGTTCGATCCCGATCCCTTCATGGAGCAGCTCAACAAGCAGGGGTTGCCTTGGCACGAGATTTTCGGCGGCGACCTCGAACTGTAATGTCCAATCCTTATCATTATATAAAAAGGCATCGAGTATTCGATGCCTTTTTTGTCAGTGTGTCCCGTATCCGTAAGAGAAGATTTTTATAAAAGATAAATGTCATTCACCATTTGGAAAACTGGGTATTTTATGCTTATCTTTGTCCAAGGTAGCGTGTTGTCCCGGTGCGGTTTTTCACGGGACAAAACCCTGTCATAAATCCCAAACAGATATGAAAGTAGGAGACCTTACCCCCGACGTGTGGGGCGTGAACCAGAACGGCAAGGAGATACGCCGCAGCGACTATCAGGGTCGCAAGGTAGTGCTCTATTTCTACCCCAAAGACAATACCTCGGGTTGCACGGCCGAGGCTTGCAATCTGCGCGACGGCTACGAAGCCTTGCGGGCTGCCGGCTACGAGGTGGTGGGCGTGAGCAAGGACAGTGAAGCGTCGCACCGCAAGTTTATCGAGAAACAGTCGTTGCCCTTTGACCTCATTGCCGACACCGATACCTCGCTCAATCAGACATTCGGCGTGTGGACCGAGAAAAAACTCTACGGCCGGGCCTATATGGGGACGGCCCGCACGACCTTTATCATCGACGAAAACGGCGTGGTGGAGCGTATCATCGACAAGGTCGATACCAAAAACCATGCCGACCAAATACTGAACAATAAATAAAATAGATAATATGGAAGAAGAAGTAAAAAAAGAACCGGCCAAAATTCCGGTTCCTGCCGAGAAGCTCAATGCGCTTCGTGCCGCGATGGACAAAATCGAGAAAAACTACGGCAAAGGCGCCATTATGAAACTGGGCGATGACCAGGTCGAGGAGATTGCCGTCATACCCTCGGGCTCTATTTCCCTCAATGCCGCGCTCGGAGTGGGTGGTTATCCCCGTGGACGTGTCATCGAGATATACGGTCCCGAGTCGTCGGGAAAAACGACCTTGGCCATACATGCCATAGCCGAGGCTCAAAAGGCCGGCGGCATCGCTGCCATCATCGATGCCGAGCACGCTTTCGACCGCTTCTATGCCGAGAAGTTGGGCGTCGATGTCGAAAACCTTTGGATTTCACAACCCGATAGCGGCGAGCAGGCGCTCGAAATTGCCGAGCAGCTTATCCGCTCGTCGGCCGTCGACATCGTGGTCATCGACTCCGTGGCGGCCCTTACCCCCAAAGCCGAACTCGAAGGTGACATGGGCGATTCGAAGATGGGCTTGCAGGCTCGTCTCATGTCGCAGGCTCTGCGCAAACTCACCGCTACCATCAGCAAGACCAATACCACCTGCATCTTCATCAACCAGTTGCGCGACAAGCTCGGTGTGATGTTTGGCAACCCCGAGACCACTACCGGTGGTAATGCCTTGAAGTTTTACGCCTCGGTGCGCCTCGACATTCGCCGCATCAGCCAAATCAAGGACGGCGAAGAGGTCATCGGTAACCAGACCCGCGTGAAGGTGGTCAAAAACAAAGTGGCGCCTCCTTTCCGCAAAGCCGAGTTCGACATCATGTTTGGCGAGGGTATTTCCCGTTCGGGCGAAATCATCGACCTGGGTGTCGACAAGGGCATCATCAAGAAAAGCGGTTCCTGGTTCAGCTACAACGACACGAAGTTGGGGCAAGGCCGCGATGCCGCCAAGAAGTGCATACAAGACAACCCCGAGTTGGCCGACGAGCTCGAAGCCCTCATCATGGAAGCTCTCAAAGCCGGGAAATAACTGCTTCGGGGAGATACAAAAAAAGAGGAAACCTTGCCGGGTTTCCTCTTTTTTGCAGTTAGAGTATGACGTTGGTTTTTTAGTATCTGAGGTCCTCTTCGCTCATGTCGAGGTCGTCAAATCCTTCGGTGTCGAGTTCCGAGGGGTCGTAGTCGTCGTTGCCGTAAAACTCTTCGTCGATGCCGAGGTCGTTGTTCTTGATGTTCTTTTCCATCTCTTCGAAGTCTACGGTCTGGGCGGGAGGGTTGCCCATGGATTTGGTGCAGACGGCCTTTTTCAGGTTTTTGCCGGTGATGATTTCGCGCAGTTCCATGAAGAATGCGCGTTCGGTCATGTTGTCGAAGACAAAGAGCATGCGTTGTTTCTCCTCTTCGAGCAGTTCGCTCAGTCGGGTTTCACCCATGACCCACGAGTCTTCGTCATAGCCGGTTTCCATGTCCATCAGCGTAACCTCGGTTTTCTTTTCCCAGTTGTCCTCGCAGATGAAGAATGAGGTCAGTTGGTCTTTGGCAAAGCCCACCGAGTCGAGTATGGCGTCGTTCAATTCGAGAAACGTCGCTTCGGAATCGATTTCTATTTCGCGGGCGAAGTGGTCGACTTCGTCGGAGAGAATCAAAAATTTATAAACCATAGTATTAGTAGAACCTCTTAGTTTTAAGCGTTTGTTATTTAAGTCCGCGCACGATGCCGCGTTCGGAGGAGTGTACGAATTGTAGGATTTCGTCGCGCTCGGGAGTGGCAGCGACGTTTTCTTCGATGTATTTGAGCGCGTCGCTGGTGTTCATGCCTGACATGTAGATGCAACGGTACACTTCTTGTATCACGGCGATGGCCTCGTCGCTGAATCCGCGCCGACGCAACCCTACGGTATTGATGCCGGCAAAGGCGATGGGGGTGTGGCCTATCTTGGCGTAGGGCGGAATGTCTTTGTTGACCTGCGAGCCTCCCTGTATCATGACATGGCTGCCGATGTGGGTAAACTGGTGGCACAGTACGCCGCCGCTGAGAATGGCGTAGTCGTCGATAACGACTTCTCCGGCAATCTGAGAGGAGTTGGAGATGATGATGTTGTTTCCGAGTTTGCAGTCATGGGCAATGTGCACATAGGCCATGAGCAGGCAGTTGTTGCCGACGATGGTTTTGCCTTTTGAGGCGGTGCCCCGGTTTACGGTGACATATTCGCGCAGGGTGGTGTTGTCGCCGATTTCGGCCGTGGTCTCTTCGCCTCTGAATTTGAGGTCTTGGGGAATGGCCGATACGACGGCTCCCGGGAATATGGTGCAGTTCTTGCCGATGCGGGCGCCTTCGAGAATGGTTGCGTTGGACATGATGCGGGTCCCGTCGCCGATGACGACATTCTTGTCGATGGTGACAAACGGGCCTATTTCGACATTGTTACCGATTTGGGCATCGGGGTGAACAAATGATAATGGGTGCTGCATGAGATATGAGGGTTAGAACTTTTATTTGTTTTTGGAAATTTGTGCCATGAATTCGGCTTCGGTCGTGATTTTGTCGCCGACAAATACATAACCTTTCATGTAAGCGCAACCGCGGCGCATCTCGGTCATGAACGACACATGGAAGATGGCCGTGTCGCCGGGTACCACTTTTTGGCGGAATTTTACGTTGTCGATTTTCATGAAGTAGGTCGAGTAGCTGGTGGGGTCGTCGACGCTGTTGAGCGTGAGCAGACCGCCGGTCTGAGCCATGGCTTCGATGAGCAACACGCCGGGAACGACCGGTTCCTGGGGAAAGTGCCCCTGGAAGAAAGGTTCGTTGCTGGTGAAGTTCTTGATGCCGACAATGTGGTTCTTGCCGATTTCGATGATTTTGTCGACCAGCAGCATCGGGTAACGGTGCGGCAGCAGCTCTTTGATGCGGTTGACGTCCATGACCGGTTCTTTGTTCGGGTCGTAGAACGGGACTTGTATCTCTTGCCGTTTCACCTCTTTGCGTATGGCACGGGCAAACAGGTTGTTGATTTTGTGCCCCGGACGTGTGGCGATGATGCGCCCCTTGATGGGCTTGCCTATGAGGGCGATGTCACCGAGAATGTCGAGGAGTTTGTGGCGGGCCGGCTCGTTGTTGAAGGCGAGCGGGCGATTATTGATGAATCCCAGTTCGTTGGCATTCTTGTGCGGCGCTCCCACGAGGTCGGCTATGCGGTCAAATTCCGATTGTTCTATCTTTTGGTCATAGATGACGATGGCATTGTCGAGGTCGCCACCTTTGATGAGGTTGTTTTTCAGCAACGGCTCTATCTCTCTCACGAAGACGAATGTGCGTGCACCGGCAATCTCCTCGGCAAAGTTTTTCATGTCTTCGAGGCAAGCATACTGGTAGTTGAGTATCGGAGAGTTGAAGAGTACCATGGTGCTTACGCTGAAATGGTCGTCGGGCAAGGCGATAATCGACGAGCCGCTCTCTTCGTCGGTGATTTCGATTTTGTTGCGAATGATGTAATAATCTTTCTCGGCTTCTTGCTCTTCGATGCCGACACGCGCGATGTTTTCGATATAGATTTGCGAGCTGCCGTCGAGTATGGGAAATTCGGGGGCATTGACCTGTATCAGGCAGTTGTCGATTTCCGAGGCGTAGAGCGCTGCCATGGCATGCTCGATGGTGCTTACCGTGATGTTGCTTTTGCTCAGTACCGTGCCGCGTTGGGTATTGGCAACGTTTTCGGCAACGGCGTCGATGAGGGGTTGTCCTTCGAGGTCGATGCGTTGTATTTTATATCCGTGGTTTTCGGGAGCCGGCAAGAACGTGATTTCGATGTCGAGCCCGGTATGCAAGCCTTTTCCCCGCAGGGTAAAGCTGCTTTTCAGTGTTTGTTGTTTCATCTCCATATCTCCTTATCGTTTGGGGCCGGTTGGAGGTTTATTCGCCCCGTTGTTGTTTTAATGATTTTATCTCTTTTTGTAGTTCTCTGATGGTTTGGCTCAACTCGGGCAATTTGCGCATGAGTACCGAAACCCGGGCAAATTCGCGAGCCGGCATGGCCGGTGTCCCCAGCAGGGTGTTGTTCGGGTCGATGTGGTTGGGAATGCCCGTCTGGGCTCCCACATTCACATGGTCGCCCACGGTGATGTGACCGGCTACGCCTACTTGTCCGCCCATCATGCAGTGGCTGCCTATCTTGGTCGAGCCGGCGATGCCGCACTGTGCGGCCATGACGGTGCTTTCGCCTATCTCCACGTTGTGTGCCACCTGTATGAGGTTGTCGAGTTTCACCCCTTCATGTATGACAGTCGAGCCCATGGTGGCACGGTCGATGGTCGTATTGGCGCCTATCTCTGCGTTGTCTTCGATGACCACGTTGCCGATTTGGGCGATTTTTACATATTTCCCGTCATGCGGGGCAAACCCGAAACCGTCGGCTCCGATGACTGCTCCCGCGTGTATGATGCAGTTGTTGCCGATGACGCAGTCGTGGTAAATCTTCACGCCGGGATAAATGGTGGTGTTGTTGCCAATCTTCACGTTGTCGCCGACATAGGCTTGGGGATAGATTTTGCACCCTTCTCCCAAAACGGCATGTTCGCCGATGTAGGCAAAGGCTCCTATGTAGATAGAGTCGGAAAGTGTGGCCGACGCTGCAACATGGGCTCCCTCTTCGATGCCTTTTTTCTCGGGGCGGGCGGCATTTACCATGTTTAGCAGCATGGCGAGGCAGGCATAGGCATCTTCGACCTCGATGAGCGTGGCCTTTATTTCTCCTTCGGGAGTGAACCCTTTGTTTACCAATACGATGCTGGCTTGGGTCGTGTATATGTGGGGGGTATATTTGGGGTTGGCAAGGAATGTCAGGGTTCCGGCTTTCCCTTCTTCGATTTTGGACAGATTGTTTACTTTGACGTTTTCGTCGCCGATGACTTTTCCACCCAGGAACTGGGCGATTTCTTTTGCCGAAAATTCCATAAATGATTCTTTTTTATTGTTCGGTCTTTTTCTAAAACGACAAAGTACGCACTTTTTTTTGAAATTAGAAAATAAATCCCGCACCATATTTTCATGCGGTCATCTCGCTTCCTCCGAAAAAATATCGATTTGTCTTTTTATATAAATAAAAGTGTATATGTGTGACGATTTTTCAAATTAAATGGTTACTTTTGTCCAAATTTGTAGCTTTAAAATTTTCTTTTCAAAAAGCAGATTTTGCGGTTGCAAATTTGTTTATATGTCGAAAATACAAAAACTCTGTATGATATGATGAAGCCTTTGCAGGAAAAACTGGCTAAGTACGATGCTCCCCAAAAAGCCAAAGCTTTGGGCGTGTATCCTTACTTTCGGAAGATAGAAAGTGAACAGGATACCGAAGTGATAATCAATGGGAAGAAAGTCCTCATGTTTGGCTCGAACAGCTATTTGGGACTCACCAACCACCCGAAAATAAAAGAAGCGGCCATAGCAGCTATCAAGAAGTATGGCACGGGTTGTGCCGGGTCGCGCTTCCTCAATGGTACTCTCGACATACATGTGGAGCTCGAGAACCGTTTGGCCCGTTTTGTGGGCAAGGAAGAGGCGATTATCTATTCTACCGGTTTCCAGGTGAATATGGGCGTGATTTCCTGTCTCACAGGTCGCGAGGATTATATCATTTGGGACGAGCTCGACCATGCCTCGATTATTGAGGGTCGTCGACTCAGTTTTTCCAACTCGTTGAAGTTCAAACATAACGATATGGCATCGCTCGAAAAGGTTCTCAAATCGTGCAAAGAAGAAGCCATTAAACTCATCGTTGTCGACGGAGTGTTCAGCATGGAAGGCGACGTAGCCAATCTCCCCGAAATCGTGGCGCTTGCCAAGCAATACAACGCGTCTATCTATGTCGACGAGGCCCACGGAATCGGAGTGTTCGGGCGTCAAGGCCGTGGCGTGTGCGACCATTTCGGGGTGACCGACGATGTCGATTGCATCATGGGCACATTCAGCAAGTCGTTTGCTTCGTTGGGCGGTTTTGTCGCCACCGACTCTGTTACGGCCAACTATTTGCGCCACAATTCCCGTTCCTACATATTCAGTGCCAGCATCACGCCCGCTTCGACGGCTGCCGTTTCGGCGGCTCTCGACATCATCGAGAGCGAACCCGAACGCATTCAACACCTGTGGGACATTACCCATTATGCCCTCGACGGATTCCGTCGCATCGGTTGTGAAATCGGCAACACGACGACACCTATCATTCCGCTCTTTATCCGGGACAACAACAAGACATTCAGGGTAACCCGCGACCTCTTCGAAGAGGGAATCTTTGTCAACCCGGTTGTATCGCCGGCTGTGCCTTCGGAGGATACGCTCATTCGCTTCTCCCTGATGGCAACCCATACCTTCGAACAAGTCGATTACGCCTTGGAGAAGATAGAGAAATGCTTCAAGAAACTCGATATCATCAAATAATATTTTCTTTCGAACGCAAAACCCCTCGACCGATAAGGTTCGAGGGGTTTTTGTTTTTACCTTCTCCCATAATATGGCCGTTTCGGGCATGAAGCGGTGTGCTTTGCGAGTCTGTCTCCTTGATGTCGGCATTTTCTCGTGATATAAAAACACAGGCGAGATTCGTCAGGAATCTCGCCTGTGCTTCTTCCCGAAGTGGAAAATGTGTTTTTATTTCATTTTAAGCGCTTTGCGAATGTCCTTGGGTATGGCGTTCTTGTTTACCATATAAGACATGGTCTTGTAGGCGACGAACGGGCGCGAGAAGTAGTAGTAGCCGTCGTAGGGCGATGCCGTTACACCCCATGAGTTTTTCACCTTGTAGTAGGGGTTGCCGTTTTGGTCTACGGCTGTTCCGATGATGACCATGCCGTGGTCGTCGGTCGTCTCGTAGTTGTCAAATGCCGTTTGACGCATTTCCTGGGTGATGACTTTTTCTTTGCCGGGCTTGTCAAACTTGTAGAGCATGTTCTCGCGTTCTCTCGGCGAAAGGTCCCCCCAGCGCGACGCCTCGGTGCCCTCCATGCTTTCGAGGTCGACTTCGGGAACGATGGCAATGGCTTTGGTGCGGCTGAACCCTCTCTCGCTCACGTCACTGCCCCAGGCGATGGTGTATCCGTTTTCGAGGGCGTTGTCGATGATGCGCATCATGTCGTCGAGCGGCACGTTGTAGCTATATCCCCATGACCAGTTGTCGGGAACTTCGAGCACGAAAGTCGAGTAGAAGGGGTGGTGCGTATAGGAGGTGATGTCGACATAGTCTTCCATCTTGATGGGGAGCGATGCGGCAAACGATTGAGGCGTATATTCTTTTCCGTTGTAGGTGAATGTCTCGGGCATTTTGCCGAAGTAGGCGTCGAGAATGCCGTTCAAGCCCTCTTGCCAGGCGGTCGTGAGTTTTCCGCCGGTCGCTTCGGCGGTTTTGATGACGGCGTCGACATAGGCTTTCAGCACGGCGTCGATTTCGTTAAATTCGGGCAACTCCGTTCCGTAGTTGAGCCCGGGATACACCTCTTCGGGTACGATGCCATAGTCGCGAATACCGTTGGTGACATCATGTGCGGCACCGCCGACGGCAAAGTTGAGGCTGCCGTGCAGACGTACATATTTCACCGCTTTCTCGAAGTAGATGTTACGCACGATCCACATTTCCGAGAGGTCTATTTCACCTCCGCCAGCACGGCGTATTTCATCTTCGAGGAACGACAGGGTCGAGAAGCACCAGCACGTCCCGCTGCGGTATTGGTTCTTGATGGCATTGGTGGGAAGCACTTTGACATCGGTAAAGACATAGCCTTCCTCTTTTTTCTCCTCTTTCTTTTCAGGCTCTTGGGCTGCGGCCGAGAAAACGACGCCGGCCAAGGCCAAGGTAAACAGAAATCTCTTCATATCGGTTTGTGTGTTAAAAGTTTAAATGCGATTTCGTGAAAAATAGATTCTCTTCTTCGCAAAAATACAACAAACTTTGCAAAGTACCATCTCAGGGAAAGAATTCTTTTCCTGTGCTAAATGAAAACGCAGAAAGATTAATTCTTTCGGCGTTTTCATTAAATATGTTTTGTATTAAAATTCGTAACCTAAACGCAGAGAAAGCGAGTGTCCGTTTGTTGATTCAAAATAACCACTACTATACCACCCCCCGTAATAATAATTATAATAATAATAAACATCTATGCCTGTTAGTTGGTATCCTGTGCTTATGTGCAGAGCGTTTTTATGCAAGGGTATTCTGATACCAACGAAGAAATTGAAATAGGCACTTCCTGCATCTTCCAATGCGGCATAACCCACGCGTGTACCCATATAAGGTGCTATTTTGCGGGTGTTGGGGTTGAGAAGGTTTACCCGGCATTCGGCGAAGATGGGCAAATATAAGTATGTGCCAGCTTCAAAGCCTATACCTCCGCCCACAAATACATAAGGTGCAAACTGGTATCCGTGTGAAGTATAGAAAGATGCCGATGCCATGAATCCAGCATAATCGTTTGAACCTATGGCGCAACCAATTTCTCCGAAACCTTTGTAGCCGCTGATGTAATTCCCTTGCGTGGTTTTTTGTGTATATTTGGGCGTTTGTAAAATGCTACTCCCCCCTGCGAATTGAGCGTTGCAAATCTGACCGCTGAACAATAGGGCGAATATCGCCCACATAAATCTTTTTTCCATAGTTCTTGTTTTTTTGAGGTTAGCGGTATAGTACGGAATTGTGCCCATCAAAATTCATTTTCCAGATATTGTATCGTCCTTGTGGATTGCCTCGCTGCGAGAGGAAATAGATACTTTTTCCGTCGGGCGCCCACACGGCCGAAAGGTCATTCCCAGGGTGATAGGTGAGTTGGGTGAGGTAGTTTCCATCTGTGCCTACGACATAAACGTCGGTGTTCCCTCGGCTGCTGCCGGTACAAACTATCCATTTGCCGTCGGGGGAGAGTTGTGGGGTTGAGAAACTTTGGTTGGGGCGTGAGAGCACAACCTCTTCGATTCCTTTTTCGGGATTGATTTTCCATATTTCGCACAGCCCGCGGTTGTTGTATCGGGTGCAATAGTAGGAGCCGGGTTCATTGGGAATAGGGCAGGGAGTCATGCCACGGGAGTAGTTCGATAGGAGATTGTTTGCTCGGTCATATCCCCATATGCTGTAATTGTTGTTACCTTCCATCCGGTGAAAAAACAATATGTTACCATCTGCCGACAAAGTTCCGCAATAATCGTTGGTACTGCCGATGGCGGTTATTTGACGGACAACAGAACCTTGGGCAGCATTTATCAGATAGATGCTGTTGTGTCCGTTGCTATACTCTGAGAAGCATATTGTTGTTCCGTCGGGTGACCAAGAGAGATCCTGTACCAAGTTCCGGAAGGTTCGTTGAGTTGATATTCCCCCAGAAGTCGTGTTTTTTACCATGATGTTTTGCAAGTTGTTTTTGTGGCAGATGTAGGCAATGCGTTCTCCGTCGGGAGATACGCCGATAAAGGGATTAACCCACCATTTGACGGTAGTAATACCGTTTATAGTCGTTTTTCTGACGTTTGGCGTGACAACTTCATCATTTTCTTCGGTAATCTTTTCAAATTTGATTCCTCCTTCTTCAGGGACAGAGATTGTTCCGTAAACAACCGTTTGTATCGGTTTACAAGCGCAGATGAATATCAGGCAGCAGGCGAGTAGATACAGTACGTTTTTTTTCATGTGATAAATTTTTGAATAAAGTCGAGTTTTCTTCTCCTGTTAATAAATTTTCTATGATAAGATTATGTATGGCAAAGATAAATACAAATAACATATTTTGAAAGATTATTTTTGAGTTTTTTCCAAACTTTTTGATAGTCCGCTGCAAAAAAGCCGCGACTCTTCGTGAGGGTCGCGGCTTTGATTATGGAGAAAAGAGTGATGATTATTCCACAACGATGGGTTTGTATTTGGGCACAAGGGCTTTCATGATGAACCATGCGATGAGGTAAGCTACGGCGCAGATGCAGAAGATAATCATGTATCCGGCCTCTTTACCTTCAAATCCCATGAAGCGGAATGCTGCGCCCATGTTCTCGGAGTGGGTGAACAGGGCACCGGCACCTTTGTTGATGAGGAACGAACCTACACCGCCGGCCATACCGCCGATACCGGTGATGGTGGCAATGGCTCCTTTGGGGAACATGTCACCGATGGTCGAGAAGAGGTTGGCGCTCCATGCCTGGTGTCCGGCTCCGGCAAGACCGATGATGATGGCAGGCCACCATACCGAGATGGCGCCGGCTCCTTGTGCGAGAAGTGCCGGCAGGGGCAGGAAGGCAAAGATGAGCATGGCCAACATACGTCCGGCATAGGGGTTCATGCCTTTTTTCTCGACAAAAAGACGGGGCAGGTAACCGCCGAAGATGGAGAGTATCGTAACGATGGCATACAGCGTGATGATGAGGGCGATACCCATTCCGGAACTTGATTCATAACCATATTGGTCGGAGAAATAGGCGGGTGCCCAGAAGAGGTAGAACCACCATACACCATCGGTGAAGAATTTGCCGACGATGAACGACCAGGTCTGACGGTAGCAGAAACATTTCCAGAAAGGAATGGTTTTCTCTGCTTCTTTCTTTTCTTCTACGACAGCTTTGGCTTCTTCCTTGTCGTCTTGGAGGATATAGTCGAGCTCGGCTTGGTTCACATGTTTCGATTTCTCGGGTTTGTCATACATGAACACCCAGAATCCCATCCACAGGAAGCCCAGCGCACCGATGATGACGAATGCCATTTCCCAGCCACCGCCTACGCCGTGGTCTTTGAAATATTGAGCCAACAGAGGAATGGTAGCGGGGGCGACAAGAGCACCTACCGATGCTCCCGAGTTGAATATCGAGGTGGCAAATGCACGGTCTTTCTTGGGGAAGTATTCGGCCGTTACCTTGATGGCGGCAGGGAAGTTGCCGGCTTCACCGAGGGCGAGGATACAGCGGGCGGCAATGAAGAGCCATACGCTGGTCGTTGCAATGGCAAGGGCGGCTGTGGTACCCGATTGTACGGCGGTCATGACTTTTACGCTTTCATAACCTTGGATATGCATGGTCAGCCAGCCGCAGAGGGCGTGGGCACATGCACCGAAGCTCCATACGCCGATGGCCCAGAGGTAACCTCTTTTGGTTCCCATCCAGTCTACGAATTTGCCGGCGAAGAGCATGCAGATGGCATAGATGATAGAGAAGGTTGCGGTAATCGTTCCGTAATCGTTATCGGTCCAGTGGAATTCGGGCGCGATAAAGTCTTTCCATGTGAGCGACAACACTTGGCGGTCCATATAGTTGACGGTAGTTGCCACGAACAGCAAGACACACATCCACCATCGCCAGTTTGTTGCCAGTTTTGTAGTTGTTGATGTTTGAGTCATAAACGTGTTTTTTATGATAAATGAATAAGTTACAGAGAAAAAGTAAAGAAGGCAGGTCTTGAAAACCTGTCTTCTTTACTTGGTTTGTTAGCGGATTTCTTTGATGATGTCGAGGGCGCCTTTGCAGAGCTCGGTGATTTTGCTCCACTCTTTGGCGGCGATGACTTCTTTGGGGAAGAGGTTGCTACCCATGCCTACGCAGGTAACGCCGGCTTTGAACCAACCTTCGAGGTTTTCGCGGGTGGGTTTCACACCACCGGTCACCATGATGTTGCTCCAAGGCATCGGGGCTTTCAATCCTTTTACGAACGACGGGCCAAGAACGTCACCGGGGAATACCTTGCAGAGGTCGCAACCGGTTTCCTGGGCAAATCCGATTTCCGATACCGAACCGCAACCCGGGGTATAGGGCACGAGACGACGGTTACATACTTTCGAGATTTCGGGGTTGAACAACGGGCCTACAACGAAATTGGCACCCAGTTGGATATACAGGGCGGCGGTTGCGGGGTCTACGACCGAACCTACACCCATGGCCATTTCGGGGCACTCTTTGGCGGCGAATTTTACCACTTCGGCAAATACTTCGTGAGCGAAGTCTCCGCGGTTGGTAAACTCAAATGCGCGAACACCACCTTCGTAGCAGGCTTTTACTACTTGTTTGGCAACTTCGACATCTTTGTGGTAGAATACCGGTACCATACCGGTCGAGGCCATCTTTTGCAGTACCTCTGTTTTTGAAAATTTTGCCATAATCGTTTCTTTTATAAGATAAGAATTATTTTTTGAATATGTGTTTCCTTCATGAGTCGGTGTCCCGATAATTATCTCGACACGCGGCCGGAGGCGTCACCGCTCATGAGTTTCTCGACC
>UQOX01000014.1 GCA_900542765.1 uncultured Porphyromonadaceae bacterium | reverse complement strand
TAGAGCATCTGACTACGGATCAGAAGGTTACAGGTTTGAATCCTGTCGGAGTCACGAGATAGGGCGAAAATTTTAGAATCTTCGCCCTATCTTTTTTGTTTCACACTCAAAGACAAAAAACAGGCGAAGCCCCATCTATCCGGCATCAAAAAACAGACGGCTTCGTTTTATTCTCATTCCGGATTGCATTATCTTTGTTCCGTCAAAAAATTACACCCATGGAAATTGCAGCTTTGGTATCGGGCGGAGTAGACAGTTCGGTCGTCGTGCACCTCTTGAAGGAAGCCGGATACACCCCCACCCTCTTCTACATACGCATCGGCATGGAAGACAAGGACAAGACCCTTCACTGCCACTCCGAAGAGGATATAGAAATCGTCTCTTACATGGCCCGCAAGTATGGTTGCCGCCTCGAAGTAGTATCGCTCCACAACGAATATTGGGAATATGTCATGGGCTATACGCTCGACGCCATAAAACGCGGATTCACCCCCAACCCCGATGTGATGTGCAACAAATACATCAAATTCGGATTCTTCGAGCAATACTGGGGAAAAGACTTCGACAAGATAGCCACAGGACACTATGCCAGCATCGTTGAAGAAAACGGTATCACCTACCTGGGAACGGCCATCGACCCGGTAAAGGACCAGACCGACTTCCTTTCACAACTCAACACATTGCAAGTCTCGAAACTGATGTTCCCGCTGGGCGGGCTCATGAAAACCGAAGTGCGAGCCATCGCCGAAAAAGCCGGATTGCCCAGTGCAAAACGCAAAGACAGCCAAGGCATCTGCTTCTTGGGAAATATCAACTACAACGAGTTTATCCGCAATTACCTGGGAGAAAGAGAAGGTGACATCATCGAGCTCGAAACAGGCAAGAAACTGGGCAAACACAAAGGGTATTGGTTCCATACCATCGGGCAACGCAAGGGATTGGGCCTGAGTGGCGGCCCGTGGTTTGTCATACGCAAGGACATCAAACACAACCGGCTCTATGTCTCCAACGGCTTCGACCCCGACACACAATACGGCACCGAGCTCAACCTCACCGGTTTCCGATTCATCACCGGAAATCCGTTGGGCGACCTTGCCGAACCGACCCGCATCACATTCAAAAACCGTCACACGCCCGAATTTACCGGAGGTACCTTGCAACGTACCGGTGAAGACAAAGTGCGTATCGTTTCGGACGAACGCATACAGGGCATCGCTCCGGGACAGTTCGGCGTCATTTATAGCGCCGACCGCCGGCTCTGCCTGGCCAGCGGCGTCATCGAGTGACCCCGGCCATTGAAAAGGGGCTCCGAATTTCATATTACACGACAGACACCCCGCCACACTCCATACGCACAAAAAGCACCGGCGACACTTGCGTGTCGCCGGTGCTTTTTATCATCGAGCCGCTGCAAACGCGACGGCAAACTCTTTATGGACGAGAGTCCGCATCAGAAGAGACCTCACCCGGATACTTCTTCTCAGGGTGTTTCTTCTCCAACAATATCGAAAAGAAGGTATAAATACCCAAAAGCACAATGACCACCATCTGCGAGCCGTGAGCCACCAAGGCAAACGAGCCGGCCACATTGGGGTCGGTCACGCCATAGATGGCCAATGTCGCCATCACGGCCAAATGCCACGGGCCGAAGCCGCCCTGCACGGGAATACCCATGCCTATGCTGCCCATCACAAAAAGCGAAAGTGCCGCCAATGCGCCCAAATGAGCCGTATCGGCAAAAGCAAAAAGACACAAGTAAAGTTGCAGATAGTAACACAGCCACAACAAAATGGTGTAGACGATAAAACGTTTCTTCTGCTTCATGGTAAGGACCGTGCGGAACCCATACCACAAATTACGCATCATCTCCTTGATTTTCGAGACCCAGCGATACTCGTTTTTCTGACGGAAAATCCACACCAGCGCACCCACCACCACAGCAACGAAAAGATAGGGATATGGCGATGTAATGACAGAAAAGAGGGTCTCTTCGATAACCGGATACTGTTTCAGGAAATCGAGCAGGACATGCATCTGCAAGAAAAAGACCGCCACGATGAGGCAGATTACCGACACAGTGTCCATAAGCCGGTCGGAAACAACCGAACCCAGCAAAAGGGTAAACGACATCTGCTCACGCCGTGCCACATAACCGCACCGCCATACCTCTCCCAGGCGGGGAAACAAGAGATTCATGGCATAAGTGCCGAAAATGGCATTGGTAAGGGTACGGAACGAAGCCGGGTGTTGCAAAGCCCGCAGCTGCAACTGCCAGCGCAAAGCCCGCACAATGTGGCTCACCACGCCTACGACCATCGACAAAATAACCCAGCCATATTTGATTTCCGATTGCAGAATGCGCGCAATCTGCTCCATGTCGAGCCGACTGTAAAGCGCCCAAAATATGGCGATTCCGCAACACAGGGGAATCAAGAACTTCAATATGTTACGCACTATTTTTTTCAACTTTTCCTCAACTTGTCTGATTAAAAAAAATATTATTGTACCTTTGTATGGTGCAAAGGTAAGCTTTTTTGCGAAAATAGGCCGAGGGTCACCTTTATATATACATCAAAAATAATCCCGATTATGCGCTCGCCCGTAAAACCTAAAAAATTTTTGGGACAACATTTCCTGAAAGATTTGGACATAGCCCGACGCATCGCCGACACGGTAAAAGATTACGGGGGAATGCCGATACTCGAAATCGGCCCGGGCACAGGGGTTCTCACGCAATTTCTCCTGTCTGCGGGACACGACCTCACGGTCGTCGAAATCGACCGGGAATCAGTCGCCTATCTGCGCGCCCACTTCCCCGCCCTCGACGGACGCATACTCGAAGAGGATTTCCTGAAACTGCCTCTCGACCGCATATTCCCCGACCGCTTCTGCGTCATCGGGAATTATCCCTACAACATATCGAGCCAGATATTTTTCAAGGTGCTCGACTACAAAGACCGCATACCCTGTTGCAGCGGCATGATACAAAAGGAGGTCGCCGAACGCATGGCCTCGGGACCGGGCAACAAGGACTACGGCATACTGAGTGTGCTCATGCAGGCTTGGTATGACATAGAATATTTGTTCACCGTCTCGGAACAGGTCTTCGACCCACCCCCAAAAGTAAAATCGGCCGTCATACGCATGACACGCAACCGCGTCACCGACCTGGGGTGCAGCGAGCGCCTCTTCAAACAGGTTGTGAAGACCAGTTTCAACCAGCGGCGCAAGACATTGCGCAACTCATTGAAGCCCCTGCTCGGGAAAGATTGCCCGCTTCTTGAAAACGAACTCTTCGACAAACGCCCCGAACAGTTGTCGGTCGAACAATTTATCGCCCTCACACGAGACATCGAAACCATTCTTCCCGGACAATAACCCTCCCGTCATGGAAAAATTTACCGAAGAATACATCGAAAACATACGCAATATCATTGCCGAGAACAATACCGAGCAGGCCAAAGAAATACTCAAAGACCTGCACCCGGCCGATATTGCCGAACTATACCAGAATCTCGACATCGAAGAGTCGGAGTTCCTTTACAACCTGCTCGACAAGGAAACCGCCGCCGACGTGCTGATGGAACTTGACGAAGACGACCGACGAAAGCTCCTCAAAGAGATGCCGAGCGAAACCATCGCCAAGGAATACATCGACCACCTCGACACCGATGATGCGGTAGACCTCATACGCGACCTCGATGAAGATGCGCAAGAAGAGGTGCTTGCCCACATCAACGACGTGGAACAGGCCGGAGACATCGTCGACCTGCTGAAATATGACGAGAACACGGCCGGTGGTCTCATGGGTACCGAAATGGTCATCGTAAACGAGAATTGGAGTATGCCCGAGTGCATAAAAGAGATGCGCCGCCAAGCCGAATACATGGACGAAATATACTATGTGTATGTGGTCGACGACGACAACAAGCTGCGCGGCGTATTCCCGCTGAAAAAGATGATTACCCACCCTTCGGCCTCGAAGATAAAGCACGTCATGAAAAAAGACCCGGTCTCGGTACGCACCGACGATACCATCGAGACGGTGGCCCAAACCATTGAAAAATATGACTTGGTGGCCCTCCCCGTCATCGACAGCATAGGCCGGCTGGTGGGTCGCATCACCGTCGACGACGTCATGGATGAAGTGCGCGAGCAAGCCGAACGCGACTACCAACTGGCTTCGGGTATCTCGCAAGACGTGGAGACGACCGATACCATTCTCACCCAGACATCGGCCCGACTTCCCTGGCTGCTCATCGGCATGATAGGAGGTTTGGCCAACTCGGTCATCTTGGGCAATTTCGAAGGAAGTTTTGCCATCAATCCGGCCATGGCCCTGTTCATTCCCCTCATTGGCGGTACGGGCGGAAACGTCGGCATACAGTCGTCGGCCATCATCGTGCAGGGCCTTGCCAACAAATCGCTCTCCCTCAACCATGCCGGAAAACAGATTCTGAAAGAGCTCGGAGTCGCCATCATCAATGCCTGCACGATTTCGGTATTGATATTCGCCGCCTGCTATTTCTTCCTGCTCGGCGGCGATGCACTCACGATATGCGTCTCCCTGTCACTCTTTTCGGTGGTAATTTTCGCCTCGATATTCGGCACTTGCGTCCCCATCGCCCTCGAAAAAGTGGGACTCGACCCGGCCATCGCGACCGGCCCGTTCATCACCATATCCAACGACATCATCGGCATGCTCATCTACATGGGCATCTGCCAATTATTGCTTTAACAAAGGTGACCCCCAGTAAAAGGAGCGGCCTTTCCTCGATGGAAAGGCCGCTCCTTTTACTGGGTTCTCCCCGTGAGAGCTTACTCAAACATGTGGCGCAGTTTGCTGAATATGCGCTCTTTTACCGATTTGCTCGGCGTGAAACCGGGCGTACGCAACTCTTCGATTTTCTTGCGCTCCTCGGCCGTGAGATTCTCGGGCACATACACCGAGAGATTGACCAGCAAATCACCCACGCCGTATCGATTGACCGAAGGAAGCCCCTTGCCCCTCAACCGCAACACTTTGCCGGGTTGGGTACCGGGATCGATTTTCACCTTGGCCTTGCCATCGATGGTGGGCACTTCGAGCGTACCGCCCAAAGCCGCCGTGGGGAAGTCGATGAGAGCATTGTATATCAAGTCGTTTTCGTCCCGCAGCAATTCGGGGTGCGGCTCTTCCTGCACGAGTATCAGGAGGTCACCGTTGACGCCACCGTGGCGTGCGGCATTACCGGCACCGCTCATTGACAGTTGCATACCCTCTGAAACGCCGGCCGGTATGTTGATGGTGATGACTTCGTCTTCTTTGAGGATTCCCTCTCCGTTGCACTTGGGACATTTATGGGTAATGATGCGCCCCTCGCCCCCACATTTGGGACAGGTCGTGGTCGATTGCATTGTACCCAAAATGGTTTGCCGCACTTGCGTGACAACCCCGCTTCCCTTACATTGCGAACAGGTCTCGTAATCGGTGCCATGCTCGGCGCCGGTGCCTTTGCAGTCGGGACAGGTGACATATTTCTTGACTTTGATTTTCTTCTCAACGCCGGTGGCTATCTCCTGCAAATTGAGTTTTACGCGCACGCGCAGGTCGGAACCTCGATTGACCCGTTTCCCGCTGCGGCTGCCGCCGAAACCGCCAAACCCGCCGAAACCGCCAAACCCGCCGCCGAATATATCGCCGAATTGGGAGAAGATGTCTTCCATCGACATTCCGCCGCCACCAAATCCCGAGGCGCCTCCGCCATTGACTCCGGCATGGCCAAACTGGTCATATCGAGCTCTTTTTTCACTATTGCTCAGCACCTCATAGGCTTCGGCTGCTTCTTTGAATTTCTCTTCGGCCTCCTTGTCTCCGGGATTCTTGTCGGGGTGATATTGTATGGCTTTTTTGCGATAGGCTTTCTTTATCTCTTCGGCTGTCGCTGTTTTGGTGACTTCCAGCACTTCATAATAATCTCGTTTGCTGCTCATGGGTGTGTTCTTGTTTTTTTACCTTTGATTTTCCCGTTCTACTCACCGACCACGACTTTGGCATAACGTATGACCTTGTCGTTCATTGTGTACCCTTTTTGCACACAATCGATGACCTTGCCTTTCTGCTCGGGCGCGGGAGCCGGGAATGTGGTCACCGCCTCATGGAACTCGGTATCAAAATCGGCACCCTCGGTAGGAATCTCTTTCACTCCATGCTGGTCGAGATAGGTTTTGAATTTATTGTATATCAATTCTACACCTTGTTTCAGAGCCTCTACATCGGAACTCTTGCCCACGGCCTGCAAAGCGCGCTCGAAATCGTCGATGACAGGCAAGATGTCTTTAAGACACGACTCCCCGCCGTTCTTTATCAATTCGGCTTTCTCTTTCAGCGTTCTTTTGCGGAAGTTTTCAAGGTCGGCACGAGCCAGCAGATACTCTTTTTTGAGTTCTTCGACCTGAGCCCGCAGCTGTTCATTCTCGGCTGCCAAAGTGTCAGTCTCTTCGGCAGGAGATGGCTCCTCGACGGAATTCTGGGTCTGTTCTTCTGTCACCTCCTCGTTGTTTTCAATCTCTTTTTCGGGAGTTTCAGATGTTTGTTCTTTCATTTTGTATTTTATTTATATTTCATTATCAACAATTTATAAGAATAGGCATCACTTCTTCGGGGCAACCCTGTGTGATGTGTCACACAGAGTAGAGCAAAAACGTTGCCAGGCCGGCAAGAGGTCTTTTTGTCAGCCTTGGAGGGGTCGGCCCAACTCTCTATCAATATTGGCAAGGGCCCGACCAAACACAACAGCCGGGGAATTCTCGCTCAATGCCCTCGGGCAGAGAACGGAAAAGGGCATATAGCGTGGAACCCGAGCCCGACATCGAAGCATAGACGGCCCCGCACGCATACAGGCGAGCTTTGAGACGAGCCAACTCGGGGTAATGAGAAAAAACACTCTTCTCAAAATCATTCACCAGGCAATCTTTCCATTCGCCCACGGGTCTCTGCACGACGGCCGACAAAGGCTCGTCGGGCAGTGCCGGGACTACCCGGGAATAGGCTTCGGCCGTAGAGACGGCGATTGGGGGCTTCACCAGGAAAAGCGTGTATCCCTGCAAAGAGAGGTCGACAGGCGACAGACGATCGCCGATACCCTCGGCCAACATCGGTCGGTTGTAGATGAAGAACGGGCAGTCGGCTCCGAGTTGCGCCGCACATGCCGCCAACTCATCGTCATCGGCCGGGAGAGAAAACAGCCGGCGCAAGAGCAGCAACATCGTCGAGGCATCGGACGAACCGCCTCCCAGCCCGGCACCAAAAGGTATGACCTTGTGAAGATAGGCTTCGACGGGAGGTATCGGATAACGTCGGGAAAGAATGCGATAAGCCTTGACGACCAGATTGTCTTCTGCCCTGCCGTCGATAGCAAGCCCCGAAAGGTGCAAATCGCAACCCGATTCCCGGTCTGCCGCGGGAACGACTTCGAGAGCGTCGCACCACCCCACGGGATAGAATATGGTTGCTATGTCGTGATACTTGTCGGGACGTCGGGACAAGATGTTCAACCCAAGATTTATCTTGGCATTGGGAAAGAGTAACATATAAACGATTTCTGTTGCGGGGCAAATGTAGGAATTTTATCTGAAATAACACGGATTTCTTCCCCACAATCGGGGCAAGGCAGAAAGCGGCGAACCGCTCATGGAACAAGACTCCCCCGGGAATCCCGGCATCAGGGAAATCAAAAAAAAGATTTGGACTGTTCTTCCAAAAGGAATAGCAATTCTATTTTTTGTATATTTGTAGCCCCAACGAAATTCCGTTTTTTACTCTCAAAGACATGGAAATCATATCCGGACGCAAAACCCCTGCCCGCAAGAAACCCCAGGCTCTCACCCCGATGGCCGAGATGGGGAAGCTACAACCCCAGGCCCGCGAACTCGAAGAGGCCGTGCTGGGTGCCTTGATGCTCGAAAAAGATGCTTACTCCATCATCAGTGACATACTGAAACCCGAATGCTTCTACGAATACAAACACCAGCTCATCTACAAGGCGATTGTCGACTTGGCCATGAAGCAGGAGCCTATCGACATGCTCACCGTGTGCGAACAGTTGCGCCGCAACGGAAGCCTCGAAGAAGTGGGGGGCGAATATGTCATCACCGAGCTGACCAGCCGGGTATCGTCGGCCGCCAACATCGAATTTCACGCCCGCATCATCATGCAGAAGTACTTGGCGCGGGAATTGATACGCTTTGCCGGAGAAGTACTGGGCGATGCCTACGACGCCACCGTCGACGTGGACGACCTGATGCAAAAGACCGAAGGCCAGTTGTTTGAGATTTCCCAACGGAATGTCAAGAAAGATTTCACGCAAATCAACCCCATCATCAACGAGGCTTTGCGCATACTCGAAATCGCATCGAACCGGAAAGACGGATTGAGCGGTCTGCAATCGGGATTTACCGACCTCGACAAAATGACATCGGGCTGGCAAAACTCCGACCTCATCATCATCGCAGCCCGTCCGGCCATGGGAAAGACGGCGTTTGTCCTTTCGATGGCCAAAAACATGGCAATCAATTACAACACGCCGGTGGCCATCTTCTCGCTCGAAATGTCGAACGTGCAGCTCGTAAACCGCCTGATAATCAACACCTGCGAAATTCCCGGAGAGAAAATCAAAAGCGGGCAGCTCGCTCCCCACGAATGGGAACAGCTGAACGCCAAAATCAACGACCTGTTCGACGCCCCCATCTACATCGACGATACCCCCAGCCTCTCGGTTTTCGAGTTGCGCACCAAGGCTCGGCGTCTGGTACGGGAACACGGCATAAAGATGATTATCATCGACTACCTGCAACTGATGAACGCCAGCGGCATGAACTTCGGCAGCCGAGAACAAGAGGTGAGCACCATTTCCCGCTCGCTCAAAGGATTGGCCAAGGAATTGAACATTCCCATCATCGCCCTTTCGCAGTTGAACCGTGGCGTGGAAACGCGTACCGGAGACGAAGGCAAACGCCCGCAACTGGCCGACCTGCGCGAGTCGGGAGCCATCGAGCAAGATGCCGACATGGTATGCTTCATACACCGCCCCGAATACTATAAAATAACCGAAGACGCCAAGGGCAACTCCCTCGTGGGACTGGCCGAAATCATCATCGCCAAGCACCGCAACGGTGCCGTGGGTGACGTGCGGCTGCGTTTCCGCGCCGAGTTGGCCCGTTTCCAAAACCTGAAAGACGACACCATCATTCCCTCGAAAATCAACAAGAAATCGGCACAGAAACCGACCGAAAACGGAAACGGAGAGACAAAAAACATCAGCCCCAACACCAATTTCCTGAACCAACAAGAGGATAATTTGCCCTTCTAAATTTCTGCCCATGACCACCATCGAAGAGCAAATGAGAGAAATAAAACGGCAATTCCGCAAAGCCATGAACGGAATCGTCGCCGCCAGCATGCGGGAAAAGGGAATAACCTACCGGGTAAACTTCGGCCTCACCCTCCCGTTATTGCGCCGCATCGCCGCCTCCATTCCGCCACAAAAGGAGCTGGCCGAACGGTTATGGAACGAATCGGTGAGAGAATCGAAGATGCTGGCCACCTGGCTCTATCCTGCCGCGGAGATGGAACTGCCCACCGCACGGAAATGGGTCGAGGAAATTCCCTATACCGAAATCGCCGACGTGTGTTGCATGAACATTTTCCCCCACATCACCGAGGCGGGACGACTGGCGGCCGACTGCATCGGGTCGGCAAACGACCTGGCACGATACACGGGATACCAATTATGGAGCCGGTTGTTCGCCCGGAAATACGAGCCGTCGCCCGAAGAGACACGCCACCTCCTCGCCTCCTATCTCGCCCTCCTATGCGGCCAGGTTCCCGTCCACACGTTATCGGCGGCGACAGGCTGCATCGAACGGCTGGTGATTGCCTCGCCCCAAAATGCCACCGCCACGGCGGAGATTCTTTCCACCGCGGCCATACCCGAAGAGCGGCGCCATCTGACCGACGCCCTCATCGACCTCTGCCACGAGCAGGAAGGCGAATAAACCGCATTCCGCGGCCGGGAGCCGGTGCCTCGACATTCCATAAGAGACGACACGCAGCCAACATTCTATTTTTTAATCGCAAGTATCTGGCTATTCGAAGGCGATATTTCGGTTTTATTTTTTATCTTTGCCTCGTTTGGCATAACGATAGCGCCATGATTGAGGAGAAAACCCGAGAAATCGTCAGACAAAAGTTGACCCAATATCTCGAAGCGAAGAAGTTGAGAAAGACGACCGAGCGATATGAGATACTGGACACCATCTATGCAACAAGCGAGCATTTCGATGTCGACTTGCTCTATAAGATGATGGCGAAAGGCGAATACCGGGTGAGCCGTGCCACAGTCTACAACACCATCGACCTGCTGGTCGATGCGGGTTTGGTGCGCAAACACCAGTTCAGCAACCACCCGGCACAGTATGAAAAATCATACAATATGGCCAATCACCACCATCTCATCTGCACCCGCTGCGGAAAGATAAGAGAGGTAAAAGACCCCAAACTGCTCGAAGTGCTGTCGCAAAAAAAATTCGCACGATTCACCACGGCCTACTATGCCCTCTATGTCTACGGCATCTGCTCATCGTGCATGCAAGCCGAACAAAAAGAGTTACGCAAGAAAAACAACGAAAAAGAATCAAAACAACAATAAATAACCTCACACATCAATTATGAAATCAGTAGATGTATTATTAGGATTGCAATGGGGCGACGAAGGCAAAGGCAAAGTCGTCGATGTTCTCACTCCGAAATACGACGTCATCACTCGTTTCCAAGGTGGCCCCAACGCCGGCCACACGCTGGAATTCAACGGCGAGAAATATGTGCTCCGCTCCATACCCTCGGGTATATTCCAAGGCGGGAAAATCAACATCATCGGCAACGGTGTCGTACTCGACCCGGTACTCTTCAAGCAGGAAGCCGAGGCGCTGGCAGCCAGTGGCCACGACATCACCCGCCAACTCTATATCTCGAAGAAAGCCCACCTCATACTTCCCACCCACCGCATGCTCGACGCCGCCTACGAGGCAGCCAAGGGCGCCGGCAAAATAGGCACGACGGGCAAAGGCATAGGCCCCACCTATACCGACAAGGTGAGCCGCAACGGATTGCGCGTGGGAGACCTGCTCCACAACTTCGAAGAAAAATATGCCAAGGCCAAGGCGCGCCACGAAGCCATACTCCAATCGCTCCACTACACCTATGACATCACCGAACTCGAAGCCCAGTGGTTTGCTTCGCTCGACTACCTGAAACAGTTCCGTTTCATCGACAGCGAACACGAAATCAACAAACTGCTGAAAGACGACAAGTCGGTACTGGCCGAAGGAGCACAAGGCACGCTGCTCGACGTCGACTTCGGTTCCTACCCCTTTGTCACCTCGTCGAACACCATCTGTGCCGGAGCCTGCACCGGCCTGGGCGTAGCCCCCGGCCGCATCGGCAAAGTCTATGGCATATTCAAAGCCTATTGCACCCGCGTGGGAAGCGGCCCCTTCCCCACCGAGCTCTTTGACGAGACCGGAAAGAAAATCCGCGACATCGGTCACGAATACGGTGCCGTCACCGGCCGTGAACGCCGTTGCGGCTGGATCGACCTCGTCGCCCTGAAATACGCCATCATGATCGACGGCGTGACCGACCTCATCATGATGAAGAGCGACGTACTCGACACCTTCGACACCATCAAAGCCTGCGTGGCATACCGCATCGACGGACAAGAGACCGATGAGTTCCCCTTCGAAATCGACGACAAAATCGAACCGGTGTATGTCGAATTCCCCGGCTGGAAATGCGACATGACCCACATGCAGAGCGAAGATGAGTTCCCCGAGGAATTCAATGCCTACCTCACCTTCCTCGAAGAGGAGCTGGGAGTACGCATCAAAATCGTATCGGTAGGTCCCGACCGGGCTCAAACCATCGAACGCTACACCGAAGAGGAGTGATTGACCCCCTTCTGACCCTAACGCGACCAGACCACCGATGTTGACCCCCTTAGCCGAACGACTGCGCCCCAAAACGCTCGATGAATACATCGGGCAGGAACATCTCGTGGGCAAAGGGGCAGTGCTGCGGCGCATGATCGACAGCGGAGAAATCTCCTCCTTCATACTGTGGGGTCCTCCCGGTGTCGGCAAAACGACACTCGCCCACATCATCTCGGTGCAACTCAAAGCCCCCTTCTACACCCTGAGTGCCATACACTCAGGGGTAAAAGAGGTGCGTGAAGTCATCGAAAAATGCAAAGGCAACGGCATTTTCAGGCAGAGCCGCCCCATCTTGTTTATCGATGAAATACACCGCTTCAACAAGTCGCAGCAAGACTCGCTGCTGGGCGCCGTAGAAGACGGCACGGTGACCCTCATCGGTGCCACGACCGAAAACCCGTCGTTCGAAGTCATACGCCCGCTCCTCTCCCGCTGCCAAGTCTATGTGCTCAAATCGCTCGACGTCGCCCACCTGCAACAGCTTCTCGACCGGGCCTTGAAGAGCGACAAAGAGTTGCAAAAACGCAAGGTCGACGTGCGCGAGACGACTGCCCTCTTCCGCTACGCCGGCGGCGACGCCCGCAAGTTGCTCAACATCATCGACCTCATTGCCAACGCCACCCCCGAAAGCGAGCCACTCGTCATCGACGATGCCGTGGTGACCGACCGTCTGCAACAAAACCCGATGGCCTATGACAAGGAGGGCGAAATGCACTACGACATCATCTCGGCCTTTATCAAGTCGATACGCGGCAGCGACCCCGATGGAGCCGTCTACTGGCTGGCTCGCATGGTGGCAGGAGGAGAAGACCCCAAGTTTATCGCCCGGCGACTGGTCATCTCGGCCTCGGAAGACATCGGGTTGGCCAATCCCAATGCCCTGCTCATCGCCAACGCCGCATTCGAAGCCGTGCAAAACATCGGTTGGCCCGAAGGGCGCATCGCCCTGGCCGAAGCAGCCGTGTATCTGGCATGCAGCCCCAAAAGCAACTCGGCCTACAAAGCCATCAACGACGCACTCGCCTGCGTCGAACAGACCGGCAACCTGCCTGTTCCCCTCCACCTGCGCAACGCGCCGACCTCCCTCATGAAAGAGCTGGGCTATGGAAAAGGGTATCTCTATGCCCACGACTACGACGGAAATTTCGTAAAACAACAATACCTGCCCGACGAGCTCAAAAACGCCACGATATGGAAACCGCAGGCCAATGCCGCCGAAGAGAGACACAAAGAACGCCTGCGTGCTTTGTGGGGCGACAAATACAAATAAAGCCTCTCCAAACAAGAAAAAGGGCGCAAACCGATATTTTGTAAAGCCGATATGCCAAAAAGGCCGCAAAAAGGAAAATATGTTCCTTTTACGGCCTTTTTATTTGACATTTTCTTGGCAAAGGTCAAAAAAAAACATAAATTTGTTCCCTCGAAAATTTCATTTGAGAACCATATATCAGAATATCGATACACTAAAAATATTTCAAAATGAAGAAGCACAATTTTTATGCAGGCCCCTCAATTCTGAGCCAATACACCATTAAAAATACAGCGGACGCTGTACTGGATTTCGCTGGGACAGGACTCTCTTTGCTGGAAATATCACACCGTAGCAAAGAATTTTCGGCCGTTATGGACGAAGCCCGCGCTCTGGTCAAAGAATTATTAGACGTACCGGCCGGTTACGATGTCGTATATCTCGGCGGCGGAGCCAGCCTGCAATTCTGCATGGTGCCTTTCAACTTGCTGAAAAAGAAAGCCGCATACCTCGAAACAGGTACTTGGGCCGTCAATGCCATCAAAGAGGCCAAACTGTTTGGCGAAGTCGACGTCGTTGCATCGTCGAAAGAAGCCAACTTCACCTATATCCCCAAAGACTACACCGTACCCGAAGACGCCGACTACTTCCACATCACGACCAACAACACCATCTTCGGAACCGAGTTGCGTCAAGACCCCGACGTGAAAGTACCTTTGGTAGCCGACATGTCGTCGGACATCTTCTCTCGCCCCGTCGATGTGTCGAAATATGACATCATCTATGCCGGTGCACAGAAGAACCTCGCCCCTGCCGGTGTCACGATTGCCATCGTGCGCGAAGAGGCTTTGGGTCATGTAGACCGCGCTATCCCCACGATGCTCGACTACCGCACCCACATCAAGAAAGGCTCCATGTTCAACACGCCTCCTTGCCTGCCGGTATTCGCCGCCCTGCAAACCCTCAAATACTACAAAGAATTGGGTGGCGTGAAGGTGCTCGAAAAGATGAACATCGAAAAAGCCGCTCTCCTCTACGACGAAATCGACCGCAACAAACTGTTCCGCGGAACGGTGGTTCCCGAAGACCGTTCAATCATGAACGTATGCTTCGTCATGAGCGATGAATACAAGGAACTCGAAGAAGAATTTGCCAAGTTTGCCGCCGAACAAGGCATGGTAGGCATCAAGGGTCACCGTTCGGTGGGCGGATTCCGCGCCTCGCTCTACAACGCGCTGCCCAAATCGAGCGTCGAAGCCCTCATCGCCACGATGCAGGAATTTGAAAGAAAACACTAATCTTATCGCATCATGAAAATATTAGTTGCAACCGACAAACCTTTTGCAGCCGTTGCGGTAGAAGGTATCAAAAAAGAAATCGAAGGTGCCGGACTGGAACTGGTGCTCCTCGAAAAATACGGTGAAAAAGCCAAACTGCTCGAAGCCGTGAAAGATGTCGAAGGCATCATCGTGCGCAGCGACATCATCGACGCCGAGGTGTTCGACGCCGCCAAAAACCTGAAAATCGTCGTGCGCGCCGGTGCCGGCTATGACAACATCGACTTGGCTGCCGCCACGGCACACAACGTGTGCGTAATGAACACCCCGGGTCAAAACTCCAACGCCGTCGCCGAATTGGTATTCGGCATGGCCGTGATGATGATTCGCAACTTCTACAACGGCACGTCGGGCACCGAACTCAAAGGCAAGAAACTGGGTATCCACGCCTTCGGACAGGTAGGCCGCAATGTGGCCCGCATAGCCAAAGGTTTCGGTATGGACGTATATGCATTTGACCCCTATTGCCCCTCAAACGTCATTGCAGAAGCCGGTGTCACCCCCATCGAAGACATCAACGAGCTCTACAAGACCTGCCAATATGTATCGTTGCATATCCCCGCTACCGATGAGACCAAAAAATCGATCAACTACAACCTGTTGAAACAGATGCCCAAAGGCGCCGTCCTCATCAATACCGCCCGCAAAGAGGTTATCAACGAAGAAGAACTGGTGGCCCTCATGGAAGAACGCGCCGACTTCCGGTACATCTCCGATATTGCCCCCGCCAACGCCGACGTATTCGCCGAGAAACTCGCCGGTCGCTACTTCTTCACCCCCAAGAAAATGGGTGCACAGACAGCCGAAGCCAACATCAATGCCGGTATCGCCGCCGCCAAACAATCGGTAGGATACCTCAAAGAGGGCATCGACAAATTCAGAGTGAACAAATAAAGACCTGACACTATTTATAAGAGGGTGATACTATCGCACGCTATGCAATAGCTCACCCTCTTTTATTTTAAAAACAAAACCGTATGGCAAAAATCAAACCCTTCAAAGGAATAAGACCGCCTCGTGAACTGGTCGAAGAGGTCGCTTCACGCCCCTACGACGTGCTCAATTCGGAAGAAGCCCGCGCCGAGGCTGCCGGGAACGAGAAATCGCTCTACCACATCATAAAACCCGAAATCAATTTCGCACCGGGTACCGACGAACATGACCCCAAAGTCTATGACAAGGCTGTCGAGCAGTTCAACCTTTTCCAGAAAAAAGGGTGGCTAGTACAAGACCCGAGCGAAAAATACTACGTCTACGCCCAAACAATGAACGGCCGCACCCAATATGGCCTCGTCGTATGCGCCAACGTCGACGACTACCTCAACGGCGTGATAAAAAAACATGAGCTGACCCGCCGCGACAAGGAAGAAGACCGCATGAAACATGTCCGCATCAACAATGCCAACATCGAACCGGTATTCTTTGCCTACCCCGACAATGCCGAACTCGACGCCATCGTGGCCGAAACCGTAAAAGGAGAGCCCGAGTATGACTTCACGGCTCCCGACGGATTCGGACACCACTTCTGGCTCATCAACGACCCGGCCACCATACAGCGCATCACCGAGTTGTTTGCCGCCATTCCCTACCTCTACATTGCCGACGGCCATCACCGCACCGCTGCCGCCGCTCTTGTCGGTGCCGAAAAAGCCCGCCAAAACCCCAACCACCGTGGCGACGAAGAGTACAACTACTTCCTGGCCGTGTGCTTCCCGGCATCGCAACTGCACATCATCGACTACAACCGTGTGGTAAAAGACCTCAACGGGCTGAGCGATGAAGCCTTCCTCGCCCGACTGGCCGAGAATTTCACCGTCGAGAAAAAAGGGAAGGAAATCTATCACCCTACCGCCCTTCACAACTTCTCGCTCTACCTCGGCGGCGATTGGTACTCGCTGACAGCCAAAGCCGGCACCTACAACGACAACGACCCCATCGGGGTACTCGATGTCACGATTTCGTCGGACTTGATTCTGCGCGACATTTTGGGCATCACCGACCTGCGCAGCGACAAACGCATCGACTTCGTAGGCGGCATACGCGGTCTCGAAGAGTTGAAACGCCGTGTCGACAGCGGAGAGATGAAAGTGGCTCTCGCCCTCTACCCCGTCTCGATGAAACAACTCATGGATATTGCCGACTCGGGCAACATCATGCCCCCCAAGACGACTTGGTTCGAACCCAAACTGCGGTCGGGTCTCGTCATACACAAACTTGCCTGATGCTTTAAAAAGAGCATAAAAAACACAAGAGGTCATAAAAACCTCAAAAAAAACATCTCATCATGCAGCTATTAGTCGATTTTCCACATCTGACTAATAGCTGCTTGTCAAAAAGCCCTGCCACTTTCTCATGACAGAAAAAGAGCTGATCGACAATTGCAGAAAAAACAATCCCCAGGCGCAACGTGCCCTCTACGACTTGTACGCCCGCAAAATGATGGCGGTGTGTATGCGTTACGGTCGCGACTACGACACGGCACAAGACTTGATGCAAGAGGGATTTATCAAGGTTTTTACGGCAATCGACAGCTACACGGGCAATGGCTCTTTTGAGGGTTGGGTGAGAAAAATATTTATCAACACCGCCTTGGAGTATCTCCGTCGCAACGACATCTTGCGCGAAACCGTCGACATCGACGACAACGAGCCCCTGCAAGAAATCGACGACTCAACGGTCGAACAGATGTCGGCCGACGAATTGATGGAGTTGATTGCCGAGTTACCGGCCGGTTTCAGAACCGTATTCAACCTCTTCGTCGTGGAAGGATACAACCACAAAGAAATCGGCACGATGCTGGGAATTACCGAGAGCACCTCGCGTTCTCAACTGACCCGGGCCAAGAAATGGTTACAAAAACGTTTGAACGAACTATAAGGTTCTGCAAAGGAAGATAAGATAGAATGAAACCATCAGACAGAGTGATACAATCGAAACTGAAAGACCATGAAGTGGACGTTCCCGACGGTCTTTGGGAGGAGATAGAGCGCCGACTGCCGTCGAAGCGGAAGGTCCCTGTCTGGAAAAAGTATGTGCGGTATGCCGCTGCCGCATCGTTGCTGTTGGCTTGCTGGCTGTCGGGCTACTTGCTCCTGCAACCCCACACGTCCGGGACGAGATGGGTGCAGCAAACGATTGAAGAGGCAAGTCTCGCCACAGAATCACTCTCGCCGACCCTGACGGAGACACAGGCACAAAGCCCCGACAACCAAAATCAGGGACAACCGGCAATGGCCGAAAGGGCGTCAATCGGAACCGGCTCCAAGCCGGCCGCCACACGACCCGACATGGTGGCACAAGAAATCGGGCAAGAGCAACAACTTCCTGCCCAAGTACACGGCTCCGACGCAGTCACCACTTCCCAAGAGACTCTTCAAGGGCAACCCTCGGAAGAGAATCACCGCCACGACAACAAGGCCGGGCGGGAAATCCGGGGAGAAGGCACCTCGGTCGACAATAGCGGAACAGAGCCGTCGCATCGGGCAAAAGAGACAACGTCAGGCCACACGACAACCATGCAATATGCCCACGCCTCTCCCACCAGCCGGAAGAGAAGCGACCGACAAAACGACCCGGGCTGTTCCTTGGGCATCGTCTCGGCCAATGCCATCTCGGCCACCCAGTATGCCCAGGACACCCGCATCACGAGAAGCAACCTCTATTATGCCAATGAGAGCCAGATACTGAAATATCAACATAAAGTACCCATTTCGGTAGGCATCACGGTCGAAAAGCAATTCGGAAAACGGTGGGGACTCGAAAGCGGGCTGGTATATACCCTGCTGCGTTCGGACTATAAAACCGAGAACCTGCAACGCGAAGGAAAACAAGAATTGCATTACCTGGGAATCCCGCTCATGGTGCGATTCAAATTTTTCAATACACGCTTCATCGGCCTGTATGCAGCGGCCGGGCCACGAATGGACTTCAACATCTACGGCCGTCGAACCGATGACACTTACACGCAACTGGCATACAGTACCTATACCGAGAATATCAGAGACCGGAGAGTACAATGGTCGGCCCACCTAAAAGTCGGCGTCAGTTACATCATTTCACGGCACTTCGACATCTATGCCGAGCCGGCTCTCGCCTATTTCTTCGACAACGGGAACAAATCCATCGAAAACCTGTGGAAAGACAAGCCGTTGAACTTTGCTTTCCACTTGGGAATCAGGACCAAATTCTAACACACAAAAACATTAAATATGAAACGGACAAAACAAGGACTCATTTTCTCCTCACTCATTCTGCTCTCGCTTTGCGGCCTGAGCAGCTGCCTCGGCGATAAAGGCAACATGACCACCTCGTATGGGACAGGCACCATTCTCAACCTAAACAACACGCCCTGCATACGACTCGATGATATAAACCTCAATATCACGGGAGCCGGCATTCCCACTCTCGAAGACAGCATTGCCCGCGCCATCGTATATTATACCATCGACTGGGACAACCAGACCGCCAATGCCGAAGCCAAAGGCATATACGATGCCACCTTCTCAAATATCGACACCTGGGGCATAGACGACTTTACCGAAATGCCCGGAGATTTTGACTTCAAGGCAACCGATACGCTGCGCGCCATCGCCCAACCGTATATTACTTACGGAACCGAAATCACCCCCAACATGTTGACGATGAACGTGAGAATCTACGCCGGGGAAGGCCATGTGAGCCTGATTCAGAAAAACACGCCGGCCGACCCCAATTACATGGGAATGACCACCGACACCCTCATTGTCGCCTATGAAATGGCAGAATGGTCGAAAGAGACGCGCGATGTATGGTACACATTCGAACTGCCCGACTATCCGTCGAACATCACCTCCCTCACCTTATTGTACCGGAGCGCCTCTAACTCGGGATTCACCTCGGTATGGAAACAGGACCTCGGAGGATACATCTACACGATGTCGACCAAATTCAGCGATTAAAAACAATTTCAGAACATATACAGACTTTTTTCCAGTAAAAGTGCCGCGAGACATCAATCGAGAGATTGGTGTCTCGCTTTTTTGCACAAAAGCGGGTGTCGGGGAATGTCTTTTTTTTATCAAATATTCCTCGGAATAAATAATTATTTCCTATTTTTGTCACAGAAACAAAAGGGGTGCCGGAACAAACGGCTGAGATTACACCCTATGAACCTGCCCGGGTAATGCCGAGAAGGAATTTGTTCATAGAGAAAACCAAACCAAAATATCTCACAAACAGCCTGACCCATATTCCGGTACTTTCTCAAAACGACTGAGAATATGGAATGTCATTATCCCACTTGCCTTACTATTGCAGGCTCGGACAGTAGCGGAGGCGCCGGCATACAAGCCGACCTCAAAACGATGTCAGCACTGGGCGTGTATGGTATGTCTGTCATTACAGCAGTGACCGCACAAAACACCTGCGGCGTGACCGGCATTCAAGCCATAACCCCGGATATCGTAAAAGCACAACTCGAAGCCGTATTTTCCGATATTGCCTGCGATGCCGTGAAAATAGGTATGCTTTTCTCTGTCGAGACCATCGCTGCGACCATTGACATGTTGGACAAATATGCACCCCTGCACATTGTGCTCGACCCGGTATTGGTATCGACCAGCGGCCACCGTCTCTACGGCGACGACCACCTTGTAGATGCCCTGAAAGCGGGACTCTTCCCACGGGCGACCCTCATCACGCCCAACACCGAAGAGGCCGCCCTCCTGTCGGGAATCGCCATTCACAGCGAGCCCGACATGTATCGCGCAGGAGAAGTCCTCCTGGGAATGGGTTGTCGAGCCGTCCTCATCAAGGGCGGACATCTTATGCAACAGGCGATGAACGACATACTTTTCACCTCGGGCAACGCCCCGCTCCTGTTCTCGGCCGAAAAGGTCGACACGCCCAACACTCACGGCACAGGGTGCACACTCTCTTCGGCTATCGCTTCTTATTTGGCTTTGGGCAAAGAGTTGAAAACCGCTATCGCTCTCGCGAAACAATATGTCCACGAAGGTCTGACAGCGGGCGCCCATGTGACGGTAGGCCACGGCCACGGTCCTCTGAACCATCTCTTCGCCCCACTCCCTCTTCTCGCGAAAAACAACACAAAATAACGATAAACTCTGCGTATAAGGTATGAAAGTCTTTTTGAACCGTCAAGAAATATGTGTTGGCAGCCGGGCAACTCTCAAAGAATTGCTTTTAGGACAAAGCATCTCGTCCGAGGGTATTGCCGTCGCCGTCAACAACCGCATCATCAGCAAAGACGATTGGGCAACCACATTCTTGTCAAACAACGACAAGGTGACCGTCATTCACGCTGCCTGCGGCGGATAATGATTCTCTTCGATGACAAAACCATGTAAAAGCCCGATTCCCATGACATCGGGAATCGGGCTTTTCTTTTTTTGATTTTACATGAAACTGATAGGAATTACAAGCGAAACGATATTCGAGGGGGAGGCGGCCCAAATCGTGCGTTGGCTCGAATGCGGCCTTGACCAAATGCACATACGCAAACCGGGATATTTGTCCGACGAAATCGCCACCTTGCTGGAACACATTCCGGCCGAGTACCACACCCGGCTGATTCTCCATGACCACTTCGAGCTGGCCCACGAGTACCCCGTAGGCGGATTGCACCTCAACCGCCGCAACCCGGTGTGTCCGGCCGGCTATCAAGGCATCACGGGACGTTCGTGCCACAGCCTCGATGAAGTAAAGACATGCCGCGACACGACCTATTGTTTCCTCAGTCCCATCTACGACAGCATTTCAAAAAAAGGATACACCTCACACTTCCCGGCCGAGACCCTCGACCGAGCCCGACAAGAAGGCATCATCACCCAACGCGTCTACGCCCTCGGCGGCATCACACCGCAACAATTTCCACAAATCGAAGGCTGGGGATTTGGCGGAGCCGCGATGCTCGGCTACCTGTGGGAAGCAGCGTCGCCCGAAGAAACCGCCGTCCGCATGGAAACCCTGAAAGCCTATCTGAGACACTAACCTGCACGCCATGCTACAATTTATCACGCACACCAACGAACGATATGATTACTACACATCGGCACAAGCCGCTCTCGAAGGGGGCTGCCGATGGATACAACTACGCATGAAGGAGGCCGGCGACGACGAAATTCTCGCTGTCGCCCACCCCTTGCGCGCGCTCTGCAACCGCTACGGAGCCACCCTCATTCTCGACGACAAAGTGGAGCTTGTCTCCAAATGCAAAGCCGACGGCGTGCACCTCGGGAAAAACGACATGCCGCCGCGCGAGGCACGTCGCATTCTCGGCAAGAAAGCCATTATCGGCGGGACGGCCAACACCATCGACGACATCGACTACCTGGTTGCAAGCGGGGTAAATTACATAGGACTGGGACCTTTCCGCTTCACAGAGACCAAGAAGAAGCTGAGTCCCATTCTGGGCATCGAAGGCTATCGGCACATCTTACAAGCCTGCCGAGACAAAGGATACACCCTCCCCATCGTCGCCATCGGCGGCATCACGCTCGACGACATACCCCGACTCATGACAACAGGCATCGCCGGCATCGCTTTATCGGGGACAATCCTGAACGCCGAAAAGCCCGCAGAAGAAACTCGAAAAATTATCGAATCTATTAATAACAACAAATTATGAACAAATTGATTATCGGAGGACGGGAGTTCAACTCCCGCCTGTTTGTCGGAACCGGCAAATTCAGTTCAAACGATTTGATGCAACAAGCCATTCTCGCATCGGAGTCGGAAATGGTAACCGTCGCCATGAAACGCGTCGACATGGACGCACCGCAACAAGACGACATTCTCACCCACATTCGCAAAGAGAGCATACAACTGCTTCCCAACACCTCGGGTGTGCGCAATGCCGAAGAAGCCGTCCTCGCCGCCCAACTGGCCCGGGAAGCATTCGGAACGAACTTTATCAAACTCGAAATACACCCCGACCCCAAATACCTGCTTCCCGACCCGATAGAGACCTTGAAAGCGACCGAAGAGCTGGTAAAGATGGGATTTGTCGTGCTGCCCTACATACAGGCCGACCCCGTTTTGTGCAAACGGCTCGAAGAGGTGGGTGCCGCCACAGTCATGCCCTTGGGCGCCCCCATCGGCACCAACAAAGGATTGCGCACCCGCGACCTGCTCGAAATCATCATCGCCGAGAGCCGCGTGCCCGTTGTCGTCGATGCCGGTATCGGTGCGCCTTCACATGCCGCCGAAGCCATGGAATTGGGAGCCGACGCCGTGCTGGTCAACACCGCCATCGCCGTAGCGGGAAATCCCGTCGAAATGGCCATCGCATTCAAAGAGGCGGTTATCGCCGGCCGACGGGCCTACGAAGCCGGCCTCGGCGCACAATGTGCCCACGCCATCGCCAGCAGCCCCCTTACCTCATTTCTCGACTAAACACGTTTTCCCATGAAAAAAGAGATTACGCGACACAACTACCCGGGTTCTGAAAAAGTGTATGTACCCGGCAAACTGCACGACATAAAAGTGGCCATGCGCAAGGTCAACCTCACCGACACGGTGAACATCGTCGACGGAGAACGCATCGTGCGCCACAACGACCCGGTGTATGTCTACGACACCAGCGGCGTCTATACCGACCCGGCCGTGGAAATCGACCTCGATAAGGGTCTTCCCCGCCTGAGGGAATCGTGGGTGACGCAACGCGGCGATGTGGAACGGCTCTCGTCCATCACATCGGAATACGGCCGCATGAGACAGGCCGACAAGAGCCTCGATGAAATCCGCTTCAAGCACCTGCACCTGCCCTACCGCGCCAAGGCCGGACGGGAAATCACCCAAATGTACTACGCCAAACAGGGCATCATCACGCCCGAGATGGAATATGTGGCGATACGCGAGAACCTCCAAAACGAGATGCTGGGCATCGATACCCACATCACCCCCGAGTTCGTGCGTGACGAAGTGGCTTGCGGCCGCGCCATCATTCCGGCCAACATCAACCACCCCGAAGCCGAACCGATGATTATCGGCCGCAACTTCCTGGTGAAACTCAACACCAACATCGGAAACTCGGCCCTCTCGTCGGGCATCGAAGAAGAGGTGGAGAAAGCCATGTGGAGCTGCTATTGGGGAGGCGACACGCTCATGGACCTCTCGACAGGCGACCACATACACGAAACCCGCGAGTGGATTATCCGCAACTGCCCCGTGCCCATGGGTACGGTACCCATCTACCAGGCCCTCGAAAAAGTGAACGGCGTGGCCGAAGACCTTACTTGGGAAATCTACCGCGACACCCTCATCGAACAATGTGAACAGGGCGTCGACTACTTCACCATTCACGCCGGCGTGCTGAAAGCTCATGCCGAACTGGTGGGCGAACGTCTCACGGGTATCGTGTCGCGCGGAGGTTCCATCATGACCAAATGGTGCGTGAGCCACAACGAAGAGAATTTCCTCTACACCCACTTCGACGAGATATGCGAGATTGTCAAGCAATACGATGTGGCCCTCTCGCTGGGCGACGGCATGCGCCCGGGCTCGATACACGACGCCAACGACCGTTCGCAATTCCTCGAACTCGACGTGTTGGGCGAGCTCACCCAAAAGGCATGGGCCCACAACGTGCAGGTCATCATCGAAGGCCCCGGGCACGTTCCCATGCAGAAGATACGGGAAAACATGGAACGCCAGCTCACCTCGTGCCACGAAGCCCCGTTCTACACCCTCGGCCCGTTGACCACCGACATCGCCCCCGGCTATGACCACATCACATCGGCCATCGGCGCGGCTCAAATCGCCTGGTTGGGAACGGCCATGATATGCTACGTCACGCCCAAAGAACACTTGGGTCTCCCCAACCGCGAAGATGTGCGCAACGGCGTCATCGCCTACAAGATTGCCGCCCACGCCGCCGACATTGCCAAGGGGCACCCCGGCGCCACGGTGAGAGACGACGCACTGAGCAAGGCTCGCTTTGAGTTCCGCTGGAAAGACCAGTTCAACCTCTCGCTCGACCCCGAAAGGGCATTGGCCTACTACAAGGAGGGCTCGAAAAACGATGGCGAGTATTGCACCATGTGCGGGCCCAACTTCTGTGCCATGCGCATCACGCAAAGCCTCAACGACTGCATCAAATAAGAGGAAGATGGACCGCATCACCGACCTACGCACCGTTCTCGGGCAACCGTTGTCACGCCAGGCCATCGGCCAGGTAGCCGCATCGGTGGCAGAATATCCGAGTGATATTCCCCAACTGGTACGGCTCATCAATGACAGCGACGACCGTGTGTCTTGGCGCGCCGCGTGGGCGTGTGAAAAGCTCCTCTCTTCTTCACTCGAAGAGCTTCTTCCTTATCGCCACGAGTTCACGCAGAAACTCTTCGGGTGTCGCCACGACGGCACCCGAAGGCTGCTGCTCTCCCTGCTCTACCGTATGCCGCGGCCCGAGACATTTCCCGGCGAACTCTACAACTACTGTCTCGAACAGATGTTGTCGCCCCGCGAAAAACCCTCCGTGCAGGCTCTCAGCATGAAGTTGGCTTTCGAACTTGGCAAAGAAGAACCCGAACTACTGTCCGAATTGAAATTATATTTAGAAAACTGTTCAACACAATTCTACTCGCCCGCCTTCCTCTCAGCCCGAAGGAATGTGTTGCGCCACATAGAATCTCAACAAAAAAACAAGGTATCAAAGAAATGTTGTTTTCAGAAGAATTAGAGAAATATTCGTGGGACGAAATCACGAAACAGATATATGCAAAAACAGAAGCCGATGTCGCCCGCGCCCTCACGCAGGAACACCTGCAAATAGAGGACTTCATGGCCCTCATCTCTCCGGCCGCCGAGCGCTACCTCGAAGAGATGGCCGTCCGCAGCCGCATGTATACCCAGCAACGCTTCGGGAAAACCATCAGCATGTATATCCCGATGTATATCACCAACTCCTGCACCAATTTCTGCGTCTACTGCGGGTTCAACCACAACAATCCCATCAACCGCATTATCCTCACCGACGAAGAAATCGTGGAGGAATGCAAGGCGATACGCCGCCTGGGGCCGTTCGAAAACCTGCTCATCGTCACGGGAGAAAACCCGCACTTGGCCGGTGTCGACTATCTCGAAAACGCATTGCGGCTGGCACGCCCCTACTTCTCCAACCTCACCATCGAAGTCATGCCGCTCAAAAGCGAAGATTACTACCGGCTCACCCAGTCGGGACTGAACGGCGTAGTCTGCTTCCAGGAAACCTACCACCGCGAGCGCTACAAGGTTTACCACCCCAAAGGCATGAAATCGAACTTCGAGTGGCGTGTCAACGGCTTCGACCGCATGGGACAGGCCGGTGTGCACAAGATAGGCATGGGCGTGCTCATCGGTCTCGAAGAGTGGCGCACCGACATCACCTTCATGGCCATACATCTGCAATATCTGCGCAAAAAATACTGGAAGACCCGTTACAGCGTCAATTTCCCGCGGTTGCGGCCATCGGAAGGCCACTTCCAACCCAACGTCGTGATGAGCGACCGGCAACTGGCGCAGACGATTTTCGCCTTCCGCCTCTTCGACCACGACGTCGACATTTCGGTATCGACCCGTGAGAATCCGCAATTCCGCGACCACATCGCCACCCTGGGCGCCACATCGTTGAGCGCCGGCTCAAAAACCGAACCGGGCGGATACTTCACCCACCCGCAGGCACTCGAACAATTTGTCGTCAGCGACGACCGCACTCCCGCCGAAGTGGAACAAGCCGTCAAGAAAGCCGGATATGAAGTGGTGTGGAAAGACTGGGACCGCATTTTCGACTAAACGAGAATACCATGACGCCATCGGAACGTTACGCCCGCCAAGTCATGCTGCCCGAGATAGGCATCTCGGGCCAGCAGGCTTTGGAGCGGGCTTCGGTACTCATCGTCGGAGCCGGCGGGCTGGGTTCGCCCATCGCCCTCTACCTCTGTGCCGCCGGAATAGGCCGCATAGGTCTTGTCGACGGTGACACCGTATCGGAAAGCAACCTGCAACGACAGATTCTCTACACCGAAGATGAAAGCGGGAAGAGCAAGGTCGAATGTGCCCGAGCCACCTTGGCAGGACGGAACGGGAAATGCCGCATCGACACCTATCCGCACTTCCTCACCGAAAAAAATGCCGCCGACATCATCACGCCCTATGACATCATTGTCGACGGGTGCGACAACTACGCCACCCGATACCTTCTCGACGACTGGTGCCACCGCTTGCAAAAGCCCTATGTCTACGGGAGCATCGAAGGTTTCCGGGGGCAAGTGTCGGTATTCGACGGCGACAAAGGGAAACGATATGCACAACTGTTTCCCGACCGAGCCACCCTCTCGTCGCGACACGCCGTGCCGGCGGGTGTCATCGGCCCCACACCCGGTGTCATCGGCAGCATCGAGGCCGCCGAGGTCATCAAACTCATCACCGGCTGCGGAGAACCGCTCTACAATCGGCTTTTCACCATCGACTTGCTCACGATGGAAAGCTACACGCTCGACATTTAGCCATGCAAAATGGGTGAAAACCTTGCGGGAACCAAATTTTTTTCACATATTCGCTTTGCGTTTCCACCCAAAATCAAACCTCTATGAAAAACAAAGTGCACCTTCTTTGTGCGTTGGTCTTGGCCGCGCTACCCCTCCTCCCGACTCATGCCGATGAAGGCATGTGGCTCCTCCCGCTGCTCAAAGGGCAAAACATCGAACAGATGAAAGGTCTCGGCCTCGAAATCTGCGCCGAGGACATTTACCACCCCGACTCGGTGTCGCTGAAAGATGCCGTGGTCATTTTCGGCAGCGGTTGCACCGGCGAAGTCATTTCGCCGCAGGGTCTCGTCCTGACCAACCACCACTGCGGCTATGACTACATACAGGCTCACAGCAGCGTCGACAACGACCTGCTCACCAATGGATTTTGGGCCAAAAGCCGCAAAGAAGAGTTGCCCAATCCGGGACTCACGGTGACATTCATCGACAAAATCGAGGAGGTGACCGACTATGTCGAAGAAGAGTTGGAAAAGGATACCAGCCACATCGAGATGAAATATCTCAATACCCAATTTCTCAACTCGCTGGCCGAGAAACGTGTAGGGAAAGATTTTCTGGAAAACAATCCCGGTACGACGGTCATCATCAAACCCTTCTATGGAGGCAACCGCTACTACATGTTCACCCAAAAGGTCTATCCCGATGTGCGCATGGTCGCCGCGCCCCCCTCTTCCATCGGGAAATTCGGCGCCGATACCGACAACTGGGAATGGCCGCGACACACGGGCGATTTCTCCATATTCCGCATCTATGCCGACTCATTGGGCAACCCTGCCCCTTACGACACCTGCAACGTGCCCCTGCGACCGAAGAAATATTTCGACCTCAGCATCAGAGGCGTCAAGGAGAACGACTTTGTCATGATCATGGGCTTCCCGGGACGCACCAACCACTATTACACCCCGGCCGAAGTCAAGGAACGGAAAGAAATCGACAACCAAATACGCATCAACGTGAGAGACCTGCGCCAAAGGCTCATGCTCAATGCCATGCTTGCCGACCCCAAAGTGCGCATACAATACGCCGGGAAATATGCCTCCTCGACCAACAGCTACAAGAGCAGCAAAGGCATGAACATCATGATCGACCTGCAATCGACGGCCTATCTCAAAGAGCGTCAAATGAACGAACTCCTCAACTGGGGGTGGGACAATGACATCGCCGAATACCGCGAAGCCGTGGATATAATTGCCCACGAAGTGCAAAAACGCGCCGGACTGAAAAAACGCATGCAATACCTGCTCGAAGCCTTGTGGATAGGCACCGAATTCAGCCATGTACCGACCAACTTCGACGCACTCAAAGAAGGTTTGAACGGCAACGACTCGACCCGACGGGCTGCCCTCGAAGCATTTGACAAGCTCTACTACACGTTCTATGACAAAGATTATGCCCCCGACGTCGACCGCCGCATCGCCAAGGCCATGCTGAAAATGTATGCCGACAGCATTGCACCCGAATATTACCCGTCGTTCTTCAAAACCATCAACCGCAAACACAAGGGCGACATCGGGAAATATGTCGATAACCTGTTCGAAAACTCCATGTTTGTCAATCCCGACAAATACGAGAAATGGAAAAAACACCCCAACCTCAAACTTCTTGAAAACGACGGCATGGTGAAGTATGCCCGTGCCATCAAGGAAGAAGCACGTCGCATCAACGAGGAACTGCAACCCATTGACAAGGAGATTGCCAACGCCCAAAAATCGTATATCGCCGGCCAGTTGCTCCTGCACGCCGACAAAGCCAACTATCCCGACGCCAACTTCACGCTGCGACTCACCTACGGTCAGGTAAAATCATATTCCCCCGCAAATGCCATTACCTATAATTTCGCAACGACCCTCGATGGAGTCATGGAAAAAGAAGACCCGACAAACTGGGAATTTGTGGTGGATAAGAAACTGAAAGAACTCTACCGAAAAAAAGATTTCGGTTTCTATGCAAACGAGCAAGGACGAATGCCCGTCAATTTCATTGCCAATACCCACACGACAGGTGGGAACTCGGGCAGTCCCGTGCTCAACAGCCGGGGCGAACTGGTAGGTATCAACTTCGACCGCAACTGGGAAGGCATCACGGGTGACATACAATACCAAAGCCGCTACCAACGCTCCATTATCACCGACATACGCTACATTCTCTTTATCATCGACAAATATGCCAATGCCGACTATCTGCTCGATGAACTGATCATCAATCCTTAATTACGACTATCTATCCATCATACCCAAGGGGTTGTATCAAGAATTTTGATGCAACCCCTTGTATTTTGACGGGCTTGAAAAATGGCAAGGGAATTTCCTTTCTTCATAAAAACGCGCTTCCGCCGCTTATTCCACCCCTGTCCCCTCCTCACTACGACAAGATGACCCGCACAGTGGGTCATTTCACACTGGGGGGAACAAGGCTTCGGACGTTCTCCATCACCCCATCAACGGGGAAACGGCCGACCGTTCTAACTCGTAGGGGGACATCGACTCTACTCTACTCTACTCCACATCACTCCACGCCACAACAACGCCATAATCCATAACCCCGGAACGTCCCGCCGGGAAAAGAAAAGGGGAAACGCGGCACATGCAGCGTTTCCCCTAAGGCTTATATCGTCTTCGTCCCTTTTCCTAACGACGACGTTGTTGTTGCTGTTGGCGTTTGAGAGCAGCCTGTTGCTGGCGTTGAGCCTCTTCGAGACGTGCCAAGAAACCCGATTTTTTGCGCGGTTTCTTTTGATTTTCTTTCAATTTGGCCAATACCTTTTCCTCATTGATGCATTTGCGGAAAATATAGGTCTGAATAATCGTGATGAGGAGCGACACGAAATAGTAGTAGCTCAATCCCGATGCATAATTGTTGAAGATGAAAAGGAACATCAACGGCATGAGATACATCATGAGTTTCATACCCGGCATCTGCTGACCGCCTCCCGTACTGTCCATATTGATTTTGGTGTAGAGAATATTGGTGATGGTCATCAACAGGCAGAAGAGGCTGATGTGGTTGCCAAAATAGGGCGTAATGATGGGAATGTAAGCATTCCAAGAGAATATGGCATCGTAAGAAGAGAGGTCGTCGGCCCAGAGGAACGGTTGCTGACGCAACTCTATCGATGAGGGGAAGAACGCAAACATGGCCAAGAGGATAGGCATCTGCAAAAGCAACGGCAGACAGCCACTCATGGGATTCACCCCGGCATTGCGGTAGAGCTCCATCGTTGCCTGCTGGCGTTCGAGAGCCTTGTCCTGACCGGGATATTTGGCGTTGATTTCTTCGACCTGGGGTTTCAACACCCTCATGCGTGCGCTCGACATATAAGACTTGAAGGTCAGAGGCATCAGCACGGCTTTGATGATAAGCGTCATGAGGAGTATGATGACACCGTAATTGGTAAAGTATTTGCCCAAGAAGGTAAAGATGGGAATGATGATTCCGGTATTGATCCAACGGAAGAACTTGTAACCCAGAGGTATGAGTTTGGGCAGTTGCAACTTGTCGTCGGAGTCAAGACCCTTATCGTAGCTTTTGAGAAGCGGATAAAGGTTCGGGCCGAGGAAGAAGCGGAACGAAGGACCTTCGGCTGTCATGGGGTCATAATCGATTGTCGTCGCGGCCTTGTAATTTTTGAGGTAGTGGTTGTCTTCGGGCAAAACTGTCGATTCCAAACGGGCGCCGTTGAACTTATGATCGGCTATGAGTACCGAGGAGAAGAACTGGTTCTTGAAACCAATCCATTGCAGACCGGTAGAGAGGCTCTCATGCTCGTCTTTGGTCTCGCTGAGACGTTCGACGTCTGACCCCAGGAATTTGTAATAAAGGGCACTGTTGCGCTCCTCAAACATGCGTCCCCGCTCCTGCCGGCGCAGTTTCTGGTTCCAATACATGTCGAGATCGACCGTATTGCGCGGCAAAATCTGCTCCATACCGTTCTGGTAAAGTTGCATATCGAGCATGTATCCCTCGGCGGGAAGGGTGTAACGAATCTCAAAGGAACTGCCATTTTCGAAGGGAAGTTTCATCGAGAGGGTACGGTTGTCGGCCGAAAGCTCAGGAACGAAATAGAGCTCATCGGTATCGATGGTACGCCCTTGTGTCTTGAAGATGAACCCATAGGCATTGTTCTCTTGGTTGAAAAGCATCAACGGCAGGGAGTCGTAGGTGCTGTATTCGTTGAGTACCGCTTGTGCAAGCCGGCCACCCCGGGTCGAGAAAGTCAGGGTCAACTGGGGATTGGAGAGGGTTATCAACTCCTCTTCTCCTTCGGCAAAAGGAGCAAAATCGACATATTCATTGCGCAAACGGGCTGTGTGCTCATCGACGGCTACCTCCTCGGGAGTGGTAGCAACGGGAAGCTGTGCCTCGTTATCGAGTTGTGCCAAACGGGCATTTTCGACCTGCAACAACGAGTCTTGGTAACGCTGCATGGCGGCTTTCTGCTCGGGCGACGGCTGCATATACCATGTGTAGCCGAAAAGGACGACGGCCATAAGTAGAAAGCCGATGATTGTGTTTTTGTCCATTGTGGAATCTTATGAAATAGGCAAATAATTATTTTTTGTGTGCTATGACCGCTTTGATGAAGCTAAGGAACAACGGGTTGGGATTCAACACGGTACTGTTGTACTCGGGGTGGTACTGTACGCCGACATACCAGGTGAGCGACGGAACTTCGACCACTTCGACGAGATGGGTATCGGGGTTCTCTCCCACGCACTGCATTCCGGCCGCTTCAAACTCGGCACGGTAGTCACCATTAAACTCGAAACGGTGACGGTGACGCTCTTTGATGTGGGTCTTGCCATACGCCTGTGCTACCTTGGAGCCTTCTTTCAACACACAGTCATATTCACCCAAGCGCATGGTTCCGCCCATATTGGAAATACACTTCTGACTCTCCATCAGGTCGATGACATTGTGAGGCGTATTGACGTCCATCTCGGTCGAGTTGGCATCTTTATAGCCGAGCACGTCACGAGCATACTCGATGACCATGCACTGCATACCCAAACAGATGCCAAAGGTGGGAACGTCGTGCTCGCGGGCATATTTCAACGCCACGAATTTGCCTTCGATACCCCGTTGGCCGAAACCGGGGGCAATAATCAGGCCGTCCATCGACGCGAGTTTTTCCTCGGCATTGCTTTCGTTCAGTTTCTCTGAATGGATATATTGCAAATCGAGTTTGCGATTGTTGTAGGTCGCAGCCTGGAAGAGGGCTTCATTGATCGACTTGTAAGCATCTTGCAACTCCACATACTTGCCGACAAGGCCAATGCGTACCGTCTCCTTGGCGTTTTGCATGTGCGAAAGGAATTCGCGCCAAGGTTTCAACTCAGGGCAGGGACCTATCTCCATACCGGTCTTCCGCAAAACAATCTCGTCGAGTTTTTGCTCCTGCATCTTCAAGGGCACTTCATAAATCGAGGGAACATCGATAGATTGAATGACGGCATCGGGTTCCACGTTGCAGAAAAGAGCGACTTTACGACGCAACTCGACACTCAACTGGTGCTCGGTGCGCAACACGAGGATATCGGGCTGGATACCGACCTCCTGCAACTGTTTTACCGAGTGCTGGGTGGGTTTCGTCTTCAACTCCTTGGCGGCCGCGATGAAAGGCACATAGGTCAAGTGTATGCACAAGCAATCCTTTCCCATTTCCCAACGCAACTGCCGCACACTCTCGATAAACGGCAATGACTCGATGTCGCCTACGGTTCCGCCAATCTCGGTGATGACAAAATCGTAATTGTTTTTCGAGCCCAGCAACTTGACGTTGCGTTTGATTTCATCGGTAATGTGGGGGATTATCTGCACGGTTTTCCCGAGATAATCGCCCCGGCGTTCTTTTTCGATGACATTCTGGTAGATGCGACCGGTCGTGATGTTATTGGCACGCGTAGTCTGTATGTTGGTAAACCGCTCGTAGTGGCCCAAGTCGAGGTCGGCTTCGTGGCCGTCGACGGTAACATAGCACTCACCATGCTCATAGGGATTCAATGTACCCGGGTCGATGTTGATATAAGGGTCAAACTTTTGAATCGTCACCTTATAACCTCTCGCCTGCAAAAGTTTGGCCAACGAGGCCGAAATAATACCTTTACCCAACGATGATACGACACCGCCTGTAACGAAAATATACTTTGTATTCACTGTATAGGAATTTTTAATGCGAACTTTTCAAAGTGCAAAATTAGAAAAAAGTTGGGATTAAGCCATGAAAAAAGCGATTAATTATCGAAGGGAATTGTTTTCGCAAGATTAAGTAATTTATATTTCGGGAAGAAGTTTTTTTTCACTATATTTGTCCACTATTTCCGACGACTCACATGACCAACGTATGGGCATCACCACAGCATACACACGTTTCTCTCGACGTTTTGCCAGGCACTGTTTTCCGTTGTTGATAATTCTGTTATTTGCCACGGCAGCACAATCGGCGCCGAAACTCGTCACACAAAAGCCTCCGGTCGACACATCGTCAATGCCCGACAGCCTGAACCGCCTCATCGAAAACATATTTTCACTCATCGACAGTCTCGAAGTGAAAGACAGCGCGCGTGTCGATATACACATCGACACCACCCGGCTGGTGAGAGACACCATATATGTGACGACACAATATATCGAAGACAGCACCCTCATCAGCGAGGATTTGCTAAACAAGCTCGACAGCATTGCGGGGAAAGACATCCTCGTCGAAACCCCGGCAACGCCCGTGCGCGATACCCTCGCTGCGGCAATTTCCCCCAAAGACACCCTGCGAAGAATTCCGCCCAAACCCCGACCTCTGCAAATGTGTGCACGGGCACAAGCTATTTTGAGTGAATCGAAAAACCGCTTCACGATTGCGCCGTCGAACGAGATTCCGGTCAACCCGATTTTCCTCCCCATCATATTCGACGGACAACGTCCCGACAAAATGCCCGGGCTGTATGACCCAAATGCACCTCATCGCTCACATCGCGACACGCCCTACTCCTTGACCCGACGGGTAAACAACATCGACCGCGACAAACAACAGGCCGAATTGGGCGATTACGCACAAGCCGTAGCCATTGTCGCCCACCCCGAGAAAGTGCATTACACACCCGAAAAGATGCCCAAAGCCATACATCTCGAACGCATGAAAAAACGGAGAGAGATGCTCATGGTGAAGGGGCCGTCGGCACCCCGGGAATTTGACATTCAAGGCCGCCCCATAAAATTGAAACACTGGATTTCGACCCTATACAATTCGTTGCAAATTTCCCAAATATATATATCGGAGAACTGGTATCAGGGTGGTACAAGCAACCTCAACCTCATCGGTTCACAAACCTACACGCTCAACTACAAAGATTATAAAGACAAAATAATTTTTGAGAACAAGGTGCAATGGAACCTCAACATCAGCAGTGCACCCGACGACACGCTGCGCAATTACAGCATCAGCGAAGACCTGTTCCGCATCGACAGTAAATTCGGCTACAAAGCATTCGGGAACATCTACTACTCGACCAGCCTATATTTCAAGACTCAATTTTTCAACAACTACAAGAAAAACACCGATACGCGAACAGCTTCATTCCTGTCGCCGGGGGAACTAAGTTACAACCTCGGTATGAGCCACAACTACACCAGCAAAAACAAGGCGTTCACCTCATCGGCATCGGTATCGCCATTTTCTTACAACCTGAAAACTTGCATCGACGAAAAGATGGATCCCACAAAATATGGTATAGAAGAGGGAAAGAAAATCCTACACCAATTCGGTTCATCATTCGACACCACAGTGAAATGGGAATTCATGCGCAACATGTATATCTCGTCGCGTATCTATTACTTCACCTCCTACAAGCATGTGCAGGTAGATTTTGAAAACACGTTCAATTTTATTCTGAACCGTTATTTTTCTACCAAAATCGAATTTAAGATGCGCTACGACGACAGCGCCGAACCCAATGAGAGAGGGTCATTCCTCCAAATCAAAGAGATGTTGAGTTTCGGACTCTTCTTCCGTATTTAAAAAATGATGCCTTGGGGTATGACAAGACGATATACTCATATACTCATCTTCTTGCTTCTGGCCGTGCTCGCCACACCCGCATACAGCCGATTCAAGGTGGCAAACTATGACATGGCCAAGGCCAAAGAAATCATCAGCGAGCGTGTCACAAATGGTACGCTCGAAATCATCGAGGGCATATGGGAATCGAGCAACGGAAAAATTTATGCCATTGAAAGATTTGAAGATGAGCGATTTCCCGAAAATTTACGGTACCGGGTCATTCAGCTCGAAGGTGAGAATGCCGAACCCGGCATGGTCGACTATTTTCTCGAAATGACCAACTACGAGGAATATTATCGCATCTGGGGGCACAATCCGTTCACGCAAACCAACGAACCGGTAGGAAGAGAAACATATATCGAATTTTCACCCGATTCGTTCGCTTTCAAACAACAGCTCCAAGAAATCGTATTCACCCGCCTCTTCCCTCAAATCGACTATCCAAAGCCCACCGACGACATTTCGCTCGGCTCGGGATTTGCCATAACGCCGGACGGCTACATTGTTACCAACCATCATGTGGTAAAATCCTCGCAACACATATCGATATGCGGAGCAAACGGCTCGTTCGAACATTCCTACAAGGCCCGGATTGTTGCCACCGACAAGCCCAACGACTTGGCCATCTTGAAAATAGAGGACCCCGATTTTACCACCTTCGGAGAGATTCCCTACGGCATTCGTCGCGACGAGCCCATTGAAGGGGAATATTGTTTTTCCATAAGCTATCCGGCCATTACCCGGTTGGGCATCAACCCCAAAACGACCACCGGCATCATCAGTGCCACGACCGACAATTACTATCCGTCGCGCTGCCAGACGACCGTTTCCATCGAAGAAGGCAGCAGCGGGAGCCCCCTGTTCGACAAAGACGGGAACGTACTTGCCGTCAATTCGGCCATGTATATCGACTATTATCCCAAACTTGCCATCAAGGCCAACCACCTGTGGAAGCTTATCGAGCGATGCGACGAATTGGACGGATTCTCGGCCACCCCGGCCCCGACGGGACGCCAGTTGACAGAAATTGTTGCGACGAACAAAAAATTCGTCGTCCTCGTGCTGGTCAACTACCAACCCGCCGACGAAGGCAGGCCCCGTTACATACTCAATGAGACAAATGACCAAGACGTGGAGCCGACCCCGTTTCTCGATGCGGAAAAACTCTACCACACCGGTCGATATAATGAGGCGGTGGCTCTACTCACACAAATACTGACAGAAAATCCACACAATGCCGGTGCCTATTATCTGCGGGGTTGCTGCTGGGAGAAACTCGACGCCCGGGAAAATGCGCTTGTCGACTACCACCAGGCGCTGCGCAGCTTTGATGCGAAAACCGACAGCAAACAGTTGCAAGCCTCGATCTATTGCAACTTGTCGTTGTGCCAAATGGCATTTCAAGATTATGAGGGAGCCATGGCCTGCATCGAGGCCGCGTTGAAAATCCAATCGGACGATTACACGCTCATGATAAAAGGACTGGCCTGCTATTTCTTGGAGAAATACGATGTCGCCCTAAAAATTCTCTCGGACCTCATCGACAACGCGCAACTGCAATCGACCGTCTATTATTATCGGGCTCTCTCCTATCTCGCCATAAACGAGCAGGGCAAAGCCCTCTCAGATATGCAAAATGCCGCCACCTGCGGGAACAAATCCGCCGCCGAATGGTTAAACCTTTATTCGTCATCACCCACCACACAACCCTAATGCGACCTCTTTCACTCCTACCCAATCAAAAGGCTCTTTTCCCTCCTGCCCGGACATGGTTTCTTGTCATGGCATTCTTATGCGGCCTGCTCGCCACACCAACCGACAGCGTCGCACAGGCATCTTATGTCCAGGAAGATAGCTCAGGAATATCAAACCAGCAAGCTCTATCCCAGGACTCGACGGAGACAAAAAAGAGTACCTTTTTCAGGAAAATAGGCGATTATTTCAGAAATGCCAACAAGCCCAAACCGGAGAAAAAATTCGACATCAGCTTCATAGGCGGGCCCCAATATTCCAGCGCTACCAACCTCGGCATCGGCATCATGGCTGCCGGCCTGTATCGCAGCGACCGCAGCGACCTGAGCATTCAGCCGTCGAACAGTACCTTTTTCAGGAAAATAGGCGATTATTTCAGAAATGCCAACAAGCCCAAACCGGAGAAAAAATTCGACATCAGCTTCATAGGCGGGCCCCAATATTCCAGCGCTACCAACCTCGGCATCGGCATCATGGCTGCCGGCCTGTATCGCAGCGACCGCAGCGACCTGAGCATTCAGCCGTCGAACGTTTCTCTGTTTGGAAATGTTTCCATATCGGGGTTCTATATGCTCGGCATTCGGGGCACGCATATTCTTCCCAAAGACAAGTACCGGCTGCTGTATACGGTATATTTTTACTCCATGCCCAGCAACTACTGGGGCATAGGATATGATGCCGGCAGCAGCTCCTATTATTGGAGTTATCTCCGATTGCAGTCGCAAATAAAAGTCGATTTCCTTTTCCGGCTCTCCGACAACTTGTTTATCGGGCCAATGGCCAGTTTCGACTTTGTAAGGGGCACTAATTTCACCAAGAAGGACGAGGCCGACCCCCGCACCCTGGAACAAATCATCGACGGAGAAAGCCCCCGTGTATTAACCCCCGGTGCAGGAGCCTCAATCGTATATGACAGCCGGGACGTCATCACCGATGCCCACAAAGGTATCTACCTGAAAATAGAGCAAGGCTTCTATCCCGCATTCTTGGGCAACAAATATGATTTCATGATGACCGACCTTATTTTCGATGTCTATCAGAAGGTGTGGAAAGGGGGCATATTGGCACTTGACCTCCATGGGCGATTCAATTACGGGGACGTGCCGTGGACCATGAAGAGCCGGCTTGGCGGCATGTTCCGCATGCGCGGCTACTACGAGGGGCAATACCGTGATAACAATCTCATGGAAGCCCAACTCGAACTGCGTCAACGCATTTGGCGCCGCAACGGCATTGCCGTGTGGGTGGGAGCCGGAAATGTGTTCGAGAATTTTCACTCGTTCGATTTCGCCAAGACACTGCCCAACTTCGGTATCGGCTACCGCTGGGAATTCAAGAGCCGGGTCAACGTGCGACTGGATTTAGGGTTCGGAAAGGATTTCAAAACCGGCTTCATGTTCAACATCAACGAAGCGTTTTAGCCTCTCGCCTCCTCCTCTTTTTTATAGAATTCATTAATGGCCTGTGCCACCGTCAAGACCTCTTCCTCGCTCATCACCGGCGAGATGGGCAACGAGAGCACCTCATCGGCCAACTGCTCGGCAAGCGGCAACGACAAGTCGTGATAACAGGCATAGCAAGCCTGCTTGTGCGGGGGCACGGGATAATGTATGAGCGTAGGTATCTGCTGTTGTCGGAGAGCCTCTATCAACTTTTGCCGGTGAGGAACCCGCACGACATATTGGTGATAAATGTCCCCCTCGTCCAAGAGCGGTTTTATGACATCGGGAGCCGTAATGGCACGGTCATAAAGGGCCGCCAGCCTGCGGCGGCTGCGGTTGTCCTCGTCGAGATAGGCCAGTTTCACCGTGAGGAAAGCGGCCTGCAATTCATCTAACCGGCTGTTGTACCCCCGATATTTATTGTAATAGCGACGCTCCGAGCCATAATTGGCCAAGGCGCGAACGGTTTGAGCCAACTCCGCATCGTGTGTGGCAACGGCTCCCCCGTCGCCCAAAGCGCCTAAATTTTTCGACGGATAGAAACTGATGCCTGCGGCGTGTCCCAAAGCACCGGCTTTGCGACCGCCGAAAAGTCCCTCGCAGGGAGCTTCGGCACCCATGGCCTGCGCGGCGTCTTCGACCACCAGCAAATGGTGTGCACGGGCGACTTCGACCAATGTCGTATCCCAACAACAACGGCCATAGAGATGCACCGGAAGCACAGCCCGGGTGCGTGACGTCATGGCCGACTCGATGCGTTGGGAATCGAGATTGTGGGTCGATGCCGAAGGTTCGACAAAGCGGGGGGTGAGATGGTTGTCGGTGATGGCCAGGACAGTCGCTACATAGGTATTGGCCGGCACGATGACTTCATCACCGGCCGAGAGTTTCCCCGTTTCGACATAAGCCCGCAGGATAAGTCGCAAGGCATCGAGACCGTTCCCGCAAGCCACGACATGCGGCACGCCGAGGTAAGTTGCCAAACGGCTTTCGAAACCGGCCACCTGCTGCCCCGACAGATACCACCCCGAATCGATGACCGCGGCGGCGGCCTGCTTCAAGGCATCGGCATAACGTGCATTGATTTTCTGCAAATCCTGGAACTTCATGGCTGTCGGGTATATCGAATGAACTCGTCATAGTCGCGAATGTAATCGGCCTCCTCGTAAAAGTCCGATGCCAACACGAGACAGATGGAACTGGAAGAAAATTCGCGCTGCGCCGCCCATATTCCGGGTGGTACATGCAGGCCATAGTAGGGGCGATTCAACGTCACGACGCGCTGCTCGCGACCATCATCGAGAAAGACTTCAAAAGCCCCTGCCGCGGCGACAATCAGTTGATGGCACGACTTGTGCGCGTGGGCTCCGCGCGATTCACCGCCGGGAATATCATAAAGGTAAAAGATGCGCCGTATCTCAAACGGGAGGTCTCGCCCCCCGTGCAGCGGCGTGATATTTCCCCCCGGGTCATAGATGCGGGGCAACGTCATCAACTCACAATCGTGGACCGAAGGGTGTGTCATAGACTCAATCTTTTGTACTCGTCGAAATCGTATATGTAATCGCCTTCGTCAAAGGCCGCCGACGACAATACCAGTGCCAGGGAGTTGGTCGAGAAATCGGTCAACTGCCGCCAAGTAAGAGCCGGCAGGTATATGCCGTAATAGGAACGGTTCAGGAAAAAACGCTCGCTTCGCCCCGAAGCATCGCGCACGACAAGCTCGAAACTTCCCGAAAGGGCGACAATGAACTCTTCCTGGGTGCGGTAAGCGTGTCCGCCGCGGTATTGCCCGCCGGGGACATCATATATCCAATAGGCGCGCTTGATGTCGAACGGGAGGTGTCGTCCGCTCTCGATAAAAGAGAGGTTTCCTCTCCGGTCCTCGATTTTCGGCAAGTCGATTTTTCTTACGCCCTCTATCATGTCGACATTTTTACGGGTATCGGCGAGAGGTTACTTTTCCCCGTTTTCGCGGGCAAGAGCAATCAGATATTGGCCATATTGGTTTTTCTTCATCGGCTCGGCCTGTTTCAGGAGCTGTTCGGTGGTAATCCAACCTTGGTTGTAGGCAATCTCTTCGAGGCATGCCACTTTCCAACCCTGGCGATGCTCTATGGTCTCGATGAATGCCGAAGCCTCGAACAGGGAATCGTGCGTGCCGGTATCGAGCCACGCGAAACCTCGGCCCATGAGCTGCACTTTGAGCTCTCCGGCCGCCAGAAACTCCTGGTTGACCGACGTTATCTCCAACTCTCCTCGCGGCGAGGGTTTGATGGTCTTGGCGATGTCCACGACCTTGTTGGGGTAGAAATAGAGTCCCACCACGGCATAATTGCTTTTGGGGTGAGCCGGTTTTTCCTCGATGGAGGTCACATTGCCATCGGCATCGAAAGCGGCTACGCCATAACGCTCGGGGTCGCTCACCCGGTAACCGAAAACGGTGGCCAGCCCCTCCTCGGCATTCTTCACGGCCACAGAAAGCATCGACGAGAAACTCTGTCCGTAAAAAATATTATCCCCCAATACCAGACAGGCGGTGTCGTCACCGATGAACTTTTCGCCAATGATAAAGGCTTGTGCCAAGCCATCGGGTGAAGGCTGCTCGGCATACTCGAAACGGACGCCGAACTGCGAACCGTCGCCCAACAGGCGCCGGAATCCCGGCAGGTCGTAGGGAGTGGAAATGATGAGTATATCGCGGATACCGGCCAACATGAGGACCGATATGGGATAGTAAATCATGGGTTTGTCATATATGGGCAGCATCTGCTTGCTGACGCCCATCGTTATCGGGTAAAGGCGCGTGCCCGACCCGCCGGCCAAAACTATTCCTTTCATGGTTTATCGAGGTTATCGGTTGGAATACATCTGTTCGTAATATTTCTGATAGTCGCCGCTGACGACCTCATCGACCCAATCCTGATGTTCGAGATACCAGCGTATGGTCTTTTCGATGCCTGTTTCGAACGGGGTCTCGGGATACCAACCCAGCTCGCGGGCCGTCTTCGAGGGGTCGATGGCATAGCGCATGTCATGTCCCAAGCGGTCACCCACATAGGTAATGAGGTCGTAGTTGATGTTTTCGAGCGAAGTCTTCAAGACCGCTTGATAACGGGGCTCTTCCTTCATCAACCGGGCAATCGTGTCGATGGTGAGTTTCACGATGTTGATATTTGTTTCCTCATTGAAACCGCCGATGTTATAGACTTCACCCACACGACCGCCGGAGAGCACCATGTCGATGGCCTTGGCATGGTCCTCGACGTAGAGCCAGTCGCGCACATTGTCGCCCTTGCCATAGACGGGAAGTTTGCGACCTTCGAGTATGTTCTTTATGATAAGGGGTATGAGTTTCTCGGGGAAATGGTACGGGCCGTAATTGTTGGAACAACGGGTGATATTGACCGGCATTTTGTAGGTCTCGTGATAAGCGCGCACGATGAGGTCGGCTCCGGTCTTCGACGAGGAATAGGGCGAACGGGGGTCGAGAGGTGTTTCCTCGGTAAAGAATTTCTTCCCGTAGGTCTGTATGTGCGAACGGCCCTTCACGACGCGGCGCACGCCTTCGTCCTCGATGTGGAGCGGCTGCGGCGTGTCATAGTCTTTCGAAAGCGACCCATAGACTTCGTCGGTCGATACCTGCAAGAATTTTTTTCCGGGCATATAGGTGGGATAGCCTTGCGCGTCTTTCCCGGTGGTCCAAGCCTTCTTGGCACATTCGAGCATATTCTGTGTACCCAAGATGTTGGTCTGCAAGAAGAGTTGCGGATTGGTAATGCTGCGATCGACGTGCGACTCGGCCGCAAAATTGACGACATAATCGATCGAACGACGGGTAAAAATGTTCGAAACCAACTCGGCATTGATAATATCGCCGCGCACGAATTCCACGCGGGTGTCTTTCAATTCCTCTTTGATGGTTCCGAGATTTCCGGCATATGTGAGTTTGTCGAGAATGACGATGGCAATGTCGTCATATTTCTTCAACATGTATTTTACAAAGTTCGCTCCGATAAAACCGGCCGCGCCGGTTACTAAATAGGTTTTCATAGCTATGTTTTGAATTGAGGCCGCAAGATACATATTTTTCGGGAATCTTCCATTTTTATCGCAGCAAACTTTACGGACGAAGGGTGCAAACCCGAAGCATGCCGTCAAAAAGGCTGTATGGCGGCTTTCCGGGGGGGGGAAATCAGACAGGAAATCGGCATGGACAACGGCACACAGCCACACACGACTCATCGTCGCAGAGATAACATCTTTTTAGATTTCCCCCATAATCGCAGGACGAAGCAATAGCTGCCATGATGGGGCATGTCACGCATGATGAGAATTTATTCTCAAACATTATTTAAAGGACTCCTATTTTTTTTGTGTTTTTTATTGGTCGGTAGCGAAATAATATCTACTTTTGCCTCATTAAATATTGCCATGTTGAGATAGCAAAATGGGCAAGAAAAATACGCATGTAAAACACGAAGGCACCATCACGCAGATAGATGGGACGACCGTTTATGTCCGAATCATACAGCACTCGGCCTGCGCGGGCTGCCATGTGAAATCGGCATGTACGGCAGCGGACCGGAGTGAAAAAATCATCGAAACGACTTGTTACACACCCGATTTATATGTGGGACAACCCGTATGGGTCGTGGGTACCGAAGCCATGAGCAACCAAGCTCTGCGGCTTGCATTTTTGTACCCGTTTGTGGTGGTTTGCTGCGTTTTGGCGGGCGCATACTTCATCTCCCACGACGAAGCCGTAGCCGGCGTTTCGGCGCTGCTGTCGCTGCTGCCCTATTACCTGGCATTGTACCTGTTGCGCAAAAAAATAAAAAAATCGCTGGTATTTACCGTCGAGCCGCAACACCAAAGTGAAAACCTATAAACCTATTATAAATTAAGAAGAAATGAGTTTAGTATGGATTGCGACCCTCTCATTGGGGGGTATTGGAGCCATAAGTGCAATTATCTTGTACTTTGTCGCCCAAAAGTTCAAAGTCTATGAAGACCCGCGCAACGGACAAGTCGAAGCCGTACTCCCCGGAGCCAACTGCGGTGGCTGTGGATACCCGGGTTGTGGCGGATTTGCTGCCGCTTGCGTGAAAGCCGACTCTCTCGATGGTATGTTGTGCCCCGTGGGTGGAGCGCCCGTCATGGCAAAAATCGCCACCATATTGGGTATGGAGGTCGGTGAAGTAACTCCGAAAGTCGCTGTCGTGCGTTGCAACGGCACCTGCGCCAACCGGAAAAAAACCAGCCACTATGACGGAGCATCGACCTGCGCCATCGAAGCCGCCTTATACAGCGGAGAGACAGGTTGCTCCTATGGTTGCCTGGGCAACGGCGATTGTGAAAACGCCTGCTCGTTCGGAGCCATTCACATCAACCCCGAGACACGCCTGCCCGAGGTCGATGAAGAGTTGTGTACGGCTTGCGGCGCTTGCGTAAAAGCCTGTCCCAAGGGCATCATCGAGTTGCGCAACAAAGGGCCTAAATCGCGTCGCATGTATGTAAGTTGCGTCAACAAAGACAAAGGTGCCGTAGCCCGCAAAGCCTGCACGGCCGCCTGCATCGGTTGCGGCAAATGCGCCAAGGAGTGTCCTTTCGAAGCCATCACCGTTACCAACAACGTGGCTTACATCGACTACCAGAAATGCCGTTTGTGCCGCAAATGCGAAGCCGTATGCCCGACAGGAGCCATACACGCCATCAACTTCCCGCCCCGCAAACCGGCTGAGCCGAAAGTTGAAGCCTCTGAGGTAAAACCGGTTATGCCGAAGGCCGAAACACCCGAAGTGAAACCGGCTGCTCCCAAAGCCGAGGAACCGAAGGCCGAAACGCCCGAGAACAAAGCATAGACACCTACATTAGTCCATTAACAGCATAAAACAAACAGATATGTTAAAAACATTTCGGATAGGCGGGGTACACCCCCCCGAGAATAAACTATCTGCCGGAGAAGCAATCATCACAGCGGCCCTTCCCAAGCAAGCCGTCGTGATGCTCTCTCAGCACATCGGAGCCCCGGCGCAAGCTGTCGTTGCCAAAGGCGACAAAGTGAAAGTGGGCACCCTTCTGGCACAAGCCGGCGGATTTGTTTCGGCCAATATTCACTCTCCCGTTTCGGGAACCGTTGCCAAGATAGATACGGCCATCGACGCCGCCGGATACCAACGTCCGGCCATCATCATCGATGTCGAAGGAGATGAATGGGAAGAAAGCATCGACCGGAGCGAAACCCTCGTAAAAGAATGCAAACTCGACGCCAAAGCCATCATCGACCGCATCAAAGAGTGCGGTATCGTAGGTTTGGGCGGTGCCACATTCCCCACCCATGTAAAACTCACCCCTCCCCCGGGAATGACGGCCACCATACTCATCATCAACGCCGTAGAGTGTGAACCTTACCTCACCTCCGACCACCAGCTCATGATGGAAAAAGGCGAAGAGATACTGGTCGGTACTGAAATCCTGCGCAAGGCCATCAACGTCGACCGTGCCGTCATCGGCATCGAAAACAACAAACCCGACGCCATCGCACACATGCAGGCACTGGCCGCCAACTATCCGGCCATCGAAATCTGCCCGCTGAAAGTGAAATACCCGCAAGGCGGTGAAAAACAACTCATCGACGCCGTTATCCGTCGTCAGGTGCCCAGCGGAGGCCTGCCCATCGCCACCGGTGCCGTCGTACAAAACGTGGGAACGGCATTTGCCGTGTACGAGGCCGTGCAGAAAAACAAGCCGCTCGTAGAACGCATCGTAACGGTAACCGGCAAATCGTTGGCCAAACCGTCGAACCTGCGCGTTCGCATCGGTACCCCCATCAGCCAACTCATCGACATGTGCGGTGGCCTGCCCCAAGACACCGAAAAGGTCATCTCGGGTGGTCCCATGATGGGTAAAGCCGTCGTATCGACCGACATGGCCACAACAAAAGGTTGCTCGGGTGTACTTCTCATTCGCGACCTCGAATCGCGTCGCAAAGAGATGGAGCCCTGTATCCGCTGCGCCAAATGCGTATCGGCCTGCCCCATGGGCCTGGCCCCCAACGTACTGGCAAAAGCATCAACCTATCAAAACTGGGAATGCGCCGAGGAAGAACACGTCATGGACTGCATCGAATGCGGCTCATGTAGCTTTACCTGCCCGGCACACCGGCCGCTGCTCGACTTCATACGTCAAGGGAAAGCCAAAGTCGGCGCCATCATTCGCAGCCGCAACGCCAAATAAGTAATTCAAGAAAAACAGCTATTATGAATCAGACTTTTATTGTATCACCTTCACCACATGTACACAGCGGGAACTCTATTCCCAAATGCATGTACAATGTGCTGATAGCCTTGATACCGGCCTTTCTGGTGTCGCTATACTTTTTTGGCGTAGGAGCCTTGGTAGTGACCCTCACGTCGGTTGTGGCGTGCGTACTTTTTGAGTACCTCATTCAAAAATTCATTCTGAAAGTAAAACCCACCGTATCGGACGGCTCGGCCATACTCACCGGCATACTGCTGGCCTTCAACGTACCGGCAAACCTTCCGATATGGATTATCCTCATCGGTGCGCTCGTAGCCATCGGTATCGGTAAAATGTCGTTCGGCGGATTGGGCAACAACATTTTCAACCCCGCCCTCGTGGGTCGTGTATTCCTGCTCATCTCATTCCCCGTGCAGATGACCACCTGGCCCAAACCCGACGTGCTCACCACCCAATACCTCGATGCCGAGACCGCAGCCACCCCGCTGGGACTGCTCAAACAAGGTCTCCCCATCGAAGCCACAACGACCGACATGTTGCTGGGTAATGTGGGTGGCAGCCTCGGTGAAATCGGAGCCATCGCCTTGCTCATAGGTTTTGCCTACATGCTCATCACCAAAGTCATCACTTGGCACATTCCCGTGTCGATATTGGCAACGGCCTTCATCTTCTCCTGGCTCACCAACGGATTTGAAGCCACCGAAGCCCTGCAACAGTTGCTGCTGGGTGGTATGTTGCTCGGCGCCATCTTCATGGCCACCGACTACGTTACTTCGCCCATGACCCACAAAGGCATGGTCATCTATGGTATCTGCATCGGATTGCTCACCATCATCATTCGCCGCTGGGGTGCCTATCCCGAGGGTATGTCATTTGCCATACTGATTATGAACGCCGTAACGCCGCTCATCAACAAATATGTGAAACCTAAACGATTTGGGGAGGTTAAGAAATAATGGCAAAGCAATCATCTTTCGGAAACATGCTCGTAGTGCTGACGGTCATCACCGTCATTACGGGCGCTTTACTGGGATATGTCTACAACATCACCAAAGAGCCTATCGCACTGTCGAAGAAACTGAAACAGGAAACGGCCGTGAAAGACGTAGCCCCGGAGTTTGACAACGCTCCCATCGACGAACAATATACCGTGACGGTAAACGACCTCGAACTGAAAGTTTTCCCCGCCAAGAAAGAGGGTAAACTCGTAGGCGCTGCCGTCGAAAGCAAGACCAAGAAAGGTTTCAGCGGAGAGATTTCGGTCATGGTAGGTTTCAATGCCGACGGAACGATACGCAACTACCGCGTTCTGAGCCACGCCGAGACCCCCGGCCTCGGATCAAAGATGGAAGAGTGGTTCCGCGGAGAAAAGGGAGACCAAAGCGTGTTGGGTAAAAACCCGGCCAGCGACAACCTCACCGTGAAAAAAGATGGAGGCAGCGTCGATGCCATCACGGCGGCCACCATCAGTTCGCGCGCATTCCTCGACGCCATAGCCAACGCCTATGCCGCATATACTAATACCGACGCCACCCGTGGCGCATCGACCCAAATGGGAAAGGAGGCCAGTCATGAATAAATTTAAAATCATTCTCAACGGTATCATTACCGAAAACCCCACCTTCGTATTGCTGCTGGGTATGTGCCCCACCTTGGGAACCACCTCATCGGCCATCAACGGTTTGGGTATGGGTTTAGCGACGATGTTTGTCCTCATCTGCTCGAACCTTGTAATCTCCATGGTCAAGAATTTTATTCCTGACAAAGTGCGCATTCCCTCCTACATTGTCATCATCGCCGCCTTTGTGACCATACTGCAAATGTGCATGGAGGCTTATGTGCCGGCACTCTACGAAAGCCTGGGACTCTTCATTCCCCTTATCGTGGTAAACTGCATCGTCTTGGGCCGTGCCGAGGCTTTTGCCGCCAAGCACAACCCGTTCGACTCGATGCTCGACGGTATAGGAATAGGTCTTGGCTTTACCATCGCCCTCACCCTGCTGGGTAGTGTGCGTGAGTTCCTCGGAACAGGTAAAGTATTCGATATGGTAATCTACCCCGAGAACTACGGTTCGCTCATCTTCGTGCTGGCACCGGGTGCATTCATCGCCTTGGGTTACCTCATCGCCATTGTCAACAAACTTAAAACCAAATAAGCGATATGATTACCTACATTTCCATATTCATTACCGCCATCTTTGTCAACAACATCGTATTGGCGCAATTCTTGGGTATCTGTCCTTTCTTGGGCGTATCGAAGAAAGTAAGTACAGCCACCGGTATGGGTGCCGCTGTTGCTTTCGTGATGACGATTGCCACCATATGCACCTATCTGCTGCAAAAATACCTGCTCGACGCCTTCGGCATCGGGTTCATGCAGACGATTGTCTTCATTCTCGTCATCGCCGCTCTCGTGCAAATGGTGGAAATTATCCTCAAAAAGGTATCTCCTCCCCTGTATCAGGCTCTCGGTGTGTTCCTGCCGCTGATCACGACCAACTGTACCATCTTGGGTGTGGCCATTCTCGTCATACAAAAGGAGTACAACTTGCTCGAATCGGTTGTTTTCGCCATCTCCACCGCCCTCGGATTCATGCTCGCCATGGTGATTTTTGCCGGTATCCGCGAACAACTGGCAACGACCAAACTGCCCAAAGCCATGCAAGGTACCCCCATCGCATTGCTTGTCGCCGGCTTGCTGGCTCTCGCATTCATGGGATTTGCCGGTATCAAAATCGGATAAGTTTTCCATTCACCCCAATAGCAACGAAGGAGGCTTCACACGAAGTCTCCTTCGTTTTTTTTATTTTGATGCCGATTTCTTGGGAAAACGACTTCCTCTACCCCACTCTTTCCGAAGGGAAAAGGGAAAAGGGAAAAGGGAAAAAGAAAAACCTGAGCTCCCCAAAATTCAAGACACGACGCGGGACGGACATGAGCCGGGGATTGTACGAGATAGATGTCAAAAGAAAAAAATGCAGCCGGCTTGCAAGAGAAGGAAAAGCCGGCTGCTGCGATTAATTGATAAAAACTCCTATAAAACGCCTTTTGTCGAAGGCAATTCATAGTGGAAGATGTCACGACGCAACGCCATCTTCAAGGAGCGGGCAAAAGCTTTGAATATCCCCTCGATTTTATGATGTTCGTTTTCGCCTTCGGCTTTCACCGTCAGGTTCATGCGGGCGGCGTCGCTGAGAGATTTGAAGAAATGCAAAAACATTTCCGTGGGCATGTCGCCGATTTTCTCCCGATAGAAAACGGCATTCCACACCAACCAGGGTCGGCCGCCAAAATCGAGGGCCACCGTACAGAGACAATCGTCCATGGGCAGGCAGAAGCCGTAACGTTCTATGCCTCGCTTGTCGCCCAAAGCCCGGGCGATGGCCTCACCGAGAGCGATGCCGGTATCTTCGATGGTATGATGCTCATCGACGTGGAGGTCGCCTTTGCAGCGTACCAGCAAATCCATGCCCGAGTGCCGGGCAATCTGGTCGAGCATGTGGTCGAAAAATCCTATGCCGGTCGATATATCGCCACGGCCGTTCCCGTCGAGATTCAAGTTTACCTGTATATCGGTTTCGGCCGTGGTGCGGCGTACCTCGGCACGCCGTTCCCCGGCAAAAAGGAACTCCGAAATACGGTCCCAGTCATCGGTAATGAGGGCACATACATTTTCGAGATGCGCCTCCTCGACGGCTTGTCGCATCGTCGGGTCACCATAGAGGATACCCCGGCAACCGAGGTTACGCGCCAAGAGCATATCGGTGATGCGGTCTCCGATGACAAAGGAAGCCGACATATCGTAACTACCGTCGAGATAGGCCGTGAGCATGGCCGTACCGGGTTTGCGCGTGGGCAGGTTTTCTTCGGGGAAAGAACGGTCGATGTGTATGGCATCGAAAGTCACCCCTTCGCCTTCGAAAGCCTGCAACATCTTATTGTGAGCCGGCCAGAAAGTCTCCTCGGGAAACGACGGAGTACCCAATCCGTCCTGATTGGTGACCATGACCAGCTCGAAATCGAGCTTCTCACGGATATAGGCCATGTTACGGAACACCTTGGGTATGAACTGCAACTTTTCGAGGCTGTCGAGTTGATAATCGACCGGGGGTTCTACCACCAACGTCCCGTCACGGTCGATGAAGAGCACGCGTTTGCTTTTGTTGTTCATAACGGATATGATTGCAGAGTTTCTATCAATATGCGATCTTCCTGCGGTGTCCCGACCGTGATGCGCAGACAATTTTCGCAAAGTCTTATCTTGTTGCGATTGCGCACGATGATACCCCGGCCGACCAAATAGTCATATACGGCCTGCGCATCGTCGAAACGTACCAAAAGGAAATTGGCATCGCTGGGATATATCCCCCTGACATGTGGAAGCGCCGCCAGACTCTTCTGCAACGCGTCGCGCGACTGAATCAGCTCATCGACCCACCGCCGCACCTGTTCGTGGTTGTCGAGCATCTCGGAGGCGTGTTGCTGGGTGAGCAGATTGATGTTGTAGGGATATTTTATCTTATTGAAAAGGGCTATGATTTCGGGGTGGGCAAAAGCCATGCCGAGGCGTATCGAAGCCGCCCCCCATGCCTTGGAGAAGGTGTGCATCACCACCAGATTGTCATGCTGCGGGAGCTGCGGCAGGAAGCCGGGCTGCGACGCAAAGTCGATATAGGCTTCATCGACCACCACGATTCCCGCGAACCGACTTAGAACCTGCTCTATTTTCTCCTTCGACAGGCTGTTGCCCGAGGGGTTGTTGGGAGAGCAGAAAAACATCAACTTCGTGCGTTCATCGGCAGCCGCCAACATCGCCTCGACATCGAAATCAAAATCGGGAGTCATGCGCACCGGACGATACTCGACATCGTTGATGTCGGCACACACCTTATACATACCATAGGTCGGGTCGATGGCCACGACATTGTCGCGACCGGGCTCGCAGAATGCCCGATACAAGACATCGATACATTCGTCGCTGCCCACACCGAGGAAGATGCGTCGAGGCTCAACGCCCTTGATGGCCGCGATTTTCTTTTTCAGCGCCCATTGCATCGGGTCGGGATAACGATTGTAGGGAGCATTGTAAGGGTTCTCATTGGCATCGAGAAAAACCGATGCCTCTCCCTGAAATTCGTCGCGTGCCGAAGAATAGGGCTTCAAGTTCAGGATATTGGGTCTCACCCATTTTTCAAGGTCTAACATATTTGCTTAGAGGTTTTAAGATTGAATCGCCTTGCCGAGTCGCACCGAAACGGCATTTTTATGGGCATCGAGTCCTTCGTTGGCAGCCATGACTTCGATGACGGGGCCGAGGTGCTGCAACCCGTCGCGCGAAATTTCCTGGAAAGTGATTTTACGGATAAAGCTGTCGAGGTTTACTCCGCTGTAAGCCCGTGCATAACCGCTGGTAGGCAACGTGTGGTTGGTACCCGAAGCATAATCGCCGGCACTCTCGGGCGTATAGGGACCCAGGAATACCGAACCGGCATTGACCACCCTATCGGCAACCTCGGCATAATCGGCGCATTGAAGTATGAGATGTTCGGGCGCATAGAGGTTGACCAAGTCGACCAGTTCATCTTTGTCGCGCAGCAGGACGATGCGGCTGTGAGCGAGCGATTTCTCGGTCAATTCGCGACGGGAGAGGAGTGCCAGTTGACGGTCTATCTCGGCCAAGAGGGGCTCGATAATCGGCTCATCGGTCGTGAAAAGCACCGACTGGCTGTCGGCGCCATGCTCCGCCTGAGAGAGAAAGTCGGAAGCGACAAAAGCCATATCGGACGAGGCGTCGGCAACGACTGCCACCTCGGAAGGGCCGGCCGGCATGTCGATGGCAACACCGTGACGGGTGACCTGTTGCTTGGCTTCGGTCACATACTGGTTGCCGGGACCGAAAATCTTGTATACACGAGGCACCGATTGGGTTCCGTAGGCCATGGCACCGATGGCCTGCACGCCACCGAGTTTATAGATGCGGTGCACACCCGCCACCCGAGCCGCATAGAGCACGGCCGGGTGCACCTTGCCATCGGCCGCACAAGGGGAGCACAGGACTATTTCGCGACAACCGGCCACCTGAGCCGGGACGGCCAGCATCAACACGGTCGAGAAGAGAGGGGCCGTCCCGCCGGGGATATAGAGCCCCACTCGTTCGATGGGAACGGCTTTCTGCCAGCATACGACCCCCGGGGCGGTCTCGACCCGGCGGGGCGTCATCGCCTGTGAGGCATGGAACCGCGCGATGTTGTCCCGGGCTACGGCTATGGCTTTTTTCAAGTCGTCCGACACAGCCGCTTCGGCCTCGGCCATCTCTTGGGGAGAGACTTCGAGGGTATCGAGTGCGGCGCCTTGGAAGCGGGACACATACTCTTTCACGGCTTCATCGCCACGGCGTCGTATGTCAGCAAGCATGGCCGAAACCGTGTCGCCCAGCGTGCGGGCGTCGAGGTGTGGCCGTTCCACGATATGCGACCAGGTATCGCGAGAGGGATATTTGATGATTTCCATTGTCTTTTATGAATTAAAGGACCATTTTTTCGATGTTCAACGCCAGGATTCCTTCGGCGCCTACCGATTTGAGCTTGTTGATAATCTGCCAAAAACATTTTTCGTCGAGAACCGTGTGAATCGAGCACCACCCCTCTTGTGCCAACGGCATGACCGTGGGACTCTTTATGCCGGGCAGCACGGCAAGAATGTCATCGACGGCAGAAGTTGGCGCATTCATGAGCACATATTTCTTGTCTTCGGCTTTTTGCACGGCTTCCATACGGAAGAGGAACTCATCGAGTATCTCCCTTTTCTCGTCGGAGAGACCGGGCGTGGCAATGAGTACCGCCTCGGATTTCACGACGACCTCGACTTCGCGCAGGTTGTTGCTCACCAAGGTACTTCCCGAGCTTACAATGTCGAATATGGCGTCGGCCAATCCGATGCCGGGGGCAATCTCGACCGAACCGGTGATGATGTGTATATCGGCCGAGATATTGTTTTCTTCCAAGAAGCGGCGCAGGATAACCGGGTATGAGGTAGCTATCTTGCGGCCGTTGAACCAGGAGAGACCCGGGTAGTCGACCTCTTTGGGTATGGCCAGCGAAAGGCGGCATTTACTGAAACCCAACTCCTTTACGACCTCGGCTTTGCGTTCTTTTTCGAGGAACTCGTTCATGCCCACGATACCCACGTCGGCAACGCCCGAAGCTACCGAGTCGGGTATATCATCATCGCGCAGGAAAAGCACTTCGATGGGGAAATTGGGCGATTGCACCAACAGCGTGCGCTTTCCCGGTGACAATTTTATGCCCGATTCTGAGAGTAAGGCCATGGAGTCTTCATTGAGACGGCCTTTTGATTGAATTGCAATGCGTAACATGTTATTTTGTTTTTCTAATGATGACGAAACAAAAACGCTTGCCTTTGCGAGGCAAGCGTTTTCAGCGATACTCTATTAAAATTCACACACAACGACCCACCTCTTAAAGCTAAGAGCTATGATGAGCATGATGGTGGTGAATCATATTATACATGACGTTTCTCTTGTTTTATGAGGCAAAGATAAACAAATTTCTGCAAATCCAAAAGATTTTGTGATAAAATTTCCAAGCTGCTCCCTTCGAGGAGATTTATTGATTCTTTCCATCGCCATTCGCCGACAGAGGGAATAGGCGGGGAAATGAGACGTCCAACCACTTGCAACACGGCAACCGCAAACGGACAGACAGGCATGAAGGCATAAAAATCGGGGCATGTGCCCGCGAATATTCAAAAAAATTTTTATCTTTGGAAAGTTTCCAAAAGCTGAACATTATGGACACAACCCTCGAATTGATATTCCGTCCGTTGGTAGCCGGGCTGCTGGGAGCCATCATTGGCCTCGACCGAGCCTATCGCGCCAAAGAAGCGGGCTTCCGCACCCACTTCCTGGTATCGTTGGGCAGCGCTTTGTTCATGCTTGTCTCGCAGTATGGTTTTTCCGACGTGCTGCAAGAGGGCATAACCCGCTTCGACCCGGCACGCGTGGCTGCACAGGTAGTGAGCGGCATAGGTTTCATCGGAGCCGGTACCATCATCATTCACAGGCAGTTCGTGCGGGGACTGACCACGGCGGCCGGGCTTTGGGCAACGGCCGGCATCGGACTGGCCATCGGAGGCGGCCTCTACTGGCTGGGCATCGCCACGACGGTATTCACGCTCCTGGGGTTGGAACTGCTGACCGTCCTGTTCAAGAAAACCGGCATACACAGCTGCCTCATCAAATTCTCGACAGGCACTCACGACAACATCACCAAAATCATAGACATGATACGCCAGCAAGGCGGCCGCGTCACCTCCTATGAGGCCGAAGAACGCACCTTAGGCAGCCAAAAGCGCTATTACGTCTCCATCATCTTGCGCTATCCGTCGCCCAAAGAGGAGTTTGACATCTACCAATACCTGCAAACGCTACCCGACCTTTTTGTGGAGAAAATCGAATAAAGACCATAAATATCTGCAAGCAACTCGTGGTATGCGAAGTGGCCGTATGGGAGTCACGCACAATATGTAAACAAAACTACTCGGTTATAGGGAAAAAGAGATAAATAATATAAAACGGGAAGCCCCGACCTTAACAAAAAATAAAAATCATATTGCTTTTTATTTTTTATTTCTTACCTTTGTGGCACAGAATTCCATTCTTAAACAAGAAATTGTTTATACCCTAAAAACAAACAGAAAACTCTCCAAGAACAGACGTTCAAAGAGAGTGCGGTCCGTGAGGATAGACTTTTTCATTCTATTAGAGCATCTTTTGCAGGATTATCCCCTGTAAAAAAGTCAAGTGTCATTGTCTGAGATAGATTATGACACTTTATTTTTTGGGGAGGGGGAATCGTCACAAATACTTGTTTTTTGTTTTCATGGCGTAACATAGAGGGTGAGGCGAGAGATTTTCCGCGATTTCGTCCTATCTTTGTAGAAGATAGGAGGCGGCTCGGCTCTGCCACGTTGAAAACTTCCGTTTTTCACTTGTCACAGCCCTCGCCTTTCACTATCTTTGCATCGTGCGAAGAGAGGGGTGATACCCGTCACCGGGATTTGCCGAAATGGACAACCCCACCCCGCTTATTTATGATAAACAGGTACCATGAGTATGATAAAATGCGTACTTCCCGTGCTCGAAATGAGTTGTGCCGTGTGTGCCAACAACGTCGAGACAACCGTAAAGAATCTTCGGGGCGTGCAATCGGCCGTTGTGAATTTTGCGACCGAGAACCTGCTGCTCACCTACGACCCGGCCATCATCACCCTCGAAGAGATTGCCGCCGCCGTAGAAGCCGCCGGCTACGGCCTTGTCGTCGGTGAAGAAGAGAAAGAGAAACAACGCGAAGCCGCCGCCACCCGGCACTTCAAGTCGCTGCGCAACCGGGTTGTCGTGGCCTGGCTTTTTGCCCTGCCGCTCATGGCGGTCTCGATGGGTTGCATGCACACCCCGCACATCGAATGGCTCTTGTTGGCGCTGACCCTGCCCGTCATTCTCTACTCGGGGCGTGATTTCTATGTCCACGCCTGGAAGCAGCTATGCCAACGCACGGCAAACATGGACACGCTCGTGGCCCTGAGCACCGGCGTGGCCTTCCTGTTCAGCCTGGCCATGACCCTCTTTCCCCAATACTGGAAAAGCCAAGGCATCGCCCCCCAGGTCTACTACGATGCCGCGGGCATGATCATCGCCTTCGTGCTCACCGGCAAGTTCATGGAAGAGCGTGCCAAACACAACACCTCGGCAGCCTTGAAAAGCCTGATGGGTTTGCAGCCGCAGACCGCCATGAAAATTACGGCCGACGGAATGTGCGAGGTAAACATCGCCACGCTGAAAACCGGCGACCGCATACTCGTGCGTCCCGGCGAAAAGGTGGCGGTCGACGGGCGTGTCGTCGAGGGGGAATCGTATGTCGACGAAAGCATGATCAACGGCGAACCCATACCGGCCGACAAGACCACGGGCGACACCGTCATGGCCGGGACCATCAACCGCGACGGAGTCCTCACCGTAGAGGCTCAGGCGGTGGGAGCGCAAACCGTTCTCGCCCACATCGTGCGGCGGGTGCAGGAGGCACAAGGAAGCAAGGCGCCGGCACAACGGCTGGCCGACCGTGTGAGCCGGCGTTTCGTACCGGCCATCATCATACTCGCCTGCCTCACCTTCGTCGGGTGGCAATGTTTCTACCCGGGCGACAACAGGCTCGCCCACAGCCTGCTCACCGCCATATCGGTGCTGGTCATCGCCTGCCCCTGTGCGCTGGGACTGGCCACCCCGACCGCCCTCATGGTGGGCATCGGCAAAGCGGCCGGCGAACACATTCTCATCAAAGACGCCGTCGCGCTCGAAAAGATGGGGCAAATCGACGGCATGGTCCTCGACAAGACCGGCACGCTCACACAGGGACGCCCCGAGGTCGTCGATGCCGTGTGGCTCCGCCCCGAGGAGCGATATGCCGCCCCGCTCGCGCGTGCCGAGGAACAATCGCAACACCCGTTGGCCCAAGCCATCGCCTCCCATTGGAGCGGCCATGCCCGGGAAAAGTCTGTTGCCATCGAGCGGTACGAACAGCTGTCGGGCAAGGGCATCGAGTTTGACGTGCAGGGCGAAACATTGCGCATCGGCAACTGGGCATTCATGACGGCCTCTTCCCTCAGCCCCGACCTCGAAACAAAAATCGCCTCGTGGCAGGCCGAGGGGAAAAGCATCGTCTTTTACGGCAACCGGGAGGGCGTCATCGCCATCATCGCCATCGCCGACAAGATAAAGGAATCGTCGCACGAGGCCATCGCCCGGTTACGAAAACTCGGCATCGAGGTGTATATGCTCACGGGCGACGACACCGCGACGGCAACCTCCGTGGCACAGGCCGTGGGCATAACCCGTTTCAAAGCCAACGCCCTGCCGCAGGAGAAGGAAGACTTCGTCGGGTCGTTGCAGAACGAGGGGAAAACCGTTGCCATGGTGGGCGACGGCATCAACGACTCACAGGCGCTGGCCCAAGCCGATGTGAGCATCGCCATGGGGCAAGGCACCGACATCGCCATGCAGGTGGCCATGGTGACGCTCATCAGCTCCGACCTCCGCCTTCTCTCGCGCGCCGTCCTTCTCTCGCGCCGCACCATGCGCATCGTACGGGAGAATCTTTTCTGGGCATTCGTCTACAATGTCGTGTGCATACCGGTGGCGGCCGGCGTGCTGTTCCCGATAAACGGCTGGCTGCTCAATCCCATGTGGGCCAGTGCCGCCATGGCGTTCAGCTCGGTATCGGTGGTACTCAACAGCTTGAGACTGAAATGGAAATGAACATTTCCCATCACATAACCCTCCAATCATATAACCGTATGGAAACTCGCAAATTCAAGACCAATGCCAAATGCGGAGGCTGCGTTGCCAAAATCGAAGCCTCCCTCAATACGGCCGTAGCCCGCAACCAATGGGACATCGACCTTTCGACACCCGACCGCGTACTCACCATCACCAGCGACCTGAGCGACGACGACATCGTGCGCCTCGTCGTGGCGGCCGGATTCAAAGCCGAGAAAATAGGGTAATGCCGCCCGACGCTTCTCCCACAAAAACGCTTCACCTGCATGGGTGAAGCGTTTTTTACATGCCGACGGGTTGCACCGCGTCCGCCCGAGTACTGTCATTCTCCTATGGAAAGGGGTATTGTCATTTCCCGCTGGACGGGGAATCCACGGCGACGATTCATTTTTTAATGGATTCCGGGTCTGTGCCCGGAATGACAGAAGAGACCATCAATCCCCACATAAACACGATAAAATCATATTTGTTTTTGGCATATTTCTTCCTGCTTATCATTTCGCACACCAAGTCGATGCGGCAATATAAATCCTTTTCCGAGCCCCTGTAAAAATTGCCAAGTATTTGAAAGCGGACGTAAACCTTTTCCTCTTTTGCGAGTCTAACAACAAAAACAAACTAAACACCCCTATCCTATCATGAGAAAAACCGTATTTTTCGCCGTTGCCCTTCTGCTGGCCGCCCACGCACCGGCACAGATTCGCTCGGATTACCGTCAAAAAGAGTTGAACTGGACCCGCACGGCTTCACGCATCGACAACCGCTTCTTCTACCTCTATACCGACGAAGCCAAACGCATCGCCGACAACCTAGTCATCCACCAACTGGAATCGGGCGCCTGGCCCAAAAATGTTTACTTCCCGGCCGAAATAACCCCGGAACAGAAGGAGAAAATCTTAGCCGACATGAAACACGTCGAAAGAGGTACCATCGACAACGGCTCGACAACGACCGAAATCGCCTACCTCTCGAAAATGTATAACGTGGTGCGCGACGAAAAATACAAAGAGGCCGCCTTAAAAGGCATCGAATACCTGCTCGCCGCCCAATATGAAAACGGCGGGTGGCCCCAATTCTACCCCAACGCCAAAGGGTATGCCCGCCATATCACCTACAACGACAACGCCATGGTAAACACGATGCGCGTGCTGCAAGCCATCTTCGAGTATGATCCGCTCTACTGGTATGTGCCCGCGGAACTGCGCGGGAGAGCCAAAACCGCCTTTGACAAAGGTGTGCAATGTATCCTCGCCACCCAAGTGGTACAAGATGGCAAACCCACGGTGTGGTGTGCCCAACACGACTTCGAGACCCTGGCTCCGGCCAAGGCCCGCGCGTATGAACTGCCTTCGCTCAGCGGCCAGGAATCGGACAACATCGTGCTGCTGCTCATGGACATACCCAACCCTTCGCCCGAAGTGATTGCCGCCGTGGAAAATGCCGTCGCGTGGTTTGAGAAATCAAAAATCGAAGGAATACGCCTCGAATATTACCACAATGACAAAGGGCAACGCGACTACCGCGTCGTGGCTTGCGAGAAATGTCCGCCCATGTGGGCCCGCTTCTATGACATAGAGACCAACCGCCCTTTCTTCTGCGACCGCGACGGCATCAAGAAATATGACGTGTCGCAAATCGGACACGAACGCCGCACGGGGTACAGCTGGTACAACCGCGACGGAAGCCGTGTACTCGCTCGCTACAAAATGTGGAAACGGGAACATCAAGGACAAGCGGGTCGCGAGATTCCCCGCAACCGCACCCGCTGGTAATCGCGACCAACCGTCTTTACACAAACAGGGCGGCTCCCCGCAATGGGAGCCGCCCTGTTTTATCATATAGGAGAGTTTCTGCTGGAAAGGGTCAAAGGCCGAAAAGCCGGCGGTAGAGAGCTTTGCCCGTAGCGGTGGTCACCATCTTGTCGAGGTATTCTCCCGCCTTGGCCTTGTCGTAATACCCCTCGATGAGATTCACGATGAGGTCGGCTTCAAAGAGAGGCTCGAAATGCAACTTGCGGGCGGCCGGCAACTGATGATGTGAACCGACAACCGCGGCCAGCCACGATTTCTCCTCGGTGGTGAGGCCGTCGACCGTTTCGAGCCACTCGGCCGCCATGCGGCAACCGGTCTCCTGCTGGTGCATGGGGCGACTGTCGCCATAAAGCCTCCGGGCTTCGGGACATCCGATGTCGTGCAACCAAGCGGCCACTTCGAGCAAGTCGACGCGATGAGCGTCGGGTTCTTCCCCCACGGCAATAAGACGGGTATAGGAGGCAACGGCCTGGGTATGCACGATTTGTTCATACACAGGAGGGTTGTCGATGTAATAATCGACAACCCTCCGAGCAATCATATCTTTTAAATTCCATTGCATGGCTGCAACAAAATCGAAAAAGTTTTTTTACAAAGTAACACCGGTCTTGAAGATGGCTATCTCGCGGTAACCTTTCTTCTCGTTGTTGACATGTTCACCGCTGGCAACGGCTATCACATACTGGATAAAGCGTTCAACAACGGTATCCATCGTCTCACCATCGACGAGCGTTCCGGCGTTGAAGTCGATCCAGCCGGGTTTGTGGGCGGCCAAATTGCTGTTGGTCGAAATCTTCATCGTAGGGACATAGGTTCCGAACGGCGTTCCACGTCCCGTCGTGAAGAGAACCATCTGGCAACCGGCCGAGGCGAGTGCCGTGGCAGCCACCAAGTCGTTGCCGGGAGCGCTGAGCAGGTTGAGCCCCTTGGTTTTGAGACGTTCACCATACATCAACACGTCGCGCACAATCGATTTGCCGCATTTCTGCGTGCAACCGAGCGACTTGTCTTCGAGGGTGGAGATACCGCCGGCCTTGTTCCCGGGAGAGGGATTTTCATATACCGGTTGGTTATTGGCCATGAAATAAGCCTTGAAGTCGTTGATGAGGTGCACCGTCTTGTCGAAGAGCTCGGGAGTAGCGCAACGGTTCATGAGAATCGTCTCGGCGCCGAACATTTCGGGAACTTCGGTAAGCACCGTTGTTCCGCCCTGCGACACGAGGAAATCGGAGAAGACACCCAGCAGGGGATTGGCCGTGATGCCCGAGAACCCGTCGGAGCCACCGCATTTGAGACCCACGCGCAACTCGCTCAGGGGCACATCGACACGCTCGTCTTTCGAGGCTTTGGCATAGAGGTCGCGCAGGAGGGCCATGCCGGTCTCGAACTCGTCGTCGACCTTTTGGCATACCATGAATTTCACACGCTCCTCATCGACCGGACCTACCAGTTCCTTGAAGGCGTCCATCTGGTTGTTTTCGCAACCGAGACCGACAACCAACACGGCTCCGGCATTGGGGTGCTTCACCATGTCGCGCAACACCTTGCGGGTATTCTCATGGTCGTTGCCCAACTGCGAGCAACCGTAGTTGTGCGGGAACGAAACAATGGCATCGACACCGGCTCCCTGCGTCTCCTTGCGCAGCGCTTCGGCCAACTGGTTTACTACCCCGTTGACACAGCCTACCGTGGGGATAATCCAAATCTCATTGCGCACGCCCACTTCGCCGTTTTTACGGCGATAGCCTTTGAAGGTAAGCCCTCTATCGGGTTGTGACACATCGACCAACTTGGGGGTGTAGGTATATTCGAGCAACCCCTCGAGATTGGTCTTGATGTTTTTCTCATTCACCCATGCACCGCGGGCAATGGCCGCGCGGGCATGTCCGATGGGATAGCCATACTTGATGATGTGCTCGTCGGCAGCAAAGTCTTGGAGAGCCACCTTGTGTCCGGCGGGAACGTCTTCGACGAGGACGATTTCGACGCCGTCGACCGTAAGCCGGTCGCCCTTCTTCAAGGGGTCAATCGCTACGACCACATTATCGGCGGGATTGATTTTTATATAACGTGTACTCATAAATCGGGATTAGAGAATGGTTTTCACGGTTTCGAGCATGCCTTTTTCTTGAATCGAATCGAGGTATCCTTTCACGGCGTCGGTCAAGCCGGGAATGTTGTTGAGGTTCTCGCCCCAGATCGACTCGGCAGCCAATACGCCCTCGGCCACTTTCTTGGTGCAACCGGTAGCCCACAGGTCTTTGAGCATCTGCATGATTTCGGGAGCATCGTTGGGAACGATTTCAGCACCGTCGGCACGCACACCGCCCTTGTAGTAGGTGATGATGGCGGCAAGACCCAGCACGAGACCTTTGGGAAGCTCGCCTTTGCGTTCGAGATATACTTTCAAGCCGGGCAGGTCGCGGGTTTGATATTTCGGGAACGAGTTGAGCATGATGGAGGTTACCTGGTGGTCAACAAACGGGTTGTTGAAACGTTCGAGCACATCTTCGGCGAATTTCTTCAATTCGTCTTTCGGGAGGTTCAGCGTCTCCATCAACTCTTCGAACATCACTTTGTGGATATACTTGCCTACGACTTCGTGTTGGCAAGCATCACGAACGATGTTGATGCCCGACAGGTAGGCCACGGGCGACAATACGGTGTGCGGGCCGTTGAGCAGGGTCACTTTGCGTTCGTGGTAAGGAGCTTCGGAGGGCACGAAGAGTACATTGAGGCCGGCCTTGTCGGCGGGGAATTCCTTGGCTACGCTCTCGGGAGCCTC
>UQOX01000013.1 GCA_900542765.1 uncultured Porphyromonadaceae bacterium | reverse complement strand
GTGGCCGGTGAAGATGGCTATTTCGTCGGTCGAGTTGAAGGCTCCGATGAAGGGTCCCGGCACGGTGGTGCCGTTTACGCGCTCTATCATGTTGTCGTAGGTGCGGGTCCACTCATAGGGAGTACCCTGCAACGACATCCATTCGATGTTTCCTTCGTCGGTTTCGTAGATGGCGATGTATTCGGGGGTGTATCCGGTGAGAAGACGCAGGGTGAAGGTCTGGCGGAATTCGAGTTCGTTCACCGTGTTGCGCACCACCAGTACACCGGGAATGTCGCTGTCGAGCTTGTAGCCTTCGGGCAGGGCAACCTCCCAGTCGAGGTTTTTCTCGCGCGAGATGACTTCGCTTTTCCCGATAATCCAGCGGTAGTCGTAGTCGCCGGCCCGGGTGCTGTCGGAGAAGGTAATCTGCGGCTCACAGGTGAAGCGGTCGCCGAGGTAGAGGGTGTAGCCCTCGTTCGAAATGCCCGACACGGCGATGACGTGGTCGGGTGTCCATGTGGCCGTGCTGTCCTTGTCTTGCAGGCAGCTGCCGCACACGCCTGCGATGAGCAGGCTCAGGGTGTATATGAGGAGATTTCTTTTCATAGGTCGAAGTAGATGCGGTTTCCGGTTTCTTCGTCGTAAATTTCGTTTTCGAGGAAGTATTGCGTGCAGAGGTTTATCCAGTATTCGAGTTGTATGGTACCGCCGGCATCAATCCAGTCGGGGTCGGTAATGCCGCTTATTTCGAGGAATACCTCACATTTCTTGGGGTGGTAGGGTATCTTGGCCAGCTTGCTGTTGTTTGACCAGAAGTTGGGCATGGTGTTGAGGTTCTTCATGAAGTCGATGACGACATACTGATAGTCGGGCACACCGGCGTCGAAGGTCTCGCCCGGTACCAGTTCGAGCCATATGCGGTAGTCGTCTTCGGTGTTGAGGGCTCCCACATGTATCGTTACCGTCACGGAATCCTGGTAGAGGCCTTTACGGAAGGTCTGTTCCTCGCTGAGCGAGTAATGCACGCCGTTCTCGGCGTTCTGGCTTTTCTCGGCGTTGGCCCGCACCGTGTAGTGGCGGTCGTTGTCGTAGTCGATGGTGCCTTGCAGCCTGACGGGGATTTGCAACTCGTAGTCGCCTGCTCCCACGCCCAGAAAGTAGGCGTTGAACGAGTAGCTCTCGGGATAGGTGCCGGGGTTGAATTCACCCTTGGCAAAGTTGAGGGCGGGACGCTCGGCGTTGTAGAGGTCGATGACATCTTCGCGGCAGGCGGTGCAGAGGCTGAGTGCCACAAGCAGGTAGAGGTATTTTTTCATGTTCACGTCCTCCGTGTATTTTATTGGGCTCCGTAGCCGAAGTCCTGTTCATACTCGGGCAGCGGCCAGGTGTAGTTGGCCGTGCTCATTTTCACGGTGTTTCCCGTGTAGTAGCCGTCGTCGATGGCCTGTGCATTGCGGCGTTTGTAGTAGAAAAACAACTGCCCCTCGCCCTTGAACTCGCAGATGTATTCGCGGGTGAGCTGGGTCTCGACGGCGCTGTTGTCGGATCCGGTGGGGAGGAGCGTGGTGTTGCGGTGGCTTTTCAGCGTGTTGAGCCAGTCGGCGGCACTCCGGCTGCTGCACGAGGGGTCGTTCAGTGCCGCTTCGGCAGCGATGAGGTACATCTCGCCCAGTTTGAGCATCGGCACGGCGGGCTTGTCGTAGAGGTGGGCATCTTCGGCCAACGTGGAGCGCTGGTAGCGAATGAGGTTTATCTTGTTGTTGGCGCTGGGGTTGGTATAGAGCCAGTTGCGGCGCAGGTCGCCGCTCTCGTAGCAGGCACCTGATTTGACGAAGTCGCCACCGAGGCTTTCATAGTAAGCTTGTGATATGCCGAGGATATTTTCATTGCCGAGGGTGAAAATCATCTCGGGCATGAAGAGCCGGTCGATTTTCAGTTCTTTCCCGTAGAGGTCGGTCTCGATGATTTCCTCTTCTTCGATAAACCGGAAGGTGGGGCAAGCGATGACCTCCTCGGCATAGGTGCAGGCTTGGGCGTAGTTGCCCCGGTAGAGTTCGATGCGGGCCAGCAGAGCCGTGGCGGCGTAGTAGTTCATGCGGAAGCGACGGTCGTAGTTTACATATTTGTTCGTCGAGGCGATGCCGGTGATTATCGGGTCATGCTCTTTGAGCAGCTGACGGGCCATGGTGAGCTCTTCGACGAGGTAGTCGAGGGCCTGGGCGGTGGTGGCCTGTTCGCCAAGGGCGAAACCGAAATCTTTTTTCAGAGGCACGTTGCGGCAGGTGGGGTCGACGCTGTATGCCGTGTTGTAGATACGTAGCAGGTCGAAGAACATGTAGGCCCGCAGGCCGAGGGCTTCGCCGGTGAGTATCTCGCGCACCCCTTCGTCGAAGGGCGGGCAATCCTCTTTTTGCAGGTTTTCGATGAGCAGGTTGTCGTTGACAATCGTGTTGTACATTGTACCCCATACGGCGTCGATGAAGGTTTTGGCGCCGTCGGTGGTGTAGTCGTACTGGCCCCACTTCTGCCGGTCGGGGTCGTTGTCGGGCTGGGTGTACTGCTGGGTGAGCGGTTCGAGGGCCGCGAGCGGCAGGAGGCCGCCGTAGATGTCGGAGTTGCCCATATTGACATAGATACCCGTGATGGCCGTGTAGTAGCCGTCGGTGTTGAGAAACATCTCGTCGCCGTCGATTTCGGAGTTGCTGCCCACGTCGAGCCAGGAGCAGGCCGAGAACGAGGCCGTCAGTAGCAGCGAGGCCAGCAGGTGTGATATGTTGAGGTTGACGTTTTTCATACGGTTAGAAGTTTATGTAGGCCGAAAAGTTGATGGAGCGGGCGTAGGGATAGTTGAGACCCCTCTCCTGCTTGATGGTCGAACAGTAGAATATCTCGTTTCCGGTGACGGAGAATTTCAGCATCGAGAGGTTGCGGCCGCGCAGCACCGAGGCCGGTACCGTGTAGCTCACGCGCAGCGAGGTGAGGCTCAGCAGCCGCTCGCGTTGTACAAAGCGGGAGGTCGACTGCGTAACGCTGTTGTCGTTGATGGCTTTGTAACGGGCCACGTCGCCGGGTTGTTTCCAGCGTTCGGTAAGGGCGCGGCGGTCGTTGTTGACCATGTAGTCGACATTCTCTATTTTCTCGTGCAGGGTGTAGTTGTAGCGGTCGGCGCCGAACGAGTAGTTGAACGTGGCACCTATCTCCCACCCCTTGTAGCGGAAGTTGCTCCCGATGTACCCTTCGAGTATCGGCTCGTCGACACCTACCGGCACCTGGTCGTCGGCACTCCATGTGAAGGTCTTTTCACCCTCCTTGGTGAGGAAGATTTCCTTTCCTGTGCCCGGGTCTATGCCGAGGCTGCGCACGGCGTAGATGGTGTTCATCGACTCTCCCTCCTGGAAGAGGAAGACGTTGGCAGCTCCCTCTTCGGCCTCTTTGCTTATCTCTTCGTTGTACTTGCGCAGCGTGTCGGAGATGCGGGTGATGCGGTTGGTATTATGGGCTCCGTTGAGGGTGAAGTTGAGCGTCAGGTCGCGGGTACGCAGCGGGGTGTAGCTGAAACTGAATTCGACACCCTGGTTGGTGAGGTCGCCCATGTTGGTCTTGTAGGAGCTGAATCCTATCGAGGGGGCGATGGTGATTTCGGTAAGATTGCCCTGCGTGGTGTTGTAGTAGTAGTTGACGTCGAAGTTGAACTTGTTGTCGAAGAGTGTTCCTTCGGCGCCGATGTTGCGGTTGTAGGTGATTTGACCTTTGAGGTCGGGGTTACCGAGCGTGGAGATGATGGCACCGAAGTAGCCGCCATAGCTGGCGGTGAGGAACGTGTAGAGGCTGGTAGCCTGGCTCTTGGTGAAGTTCTGGTTGCCGGTGGTACCGATGTTGAGGCGCAGGGCCAACTTTTGCAGATGGTCGTTGCCTTTGAGGAACGACTCGTTGTGGGCGTTCCAGCGGAAACCGGCCGACCAGTACGGGGCGGTCTGCTGGTTTTTTCCATAAATCGACGAGCCGTCGATGCGTCCGGTGAGGTCGACCAGGTAGCGGTTGCGGAACGAGTAGTTGAAGTTGGCAAACGTTCCGGCGGCCCGCACCTTGCTCTCGCTGCCCGACGGCCGTCCGTAGAGCTCGTACTGCACGCCGTAGGAGAGGTAGTTGAGGGCATCGCCCAGGAAGCCGGTGAGTGTGTAGCCGTCGCTGTTGTAATCGTCCTGGCTCACTTCACCACCCCAGATGGCCTGTATGTCGTGGTAGCCGAACGAGCGGGTGTAGGAGGCTACCACGTTGCCCTTGTAGCTGAGCGAAGAACTGTTGCGCAGCGTGTATTTTCCCCGGCTGTACAGCGTGCTGGGAGTGGTCGACGAGTTGTCGTCGCTGTTGATGTAGGAGAAGCTTTGCGGGGAGATGTAGGCGTCGGTGCGGTTGAAGCCGTACGATACCGAGAAGTTGGCCCGAATACGCAGGTCGGAGAATACCTCCCAGTTGATGCTGGTGTTGTTGGTGAGGTTGTAGGTCTCTTTTTCGGTAAACGAGTTGAGGTATTTGGCTTCGTACACGGGCGACTCCTGCTGGGCAAGAATGGAGAGGCTCATGCCTTCGGGGGCGACATTGGCCAGCGACAGGGTGCGGTAGTAGTTGCCATCGGCATCTTTTTCGCGGTGGTAGGGCAGGGCCTGTGTATAGCTCGAAAATTCGCCGTAGGGCGATTCGCTGTTGCCCACCATGCTGAATTGCAGGTCGTTGGTGACGTAGAGTTTCTTGCTGTTGTAGAGGAGTTTGGTGCCGGCCTCGTAGGTGGTGCGGTCGGAGCCTTTCATCACGCCGTTGTTCTGTCCGTAGGCGAGGTTCACCGAGTAGCGCATGCCCCCCTCCTTCTCGGCGTCTTCGTTTTTCACGCTGCCGTCGATGAGCAGCGAGTGTTTGTGTTGGAAGCCCACGCGCAGCGGTTTGGAGAGCCAGTAGGTGTCGGTGCCGCTCATGATTTCCTGCTTGATGAGGTTGTAGGAGTTGAGGCGGGTACCGGGGTCTTCGCCTTCGGTGAGGGCGTCGAATACGCCGGCGGCTTTCTGGAATTCGAGCGCTTCGGAGGCGTTCATCAAGTTATAGGAAGAGAGGTCGGGTACTTGCAATCCCGCGGTGAGCGAGTAGTTGATTTGCAGTTTGCCGGCTTCGGGGCTGCGGGTCTCGATGACGATGACGCCGTTGGCGGCACGGGAGCCGTAGATGGCCGATGCCGAGGCGTCTTTGAGTATGGTGACGCTCTGTATGCGGTTCATGTCGAGGTCGTAGACCTTCTCGACATCGACTTCAAACCCGTCGAGAATGAATACCGGCAGACTGGTTTCGGTGCGCAGGTTGCTCTCGGAGATGTCGGGAAAACTGTTTTGACCGCGTATGTCGATTTGCGACGGCACGAAGTTGGGGTCCGACCCGAAGAGCTCGCGCGAGTCTATTACCTTGAACGAGGGGTCGAAGACTTTCAGGGCGTCGAAGAAGCTGGTGTTGTTGATGGTGCGCAACTCTTCGCCCTTGACCTGCACGGCGGTACCCGTGAAGCTGTTCTTGGCTTTGGGGGCATACCCGGTCACGATGACGTCGTCGAGCTCGTTCACATCGGCTTTGAGGAGAATGCAGAAGAACGTTTTCGAGCCGATGACGAGTGTCTGTTTTTCGTAGCCGATGAACGAGACGGTGAGGCTTTTTCCGCAGCTGGCCTTTGGGAGAGAGAAGCGTCCGTCTGCATCGGTGAGGGTGGCTCCTGAGGCTTTGCCCAAGTCGCCATACAGGGTGACTCCCGACAGGGGTTCTCCGTTCTCGTCGAGCACGAGACCGATGAGCCGGTTGTCCGGGGCTTTACGGGGGGTGACGACGAGCGTGTTGTCGATGATGCGGTATGAGAGCGTGTTGTCGACCTGGCTCAGCATGGTCAGGGGCTCGCTGTATTCGGTCGATACCGAGATGTTCTTGTCGATGTCGACCGACGGGTCGACGTAGAGGTAGAGCCGCTCGTTTTTCTGTACCGTGTGCAGCAGCTCTTTCAAGGGCCTGTTTTGCAGATGCACCGATGTCTTTTTCTGGGCACGGGCTTTTTCTGCCGGGAAGAGGAACAGTCCCGTCAGGAGTATCAGCAGGATATACAGGGTGCGCGTTTTCATTTATTGCAGGTTTACCGAGATGGTTCCGGCCGGGATAGGCCAGGTGTATTGTTCGTTGGAGATGTCGATGCTGTCGCCCGCGTAGGAGGCGATGCGGGTGTCGCCCATGCGTTTGTGGAAGAAGAAGCGCTGGCCTTCACCCCAGAACTCGCGTTGGTATTCGTCGCGAATGGCGGCCGCTATGGTCTCGACCGATATTTTTCCTTCGGCTTTCAGCTGTTCGACGAGGGTGCTTCTTTTCGACGATTGCAGTTCGATGAGCCACTCGGCCGCCTCGTCGGGCCGCATGTCATGGTTGAGGGCCTCGGCGGCGATGAGGGCCACCTCACCCAGCTTGATGACGGGAATGCGGGCCGGCAGGTCCGACTCGCCGCCGCTCGTGCTGTAAATGTATCCCGAGAGCAGGGTGCTTGACCCGAACTTGTGTTGCAGGGTGTAGCTCCCGTCGTTCTGGCGGGTAAACCATTCACGGAAACGGGTGTCGTTGACGTCGGGGAAGACGGCTGTCAGGTCGCTGCGCACGCGTATCTTGCGCGAGGCAAACATCGTATCGGAGAGGGCGGTGAAACCGTCGGGCATCGACGATATGCCCCAAATGTGCTCGCGTGAGAAACAGAAGTCGCTGTTGTATTTTCCCGGGACGACGTAGTAGAAGAGTTGCGAAGCGGCCTCTACCTTTTGCAGGTGGGTGAATGTCTCCTGCGCCCTTTCGAGAGCCATTTCATAGTCGCCCATGTAGAGGTAGATGCGGGCTTGCAGGGCGGTTACGGCGTAGTAGTTGAGGAAGAATGTCCGCAACCGGTTGTCGATTTGCCCCGGTGATGTGTTGGTGTAGTTCCAGCCCGACAAGATGGGGTCATACTCTCTGAGCAGCGTGGCGGCTTGTGAGAGGTCGTCGAGAATGTGGCTCAGCAGTTGCGTCGAAGTCTGCGGCGCTCCCGTTTCGGTGCCGAATTGTGTCATGTAGGGCAGCCCCGCAAAGTCGGGTTCTTGGGTCACCGACGGGTGGAAGAGGCGCAGCAGGTCGAAGTGCAGGGCTCCCCGCAGGGCGTAGAGCTCGCCGGTAATGATTTCCTTCTGTCCGGCGTTGTAGAAAAAGACGTCGGTGTGCTCTATCTCGTCGAGGGTCTTGTTGCAGGAGGCGATGGCCCGGTACATCTGCTGCATGACGGTGGCGATGCGGGCGCTGTTCTCGGGTGTGTCGTAGCGGAACTGGCTCAGGTCGCTGCTCGGGGTGTCGTAGGGGGCGAGGTCCTGCCCCATGAATTCGAGCATGGAGAGCGTGAGATTGCCGCCGTAGAGGTCGGTGCTGCGCAGTTGGGTATAGACGTCGACGAGCGCGTTGTAGAAGGCGTTCTCGTCGCCGAAGAATTTCTTGTCGGGAATGTTCTCGTTGTCGGGCACGGCGTCGAACCAGTCGGAGCAGGCCACCAACGGGAGAAGCAACAGAACTCGTATGTATCGTTTCATGTCTTTCATATCAGAGTTGTAGACGCAGCGCCAGCGTGAAGGTGCGGGCGCAGGGATAATAATAGCCGATGTTGCCGTGGGCCGAGGTATATCGCACCAGATTCTCGCCCGAGGCGATGACGGTCAGCCCGGCGACCTTCCACAGCGGGAACGTGTATCCCACCTGCACGTTGCGCAGGGTGAAGCGGTTGTCGCTTACATAGGGATTGAGGTCGGTGGAGGCGCGGTCGGCATCATAGGCTTTTGCTCCGGCCGAGAAGGTGGTGAGGAGGTTGAACTGCCATTTGCCGCATGTGCCCGACAAGCCCCAGTTGCCTTGTACCGTGGGTGTGGCCGGCCCTTCGGCGGTGAGTTGCCCGGTGGCGGGGTCGGTGCTGTAAAGCTCGGTGACGGAGTAGCCCGGTTGCAGGAATCCCGCGACGGCGGCGGTCCCGGCCGTCTCGGCATTACGGGCGACGGCCTCGTTGTAGAGCGAGGCAAAGTAGGCCGGCACCTCTTCGATGCGGTTGATGTTGTAGGCTACCGAGGCGAAGGTGAGCAGCGACAGCCCCTTGTGTCCCGGCAGCAGGTCGACGGAGAGTGAGCCTTCGATGCCCCGGTTGCTGATTTTCCCGCCGTTGCCGAATGTGTAGGGGTATCCCGTCGACAGGGGGAGTGAGGTGATGACGGGCAGGTTGGTCGTGATGCGCGAGTAGAAGAGCAGCGAGCCTGCGAAGTTGCGGTAACGTGCCGAGAGCGACAGGTTGTCGCGCATGACGGTGTACCAGCGCAGGCGGTCGTTGGGCATGAGCACGATGGAGGAGCCTATGAGATAGTAGTTGTAGATGTACTCGTTGCCGATGTTGTTGTCGTAGGTAATGGTGTAGGCGTTGTTGGCAAAACCTATGCCGCCGCTGGTGCCGTGCGAGAGGGCCAGCGTGAGTTGTTCCAGGCCGCTGTTGCGCAGGAAGGCTTCGTTGTGGAGGTTCCAGTAAAGGCCGGCGTTGTAGAAGAGGGCCGTGCGGGCGCGGGTGGCCAGCAGCGATGATTTCTCGATGCGCAGGCCGGCCGACACGCCGTAGCGGTTGTCATACTGGTACTGGGCCGAGAAAAGTCCGGCCAGGTTGTGGTCGTATTCGCGTGTTGCCACAGGCTCTTCGTCGGAGTAGCTCTGGGTGAAGGAGATATAGGCCATGCGGTCGTTCAAGATGCCATATCCGCCGAGAGTCTCGCCGTAGCATTTCTCGCTGAGGAAGGCCACGGCCAGCGATGTGCCGAAGGCCGACTTCTTCCACTTCTTGTCGTAGCGCAGTGCCAGGTCGCCCTCGAAGGCAAGCTGGTTGTCGCGGGTGATGTCGTATCGCCCCGTGTAGCTGCCCTCTTCGGCATCGACATAGCGTCCCGAGGAGGGGGAGATGTAGAGGTCGTTCTGTGCCGTCTCCCGGGTGAATGAGAACGACCCTTCGATATACAGGTCGGCCGGGAGGGTGATGGTGGCTTTCAGCCGGTCTTGAATGGTGTGTATCTTTTCCTTGTTGAAGGAGCCGGTCGAGACTTCATGCAGGGGGTTGATCGAGCCGTCGGGGAGGAGTGTCGCTATTTTTCCCTCGTCGTTGTAGGGCGAGAGCTCGGGCGAGAGGGAGAGGTAGTAGTCGTAGGTGCCGTAGGGGCTGGCGTTGTTTTTGCTTTGGTAGAACGACAGGTGGTTCGAAATCGACACGGCGTTACGCTGGTAGGCGATGTAGTTGCTCAGTCCCAGTGTCTTGTGGTAGTCGTCTTGCATGACACCTCGGCCTGCGGGGTCGCCCTCGACCGAGAAATTGTATTTCACATACCGGTCTCCGCCTCCGATGTCGAGTTTGTGCCGGTGGCTGAATGCCGTGCGCAGCGGAGCCTCTTTCCAGTCGTAGCCCGGAGTGCCGGAGATCTCGGCCGGGAGGTGTCGGTTGCTCCGGTCGACGGTTTGCAGTTGGGCATCGAAGAGGTAGTTGATGTGCAGTTTCCCGGCGTCGGGTTTGCGCAGCACGGCTTCGATGGCGCCGTTGCCGCCTTTCGTCCCGAAACGGGTGAGCGACCGGGCGTCTTTGTAGATGATGATTTTCTCGATGTCGTTTATGTTGAGGCACATAAACTGGTAGGCCGATACTTGTGCCCCGTCGATGAGGAAAAGCACCGATGAGTTGCTGCCGTCGAGGCTCCAAGCCGTGGTTCCTTGCAGCGTATTGCTTTGCGGGGTATAGTAGGGCACGTCGCCGTAGAGGTCGCTGCCGTTGTCGACGAGCGAGGGTTCGAGCGCCACTATGGCATTCCAGAGATTGCCTGTGCTGGCTCGGCGCAGGACGTCGCCCGACAAGACTTTGTCGCCAGCCGGGTAGTCTGCCTCTCTATATTGCGGTCGACGCGTTGTTGTCGAGTCCTGCTGCGCGCATAGTGCAATGACGGGAACATTTGTGAACAGCAAGAAACAGAAGAAGATTTTTTTGAATGTCCGTAGGTCGGATTTCATTTTGTTTAGGTTCTCTGAAATTTTTTGCAAAGTAAATATAAAATATGATATGGAAGATGGTTTTTTGTCGCAATTTGTAAAAAATACCTATAAATAGGTAGGAAATGGCACATTCCTGTTACAAATTTTCCGCATATTGATTATTTATGTAATTTTTAAAAGTTTTTTGAGGGGTGTGCGCCGCTCTTGTAGGAGTGTTGCAATCGAATGTGCCGGTAGGCGTTGTTGGGGGGTATGTGGGGAAGTTCTTGATGATGTGACAAATAAAAAAAGGAGTCATCGTGAGAATGACTCCTTCTGGTTGTCTTACTAGGATTCGAACCTAGACAAACAGAACCAAAATCTGTTGTGCTACCATTACACCATAAGACAATCCTGATCTTGAAGAGATGCAAAACCTCTAAAAGCGCGACAAAGATAGCGCAAGATTTTGTATCTGCAAGGGGAATTCGGTTTTATTTTGCAATAATTAAGAAATAATTTTTCTTTCCTTTTTGCACGAGGAGGTATTTCCCGTTGAGCAGATGGTCGGTCGACAAGGTGGCATCGAACTCGGTGAGCTTCTCCTTGTTGATCGAGACGCCGCCGCCTTGTGTGGTCTTGCGCATTTCTCCTTTCGAGGGGAATACGGCGGCTTTCTCGGTGAGCAGGTCGACGGCGCGTATGCCGGCAGCCAGCTCGTCGCGGGAGATTTCAAATTGGGGCACGCCTTCGAAGACGGCCAGCAGGGTATCTTCGTCGAGGCGGTGCAACTGCTCCGAGGTGGAGTTGCCGAAGAGTATGCCCGAGGCTTCGACGGCGGCCTCGTAGTCGGCTTCGGAGTGTACCATGACGGTGACTTCGCGGGCCAGGCGTTTTTGCAGCGGGCGCAGGTGCGGGGCGGCCTGTTGCTCGGCAATGAGTGCCTCTATCTCTTCTCGTGTGAGCGAGGTGAATATCTTGATGTAGCGGGCGGCGTCTTCGTCGCTCACGTTGAGCCAGAACTGGTAGAACTTGTAGGGCGAGGTGTAGCGGGCGTCGAGCCATACGTTGCCCGACTCGGTTTTGCCGAATTTCGTGCCGTCGGCCTTGGTAATGAGGGGGCAGGTGAGGGCAAACGCTTCACCGCCGTTGGTGCGGCGTATCAGTTCGGCTCCGGTGGTGATGTTTCCCCATTGGTCCGACCCGCCGAGTTGCAGTTTGCAGTTCTTGGTCTCGTAGAGGTGCAGGAAGTCGTAGCCTTGCAGCAGCTGATAGGTGAATTCGGTGAACGAGAGTCCGTCGCGGGCTTCGCCGTTGAGGCGTTTCTGCACCGATTCCTTGGCCATCATGTAGTTGACGGTGATGTGCTTGCCTACGGTGCGGGCGAAGTCGAGGAACGAGAAGTTTTTCATCCAGTCGTAGTTGTTCACCAGTTCGGCCCGGTTGGGGGCGTCCGATTCGAAGTCGAGGAAGTGGCTCAACTGCTTTTTGATGCACTCCTGGTTGTGGCGCAGGGTCTCTTCGTCGAGCAGGTTGCGTTCTTGCGATTTGCCCGAGGGGTCGCCTATCATGCCGGTGGCTCCGCCCACCAGCGCGATGGGTTTGTGGCCGCAGCGTTGGAAGTGCCGCAGCATCATCACGCCGCAGAGGTGCCCGATGTGCAGCGAGTCGGCCGTGGGGTCGATGCCCAGGTATGCCGTAACCATCTCCTTTTCGAGGAGTTCTTTTGTGCCCGGCATCGTGGTGTGTATCATGCCGCGCCATTCCAATTCTTCTATGAAATTCATCGAAGTAGTTTTTTATTTTTAGCGTTAAAATTTTTCGGTCGGTCGACGATGGGGCGCACCGGGGCGTTTGCTCCGCCTTTTGTGCTTGCCTTTTCGTGGAAACTCCGGCAAAGATAATGATTTTATGGGGAAATCCTTCTTATAGAGTGCTTTTTTGCTCTTCTTCATTTCGTGGTGCCGGCCACACTTCTCCGGCGCTTTCGGCTGTGCGTGCCACGGCGATGTGGCGGGGGATTTTCCATTCCCGGGCTGCGGTGCGGTAGAGTGTGTCGATGGGGGTGGGCTCTTCGTCGCTCTCGAAGAAGCAAAGGCCGGGAGCCAGCGTTCGCAGGGTCGCGGGGTTGTGTTTCGTGCCGAAACTTATCGTGATGCCTTCGTGCAGCAGTTGGCCGGCTTGCTGCGGTTTCCCGCGGAAACCGTGGATAATCCATGGTTGTGCGGGTTTCCATTTGCGTCGCAGGGCGATGAGTGTGTCGAAAGCCTTCACGCAGTGAATGATGAGCGGTTTTTGTACCTCTTCGGCGAGGGCGACATGCCGTTCGAAGAGAGCGGCTTGGCGGCTCAGGTCGGCCCCGCGGGTCGTGTCGAGGCCGCACTCGCCGATAGCGACGACTTGCGGCAGGCGGGCGATGCGGGCTGTTTCGTCCCAGTCGGCTTCGGTCGTCGTGTCGCTCTGGTAGGGGTGAATGCCCACCGAGAAACGGCAGTCGGGGCGTTCTTCCACCACCGTCGGCGGATAGTTGGGATAGGGGTTGCAGATGGCATATTCGCGCGGGGTGACGGGGCGTAACCGATGGGTGTGGACGTCATACCGGGTGATGCCCGGGACGGGGTCGTATCCGCTCCCGCCCCAGGGGTGGCAGCGGCCGATGCGTTTCAGCGCGAGCCAAAGGCCGAGACCCGGGCCGTGCAGGCGTATGGCCTCGATGGCATATTGCGAGCAGGTGGGCACATAGCGGCAACTGGGTGGTTTGAGCGGTGAGATGCAGGCCCGGTAGAAGTAGATGGGGAGCAGGAGAAGGGCCGAGAGTGCTTTTTTGATGAGCCGCAGCATGGTCGGGAGGTTAGTCGTTTGTGGTTTCCTCGGTGGCCGGGACGATTCGGGCGGCCAGCTTTTGCAGCAACTCCTTCATGCGCTTTTCGAGCAGGGCATAGGGTTGCATCTCCTTGTCGAGGTAGATGAGGGCCATGTCGATGCTTTTCCCGGCGGCCAGCAACGGGGTGTTGAGAATCGTCTTGTTGAGGCGGAAGGCTTCTTTGGTGCAGCGGCGCAGCCGGTTGCGCTTGACGGCGCGTTTGAATCGTTTCTTGGGGATACTCACCAGCAGGGCTGTCGGGGCGGGACGTGCGGCTTCGCTCACGGTGTAGACGACGCGGTAGGGGTAGGCGATAAACGATTCGCCGGAGAGAAAGAGGTTGTTTACCCGTATTTCTCCCCGCAGGCGTTCGTCGCGTGTGAGTCGGTTGTCGCGCATGGTGGGTTGTTTTTTTAAACGTGCACCTTGCCACAAGGTTCCTCTTGTATGGACTTTTGTGGCAAGGTGCGAGCGTGGTTTGTGTGGCAAATCCTATTTCTTGGCTGCCTTGCTTTGTTCTTTGAGGAAGAGGTCGAGTGCTGCGGTCATCGACGGTGCTTCGGGACGGGGCGCTTCGCAGTCGAGGCGCAAGCCGGCTTCTTTCACGGCCTTGGCGGTGGTGGGGCCGAAGGTGCCGATTTTGATGTCGCCCTGCTCGAAATTGGGGAAGTTTTTCAGCAGCGACTGTATGCCGGCGGGGCTGAAAAAGATGAGCATGTCGTAGTCGAACGGCTCGTCGGGGCCGAAGTCGTTGCTTACCGTGCGGTACATGACGGCTTTGGTGTAGTTGATTTTATGCATGTCGAGCAACGGGTATTCGCCGTTGTTCACGTCGGAGACGGGCAACAGGAATTTCTCGCCGTTGTGCTTGTTGAGCGCCGGTATGAGATCGTCGAGTTTCCCCGTGTTGCCGAAGAATATTTTCCGCTTGCGGTACACGGTGTATTTTTGCAGATAGAGGGCGATGGCCTCGGTCGTACAGAAATATTTCATCGTTTCGGGTATGGTGACCCGCAGGCTTTCGCACAGGGTGAAGAAGTGGTCGATGGCCGTGCGGGCGGTGAAGATGACGGCGGTGTACTCGGGCAATGATATTTTTTGTTGACGGAATTCTTTTGACGACAGACCTTCTACTTTGATAAAAGGACGGAAGACAATGTTTACCCCGTATTTCTCGGCGATGTCGAAATAGGGAGATTTCTCTGACGGCTGGGGTTGTGAAACCAGTATCTTCTTGATTTTCAAAGTAATATGATTTATTGGTTAATAATAAATTGCTTATAAAATTCCCCAACTTTTACCTACGAGGAGAAGGGGTGCTATTTCAAGGGCGCAAAGATACAAAATAAAGTAGAGCAAACATCGAAAATCGCGCAAAAAAAGTTTTACGCCTTTGATTATAAAGAGTATGCGGGTAAGCAAATAGAGAATTATTGCACAGATGAGACACATTTGTGCCGCTTCGGGCAGGTAGGTGGCCACGAAGGCAAAGGGAAAGAGGCCGATGCCCAATAAGAGGTTGATGATAAGGTGGGTGTCGCACCACTCCCGTCCCCGGGCATCGGACGAGAAGGTTGCCGCCAATAGCACGAAGATACCTTGTTGGAGGAGGAAATAGAGGGCTGCCGGCAAAGCCAGCAGCAGGGTATTGACGGCATAACCGCCCGAGAGGGGGAGGGGCTGCCCCACGACAAAGAGGGCGATGGCGCCCAATGCCCCCTCGACAAGAAAGGTGTAGGCCAGGAACAGATTCCGCAGATGGGCGTTGATGCCGAGTAGGTGTTTGCTGCGGTTGCTGTCGCGGTAATGTTCGGTTTTTCCGTCGGGCTGCCAGGAAAGGATTCTTTTACGGTGCCGGATAAAAAGGAGGAAGACCACCAGTCCGGCCAGGAGCAGGGCAAAGAACGTGTCGTCGTGAAGTGGCGCGTTCCCGGTGCGTTCCCGACCCGGCAGACCTTCTCTGAGGGGTATTGTGGGAATATATTCTTGGCCGGTGACCGTGTCGGCGACCGTTCCTACGGTATCGAGGACGGTCTGTGTCGTGTCGGCGGGCAGGGGAGCGACGAGGGGCGGCGTGGTGTCGCCTCCGGCTTGTGTAAGGGGCTGGGAGCTTGTGGTAGTGGTGTCGGCGGTGTCTGTGGGCAGGGGCGTGGCGGCCTGTGCCGACGGGTTGTCGCCGACGGGAAGGGGTTGTGTCGCTGCTGCGGGCGGGGTGCTGCCGGCCGGGGTTCCGGTGCCGGTCAGCGTGTCGGCAGGCGGGGAAGCGACGGTGTCTGTGCGTGTTGGTGTCGTGTCGAGGCTGTCGCGGGACGTCATGGCCACGGGGCGAGATGAGATGCTGTCGGGCATCTCGACGTAGGGGCCATATGTGGTTACGCTAACAGGCATGGCAGCTATATGACAGCCAGTTTACACAATGTCCGGTCCCATTCCGGGGCGGTGTAGAGCGCTTTTATCGCCTCTCCGGGTGAGCCGGCGGCCTGCCACATGGCGGTGTGTTCGGTGCGCATGAAATGCTGCTCGGTGGCCCGGTCGAGCATTTGCAGCAAGGGGTCGTAGTAGCCGTCGATGTTGAGTATGACGATGGGGTGGAGGTAGAGTCCCAGTTGTTTCCAGGTGATGATTTCGAGCAACTCTTCGAGCGTGCCGCAGCCGCCGGGCAGGGCGATGACGGCATCGGAGAGGTCGGCCATGCGTTGTTTGCGGCTGTGTATGTCGGGGGTGATTACGAGCTTTTCGAGGCGGGGGTGGTTCCACCCGTTGTCGTACATGAATTGCGGAATGACTCCCGTGATTTCGCCTCCCTCTTGCATCACGGCATCGGCCAATGCGCCCATGAGTCCTTGTCCGCCGGCCCCGTAGATGCAGCGTATCTCCTCCCGGGCGAGCAGTCGCCCCAGGGCTTGTGCGGCCTCGAAGTAGACGGGGGCAACCCGGGAACTTGAAGCGCAGTAGACACAGACCGAGCGTATCGTTCTCATGGGGAATGACGGTGGGTTTTATACGTTGAAGCGGAAGTGCATGATGTCGCCGTCCTGTACGACGTAGTCTTTGCCTTCGACATTGATTTTGCCGGCTTCGCGGCAGGCGGCTTCGGAACCGAGGGCGATGTAGTCGTCGTACTTGATGACCTCTGCGCGAATGAATCCTTTCTCGAAGTCGCTGTGAATGATGCCGGCGCACTGGGGTGCCTTGCTGCCTTTGAGGTAGGTCCAGGCCCGCACTTCGGGCTCACCGGCGGTGAAGTAGGTTTCGAGGTTGAGCAGCTTGTAGGCGGCCCGTATGAGGCGGGACACGCCCGACTCTTCGAGCCCTATCTCGTTGAGGAACATCTGCCGCTCCTCATAGGTCTCAAACTCGGCGATTTCCGACTCTATCTTGGCGGCCACGACGAGGATTTCGGCATTTTCGCCTTTCACCGCTTCGCGCACCCGCTCGACATAGGCATTGCCGTTTACGGCGCTGGCTTCGTCGACGTTGCACACATACATCACCGGTTTGTTGGTGAGCAGGAAGAGGTCGTGGGCGATGCGTTGCTCGTCTTTGGTCTCGAAGGTCACCGTGCGGGCGGCTTTGCCTTGTTCGAGAGCCTCTTTATAGCGGCTCAGTACTTCGTAGGCGAGCTTGGCGTTCTTGTCGCCGCCGGTCTGTGCCTGTTTTTGCACGCGGCTGATGCGGCTTTCGATGGTTTCGAGGTCTTTGAGTTGCAGCTCGTAGTCGATGATTTCCTTGTCTCTGACGGGGTCGACCGAACCGTCGACGTGGGTGATGTTGTCGTCGTCGAAGCAGCGAAGCACATGCAGTATGGCATCGGTTTCGCGTATGTTGGCGAGGAATTTGTTCCCGAGACCTTCGCCTTGGCTGGCGCCTTTGACCAGTCCGGCGATGTCGACGATTTCGACCGTGGTGGGTACGATGCGCTGGGGGTGTACCAGCTCGGCCAGTTTATTGAGACGGGCGTCGGGTACGGTGATGACGCCCACGTTGGGTTCGATGGTGCAGAAAGGGAAGTTTGCCGATTGCGCTTTGGCGTTGGACAAACAGTTGAAAAGAGTCGATTTGCCCACATTGGGCAGGCCGACGATGCCGCATTGTAATGCCATTCTGTTTCGGATTTTTTGTTTTCTGCCCGCAAAAGTACAAAAAAAACAGCAAACTATCTTATATTCTTCCTCTTTCCGCGCTCCAAATCTTCCGGCGCGGGAAATGCCTGTCCCTGTTTCATGTGTCGGCACCGGCCGTCTATGGCCGGTGTGGCCGCGAAAAGGCGTCGGCAGGCTCCTCGTGAATGAATTATATGGCCGTTTTTCGCATATTTCCTTCGTCGTTGTGCAATTTCTTTGTCGAAGTGGCATGGTTATACGATAAATCTCCGTATTTTTAGCTTTTCAGAATATAGTCCACAGCTGTTGCCGTGTCGCTTCGTTTGCATGGATTTAACGGTAGTATGGCTATATTTCTGATTTTTAGCAAACTGAAATTGTTATATCGTAGAGTTCCCGAACCGGAAGAATTCTTCACCCCCTCCTCCCGTCGGCTTGTGCGCCCCGGCACGCCGTCGGAGAGAGAGACAAGGATTGTGAGCGTATGGAAAATTTGGAGTATGTAGAAGACAAGTCGCGCCGCGTGGCCGAGCCGCTGTTGCGCGCCATCAAGGAGTTTTTGAAGAATCTCGGCCTGAATGCCGACGGAGTGGAGCGCTGGGAGAGCCTTATCTACCTCTTCCTCATCGTGCTCTTTTCCATTCTTGCTGCATGGTTGCTGCGTGTGGTGCTCCACCGCATATTCCTGCGTTGGGCCGGTCACACCGGAAATGAGGTGCTGAAAACATTGATAAAGCGCCGTCTTTTCTCGGGTGTGGCCTATATCTTCCCGCCGCTCATTGTCATTGCCTTCCTGCCGTGGGTCTACCAGGACGCTCCTCATCTTATCGATTGGATAGGCCGTCTCTGCGGGGTGGTATTCATCGTGGCCTTATGTATCTACCTCAACCGGCTGACCGATACGGTGTGGCACCTGCTCTCCCGGCGCGACGAGTGGCGCGACCGCCCGCTCAAAGGGCTTGTGCAACTCATCAAAGGTGTGCTTCTCGGTGTATCGGCTATTTTGGCCGTGGCTGTCTTTGCCGGAATTTCGCCTATGAAGCTGGTGACCGGGCTGGGAGCTTTTGCCGCGGTGCTGATGTTGGTTTTCAAGGACGCCATTCTCGGTTTCGTGGCCGGCATACAACTGGCCGAGAACGACCTCGTGCGCCGGGGTGACTGGATTGTGCTGCCCGGCGGCATGGTCAATGGCGTTGTCGAGGACATCACGCTCGACACGGTGAAGGTGCGCAACTTCGACCACACCCTCGTCTCCTTGCCGCCCCATACGCTGGTCTCCTCGACGATGCAGAACTGGCGCGCGATGACCGAGAGCGGCGGCCGGCGCATCAAGCGGGAGTTTCTCATCGAGAACGATTCGGTGTCGGCCTGTACCGAGGCGCAACTCGACACTTGGAGCGCCTTGCCTTATATGAAGGAGTATATCGCGGCCAAGCGGCGCCAGCGCGATGCCGCCCGCGTCGAGAATACCAACAACGCCGAGGGGCTCGCCAACGGCACCATCGATACCAATCTGGGACTTTTCCGGGCCTATGTCAATATGTACCTCCTGCATTGCCCCACGGTGGCGCCCTCGTTCGAAATCATGGCTCGGCTGCTCGAACCTACCGCCAACGGCGTTCCCTTCGAAATTTACTGTTTCACGACCGTTACCGAGTGGGTGGCTTTCGAGTCGGTGCAGAGCGAGATGGTGGAGCATATCCTCGTTGCGGCCGGGTGGTTCGGCCTCCGCATCTACCAGAACGCCTCGGGTTATGACTACCTGTTGCAGGCCGAGATTAGCGCCGGCAAAGCCGTCCCGCCCCTGTCGTGACGGGTGCGCACAACCCTCTTTTCTTGGAAAAAAAGACTCGAATCCCCGACCGTGCAGGTCGGGGATTCGAGTCTTTGAAGCTTTGTCGGGAACGGGCGACCGGTGCTGTCTTGGCACAGGTCGGGTGAGAACCGGGCGGGAGAGGGCGCTCAATGTGCTTCGAGCCAGTTGCTGCCGGTACCGGTATCGGCGATGAGCGGTACGCGCAGGGTGGCGGCCCGTTCCATCTCCTCCTTGACGATGCGCGACACGGTGTCGATTTCGCTCAGGGGCACGGTAAAGTTGAGTTCGTCGTGCACTTGCAGAATCATCTTGGCCTGCAACCCTTCGCGCTCGAAGCGGTCGAAGATGCGCACCATGGCTATCTTTATGATGTCGGCGGCGCTGCCCTGTATGGGGGCGTTGATGGCGTTGCGCTCGGCATATCCGCGCACGACGCTGTTGTGGGAGTTGATGTCGGGCAACATGCGTTTGCGGCCGTTGAGGGTCTCGACATAGCCTTTTTCGCGGGCCACTTCGATACTTTGCTCCATATATTGTTTCACGCGCGGGAAAGTCTCGAAATAGCCGTCGATGAGTTGTTTGGCCTCGCTACGGGGAATGTTGAGCCGCTCGGCCAGCCCGAAGGTGGAGATGCCGTAGATGATGCCGAAGTTGGCCGTCTTGGCCTTGCGCCGCATCTCTTTGGTCACCTCGTCGATGCCCACTTTGTAGATTTTGGCGGCGGTGGCGGCGTGAATGTCGTGGCCCGAGACGAAGGCTTCGGTCATGGCCGGGTCGCCGCTGAGGTGGGCCATGATGCGCAGCTCGATTTGCGAGTAGTCGGCCGAGAAGAAGAGGGCTCCCTCTTCGGGGATAAAGGCGCGGCGTATCTCGCGCCCTTCGTCGTCGCGAATGGGAATGTTTTGCAGGTTGGGGTTGCTCGAACTGAGACGTCCCGTGGCGGTGACCGTCTGGTTGAACGAAGTGTGTATCTTGCCCGTGGCTGGGTTGATGAGCTCGGGCAGGGCGTCGATGTAGGTGCTCAGCAACTTGCGCAGACCGCGGTAGGTGAGTATCTTGTCGACGACGGGGTGGCGGTAGCGCAGTTTTTCGAGCACCTCTTCGGTGGTGGAGTATTGTCCGGTCTTGGTCTTGCGCGCCTTCTCGTCGATTTTGAGACGCTCGAAGAGTATCTCGCCCACCTGCCGTGCCGAACTGATGTTGAAAGGCGTGCCGGCCAGCTCGTAGATTTCCTGTTCGATGGCGGCGAGCCGCTTGCCGAGGTCGGCCGACGAGCGGCGCAGGGCTTCGGTGTCGATGCGCACCCCGCATATCTCCATTTCGGCCAATACCCGCACCAGCGGCATCTCGATGTCGTAGAAGAGCGGTTCCATGCCTTCACGAGCCAACTCGGCTTCGAGGCGGTTTTTCAGTTGCAGGGTGATGTCGGCATCTTCGGCGGCGTAGGGGCACACCTGCTCGGGAGCGACGTCGCGCATCGAGCGTTGCCCTTTCCCCTTGGGGCCGATGAGCTCTTCGATGTGAATGGTCTTGTAGCCGAGGTATATCTCGGCGAGATAATCCATGTTGTGTCGCTGCTCGGGTTGCAGGAGGTAGTGGGCCACCATCGTGTCGAAAAACGCTCCGGCGGGTCGCACGCCGTATCGCCGCATCATGATGTAGTCGTACTTGATGTTCTGGCCGATTTTTTGCGATGCAGGATTTTCCAACGCTTTTTTAAATATATTCACAATTCGCTCGGCGGCGGCTTTTTCGGCCGGGACAGGCACATAATAGGCTTCTCCCTCGTCGATGGCAAACGACATGCCCACCAATTCTGCCGTCATGGGCTCGATGCCGGTCGTCTCGGTGTCGAACGCAAATTTCTGACATGTTTCGAGTGTATGGGCCAATCGAAACATATCTTCTTCTTTATTAAATAGTTGATAGGTGTGTGTGGTGCTGTTTACGTCGCGGAGAGTTGAATATTTTTCTTCGCTCGTCCCTTCGGTCGCAAATAAATCAAAGAGCGAGCCTTGAACGGGCGCGCTTTCGGCCGCCGGAGAGGTAGGGGTGTTCTTGCCGAGGATTCGTTCGGCGAGGTTCCGGAATTCGAGTTCTTCAAAAATCTTGCGCAAGGCTTCTTCGTCGACGGGTGAACGGCGCAGGGCCTCTTCGTCGAACGTCACCGGCACGTCGGTTTTTATCGTGGCAAGGAATTTCGAGAATTTTATCTCCTCGGTGTGACTTTCGATTTTTGTCTTGGTGGCGCCTTTGAGTTTCTCGGTGCCGGCGAGGAGGTTTTCGATGCTCCCGAATTCCTGCACCAGCTTCATGGCCGTCTTCTCACCGATGCCCGGGCAGCCGGGAATGTTGTCCGAGGCGTCGCCCATGAGTCCCAAGATGTCGATGACCTGTTCGGGGCGTTCGATGCCGTACTTGGCCGTGACCTCTTCGACACCCCGCACCTCGAAGTTGCCCCCGAAGAGCGGCTTGTATATGAAGATGTGCGGCGAGACCAGTTGGCCGTAGTCCTTGTCGGGGGTCATCATGTAGGTGTCGAAGCCGGCTTTCTCGGCCTCTTTGGCGAGCGTGCCTATCACGTCGTCGGCCTCATAGCCGGTAACCTCGATGAGCGGAATGTTGTAGGCGCGAATGATTTCCTTGATGACGGGTACCGACTGTCGGATTACCTCGGGCGTCTCTTCGCGTTGGGCCTTGTACTGTTCGAAGGCTTCGTGCCGGAAGGTGGGACCGGCCGGGTCGAACCCCACGGCGATGTGGGTGGGATTTTCTTTGCGGAGCACCTCTTCGAGGGTGTTGACAAACCCGAAGATGGCCGAGGTGTTTACTCCTTTGGAGTTGATGCGCGGATTTTTGATCAGTCCGTAATAGGCTCGGTAGATGAGGGCGTAGGCGTCGAGCAGGAAGAGGCGTTTGTCGGTCATGGGCGGTAAAATTTCGGGTAAGGTTGAGTGCCGGGACAAACCGGCCTTCGGAAATATTCCGAGGTAAATTTACGATAAATCTGCCGAATCTTTTTGTTTTATTTCTAATTTTGCTCACCAAAGCGGTTTGCGACGCAAAAAATGAATGCGTTCGTTTTATTCTGCCCCCGCTTTGCATTATCTTTGCACCCACTAAAATGCCGCCAATGGATTTATTGTCGAAGATAAAACAGCCGATTGAAGGCGAGATGCAGCAGTTGAACGAAGTCATTGCCCGTGTACTCTCTTCGACGAGTCCGCTCCTGTCGCGGGTCGTGGAGCATTACCTCTCGATGACGGGCAAGCAGATACGTCCCATTCTCGTGCTGCTCACGGCACGTCTCATGGGCGACGTGAAGCCCGAGTCCATTTATGGCGCCGCAGCCGTGGAGTTGCTGCACAATGCCTCTCTCATACACGATGACGTGGTCGATGAGTCGAAACTCCGTCGCGGAAAGGTGACCATCAACGGCATTTGGGACAACCGCATTGCCGTGCTTGCCGGCGACTATTTCGTGTCGAGTGCCCTCGATGCTGCGCTTCCCACCCATTCGCTCCCGGTCATAGAAGTATTGGGGCGCCTGGGGCGCACCTTGGCTTGCGGTGAGATGGACCAGATAGAGGTGGCCCAACGCGAAATTGTCGATGAACAGGCTTATTTCCATGTCATCAGCCAAAAAACGGCTTCGCTCTTTGTCTCCTGCATGCACATCGGGGCTCTTACCTCGGGCATGTCTCCCGAACAGACCGAGGCCGTGAAGGCTTTTGGTGAACGCCTCGGCCTCTGTTTCCAAATTAAGGACGATATTTTCGATTATTTCGCACCCGATGAGGTCGGTAAGCCTACCCGCAGCGACCTCTCAGAGGGGAAGGTTACCCTCCCGCTTATATACGCGCTCACGCATACTTCCGGTGACGAGAGCGAAGCGATGCGGCGTTTGCTCGCCCGGCATGAGCTCAGCGATGCCGAGATAGCCCGTCTCACCGCCTTTGCCGTGAAGAACGGCGGTGTGGCTTATGCCGAGGAGGTCATGCAGCGCTTGCGCAGCGAGGCGGCAGATTATTTGCGGCCTTTTGCCCATTCGGTGGCCGCCGAGTCGCTGATGGCGGTTTTTGATTACACCATCTCCCGCACGAAGTAACGCGCCTTTCTTTTCAAGTCATATAAGATAAAAAACGGCAGTCCGAACTGGGCTGCCGTTTTTTTTGTGTGGTTGTCTGTTCCCGCTTTTTCATCGGAAAAACTGTCAGTTTTTCCCGGCGCTGACAATCGATTCGAGCAGGTTGGTGGCCAAGCGGCTGGCTCCGATGCGGAAGTATTTCTTGTCGAGCCACTCCTCTCCGAGAACGCTTTTGGCGATGGTGTAGTATTTCACGGCGTCGGCCGTGGTCGAAATTCCGCCGGCGGCCTTGATGCCGATGCGCGTATGTGTGTGCTCGTAATATTCCTTGATGGCAGTGCACATGACATAGAAAGCTTCGGGAGTGGCTCCCGGCGTGAGCTTGCCGGTCGATGTCTTGATGAAGTCGGCCCCCGAATAGATGGCCAGCAGGGCGGCTTTTTTTACGTTGCTGCTGTTGCCGAGAGCTCCGGTTTCGAGAATGACTTTGAGCTGGGCTTCTCCCCGGCAGGCGTGTTTTATTTCGGCGATTTCATCGCAAATATCTTCATACTCGCCGCTCAGGAACTGGCCTACGTTCATGACGATGTCGATTTCGTTTGCACCCCCAGCGACAGCCAGGGCGGCTTCGGCGATTTTTACCTCGGTAAAGGTTTGTGCCGAGGGGAATCCTCCGGCGACGGCGGCGATGTTTACGTCGGAAACTTCGAGGTTCATGCGCACGCATTCGACAAAGTTGGGATAGACGCAGATGGCGGCGACGTGGTTCAGTTCGGGGTTCTGGTTGTCGAGCTCGTTGACCTGACGGGTGAAGGCAGCGATTTGGTTTTGGTTGTCGGTGGGATTGAGCGAGGTGAGGTCGATGCAGCCGAAGAGGAAGCGATATACCTCCTCGTTGCAGTTTTCGCGCAGTCCTTCGTAGAGAATTTTATCGGTCATCTGCGCGATTTCATCGTCGTGCAGGTCGGTGTTGTAGCCTTTCAGCATTTCGTTGTACGGGTCCATATCGTCAAATATTTTTTTAGTTTTTTTCGATGAAAACGTTTATTTCAACTTTGGGTTCGATTGGTGGCGGGTCTTGTCGCGTGCGGTCTTCTTGTCGAGGTTGCGTTGCAGTGCCTCGGTGAGATCTACGCCGGTCTGGTTGGCCAGGCAGATGACCACCCACAGCACATCGGCGAGCTCGTCGGCCAGGTCGGCCTGTTTGTCGCTCTCCTTGAACGACTGTTCGCCATAGCGGCGGGCCATGATGCGGGCCACTTCGCCCACCTCCTCGGTGAGGATTGCCATGTTGGTGAGTTCGTTGAAGTAACGTACGCCATACTCTTTTATCCAACGGTCGACGCTTTCTTGGGCTTCTTTCAGGGTCATGGGTTTATTCTTTTTGTTTTGAGTCGATGATGATGGTGACGGGGCCGTCGTTGAGCAACTCCACTTTCATGTCGGCTCCGAATTCCCCCGTTCCCGGTTTTTTGCCGCATTCTTCCTCGATGAAAGCGCAGAATTGCTCGTAGAGGGGTATGGCATGTTCGTGTTTCGAGGCTCTGATGTAGGAGGGGCGGTTTCCCTTCTTGGTCGATGCGAATAGCGTGAATTGGCTGATGATGAGTATCTCCCCGCCGACTTCCTTTATCGAGCGGTTCATGACGCCGTTCTCGTCGTCGAAGATGCGCAGGTTGGCGGCCTTCTTGCTCAGCCACTCGGCATCGCTCGCATCGTCGGCGTCTTCGATGCCGACCAGTATGAGCAGCCCTTGCCCGATTTTTGACTTTATTTTCCCTTCGATGGTGACCGAGGCATGGGCGACCCGTTGTATGACAATTCTCATAATATCTTCTATATTAGAATGTTATGTTCGTTATTCGGCGGTATTCATTTGCGAGAGGGCTTCGTGTATGAGTTTTGCCTTCGCCGGGCCGATGAGTTGTGCCAGTTCCTCGTGCGGCACCTCCTTGATGCGTTTCACGCTCTTGTAGCGGGTGAGGAGAAGGTCGCGTGTTTTCTCGCCGATGCCGGCTATCTTGTCGAGGGCCGACTCAACCTGCTTCTTGCTGCGCCGGTTGCGGTGGTGGGTGATGCCGAAGCGGTGGGCTTCGTCGCGCATCTGTTGAATGAGGCGCAGGCTCTCGCTGTTTTTGTCGAGATAGAGGGGTATGGGGTCGTCGGGGAAGAAAATTTCTTCGAGGCGTTTGGCGATGCCGATGATGGGAATTTGCAGTTGCAGGTCGCGCAGGGCTTCGCAGGCGGCACTGAGCTGCCCTTTTCCGCCGTCGACGACGACAAGGTCGGGCAGGGGCTGGCTCTCTTCGGAGAGGCGTTTGTAGCGACGGTAGACCGCTTCGTACATCGACGCGAAATCATCGGGGCCTTCGACCGTTTTTACGTTGAAGTGACGGTAGTCTTTTTTCGATGGTTTCGCTTTCTTGAAGACCACGCACGACGATACCGGCAGGGTGCCCTGTATGTTGGAGTTGTCGAAGCACTCGATGTGCATGGGCAGGTTGTGGAGCCTGAAATCTTTTTGTGCCCGCGACAGTATGCGGGTGACGCGTTGCTCGGGATTGAGCTTCTCGGCGCTTTTTACCTTGTCGAGCTTGTATTGTTTGACGTTTTGTTCCGAGACTTCGAGCAGTTTGCGTTTGTCGCCCCGTTGGGGCACGGTGAAGAAGGTCTCCCTGAATTCCGATTCGGGCAGGAACGGCACGATGATTTCGCGAGACTGGCTTTTGAAGCGACCGCGCAGTTCGGCAATGGCCAGCGACAATATTTCTTCCTTGCTTTCGTCGAGCCGTTTCCGGTATTCGATGGTGTAGCTTTGTACGATGGAACCGTTGCGCACATGCAGGTAATTGACGTAGGCGTCGTTGTCGTTTTCGGTGTAGGAGAAAACGTCGACATTGTGTATGGTGCTGCTCACGATGACCGATTTGGCTTTGTATTTTTCGAGCAGGAGGTATTTTTCTTTGAGCTGTTGCGCTTCTTCAAATTTGAGTTGCTCGGCCAGTGTGTTCATCTCTTCTTTGAGATGCTCGGTCAGTTGCTGTATGTTGCCGTTGAGAATCTGCCTTATCTGTTCGATGTCTCTCAGGTAATCGGCTTCGCTTTGCATGCCTTCGCAGGCGCCTTTGCAATTTTTGATGTGGTATTGCAGGCACACCTTGTATTTGTGGCGTTCGATGTTTTCGGACGTGAGCAGGTGCGAGCAGGTGCGCACGGGATAGAGCGACCTGATGAGCTCGATGACGGTGCGTGCCAGCTGCACGTTGGCGTAGGGACCGTAGTATTTCGAGCCGTCGTGTATGACCTTGCGGGTGAGGAAAACCCGCGGGAAGGGCTCGTTCCTTACCGTAATCCAGGGATAGGTCTTGTCGTCTTTGAGCAGGACGTTGTAGCGCGGCTTGTACTCCTTGATGAAGCTGTTTTCGAGGTGAAGGGCGTCTTCTTCGCTGCCTACGACGGTGTATTTGATGTCGCAGATGTTGCGCACCAGCATGGTGGTGCGCAGCGATTCGTGGGTTTTGTTGAAGTAGGAACTGACGCGTCGTTTCAGGTTCTTGGCTTTGCCCACATAGATGATGTTCCCTTCTTTGTCGAAGTATTGGTATACTCCGGGCGAATCGGGGAGGAGCGACAACAAGTGATGTATGTGTTCGTTTTGCGCAGCCAACGTGGGGTCAGAGTTTGATGAGAGCGTCGATTTCTATGCCTTCGGGGAATGCCTTGCGGCCGTTCAGCTTGACAATTTCGGAGAGGAAGTTGATGTAGATTTTTTTCGGATTGAAGCGTTGCAGCAGATGGTATGCGGCCAACATGGTGCCACCGGTGGCCAACACATCGTCGTGGAGCAAGATGACATCGTCTTCGGTGATGGCGTCCTGGTGTATCTCTATCGTGCCGTTGCCATACTCGTTGTCATAACTTTCCCTCCATGTGATGGCCGGGAGTTTGCCGGGCTTGCGCATGGGCACAAAACCGGCGTTCAGGTTATAGGCAGCGATGGAGCCCAGTATGAACCCTCGTGATTCGATGCCGACGACTTTGGTGATGCCGGCATTTTTGTAGCATTCATAGAGTTCGTCGCTTATCATTTTCAACGCGTCGGGTCTTTTGAAAACCGTTGTGAGGTCTTTGAATATGACTCCTTTTATGGGGAAGTCAACAATGTCTCTTACTTGGCTTTTAATAAAATCTGTATCCATATATCATCGGGTTTGTTCCACGTGGAACATTATCTTCCTAAAAGTACCAAAAGAATGTTGATGTCACTGGGCGAAATGCCGGGTATGCGGGAGGCTTGCGCAATGGTTTCCGGGTCGATTTTCGCCAGTTTTTGCCGGGCTTCGATAGATATTTGCTGTATGGTGCTATAATCGAATTTCCCTTTGATGCGAATGTTTTCGAGCCGGGCGATTTTGTTGGCGATGAGTTTTTCCCGCTCGATGTAGCCGTCATATTTGATGCATATTTCGGCGGCTTCAACGATTTCTTCCCGGCGCGAGGGTATGGTGTCGAGAAGGTTTTTGAGGGAAGGAACCCATTGGGCGATGGTCTCGATGTCGAGTTGCGGGCGCAAGATGAGGTCGATGAGTTTCATGCCTTGTTTCATGGGGGTAAGTCCGGCCTGTTCGAGGCCGGGATTTACCTGGTGCATCTTCACCGAGTATTCGCGGGCGAATTGTATCAGCCGGTCGCGGTACTCTTTTTTCTCGACCAGCAACCGGTAGCGTTCGCTGTCGGCCAATCCCAGTTCGTGGCTCCGGGGGGTGAGCCGCATGTCGGCGTCGTCTTGGCGGAGCAGTATCCGGTATTCGGCGCGTGAGGTGAACATGCGGTAGGGCTCGTCGACGCCTTTGGTTACGAGGTCATCGATGAGTACGCCGATGTAGGCTTCGTCGCGTCCCAACACAAATTCGTTGCCTCCGTGGCAGCGCAGGTGGGCGTTGATGCCGGCGATGAGTCCTTGTCCGGCGGCCTCTTCATATCCGGTCGTGCCGTTGATTTGACCGGCGAAAAAGAGGTTGCGCACGGCTTTGGTTTCGAGCGTGTGGGTGAGCTGCGTGGGGTCGAAGTAGTCATATTCGATGGCGTAGCCGGGACGATAGATGTGTATGCCCTTGAAGGCCGGTATGGCTTGCAGGGCGCGCAACTGCACGTCGATGGGGAGTGACGACGAGAAGCCGTTGAGGTAGAGTTCCTGGCTGGTTTCTCCTTCGGGTTCGAGAAAGAGCTGGTGTTCGGCCTTGTCGGGGAAGGTGACGATTTTGGTCTCGATGCTGGGGCAGTAGCGGGGCCCGATACTTTTTATCTGCCCGTTGTAGAGGGGTGAGTCGGGCAGCCCTTCTCGCAGGATTTCGTGCACCCGTTCGTTGGTGTAGGTAATCCAGCAGTTGCGTTGGGTGAGGGTGCGGTGCACGTTGTCGAGGTAGGAAAACTTGTGGAAGTCGTTTTCTCCCTCCTGGGTGGTCATCAGGTCGAAATGCACGCTTCGGCCGTCGATGCGCACGGGGGTTCCTGTTTTCATGCGGCCGGCGACGAAGCCCCGCTCGACGAGTTGCTCGGTGAGCCCGTATGCGGCCGGTTCGGAAATTCTCCCGCCGCGGAGTTGTACCCGTCCGATGTGCATGAGCCCGTTCATGAAAGTGCCGCAGGTGAGGACGACGGCTTTGGCCGTGAAAGTCACCTCCATGTTGGTGATGACTCCCGAAATGGCTCCTTCTTTATTGAATATCAGTTGTTTAACGCTGTCTTGCCACATCGACAGGTGCTCGGTGTTTTCGAGTACCTCGCGCCAGGTCTGAATGAATTTCTGCCGGTCGCTTTGCGCCCGGGGGCTCCACATGGCCGGGCCTTTGGAACGGTTGAGCATGCGGAACTGCAAGGCGGTCTTGTCGGTGACGATTCCCATCTGCCCGCCGAGGGCGTCGATTTCCCGCACAATCTGACCTTTGGCAATACCTCCTACGGCCGGATTGCAGCTCATTTGGGCTATCTTGTTCATATCCATTGTGATAAGGAGCGTCTCCGACCCCAGCCGTGCCGCTGCTGCGGCGGCTTCGCAGCCGGCGTGGCCGGCTCCTACCACAATGACGTCGTAGTTGAATTTCATCGCTTATTTCCGTTGCAGTTGTTTGATGGTTGATTTCAATCCTTCGGGAAGGAGGGCCAGCGCCTCGTTCTCTTTCCGGGTCATGATTTCGCGTTCGCCGGGGCCTTTGTCGTTGATGCCGCAGAGGTGCAGCACGCCGTGTATGAGAATGCGGTAGAGCTCTTCTCCGTAGGTGGAGCCGAAAGTTTGCGCATTGCTTTGCACCGTGTCGAGGCTGATGAATATGTCGCCGCCTATGCGGTTGCCTTCGGTGTAGTCGAAGGTGATGATGTCGGTGTAATAGTCGTGTTGCAGATACTCTTTGTTGATGGCGAGAATCTTCTCGTCGGAGCAGAAGATGTAGGCGATGTCGCCGCATTTCTTGTCATAGAGGGCTGCAACGGTGCGTATCCATTCGTTGGTGTCTCTTTTGCGGAGAGCCGGGAGTTTTACCTCTTCGGCGTAATAGCTGATGGCCATAGTATTGGATATTGTGTAAAAAGTCTACAAAGGTAATGTTTTGTGCCGACAAAAGGCTGTCTTGTCCCGAAAAAACAGTGCCTTGCGTCGTGGCTTGACGACGCCGGCGTGTCGTTTTCAGTGGAAGAAGAGGTACGACACGGCGATGGCGGCGATGATGCCGGCCAGGTCGGCGAGCAGTCCGTAGCCGGCGGCGTAGCGCGTGTTGCGTATGCCCACGCTGCCGAAGTAGACGGCCAGGATATAGAATGTCGTGTCGGTCGAGCCCTGTATCGTCGAGGCGACGCGGCCAATGAACGAATCGGCGCCGTAGGTGGCCATGGCATCGACCATCATGCCGCGGGCGCCGCTGCCGCTGAGGGGTTTCATCAGGGCGGTGGGCAGTGCTCCCACGAAGTCGGAGTTGATGCCCAGGGCCTCTACGCCCCGGGTGATGCCGGCGATGAGAAAGTCCATGGCGCCCGAAGCGCGGAACACGGCAATGGCCACCAGTATGGCCACCAGGTAGGGTATGATGGTGACGGCCGTCTTGAATCCCTCTTTGGCGCCTTCGATGAAGGCGTCGTAGACGTTTATCTTTTTGCGTATGCCGGCCACCAGAAATCCGATGATGATGGTAAACAGCAGGCAGTTGGCGCCGAATCCCGAGTAGAGCGACACTTTCTCGGGCGGCAGTTGGGCAAAGAAGTAGAGCAGGCCGCCGATGAGGAGGGTGAGGCCGCCGATGGTGCCGAGTATTACCCGGTCGAGCAGGTTGATGTGCTGTTTCAGGCACACGGCGATGAGCCCCACGAGGGTCGAGCAATAGGTGGCGATGAGAATGGGCAGGAAGATGTCGGAGGGGTTGGCAGCTCCCATCTGGGCGCGGTACACCATCACGCCGAGCGGGACGATGGTGAGCCCTGTCGTGTTGAGCACCAGAAACATGAGCATGGGGTTGCTGGCCGTCTCTTTCTGCGGGTTTATCTCTTGCATCTCCTTCATGGCTTTCAGCCCCAGCGGCGTGGCCGCGTTGTCGAGCCCCAGCATGTTGGCCGAGATGTTCATGAATATCGAGCCGAAGGCGGGGTGGTTGCGGGGCAGGTCGGGGAAGAGCCGGGTGAAGAGGGGGCTTATCCATCGCGAGAAGATGGCGATGACGCCGCCGCGCTCGCCAATTTTCATCAGCCCCAGCCACAACGACAGCACCCCGGTAAGTCCCAGGGAAATTTCGAAGGCGGTCTTGGCCGACGTGAAGGTCGAGTTCATGATTTCGCTCCAAATGTCGAGATTCCCGAAGAAGAGGCTTTGCACCACGGCAACGACAAATGCCGTGAGGAAGAAAAATATCCAGATGTAGTTGAGAACCATGACTCGATGATTTTTTACGGTAGTTTTTGCAAAAATAGATTTTTTATGCGATTGTCCGAAAGAAAAACAAAACTTATTCATGCCCGTTGCCTTCTCTTGCGCTCTTCTTCCACGATATGGCGGTATGCTTGCAAAAAGACGACCTTTTTTCTCCTAAAAAGAAAAATTGCTATTTTTGTGCCAAAATATGGAATAAATGGAAAAGAAAAAAGTCTTGGTTACCTACAATATGTGGCGCGACGGTTATGCCGAACTCATGCAGAAATACGATGTGACTTTCCCGCCCGACGGGGTCGAGTCGTTCACCTACGACGAGGTGTTGCGGGTGATTGCCGACTACGATGCCTTGCAGTCGATGTATGACTTTCCCGTCGACCGTCGGCTCATGGACGCTGCTCCGAAACTGAAAATCGTCTCGAACTATGCCGTGGGCTACGACAATATCGACATTCCTTACGCCACCCTCAAAGGCATACAGGTTACCAACACGCCCGACCCCGTGACCGAGCCTACCGCCGACCAGGCCATGGGGCTCCTCCTGGCCGCCAGCCGGCGCATCTCGGAGCTCGACCGCCGCTTGCGCATTCCCGGCTCGGTGAAGGTGGAGTTGCTGGCCAATCTCGGCCATTCGCTCTACGGTGCCACGCTGGGTATCGTGGGCATGGGACGCATAGGCCGCGCGCTGGCACGTCGGGCACGGGCGGCCGGCATGAAGATTGTCTATCACAACCGCCACCGTCTCGCTCCCGAGGTCGAGCGGCAGTATGAGGCCACTTATCTGCCCTTCGACGAGTTGTTGCGCACGTCCGATGTCGTCTCGCTCAATGCGCCCCACAATGCCGATACCTATCATCTCATCGATGCCGAGGCCCTGCGTAAGATGAAGTCCACCGCCATTCTCATCAACACCGCGCGGGGACCCTTGGTCGACGAGCGGGCTTTGGCCGAGGCGTTGCGCACCGGGGTGATATGGGCTGCCGGTCTCGATGTCTTCGAGCACGGCAACTATCCCATTCCCGAGCTTACCTGCCTCGACAATGTGGTGATGACGCCGCACACCGGTACGCAGACCGTCGAGATACGCCACGAAATGGCGGCGCATGTCTCGCGCAACATTATCCATTTTTTCGAGGGTGGCCCCATCGACAAGGTCAATCTGATATAATACCTTTTTTCTCCCGATGAATGCGCGAGAATACACCCTTTCGCCGGCAGCTGCCCGGGCGCGTGAGGCGCTCTTTGCCCAGGCTTCGGCCGATTATGCCGTGACGGCTGTCCGCTTTTTCAAGACCGGCCGGGGCGACTACGGCGAGGGCGACCGTTTTATCGGCGTGCGGGTGCCCGACGTGCGCAAGACGGCCAAGCAGTTCTTTCGGGAGCTGACGCCTGCCGAGGTTTTGCCGTTGCTTACCGATCCCGTGCATGAATGCCGCCTGCTGGCACTGCTTCTTTGGGTGCAGCAGTTTGCCCGGGGCGACGAGGCTTGCCGCGAGGCGATTGTCGCGCTTTATCTGGCTCACACCGATTGTATCAATAATTGGGATTTGGTCGACTTGTCGGCCTATGAAATCGTGGGTGCCTATCTGCTGCCGCGCGACCGTTCGTTGCTCGACCGGCTGGCCGGCAGCACTTCGCTGTGGGAACAGCGCATTGCCATCGTTTCGACGTGGGCGTTTATCCGTCGCGGCGAGTTCGACGACACGCTGCGGCTGGCCGACCGGCTGCTTGCCCACCCACACGACCTCATACAGAAGGCCGTGGGCTGGATGCTCCGTGAGGTGGGAAAACGCGATAAAAAACGGTTGGAATCTTTCTTGGAGAGCCGTTGCCGCCGTATGCCCCGCACCATGTTGCGTTATGCCGTGGAGCGTTTCTCGCCCGAGGAGCGGGCCCGTTATATGCGGCGCGGTTGAGGCTTTTTGCCGTTGTGGCGGTAGTTGGTTTGTTTTGTGGGGCCGGCGGCTGTCGGGCGGGGGAACCGTCCGTTTTCCGTCTCTCGTCTTGCCATTGCTTGCTTGCGCGGCGCGACCCGTATGCCGGGGCAAGCGTTGTTTTATTATCGTTTTTCTCCTTTTTTCCCCGACCTTTGCCGGCTTGGCGATGAATGAGGGTCATTTCTATACCTGTCGACCCAGCAGGCGGGTGGTGTAGTAGCGCACGGCAAACCACAGGTGCAGCAGCATGACCGGTATGCGGCCGTAGTATTTCACCATGATGTGATAGCGCTCTTTGAGCGAGGCTTTGTGGTTGCGCGTGGTGACCCCTTCGTTGAGGTAGTTGATGAGGGTGAGATGCGTGTTGACAATCGAGTCGGCTTTTTTCATGCAGCGAATGCACCAGTCGAAGTCGCCCGAGAAGCGGTAGGTGAGGTCGTAGGGCGGAGCCAGCCGGCGGCGTGCGATGAAGGCTTGGTGGCATACCAGCATTCCCATGCGGAAACTTTTCCAGGTGAGTTTTTCGGGCGCTTTCAGCCTTCTCATCGAGATAAAACGCCGCTCGCTGTCGACGATGGCCGTCTCGCCGTAGATGATGTCGGGGCGGTTTTCTCCGATGAAATCGGCTATCTTTTGCAGCGTATCGGGTGCATAGAGGCTGTCGCCCGCGTTGAGAAAGATGAGGTATTCGCCGTTGGCCGCGGCAATGCCTTTGTTCATGGCGTCGTAGAGGCCGCGGTCGGGTTCGCTCACGAGGTGCGACACGCAGGGGTATTGCCGGGCAAGCTCTACCGTTGCATCGCGGGAAGCCCCGTCGATGATGAGGTATTCATAGCCTTTGTAGGTTTGGGCGGCCACCGATTCGAGGGTGGGCCTTAGTGTCGATTCGGCGTTGAAGGTAATCGTGATAATCGAAAAAAGCGGTGTTTCCATGGCGTTGGCGATTGGGAGGGGGTGAATCATGATGCTTTCGGGTTGCGGCGTTCTTCTTTCCACTTGAAGAACTCTTTCCATATCTCGACGCGTGCCAGATAGGTGCACAGCAGGTAGACGGCGGTGAAGGTGAGCAGGGGGGCGATGAGTCGCAGAAGGAGTGTCGGGCACAGAAGGTACACGCCCCATGCTGCGACGCCCGCCACGGCCGACAACAGGAGGCACGGCGTGATGTCGTGCACAAAACGTGCGGCGCGGTAGGAGGTAAACGACTGCCCCAGCAGCATCGAGGCCAGCATCGAGGCCAGCGTGTAGGCCACCCACAGCCAGATGAGGGCGATGATGCCTTTGCCGAAGCAGAGGAATATACCGGCCGTGAGGAGGATTTTCTTCACGATTTCGGTTTTCAGGTTGATGTCGGAGCGGCCTATCGTGTTGAACAGGTCGTAGTAGAGAATGATAAACGGAGAGAAGGCCCCGGCTATGCACAGGCGTTGCAGGTAGGGTATGGAGGCTGCCCATTTTTCCGAGAGCAATACCAGCACGAGGGGTTCGGCGATGACGATAAAGAGTGCCATCACCGGGAAGATGAAGAAGGAAATCGTGCGAATGTATTTGCCGAAGATGCGTATCATGCGGTTGGCGTCGTCGTTGATGGTCGAGAGCACCGGGAATGCCACGCTGCGGAAAATCGTGGCCACGAGCGACGAAGGTATCTCCTGGAACCGGTGCGCCTGCGTGTAAAAGCCTACCGATGCCGTGCTGTATCCTTTGCCGATGAGCATGGGGTAGATGTTGTTGTAAATGGCGTTGAGCACGCCGGTGCCGATGAGCTGGCTGCTGTAAGAGAAAAATTCGCGTATCGATTGGAGGCTGAACCGCGCCCGGGGACGCCAGTGCCCGTAGACCCACAGCAGTATGGCGCGGAGCAGGGTGATGAGCAGTTGCTGCACGACCAGGGCCCACACGCCGCCACCTTGCCAGGCGTAGATGATGGCGGCCGTCGAACCGAACAGTATGGCTGCGATGTTGATGCGGGCCAGATGGGTGAAGGCGATGTGCTTGGTGAGCCGCACCTGCTGTATGAGTCCGCACCCTTGGAAGAGTATCGACAGGAACAGTATGCGGGCGACGAGCGTGAGGGAGGGTATCTCGAAGAAGTCGGCGATGTATGGGGCGGCCGCGAAGAGGATAAGGTAGAAGACGAGGCTGACGGCCAGATTGAAGTAGAATATCGTGCTGTAATCGGCCTCAGTGGCGTTTTTTTTGCGAATGAGGGCCGAACCGAACCCGCTGTCGACCAAGATGCCCGAGAGGGTGATAAAGAGCGTGAGGACGCCTATTTGGCCGTAATCTTCGGGGGTGAGGAGATTGGCGAGGATAATGCCCGAGACAAAATAGAGCAGCTGTTGCCCGCATTTGTCGATGAAACTCCAAACGAGGGCATTGAGGGTTCTTTTTTTGAGGGAGTCGGGCATGGGCGTCGGGAAAAAAGTCCACCCCGGCAGCGGGGGCCGGGGTGGGACTGATTGATGGGGGTTATTTAACGCACGAACCGGCCGTTACGTCGTCTTGCGGTGTGATGACCACGAGGCGGCCGTCGGCATCTTCGGCCGAGAGTATCATACCCTGCGACTCGATGCCTTTGAGCTTGCGGGGGGCGAGGTTGGCGATGAAGCACACCTGTTTGCCCACGAGTTCCTCGGGACGGTAATGCTTGGCGATGCCCGATACGATGGTGCGGCCACCCAGTCCGTCGTCGATTTTGAATTGCAGGAGCTTGTCGGCTTTGGGAACCTTTTGGCATTCGAGCACCTTGCCCACGCGAATGTCGAGTTTGGTGAAGTCGTCGAATTCGATGGTCGGGGCGATGGGTTCGGTCACATGGTTGGCCTTTTCGTTGGCGATTTTGGTGTCGTGAAGTTTCTTGATTTGGGCGTCGATGACGCTGTCGTCGATTTTCTCGAAGAGCAGCTCGGGTTGTGCCAGTTGGGTGCCGACGGCAAGAATGTCGGTGTGTCCCAGCATGTCCCAGTCGATGGTCGACAATCCCAGCATCGTGCGTATCTTGGCGGCCGAGAAGGGCAGGAAGGGCTCGAAGGCGATGGCCAGGTTGGCCGAGATTTGCAAGGCGAGATTGAGTATCGTTGCCACACGGGGCATGTCGCTCTTGGCGAGTTTCCAAGGCTCGGTATCGGCGAGGTATTTGTTGCCGATGCGGGCGAGGTTCATGGCCTCTTTCAGCGCGTCGCGGAAGCGGTAGTTTTCGACGCTGCTTTCGAGGCGGGCCTTCACGTCGGAAAATTCGCGCAGCGTGTCGCGGTCATAGTCGGTGAGTTCTCCGCAGGCGGGTACTTTCCCTTCGAAATATTTGTGGGTGAGCACCAGGGAGCGGTTGATGAAGTTACCCAGTATGGCCACGAGCTCGTTGTTGTTGCGGGCCTGGAAGTCTTTCCAAGTGAAGTCGTTGTCTTTGGTCTCGGGGGCGTTGGCCGTGAGGACGTAACGCAGCACGTCCTGTTTGCCGGGGAACTCTTCGAGGTATTCGTGCAACCACACGGCCCAGTTGCGCGAGGTCGAAATCTTGTCGCCTTCGAGGTTGAGGAATTCGTTGGCCGGCACGTTTTCGGGCAGGATATAGCTGCCTTCGGCTTTGAGCATGACGGGGAATACGATGCAGTGGAACACGATGTTGTCTTTCCCGATGAAATGCACGAGTTTGGTTTCGGGGTCTTTCCAGTAGCGCTCCCAAGTGTCGGGCAGCAGTTCTTTGGTGTTGGAGATGTATCCGATGGGGGCGTCGAACCACACATAGAGCACTTTGCCTTCGGCTCCTTCGACGGGTACGGGCACGCCCCAGTCGAGGTCACGGCTCACGGCGCGGGGTTGCAGGCCCATGTCGAGCCACGACTTGCATTGCCCGTAGACGTTGGGTTTCCACTCTTTGTGGCCTTCGAGAATCCATTCCCGCAGGAAGCCCTCGTAACGGTCGAGGGGGAGGTACCAGTGTTTGGTCTTGCGCAGCACGGGACGGCTTCCGCTGATGGTCGACTTGGGGTTGATGAGGTCGGTGGCATTGAGCGATGTGCCGCAGGCTTCGCATTGGTCGCCGTAGGCATGTTCGTTCTTGCAGTGGGGGCAGGTGCCGGTGATGTAGCGGTCGGCGAGGAACTGTCCGGCCTCTTCGTCGTAATATTGTTCGCTCTCTTTCTCGATGAAGACGCCTTTGTCGTAGAGGGTGCGGAAGAAGTCCGACGCCATTTTCTCGTGAATGTCCGATGTCGTGCGTGAATAGATGTCGAAGGAGATGCCAAATTCCTCGAACGATTTTTTGATGATGTTGTGGTAACGGTCTACTATGTCTTGGGGCGTAACGCCTTCTTTGCGGGCTTTGAGGGTGATGGGCACGCCGTGCTCGTCGGAGCCTCCGATGAGAATGACGTCGCGGCCTTTGAGCCGTTGGTAGCGGGTATAGATGTCGGCGGGTACATACACGCCGGCCAGGTGCCCGATGTGTACCGGGCCGTTGGCATAAGGTAATGCCGTAGTGACGAGTATTCGTTTGTAATTTTTTTCCATTGGCAATAGGGTCTTATGGTGGAAAGGGTTAATGATTCATTTTCAACATGCTTTCGATGAGGTCGCGGGTGTTGCTCAGGCGGGGTATCTTGTGTTGTCCGCCCAGCTTTCCTTTTTCGCGCAACCAGTCGTCGAAGAGGTGGGGTCTTGCTTTGACGATTTCGAGGCGGTCGAGGAAGATGCCTTTGTAGCGTTTGGCTTCGTAGTCCGAGTTTACCTCTTGCAGGGCCTTGTCGAGTATGTCGGCGAAGGCTTCGAGGTCGGCGGGGGCCTTTTCAAACTCGATGAGCCACTGGTGGTGTCCGCGGCTCTTGTCCGACATGAATACCGGGGCGGCGCTGTAATTGAGTACTTTGCTGCCGGTCATCTCGCAGGCTTTTGCCAGTCCTTTCTCGGCATTGGCGACCATCAACTCCTCGCCGAATGCGTTGATGAAGTGTTTGGTGCGTCCCGAGATGGTGAATTTTACCGGGCGTGTCGAGGTGATTTTTACCGTGTCGCCGATGATGTACCGCCACAGGCCGTTGGTCGATGAGATGACGAGGGCATAGTTGCCGCCCTCTTCGATTTCCCACAAAGGGAGTATGCGGGGATTTTCTTTTTCGAGTTCGTTCAAAGGGATAAATTCGAAGAACACGCCCAGGTCGAGCATGAGCAGCATGTCGTGTCGGGCGGGGTCGTTCTGTATGCCGAAGAATCCTTCGGAGGCGTTGTAGGTCTCGACATAGTGCATGGCGTCTGTGGGTATCAGCTCTTTGTAGTATTGCCGGTAGGGCTCGAAGCTGATGCCTCCGTGGAAAAAGACTTCGAGGTTGGGCCATACTTCGGTGAGGTTTTGGGCGCCTTTTTCCTGCAAGACTTGCTTGATGAGGGTCATCATCCACGATGGTACGCCCGAGAGGCTCACGATGTTGCGGTGCATCGTGTCTTTGACGATGGCTTTTATCTTGGCTTCCCATTCGCTCATGAGGGCGATTTTGAGTTTGGGGGCGCGCATGCAGTTGACCAGCGTGCTGGTGTTTTGCAGCAGTATGGCCGAGAGGTCGCCGCAGGAGATGCCCGGCGACAGGGGGTTGATGGCGTGGCTGCCGCCCAAGATGAGGCTTTTCCCGAAGAAGAGCTTGTTGTGGGGGTAGTTGCGGAAGTAGGTTGCTACGACGTCGAATCCTCCCTGGTAGTGGCACCGTTTGAGACATTCATCGCTTACGGGAATGAATTTGCTCTTGTCGTTGGTGGTGCCCGACGACTTGGCAAACCATTTTATCCGTGAGGGCCATATCAGGTTGTTCTCGCCGTGGAGCATGCGGTCGACGTAGGGTTTCAGGCCCTCGTAGTCGATGACGGGGAGGCGCGAGGCGAAGTCGGCATAACTTTTCATGCCGGCGAAATCGTAGCGTTTGCCGATTTCGGTGTTTCGTGCCGTGTGCAACAGGTAGTGCAGTTGCTCCTTCTGTATGGTATCGCCAGCAACCGCGTAGCGGTCGTGGGCGTGCTGCCTGCGAACGAAGTAAAGATTGAATATCGAGGGTGATCGCATATGCTTCTTTTTTAGCGAAACAAAAGTACAAAATATTTCACTGCCCCGATAGACTTAATTACTTATTTTTGTGCGCTTTCTTTCCTGAATAGTTGTTGCTTTTTCCTTTTCTCTCGTCGAAGGCATAGCCTTTGCGGCGGGGCCGGGAAGGTTCGTGCTCGCTTTTTTTTCGATGAATGCGCGTTTTCTCGACATTTTCCTGCTCGTCTTTGCCGGTGGCGGAGTCGAGGGATACTTGCACCCGTTTGCCGAAAAAGTTGAGGTTTTTGAGCATGGCCAGGGTGCGATGTGACTCTTTTTCTTCGATTTCGAAGCGGGCGAAGTCGGGGAGAATGTCGATTTTCCCGATGGCCACCCGGCCGGGCACGTTGCGGTTGATCATGTCGATGAGCGTGTTGGGATAGAAGCCGTCGGCTTTGCCCAGGTTGATGCGCAGGCGGGTGAATCCCGGGGTGGCCTGCGGGTTGCGGCTGTGCGTGCGTTCTTTGGTTTTCGCTTCGCGGGGCGTGTTGTCGTCGGGTATGTCGAGCTCGTCGGCGTCGGCATAATAGTCGATGAGACGGTTGAATTCGAGCGAGACGACTCGTTTCACGAGGTCTTCGGTCGAGAGCCACGAGAGCCGTTTGAGGGTGACGGGCAGGTAGGTGGCAATCTCTTCTTCATTGACTTTTACTTTCTCGATGCGGTCGATGAGGTTGTAGAGTTGTTTTTCGCAAATCTGTTTCCCGGTGGGTATGGTGCCTTTTTCGAATTTCTTGCCGATGATGCGTTCGATGTCGCGCATGCGGCGTTTCTCTTTCACATGTATGATGGCGATGGAGGTGCCTGTCTTGCCGGCCCGGCCGGTGCGTCCGCTGCGGTGGGTGTAGGTCTCGATGTCTTCGGGCAGGCCGTAGTTGATGACATGGGTGAGGTTGTCGACATCGAGCCCCCGGGCGGCGACGTCGGTGGCGACGAGCAGTTGCAGGTTGTGCAGGCGGAACTTCTGCATCACCGCGTCGCGTTGTTGTTGCGAGAGGTCGCCGTGCAGGGAGTCGGCGTTGTAGCCGTCCTTGATGAGGGCGTCGGCGATTTCCTGGGTTTCGAGGCGGGTGCGGCAGAAGATGATGCCGTAGATGTTGGGGTAGTAGTCGGCAATGCGTTTCAGTGCGAGGTATTTGTCTTTGGCGTGGACGAGGTAATAGACGTGTTTGACGTTTTCGGCGCCTTCGTTTTTGCTGCCGATGACTATTTCGCGGGGGTCGTGCATGTATTGCTGGGCGATGCGGGCGATGTCGGCGGGCATGGTGGCCGAGAAGAGCAGCATTTGGCGCTCTTCGGGTACTTGGGAGAGTATCTCGTTGATGCTGTCGGTAAATCCCATGTCGAGCATCTCGTCGGCTTCGTCCATGATGACGGTGCGCACCTGGTCGAGGTGCACCATGCCGCGGTTGATGAGGTCGATGAGGCGACCGGGGGTGGCGACGATGATGTGCACGCCTTTTTTCAGGGTGCGTATCTGGCTCTCGATGCTCGAACCTCCGTAGACGGGGAGCACTTTCAGCCCCTCGATGTGTGCCGAGTAGTCGTTGAGGTCGCCGGCGATTTGCAGGCAGAGCTCGCGGGTGGGGCTGAGAATGAGGGTCTGGGTCGAGAGGGTCGAGAGGTCGGTCTTCTGTATGATGGGCAGCCCGAAGGCGGCTGTCTTGCCGGTGCCTGTCTGGGCGAGGGCTACGATGTCGGTTTTCTCGTTGAGCAGGAGCGGTATGACCTCTTCTTGCACGGGCATGGGCTGTTCATATCCGAGCTCGGTAATGGCTTTGAGAATTTCGGGGCAAATGCCCAATTCTTCGAAAGTCTTCATGTGTGTGGCGTAATTAGTGCAATGAATGATTTCTCTTCGCGTAGCTGCTGGGCGATTTTTGCGGGAGGTGCGGCAAGAAATCGAGGCGAGACAGGCCGTTGGCAAAGATTTGCCGGCAAAGGTAAGGGATAATTTCGGTATTTGGGCCATGTGCCCTGATATTTCGGCGGGGCTTGGCGGCGGGAGGTTCAGTAAAGGAGTATGTCTTGCAGTGTTTTCCGCTTCTCGGGGGTGAGGCCCATCTCTTTTTCGAGGTACCCTTGGAGGCTTTCGTAGCGGTTTTTGATGCGGCGTATGGCGCAGAAAAGCTGGCGTTTGCGTACGGTCATGAGCGCCGTGGCCGCTTCTTGGGTGTCGGTCGAGCTCTCGGCGCAGTCAAATGAGATGGCGCGCCGGTCGAGGTATTGGTTGCTCAGGGTGAAGTCTTGGTAGATGGTCTCCTCGGGTATATCGAGGGCTGCGAGCACGAGGGCGCTGGCAAAGCCCACATAATCTTTCCCGAATTTGTCGCTGAGTATGACGGGATAGTTGTTCTCGTCGAGAAGTATGTCGAACATTTCCCGATAGAGGGGGGCGCCCGAGTCGATGAGGGCGATGAAGAGGTCTTGCAGGAAGATGTTGGCGTCGCCGCGTCGCAGGGTCTCGTTTTTCAGCCGGTCATAGATGTGGCTTGTCGTGATGAGGTTGATGGGCAGATGCCGTATTTGCCCGATTTTCAGTTCCGGGTCGAGTGCTGCATGCCGGGAGTGGTCGGAGAAATCGATGAGGGTGCCGATGCCGAGGCTGTTGATTTTTTTGATGCCGGTGCTGTCGATGTCTTGCATGCAACCCGAGCGGAACAGGTAGCCCCATTTCACGGCCTTCTTGTGGCTGCTTTCGTAGCCTCCCAAGTCTCTTAGGTTGTTGACGTTTTCGATGTGGGGAGCGCGTGTGGCAACGACGTAATGGTCTTTCTTGTTGAATTGCAGCAGGAAATAATACCGTGTGTCAACGGCTTTGTCAAAGGTGATGTGGCAGATTTTATCGGAAATCTTGCATCGGGCAACGGGTTCGCTTTTGAGGTCGAATGTTTTGGGGCTGGTCGATGCATAAATCTTCACATGTCCGTGACTTTCGGGCCATACTTCCCACTTGATGATATAGCACGAATCGTTGGTGTTTTCGCAAATTGCTTCTATATCAGTGAGTTTTGGTGTGCAGGATACCAAAACGAGCAGGAGTGCCAAAAGACATTTCGATGTGAGTTTCGCCATGTGGGAATCCGGTTCTGTTAAGACAAAGATAACCAAATATATAGAGGGAAACTGAAACTTTAATTCCTTTAATGATTATTAATACCGGATAAAAAATGGATTTTAATGGTCTGTCTCTTTGTAACGGGCGGCAAAAGAGGTGGAAATGTAGTTGTCGAATGATTGGCAAACTTCTGATGCAAAGGCGATTCCGTGTTTTGCGACCTCTTCCCAGCGGTCGATGGGCAGTGTCGGAAGCTCTTCCCGGGTGATGTTGTTGTGCCACAGGGCGAAAAGTATACCTGCGTTAAAATTATCTCCGGCGCCTATGGTGCTGACTGTTTTTATAGGCGGCGTGTCGAGATGGCGATGCCCGTCCCGGCAGAAAACGTCGACGCCGTTTCCTCCGTCGGTGAAGATGAAATTGGGAGTGTCGAAGGCGATGCGCTGGCGGTAGAGTTTTTCGGGGTCGTTCTCATGGAGGAGTATCTCGAAGTCTTCGGCCGAGCCGCGCACGATGTCGGCATATTCGAGGTTTTCGATGAAGGCCGGCATGATGCGCATGGCTTCATGGGCATGTGACTTGCGGAAGTTGACGTCGTAGTAGATAATGGCTTTCTGCTCGTGGGCGTAGGAGATGAATTCCTGTATCTTGTCACGCAACAGAGGGTCCACGGCAAAATAGGAGCCGAAGATCACCAGGTCGTCGGCCTCGACGATGGGCCATACGAAGTCGAGCCGTTTCTGGGGATAGTTGTGGTAGAAGGCATATCGGGCATCGTTGTTCTCGTTGAGAAAAGCCAGGGAGATGGGCGACTGGGCATATCCGTCGTCGAAGAGGTCGATGTTTTCGGTCGACAGGCCGTTGGCGCGCATGAAGTCGAGTATGATGTTTCCCACCGTGTCGTTGCCGATTTCGGTGATGAAACGCACGGGGAGTCCCAAGCGTCCCAGAGAGACCATGGAGTTGAAGGTGGAACCGCCCGGCACGGCTTGTGTGGGGCGGCCGTTTTTGAAAATGATGTCGAGAATGGTCTCTCCGATACCGATGATTTTGCGCATAAGACGGGCGTGTTGGGGGTTATTTGGTCGATTGTTCCGATTGTTCGCGGGAGCGTTGTCCCAGGTAGCCGCCGTGGTGGCGCAGGGCGTATTGGGTGGCGTCGAACCCGGTTTCCTGCATGATGCTCACCACGAGTATGTCGCCGATGACGGTCATCATCGTCGTCGAGGTGGTGGGGGTGAGACCGAGGGGGCATACTTCGGCCGGTGCTCCGGTGAAGAGGCATACATCGGCTTTTTGTGCCAACTCGCTGCGGTCGTTCCCGGTGATGACGATGAATTGCAACTCGGGTCTTAAACGTTTTGCGAGCGTGAGTAGTTCGAGAATCTCCCGGGTTTTCCCCGAGTTGGAGATGACCAGCATCACATCGTTTTCCTGCAAGATGCCGAGGTCGCCGTGCTGGGCTTCGCTGGGGTGGAGAAACACGGCGGGGGTTCCCGTGGAGCAGAAAGTCGTGGCAATGTTCATGGCGATTTGCCCGGCTTTGCCCATGCCGCTGGTCACGAGTTTGCCTTTTTTGCGGTGCACCTGTTCGATGATGAGGGCGATGGCCTTCTCGTACGGGTCACCGAGGGGGATATTGAGAATGGCGGTTGCTTCTTGTTGCAGGATTTTCTGCATGCGTTCTTGCGAGGTCATGTTTTCGGGCGGGCTTTGCGTGAAACATTTTCACGAAGGTACATATTTTTTGGGGAATCTTTTTCCCTTTTTCCCGATTTTCTGAGTGCCGTTGCGCTTTTCTTTTCTCCCCGTCGTTTTATTGTCGTATTTTTGTCGCGTAAAAATTCTTGTTATGGCCGATTATTCGACATATATGTTGCCCAACGGGTTGCAGATGATTTACCAGTTTGTCCCTTCGAAGGTCTCTTATGCCGGTTTCACGGTACATGCCGGTTCGCGCGACGAGGGCAAAGGCGAGGACGGATTGGCCCACTTCGTGGAGCATCTGCTTTTCAAGGGGACCGGGCGGCGCAAATCGTGGCACATTCTCAATCGCATGGAGACGGTGGGCGGTGAGCTGAACGCTTATACGACCAAGGAGGAGACGGTCCTCTATTCGGTGTTCTTGTCGGAGCATCTTGCCCGCGCCGTCGAGTTGATGAGCGACCTCATACTCCACTCGCGTTTTCCCGAGTCGGAAGTTGAGAAAGAGGTGGAGGTGATTCTCGACGAAATCAACTCTTATCGCGATACCCCTTCGGAGTTGATTTATGATGAGTTCGAGAATTATCTGTTCGGCCATCACCCCTTGGGACACAACATCTTGGGCGACCGCGACACGCTGCTCTCGTTCGGGCCTTCTCACGGGCTCTCTTTTTTGTCGCGCTATTACCGCCCGTCGAACATGGTCTTTTTCTATCGCGGGGAGCTTCCTCTCTCCCGTGTGGTGGCCACGCTTGCGCGCCACATGGGGGAGGCCGGTGCCGGTGCTCCTTTGTCGCGGCGCGCTCTTCCCGGCCGTTATGAGCCTTTTGTGAGGCGCGTGCCGCTCGATACGCATCAGGCGCATGTCTTGGTCGGTAACCGGGCTTATGACATGTATGACCCCCGTCGCACGGCGCTTTTCCTTCTCAACAACCTCTTGGGCGGCCCCGGCATGAACAGCCGCCTCAATATCGCGTTGCGCGAAAAGACGGGTTGTGTCTATACGGTGGAGTCGTCGGTGACCACATATACCGATACGGGGGTTTTTGCCGTCTATTTCGGTACCGACCCGTCGAAGGTCGACCGTTGTCTCTCGCTTCTGTCGCGGGAGTTGCAGCGGCTGCGAGAGCACCCTCTTACCGGCTTGCAACTGGCCATGGCGAAACGTCAGTTCATGGGGCAGATTGCGGTGGGTACCGAGAACAGCGAGAATATGGCGCTGGGCATGGGCAAGGCGTTCCTCTACTATGGCAAGTACGATTCTCTCGAAGAAACCTTTGCCCGCATCGAGGCCGTTTCGGCGGAGGAACTGCGTGAGGTGGCAAACGAAATTTTCGATGAATCGGCACTTTCCACGCTGATATATGAATGACGTTTCTCTCCGGGTGTCTTGCCGGGGAGCGTCGGCCGTTCTCTTTCACGGGTAAAAAAGGAAGGGCTGCCGAATGTCTCGGCAGCCCTTCGCCATGTATAGGGGGAACGATTATTTTACCTCCCAGGTATCGCCTTCGAGCAGCAGGTCGCGCAGGGTCTTGTCGGGATTCTTGGCGCGCACGGCATTGACTTGGGCCTCGACCTCCTTTTCGTAGGTCGGAGCTTCGACGTCGCGTATCACGCCGACAGCCAGGGGAAGTTCGTGGCCGTCCATCATGGCAAGCATCTGGTGCATGATGTCGTTGGCCGAGGTGGCGTCGTGGGTGAGAATGTCGTCGAGGGTGACGCCGTTTTCGCCTACGGTGACGGCTTTGAGTTTATAGCCGTCGAGAACGAGCCCTTTGTCCATGTTCTTGCCGAAGAGCATCTTTTCGCCCTGGCGCAGGTGTATGGTGCGGTCGGCGCGGAACTCGCGGTCGGCCACATAGCTGTGTATCTTGTCGTTGAAGATGACACAGTTTTGGAGTATCTCGACCACGGCGGCTCCTTTGTGGCGGCCGGCGGCTATCATGCACTCTTTCGAGACTTCGAGGTCGACGTCGATGGCGCGGGCGAAGAAGTGTCCGCGGGCGCCGAAGGTGAGCTCGGCGGGAATGAAGGGGTCTTCGACGGTGCCGTAGGGCGATGATTTCGTTATGGCTCCGCGGTCGCTCGTGGGGGAGTATTGTCCCTTGGTGAGGCCGTAGATTTTGTTGTTGAGCAGCAAGATGTTGACATCGACGTTGCGGCGCAGAATGTGTATGAAGTGGTTTCCGCCGATGGCGAGGCAGTCGCCGTCGCCGCTGACCTGCCATACGGTGAGGGCGGGATTGGCGGTTTTCACGCCGGTGGCGATGGCGGCGGCACGACCGTGAATGGTGTGGAAGCCGTAGGTGTTCATGTAATAGGGCAGGCGCGAGGAGCAGCCGATACCCGAAATGACGGCGATTTCATGCGGGGGAACGCCCAGCTCGGCCATGGCTTTTTGCAGGGTGTTTACGATGGCGTGGTCGCCACAACCGGGGCACCAACGCACATATTGGTCGCTTTTGTAATCTTTTGCGGTATATACTTTGTTGTCCATGGTTATTCCTCCATAAGTTTAATGAAATGTTCTTTCAGCTCGCTTACCATGAAAGGCTGGCCTTGTACGCGGTTGAAGCGGTTGACGACGAGCCCCGGGATTTTGCCGCAGAGCTGGGTGGCGAACTGTCCGTTGTTCTGTTCGCATACGACCACTTTCTTGTAGCGTTTCAGTACCTCGGCGGTGTTGGCGGGCAGGGGGTTGATGTAGTTGAAGTGTGCGAGTGCCACTTTCTTGCCTTCGTGGTTCAGCTCATCGACGGCCGAGAAGAGGTGTCCGTAGGTGCCGCCCCAGCCTACGACGAGCAGGTCGGCATCGGGGTTCCCCTTGACTTCGAGGGCGGGAATGCAGTTGGCGATGTAGTCGATTTTGGCCTGACGCAGGTCGGTCATGCGTTGGTGGTTGGCGGGGTCGGTCGATATGGCACTGGTCACATTGTCTTTTTCGAGACCGCCCAGCCGGTGCATGAAGCCTTCGGTGCCCGGTATGGCCCAGTAACGGACGTGTGTCTCGGGGTCGCGTTTGTAGGGTTTCCAGTCCTCGGCGAGCATTTCGGGTTTTACATAGTTGGGCTTGATGTCGGGGTATTCGCTCATTTCGGGAATGCGCCAGGCCGAGGAGCCGTTGGCGATGAAGGCGTCGGTGAGCAAGATGACGGGGGTCATGTGTTCGAGCGCGATTTTGGCGGCTTGGAAGGCCATGTCGAAGCAGTTGGTCGGGGTCGAGGCGGCCAGCACGACAACGGGCGACTCGCCGTTGCGGCCGTAGAGGGCTTGCAGCAGGTCGGTCTGTTCCGACTTGGTGGGCAGGCCGGTCGAGGGTCCGCCGCGTTGCACGTCGATGATGACGAGCGGCAATTCGGCCATGACGGCGAGACCTATGGCTTCGCTCTTCAAGGCGAGACCGGGTCCCGAGGTCGAGGTGGCGGCCAGGTCGCCGGCGAAGCTGGCGCCGATGGCGGTGCATACGCCGGCGATTTCGTCTTCGGCCTGTACCACTTTCACGCCGAGGTCCTTGCGTTTGGCCAATTCGTGCAGAATGTCGCTGGCCGGGGTGATGGGGTAGCTGCCCAGGAAGAGGGGGCGTCCCGATTTTTCGGAGGCGGCGATGAGCCCCAGTGCCGTGGCGCGGTTGCCGTTGATGTCGGTATAGATACCTTTTCTGGCATCGCTGGTTTCGATGTGATAGGTGGTGACCGAGGCGTGAATGTTTCCGCCGTAGTGGTATCCGTCGGTCATGACCTTGATGTTGGCTTCGAGAATCGACGGCTTTTTGGCGAATTTGTTTTGCAGCAGGTGTTCGGCCTGTTCGAGCGGGCGTTCAAAGAGCCAGCAGATGAGGCCGAGGGCGAACATGTTCTTGCAACGCAGTATGGCTTTGTTGTCGAGCCCTGAGTCGGCGAGGGAGTCTTTCACCATGGAGGTGATGGCCACGGGCACGAGTTGCTGGGTGATGCCGAGTTCGGTAAAGGGGTCGTCGGTCTTGAAAGCGGCTTTTTCGAGGTCGCTTTTCTCGAATGAGTCGGTGTCGAAGAGTATGACACCGTTGGGTTTTACATATTTGATGTTGGTTTTCAGCGCCGCAGGGTTCATGGCTACCAGCACATCGGCTTTGTCGCCGGGGGTGTAAACGCCTTTGCCTATGTGTACTTGGAATCCTGATACTCCGCCCAGTGTTCCTTGCGGGGCGCGTATCTCGGCGGGATAATCGGGGAAGGTCGATATTTCGTCTCCGATGGCGGCCGAAATGTTAGAAAAGAGGTTGCCGGCCAGTTGCATGCCGTCGCCCGAGTCGCCCGAGAAACGAACGACTACATTTTCTAATTCTTTCACATGTGTTTGTTCTGACATAATGCCTTGTTTTATGTTGATTCGTACTTTATCTTATGTCGTTTTTTAACCGTTTTTATTCTTTCATTGCGTAGCAAAAACTATCGTTTTGCAAACAGATTTCTTTTGAAACCGCAAAGGAAATAAAAAAATGTAATTCGAACAACTGATTTGTGGAAAATCGTTCTTTTTCTCTCTCTTGCCGTTGTCAAGCCATCTGTTTGTCGCGGAGGTGTTGCAGTAACCGTTCTACCGTGTTGTCGATTTCGCGCCGGGTATTGAGTGTCCCGGTGTCGAAATGGAGGGCGGCGCGGGAGTAGAAGGGGTCGCGTTGCGACAGGGTGTGCTCGATGTATTGCCGCAGCTCCTCATCGTTTTTTCCCTGCAAGAGGGGGCGGGTGTCGCGGCCGTTGGCCAGCCGGTGGCATAGCTCGTCGGTCGTGGCCTTCAAGTAGATGCAGGTCCCGTGCGCGTTCATGTAGTCGATGTTGTCGAAGAAGCAGGGGGTCCCTCCGCCGGCTGCAATAATGACGTTTTCGAAGTCGGCGACTTCGTGCAGGAGTGATTTCTCGATTTGCCTGAACCGTTCTTCTCCACTTTCGGCAAAGATTTCCCGTATGGTTTTGTGGTATCGGGCTTCGATGTAAAGGTCGAGGTCGATGAAGTCGATGCCTAACTGGCGGGACAGGGCTTTGCCGAGAGTCGTTTTTCCCGAGCCCATGAATCCGATGAGGAAGATGCGTTTCATTGGGTGTTTTGTGTCTGCTGGGTCTCTTGCTTGACAACTGCAAAAATAACCTATTTTACCGATAACTCAATAAATATCCCTATATTTGTGTAGCAAAAGCAACGGTAAGATGGGAAATTCGAAATATTATGTGGTGTGGGAGGGCGTTTCGCCGGGAATATATTCTTCTTGGGCGGAGTGCCGTAGGCAGGTGCAGAACTATGCCGGCGCCAAATACAAGAGTTTTGCTTCGCAAGAAGAGGCTACGGCGGCTTTTCGGGAAGGTTATTCGGCCTATTATGCCGGGCGGTCGGCCTCGGGGAGCGGGGCGGCGCCGGTGACGGCGTCGTGCCCCGAATGGTTGCTCGATTCGGTGGCGGTCGATGCGTCGTGTCTCGGCAATCCCGGTGTGATGGAGTATCGCGGGGTGTATGTGCGCACGGGCCAGGTGCTTTTCAGGGTGGGCCCTTTTCCCGACGGAACCAACAACGTGGGTGAGTTCTTGGCGCTGGTGCATGCGTTGGCGTTGTTGAAGAAGAACAACAGCGCGATGACCGTCTGCTCCGACAGCCGCAATGCCATTGCCTGGGTACGGGCCAAGCAGTGCAAAACCAAGTTGGCGCGCACCGAGAAGAACGGTCCCATATTCGACCTCATTGCCCGCGCCGAGAAGTGGTTGCGGGAGAATGCTTATACCAACAAAATTGTCAAGTGGGAGACCCGCGAGTGGGGGGAGGTGCCGGCCGACTTCGGTCGCAAATAGCGCTCTGTCTTCTTTTTCTGTACGTTCTTTCCCGCGTCGATTTTCTCTTTTTCTTTTTTCTCTTGTGTGACGGCCGTCTTGCGGTGCGTTGCCAGAGGCGTGCACACTCTTTGTTGCGTTTGGGACGGATTATTGCCGTGTTTCAGGCTCGGGGGTATAGGGAATGTGGTTCTTCCAGAATTTGAAGAGCCGCGGTTTGGTCCACCCGTGACAGCCGAACGGCAGTTTTTCGCCGCTCATCTCATAGAGCAGGCCGGGTTTCACATCGAATGAGAAGCCCAGTGCCTCTTCGACCGTGGGGTATTTGAATTCTTTGGGAATGACGGCCCAGAAGACATCTTCGTTGTAGAGGTGGTGCCGGTGCCGGCAGAAGTGGTCGATGGTTTTCTGGTATTTTGCGCAGGCGTTTCTGAACGAGCCGACCCGACGCAGCGAGAGGCCGCCGTTGCCGATGCGGCCGAGCGTGTCGAGCCGGTGCACGAGTCGTTGCGGGTGGAATGCCTTTTGCAGGTGGAGCCATGCCCGGGGAATGAAATGCTTGTATCTCGGGTGCTTGATCCACGGTGCCCCCACATAGTCATAGCCTTTTTGGCACCATGCCTCCAATTCATCGCGGAATATCCACACGTCGGGCTGGCAGATGAGAATATACTCCATGTCGGAAAACAAGTCGTAAAATTCGCGAGACATCATCATGCGGTTATAGCCGCCGATGCCGTTTTTGCGACCCAGCCATTCGTCACTCACGGCGATGATTTCGGCCTGGGGGACGAGTGCTTGGAGGCTTTCGGTCGATAATCCTTGCGGCACGACGAAGCATATCGGATAGTTGTGCAACACTTTTGCCGACTGTTTTACCGACAGTTCCTCCTGCGGGGTGAGGGGCACCTGGTATACGGGAATGACGATTTTGACGTTTGAAGACATGTCTGTAAGCGTTTCGAGGTATATTTATAAGATGGCCGAGTGTTGCCTATTGCTGCACGCGGGGAGGTGGAATCAGGGCATATACGGTTTCTCGTCGCGGTAGATGTGCAGGATTTTTGCCAGGCGGTACCAGACGATGGCCGTCAGCGGGTTCTGTATATTGCCCCAATAATCGTAAATCTCTTCGATGGTGTCGTGTCGGTATTCAATGCCTTTGTGCAGGCGTTTGATGCGTACCAGGAAACGCCCGTAAAGAAAGAGCTTGAATCCTCGCGGCGGATTTACCTGCCGGCAGATGTCCTGCATCAGGTGGGCCATCTCTTTGTAGTTGTTTCCCGTGGAAATCGATTTCGATGTGGTGTTCTTGCCGTGTTGGCGGAAGTAGTCGAGGGGCTTGTCGATATACACGGCGTCGCCGTTGAGCAGTATGCCCACCCAGAAAAGCCAGTCGCCCACATAGCGGTATTTTTTGTAGGCTTCGTTTGTGGGGCGGGCGTCTTTGCGGAAAACGACCATGCTGGCGTTCATGATATAGTTCTGGTAGAACATGCGGTGGTTGATAAACGCCCGGCCGTCGAAAAGAGTGTAGGGCGTGTCGCGTTTTTTGTCTCTCAGTCGGTAGGAGAGTTGCAATTTGGGCTCGTGCAGGTCCTCGGTGTTTTCGTCGACAAAAAGGCAGTCGGAGAAAGCTATCGTGGCCGAGGGGTGTTTTTCGAGTTGGGTGACGCATTCTTCGAGGAAGGTAGGGGCGGCCTCATCGTCGCTCTCGGCAATCCAGATGTATTGGCCTTGTGCCAGTTCAAATCCTTTGTCCCATTGCACGAAGGTCGACCCGCTGTTCTTTTCGTTGTAGACGATATGCGACACGCGGGGGTGGTGGCGGTATGTCTCGATGATGTCGCGGCTGCTGTCGGTGGAGCAGTCGTCGAGAATGATGACCTCGAAATCGTCGTAGGTCTGGTTGAGTACCGAGTCGATGCGTCTGTTCAAAAAGCGGGCGTGGCAGTAATTGGGAATAATCACAGAAACTTTCATGTCTTTTTCTTGTGCTCTTTTGAGGCTGCAAAGGTAGGTTAAATTTGTATTCCGGCAACAGGCGGTGTAGAGATTGTTTCAGCTTTTTTGTCGGGTATGCCCTATTGCTTGCCCAACAGGGCGCGGTATAGTCTTTTGTACCATCGGTTTCGCCGTCGTTCACGGTATTTGACGACTTCGCTACGCAGGGCTTCGGCCTCTGCGGCCATGATTTCGGCGCCTCCGATACCGTTGAAAGGCAGCGGATAGAATTGCTGGTAAAGAGCCCGGTTCTTGTCGAGCAGGTAGTATTGGGTGTCGGAAAGCCGTTTGACGGCTTCGGTGTTCCGCGACAAATTCTTGATGCGGTAGTTGAAGAGTGTTTCGGGTATTTGGTAGACGTGTCCGTCTCCGCCGAGGAGGCGAATGAAGAAATCCCAGTCTTCATGTCCCGAGATCATTTTCTCGTCGAATCCCCCGATGGCCTCGGCGTCGGCTTTGCGGAAGAGGGTCGTGACGAATATCGAATTGACAACGAGCAGCGTTTTATAGTCGTGGTATTTGACTCCCCACGGCCCCTTTTGGCTGCCGAAGAGTTGCGCTTGGCAATAGACGGCTTTGAGAGTCGGATTGTTGTCGAGTGCGGCTTTGGCTTTTTCGAGATAAGTGGGGGCGATGGTATCGTCGGCGTCGAGCGGTAGGATATACTCGCCTTGGGCGATGGCGATGCCCCGGTTTCGGGCTCGGGCCACGCCGCCGTTTTCGAGCGGCAGATATTTGATGCGGGGGTCCTTGGCAGCGTAGGCGAGGGCGATTTCCTCGGTGTGGTCGGGTGACCCGTCGTTTACGACAACCGCTTCCCAGTTCTCGAAAGTTTGGGCGATGAGCGAGTCGAGCGCTTCGGGTAGATATTCGGCCTGCTTGAAACAGGGAACGATGATGCTTATTGCCGGTGAAGTCATGTGTCGATGGTTGTGTGACGAGCAAATGTAGCGAATATATTTTGTCTTTGCAAGCCGTGGATATTTCCCGCGCTTGTCTCGTGCCGGATGGGGTCGGAGCGATGATTTTTCACTTCCGGTGGTTGCGGGGGTGGTGGGTGAGTATCTCGCTGCGCAACAGGGCATTGTCGAGATGCACATAGATTTCGGTGGTGGTGATGCTTTCGTGGCCGAGCATTTGTTGTATGGCGCGCAGGTTGGCTCCCCCTTCGAGCAGGTGGGTGGCAAAGCTGTGGCGCAGGGTGTGGGGGCTGATGTTTTTTTGTATGCCGCAGGCTTCGCACCGTTCCTTGATGATGTAGAATATCATGACGCGGCTCAGGCGTCCGCCGCGCCGGTTGAGGAAGAGTATGTCTTCGTCGCCCCGTTTGGGGGTGAGGTGGCGGCGGTCTTGCAGGTAGAGCCGTATCTCGTGCAGGGCGTTTTGCGAGATGGGAACGAGCCGCTGCTTGCTGCCTTTTCCTTCGACGAGGATATATTCGTCGTCGGCGTGTATTTGCGAGATGCGCAGTCCCACGAGTTCCGAGACCCGCAGCCCACAGTCATACATCGTCTCGATGATGGCGCGGTTGCGTTGGCTTTCGGGTCGTGACATGTCGAACGACCCGATGATGGCATCTATCTCCTCGACGGTAAGGACTTCGGGCAACTTGCGGCCCAACTTGGGGCCTTCGATGAGTTCCATCGGGTCGTTGTCGATGTACTCTTCGAGGCGCAGGAAGGTGTAGAAGGCTTTCAGCCCCGAGATGATGCGGGCTTGGGAGCGGGCCTGTATGCCGAGGTCTTGCAACTGGCAGATAAACTGGGTGATGTCGGCTCCGGCCAGTTGGTCGATGCTGGGTTCTGAGTCGGGGGAGAGGTAACGGAAGAGTTTGTCTACGTCATGCAGATAGCCGTCGATGGTATTGTCCGAGACTCCTTTTTCGAGTTTCAGGTGGCGCGAGAACGATTTTAACAACTTCGAATGGCTAACAATCATGGTGATATTGCGCTGTATTTCGTAATCTTTTTGTACTTTTGCCGAAAATTTTGTTACAATCGAACTTCTCTCCCTGATTGGAGGTTTTCCTGGTGGCAAAGATACGAAATCTTTTGACTTATGGATATATGGATTATTAACGGACCGAACTTGAATTTGTTGGGGAAACGCGAGAAGAGCGTTTATGGCGACGCTTCGTTTGAAAGTTATCTCGAAACCTTGCGGGCCCGCTACCCCCACCACACCATTCACTATTACCAGTCGAACGTCGAAGGCGAGTTGATAAACCAAATTCACGCGTGCGGTTTCTCGCCCGTGGGCATTGTGCTCAATGCCGGAGCCTACACCCACACCTCCATTGCTCTTTCCGATGCCATCAGGGCCGTGCCGGCACCTGTGGTCGAAGTGCACATTTCCAATATCCATGCCCGTGAGCCTTATCGCCATGTGTCGATGATTGCCGCCGCCTGTCGGGGTTCGATAGCCGGTTTCGGGCTCGACTCTTACCGCCTCGCCGTCGAGGCGCTTCTCGAAACAGAAAAAAACAAGTAAACCTATCCTATATAATATGACATCAAAACAGACAAAGATTGTTGCTACGGTTTCGGACAAGCGTTGCGACGTCGATTTCGTGCGTGCACTTTACGAAAACGGAATGAACGTAGTGCGAATGAATTCGGCCCACCTCACCGCCGAAGGGTTCGACCGTATTATTAATAATGTAAGAGCTGTTTCCAATACGATAGCCATTCTCATGGACACGAAAGGCCCCGAAGTGAGAACGACTTTTATAGAGAATGACGGGAGCATTTCCTTTACCGCTGGCGATATTGTGCGCATGTCGGGCAAGCCCGATGCTTTTACGACACATGACCAAATCAACGTATCGTATGTCGACTTCACCAAAGACCTTTCGGTCGACAGTGTCGTGCTCATCGACGACGGCGAACTCGAATTCCGCGTGCTCGAAAAGCACGAAGACTACCTCTTGTGCGTGGCGCAGAATGCCGGAGAACTGGGCTCGCGTAAGAGTGTGAACGTGCCCGGTGTGCGCATCAACCTGCCTGCCCTCACCGAGAAGGACCGTCGCAACATTCTCTATGCCATCGACAAGGACATCGATTTTATCGCCCACTCGTTTGTGCGCAACCGGCAAGATGTCCTGGCCATACAGGAGATTCTCGATGCCCACAACAGCAAGATAAAAATCATTGCCAAAATCGAAAACCAGGAAGGTGTCGACAACATCGACGAGATACTCGAAGTGGCCTACGGCGTCATGGTCGCCCGCGGCGACCTGGGCATCGAGGTGCCGCAGGAGAAGATTCCCGGCATACAGCGCCGTCTCATCAAGAAATGTGTGCAGGCCAAGAAGCCCGTTATCGTGGCCACGCAGATGTTGCATTCGATGATAAAAAATCCGCGTCCCACCCGCGCCGAGGTGACCGATATTGCCAATGCCATCTATTATCGCACCGACGCCCTCATGCTGAGCGGCGAGACCGCCTATGGCAAATATCCCGTGGAGGCCATTGCCACCATGTCGCGCATCGCCAAGGAAGCCGAGCTTACGAAACTCTCCGACAACGATATTCAGGTAAACGTCGAAGGGGAAGTCATCGACACCACCTCGTTCTTGGCCAAGCATGCCGTGGAGTCGGCCAAGGTGCTCGGCGTGAAAGCCATCGTTACCGACAGCTACACCGGCCGCACGGCTCGCAACCTGGCCGCCTATCGTGGTCAGGACCCGGTGCTGGCCGTATGTTACAGTGAACGCACGATGCGTCAGTTGGCCCTTTCCTATGGTGTCATAGCCTTCTACCAGCATGAGATGTCGACTTCGCGCGAATATCTCTTCAAAGGGCTCTCGTCGCTCATCGAGAACGGCATGATTACCCGCGACGACCTGATTGCCTACATCGGAGGTGCTTTCGGTGAAGGGTCGGGCAGTTCGTTCCTTGAAATCAACAAGGCAGGATTGGTGCTGAAAGGGTATGACCGCTATATCCTCCCCAATCTCGAAGACGTGTGTTGAGATGGCCGAAGAGGAGAATATTCAAGAATATATTCTTGCCCACATCGATGCCGAGGGCGATTTGTTGGCTCGCCTGAGTCGCGATACCTATATCCATTCGTTGCGGCCCCGCATGATGTCGGGTCATTTGCAGGGACGCATTCTCAAAATGATATGTCGCCTGCAACGTCCGCGGCGCCTGCTCGAAATAGGCACGTTTACCGGTTACTCCACCTTGTGCCTGGCCGAGGGTATGCCCGCTGATGCCGAGTTGCACACGGTCGAAATCGATGATGAAATCGAAGATTTTACCCGGGCGCACTTGTCGCAGTCACCGGTCGCCGACCGCATACATCTGCACATGGGCGATGCCTTCGATGTCGTGCCCCGGCTCGACGGCATGTTCGATTTGGTCTTTATCGATGCCGACAAGCGCCGTTACTCCGACTACTACGACATGGTCTTCGACCGGGTCTCTCCCGGAGGGGTGATATTGGCCGACAATACGTTGTGGGACAGCAAGGTGTGCGACGGTCATTCCCACGACACCCAGACGCGCGCCGTCATGGCCTTCAACGATAAAATCGCGGCCGACGACCGCATCGAGAAGGTCATTCTTCCCTTGCGCGACGGCCTTACCGTGATGTGGAAAAAACATTCTCCCTCGGCGCTTTGATTTTTCATCGGGAAAATGTAACTTCGACCCCAAACCCGCTAATCTCAATATCTTATGGAAACTACCCGTCAAAACAAGATAAGTCGTCTGTTGCAGAAAGAGCTCAGCGAGATATTCCGCCAGGAGACCAGCAAAACCCACGGCGTGCTCGTGTCGGTGAGCGTCGTGCGCGTGAGTCCCGACCTCAGTGTGGCCAAGGCTTATCTGAGCATATTCCCCTCGGAAAAAGCGGCCGAGATACTCCAATCGATACAGGCCAACGCCAAGACCATACGTTATGAGCTGGCTTCCCGCGTGCGTTACCAGTTGCGCAAGACGCCCGAGCTGATGTTCTTCCTCGACGACTCGCTCGACTATATCGAGAACATCGATTCACTTCTCCAAAAGTAATCTTTTCACCGCTATGCCCCTTTCGCTGAAAATAGCGGTGAGGTATCTTTTCTCCCGTAAGTCGCACAGCGCCATCAACCTCATTTCGCTCGTATCGGTGCTGGGAGTTGCCGTGACGACGATGGCCATCATCTGCACGCTGTCGGTCTACAACGGCTTCCAAGACGTCGTCTTCTCGCTCTGTTCGCGGCTCGACCCGCAGGTGAGAGTCGAGTCCGTGCAGGGGAAGACCCTCGACACTTCGGCTCCTGAGCTGGTTGCCCTGCGCGATTGTGCCGAGGTGGCGGCGCTGACGCCTGTTGTCGAGGAAAATGCGCTCGTCGTCTTCGGCAACCATCAGATGCCGGTTTTTCTCAAAGGCGTAGGGGACGATTATCCCGCCGTGCACCCGCAACTCGACGAGACGTTGCTCGATGGCCAATTCCTCCTTGCCGACACCGCCCTTTGGTATGTGGGGCTGGGGGCCGGGGTGGCGACCCGCCTCGAAGCCGGAGCCTTTTTTTCGCGCCCGTTGCGGTTGTATGCCCCCAAACGCAAGTCGGCCGTGAACTTGGCCAATCCCTCGGCCTCGTTCCGCGAAAGAGAAGTATATGCCTCGGCCGTCTTTGCCGTAAACCAGCAAGAATATGATGAGGCTTGGGTCATAGCGCCCCTTGCCCTCGTGCGCGAGCTCTATGACTACACCACCGAGGCCACGGCGCTCGAAGTGCGCCTGCATGACCGTGTCGATGAACAGGCTTTCATCGCTCGCCTGCAAGCCCGGTTGGGCGACGGTTATCGCATCTCCGACCGTTTGCAGCAACAGGCCTCGGCCTATAACATGATGCAGATTGAGAAGTGGATTACGTTCTTGATTCTGCTCTTTATCCTCCTCATTGCCACGTTCAACGTCATCGGTTCGCTTTCGATGCTCATCATCGACAAGCAGGCCGACATACGCACGCTGCACAACTTGGGTGCCGACGACACCCTCATCTCCCGCATCTTTTTTGTCGAGGGGTGGCTCATCTCGGCCATCGGAGCCGGAGGCGGATTGTTGGCGGGAATCTTCCTCTGCTGGCTGCAACAGACTTTCGGGCTCCTGCGCATGGGCGGAACCCCCGGCACGTTTGTCGTCGATGCCTACCCGGTGCATTTCCTTTGGAGCGATGCCGGGGTGGTGCTTGTGGTTGTCGTTCTTCTGGGGTTGGTCGCTTCCTGGTTCCCGGTGCGTTATCTGCGCAAACGGTGGCTGGCACGAAGCCACACAGCCGATGTCGACTGAGCCGGTAAGCGACACGATGGAAAACTTTTGGCAGAAATTCTTGCGATTTCTCTCCAAATTCCTATTTTTGTCTTTGATATTAAAAAACATTGAGTTATGATGAAAAAATGGTTTTGGCTACTTTGTTTGCCTCTGATGATGTTTTCTTGCGATTTCTTTTCCGACGGCGAAGACGATGATGACGGTCTTATCATAGATCCGCCCGAGACATTCTCTTTTTTCTATGACCTTCAAGCGATAGCGGGTGATACCCTCACCTTGACCACCTATACGCGCCTGGTCGACCCGAAGATTTATCTCGACGATATGCTGATGAACGATGTTACCGTGGTAGACCGTCTCCCGGCCGGTAACGGAGATGGAAATGTGCCGGTTTCCGGTTCTGATGCAGCCTATTATGTCAAGGTGTCGCTGCCCGCATCGTTGCAAGGAGAGTATGAGCTGCGTGTCGCCGCTTCGCGGGCCGATTCTCCCCAAATGGGAGAACTGAATCTCTTGCTCGGATATGTGGGTATTTATGAGATGCAGGCCGACGACTTGGGTGAGTTCCACACGGGACGGCCGGCATGGGTTGACCTGTCCGATGCCCTGGCTTTGCTCGAAACCGTCGAAGCCACGCCCGAAATGGTGATTCACGGTGGCATGAAATATACGACACGCCACACGCTCGACTCGCTCGTGTGTTTCGATGCCCGGCAACAGCCGTTGCCTCGGGCCCGCCTCTACGCGTTTCATAAAATCTCCGACCGTTACGTTTTTGCCACCCTCACCTATGTGTCGCATGTCGATACGATATATTCCGAGATGGATAATTATATTGCCTATCGCGAGCCGTCTGAGGTAACCCGACCGGTTATCCTACTGCCCGAGAATGGCCTTGTCTTGTCGTTGGAAGATGCGGCCGAAGCCTATCCGTCGGCCTTCAACAACCGGTACGGTGTGCAGTTCCGTTGCGAGTCCGGCGATGAATTCTATTTCATGCCCGAATATGAGTGGAGCCCCTCGGTGACCGATGCTCCCATTTACCGCCTGCGGGTCGACCGGGACCTCCTCGCCATGATTTCCCTGCCGATGGAGGCCGAAGAGTTTGACTGGCAATCGCGTCAGGTGGTGGAGGTAGAACAGGTCTATGACGGAGGTGTGGGAGCGGCCAACACGGCCTCGTTCTCGTGGCAGGTCTACGACGGGAAGATTGTCCTGAACGAGTCGACGCTTCTCGACGGTGAGGCAGTGTGCACGATTCAGCCCAACAGCGGGACCCCGTCGTCGGGTTTCTTCGGTACTCCGTCGGTGTTCGTTTCGCCGCGAGGAGCCCTTTACACGTTGCGCCGTACGTCCAAGGGGTATTACCAGTCCGAGCAGTTGGGCTCTTCGAGCGGTTCTTATCGCTGGTACACCCATCACCAGTATTTCGATTTTGAGCCGGGCAGCTTTATCGTCGTTACCCGCACGACCGACAATGTGTATATTTCTGCTTCTAATCGCTATTACTGTTGGACGGCCGACGGCAACGTGGTGTCGACCGACTGTCAAGCCTATGACGAAAGTTTCATTGTGGCCAAGAACTACTATCCTTATGCCGACAGTTATCTCTATTCGACGGCCGAAGAGGGGCTTTTCCGCGCCCGCCTCGATGCCCGCAACGAGCGGAGTCTGGTACTGCCGGCTTCCAAAGGGGAAGTTTCTCAGGTGGAAATGTCGGGCGAGCGTGCACTGATTACCACCCGCGACGGTGTCATTTTCCTGGTTGACGGGCAGGATACGCACGCTGTCGAGCCCGAGGGGACCTTGCGTCTCTCCGGCTGCGGTGCCCTGGTTCGGTAATTGTCTTGCGGGAAGAGCATGAAACCCAAAGGGGGTCGCCTCGACAGAGGCGACCCCCTTTGGGTGTAGAGTAAGCGGAGGGATTCCGGATTTCTGTGATGTGTTTGCCGGCTTTCCCGTCTCGCCTTGTCTCGACAAGTTCTCTCGTGACGCGAAGGAAGCATGGCGGGGTGACATTGTGTTCACAGTCGAGTCTTGTTCTGTCCCGGTTGGGGCGGAGACATTGGCAGAAAAAATATGGCCCCGGATACTCTCCGGAGCCATATTTTCTCTCTCTCTCTCTTTGAAGTGGTTCTTTTCGAAAAGAGAACGCCGGGCTTTTATGGGGTTGGCGTGGATATTGTTCCTATCGTATAGCGATGGCCGCCGATGACGTTTTCGTTGTCGGCGGGAGGTTTCTTTCTTGCCGGCTTCCTTTCCTTTATGACGGAGCCGGCCTGTCACAAGAGGGCGGCGAGGCTATTTCATTTCGGCCGCGATGGCGGCGGCGATGGCCTGCATCTCTTCGGGAGCCAGTGCCAGTTTGGGGTTGGAGATAATCATGTCGCTCTCTTTGTTGATGGGTATGAGGTGTATGTGGGTGTGCGGCACTTCGAGACCCATCACGGCCACGCCGACGCGTTGGCAGGGAATTGCCTTTTCGATGGCGTGGGCCACTTTCTTGGCAAAGAGTTGCAGCGAGACGTAGGCTTCGTCGTCCATGGCGAAGAGATAGTCGCCTTCGGCTTTGGGAATGACCAGCGTGTGGCCTTTGGCGAGGGGATTGATGTCGAGGAAGGCGAAGTTTCTTTCGTCTTCGGCTATTTTGTAGCAGGGTATCTCTCCGGCTACGATGCGGCTGAAAATAGTAGGCATATTGCAATCGGTTTTTTTAACGGACGGGGTATGGGTGCGGGGCTTGGCGATAAGAAGCCGTCGCGCCTCAGATGGAAATGTTTACAATCTCGAACGTCATGGTGCCCGAGGGAACTTTTATTTCGACGATGTCGCCGATTTTCTTTCCCAGCAGACCCTGCGCAATGGGGGTACTCGATGCGATCTTGCCCTCTTTGAGGTTGGCTTCGCTTTCGGTGACGATGGTATATTCCATCATCATGTTGTTTTTGGTGTTTTTTATTTTGACGCGGTTCAGGATTTGCACCGTGTGGGTGTTCAGTTTCGAGTCGTCGATGATGCGGGCATTGGCCACTTTGTCTTTGAGCTGCGAAATTTTCATTTCGAGCAGACCTTGCGCCTCTTTGGCGGCGTCGTATTCGGCGTTTTCCGACAAATCGCCTTTGTCTCGGGCTTCTGCAATCTGGCGCGAGATTTCGGGGCGTTTTACCGATTCGAGATAGTTGATCTCTTCCATCATTTTTTTATAACCTTCTTCGGTCATGTACACGATAGCCATAAGAAAATTCTCCTATACTTTGATTTTGGGCATTGTTGATAATCTGTGTTAGCGATAAGGGATAACAAAAAAGAATCCCGGCTGTGCACAACCGGAACTCTCTGTTCTCTTATCAATATGTGGCGAAGATAATCTCTTTTTTTCGATATTCCAAATAAATTGGGCAAAATCGAGCGCAATTATTTTTGTTTGAGTAACTTTTCTATGGCCTGCGGCAGGTCTGAAAGTTTGGCCACGCGCTGTTGCAAGGTGTTCTGGCGGTCGATGAGAAATGCCGTGGGGAGCGACTGCACGTTGTAGGAGAGAGCGGCGCGGGAGCGGGTCGTGTCGGCGTCGCGCACGCAAATCCACGGGAGGTTGTCGGCCGATACCTGCCAGAGGTTTTCGTTGGGGTCGATGGATACCTGGTAGATTTCGAGACCTTGCCGGTGGTATTTCTGGTAGAGTTGAGCCAGGGCGCGGTTGTAGTCGGGGGAGTATTTGCCTTCGTAAGCCGAGAAATCGAGGAGCACGACTTTTCCTTTGAGGTCGCTCAGGCGGCGTATCTTCCCATACAGGTCGGGCAAGGCGATGTCGATGAGCGAAACCTCGTTGGCTGCGGGCATCTGCGGTTCTTTGTCGGCTTCCTGCTTGGCTTCGCGCTCGTTCTGCAAGATGGCCAGGGCGAGGCGGTAGAGGTGCTGTGTGCGGGGCGATTCGGGCAGGAAGGTGTTGTAGGCGTTGGCGACGGTCAAGATGTAGCGGTAGTCTTCGCGCTTGGTGCGGTCGAAGATGTCGAGCCCGTTGACCTGCTGGAAGATGGCGAAGTAGGCCGACGGGGAGGCCGGGTTCTCGACGATGTAGGGAATGACGGTCTCTTTGTAGCGGCGCACCTCGTCTTGCAGTCCTTCGAGAATCCGTCGCTGTTGGTCGGTCGAGGTGATGCGTTGCCGCGACGCTTTTTCGATGGCGCCTTTCAGGGCGTTTCCGGCATCGGCGATGTGGCGTATCTTCTCACTCTCTTCCGAGCCCGACACCTGGTAATCGGCGGCGATGGGCAACCCGGGTATCTCCACGGTTATCGTCTCGGTCGAGTCGACCGCCAGGTGGATATAGGAGTTGTCGAGCCGCAGCCGATAAAACTCGGGATAGGGGGTGCCTGCTGCTGCAAACGAGAATGCCCCGTCGGTCGGGAGTTTTGTCGAGTCGAGCAATTCCGTGCCGGTGAGTTTTACGGCTTCGAAGTAGAGGGTTTTGCCTTCGCTGCCGGCAATGTGCCCTTCGATATGGAAATCGTTGCGGTGGCAACCGCTGACCAGGAAAGCCAGCAAGAGTATGGGAAAGAATTTTTTTGTCATGGGTAAAGCGATTGTTTCCAGCACAAAGATAGAAAAAGACGAGGGCAGAAGCAAACGGGAGCGGAAGTTTTCACGCATGACCGGGACGGGTCGTCATCTATCTCCTTCAAAAATAGAAAAATTGAACGGAATATCAAACCTGCCGGGCGCTTCTCCTGCCACCCTTTTTTAGCCTTCGGCCATATAAATCGGAAGGTGAAAAATAGACCGTGGAAACGCTCCTGTGACAAAAAGACCCTCCAAATGGCTCGTTTTTAATGAGATTTTCATATCAATAACACAATCGGCCCATAAATTTTGCTTATCTTTGCCTGATTTTTAGAAGTTAGAAGAAATAGAAAATGAAAATTGTAAAGAAAACAATTGATTTGGGCGATGGAAGAACCATCACCATCGAAACCGGAAAGTTGGCCAAGCAGGCCGACGGCGCCGTAGAGGTGCGCATGGGCAACACCATGTTGCTGGCCACCGTCGTATCGGCCAAAGAGGCCGGCGAAGGCGTCGATTTCATGCCTTTGCAGGTGGAGTATAAAGAAAGATATTCGGCCATCGGCCGTTTCCCCGGCGGATTCACCCGTCGCGAGGGTCGTGCTTCGGATTATGAAATCCTCACGGCTCGTCTCGTCGACCGTGCGTTGCGTCCCTTGTTCCCCGATAATTATCACGCCGACACGTTTGTCAATGTGATGCTTTTCTCTTCCGACGGAAAAGACATGCCCGATGCCTTGGCCGGGCTGGCTGCTTCGGCTGCTCTTGCCGTCTCGGACATACCGTTCAACGGCCCCATCTCCGAAGTGCGGGTGGCCCGCATCGACGGACAGTTCAAGGTGAACCCCACCTTTGAGGAACTCGAACGTGCCGATATGGACATCATGGTAGGTGCCACCTACGAAAACATCATGATGGTCGAAGGTGAAATGAACGAGGTTTCGGAGGCCGACCTGCTCGCTGCCATGAAATTTGCCCACGATGCCATCAAGGTACAGTGCAAGGCACAGATGGAGTTGGCCGAAGAGGTAGGTTCGACCGTAAAACGCGAATACTGCCACGAAGTCAATGACGAAGAGTTGCGCAAGGACGTTTGGGCCAAATGCTATGACGAAGCGTATGCCATCGCCCGCTCGGGAAATACCAACAAGCACGCCCGCAGCGACGCTTTCGACGCCATCGTCGATAAATACCTCGCTGCCATGGAGCCCGAAGAGGCCGAGGCCAAGAAAGACCTGGTGAAACGTTACTATCACGACGTGGAGAAAGAGGCCATGCGCCGCTGCATTCTCGACGAAGGCCAGCGTCTCGACGGCCGCACCACGACGCAGATACGTCCCATCTGGTGCGAAGTCGACTATTTGCCCGGTCCTCACGGTTCGTCGATTTTCACCCGTGGCGAGACCCAATCGCTCTCGACCGTTACCCTCGGTACGAAGCTCGATGAGAAAATCGTCGACGATGTACTCGACCAGAGTCGCGACCGTTTCCTCCTTCACTATAACTTCCCGCCGTTCTCGACCGGTGAAGCCAAGGCCAGCCGCGGCGTAGGCCGTCGCGAGATAGGTCACGGAAACTTGGCCAACCGCGCCCTCAAACGCATGATTCCCGATGACTATCCCTATGTAATCCGCATCGTGTCGGATATTCTCGAATCGAACGGTTCGTCGTCGATGGCCACCGTTTGTGCCGGAACCCTCGCCCTCATGGACGCCGGTGTGAAAATCAAGAAACCGGTGTCGGGTATCGCCATGGGATTGATTACCGACAAGGACAATGTGAAATATGCCGTTCTCTCCGATATTCTCGGTGACGAAGACCACCTCGGCGACATGGACTTCAAGGTGACGGGTACCCGCGACGGTATCACCGCCACGCAGATGGACATCAAGGTCGACGGCCTCTCTTACGAAGTACTCGAAAAGGCCCTCAACCAAGCCAAGGAAGGACGTATGTATATCCTCGACAAACTGCTCGAAACCATACCCGAACCGCGTGCCGAGTTCAAGCCTCATGTTCCTCGCATCGAAGTCATCGAAATACCCAAGGACATGATTGGTGCTGTTATTGGCCCGGGCGGTAAGATCATTCAAGGTATTCAGGAAGAGACCGGTGCCATTGTCACCATCGACGAAATCGACGGTGTGGGTCGTGTCGAAGTGGCTGCTCCCGACCGCGATGCCATCAATGCCGCATTGGCCCGCATCAAGAGCATCGTAGCCATTCCCGAAGTGGGCGAAGTATATACCGGAAAGGTGAAATCGATACTTCCCTTCGGTGCCTTTGTTGAGTTCATGCCCGGCAAGGAAGGCCTGCTCCACATCTCCGAAATTTGCTGGAAACGTCTCGAAACGATGGAAGAGTCCGGCCTGAAAGAGGGTGATGAAGTGACCGTGAAACTCATCGAAATCGACCCCAAGACCGGTAAGTTCCGTCTCTCGATGAAAGAGTTGCAACCGCGTCCCGAGGGAATGCCCGAGCGTCGCGAAGGCAATGGCGGCGGAAACGGTGGCAATCACTATCACCGTCCGCGTCGTGAGAAGAAAGACTAATGCGAGCGGTATCTGCACCGCTTAACCTGCAACGGGGTGGCACACATGGTGCCACCCCGTTTTTCTTTCTTCTGCTCAGTGTAAAGGCCGTGCAAGAGGTCCGCTTTTGAGGGGCAAGAAAAGCCCTTGTGGAAGCCGGCACCGGGCTTGGGCGTGAAGGAGAACGATGCCCCGGTTACTTTTTCTCCCGGCGGGCGAGCAGCCGGTGTCCTATGCGGCAATAGATGCACTTGTGCGGTTCGCAGTAGGCGGTGTAGAGTTGCAGGGCTGCCTGGCTGTCGAGCGCCGACTCCATGACGATACCGGCTGCCGACACGCGGCGCACGATGTGGTTGTCTTCGGCCGGCAGGCTTTCGAGCAACCGCATGGCCCGGTCGGCGAAGATTTCGCTCCCGATGCGTGTCGCGTAGGCGTAGAGCAGGGGAGCCACACAGTTGATGATGAGCAGCCGCACGGCACCCCGACCCAGTGTCTTGATGCGGGGCGGAGATTCCACGCCGAAGGAGTAGTGCGTGTCCCAATAACCTTCGAGGTGAATGTCGAAAAGCGATTGTATGGCCTTCTCGTCTTCGCATTCGAGCAGGCGGGCAAAGAGGGTGAATCCCCGGTGTATGAGTTGCGCCAGCAGGGCGATGCGCTGGTGGGGAAAGTTGGCCGGGCGCAGCCGCATGAATTTCCAGGCTGTCGGGTCGATGGGCGTGAGCGAGAATTTGTCGCGCAGGAAGTCATACTCCCGGCTCAGACGCGAGGCATAGGGGTCGGCAGTTCCCTTTTCACGGTCGAGCAGACCGGCCTGCCCGAAGAGGAATGCCTCGATTTGCAGCAGCGAGTCGGCATGCTTTTGCAGGAAGAGCAGCGGCAGGCTGCGTGCCAGCCGCTCGAAGGCATCGCTGTTCACCCCGAAGCCCATGCTCCGGGCCAGGGTGATGTAGCACACCTCTTCCCAGTTGCCCTGGTGCTGTGCGAGCAGGTCGTCGATGCGGCCGCTCTTCTGTTGCAGGCGTTCGAGTGCGAGGGCGGTGAGCCAGTCGGTGAGAAAAAGGGGCGGGAGCTCACCGATGCGTTCGCGGCAGGGCAGCAATTCGCTCTGCGAGGTGAGGAAGGCATAGTCGTCCTGCAATGCCGGTGGAATGGGTACGACCCATTGCGGCACCGCCTCGCCGTTGGAGCGGAACACCTCGGCATCGGCTTCGGTCACGACGTGCAGCACCACCGAGTCGTAGGCTTTGTCGGCCGAGTGTCCGTGCACCGTCCAGTCGCTTGCCCGCAGGTGCATCTCCACATTGCCCGCCCACAAGCGGTCGCCGATGCGCACCTTGGCGTTGAAGAAGTCGGGACCGGCATTCGGGTTGCGCCGACCCGGGTCGACGACCTCGATGGCCTCGCCCCGGGTGGTCAGCGCCGGCACATGGCTCAGCAGTCGCTGTTCCCACATATAATACAGGAGTTTTTCCATAATCGTGTTACGATGTGAAACCTTGTTTTTCGAGAGAAAAAGTCTTTTTTATTTTATTCGGGCGAGAAGCGGCGTTTCCCCTTTTTGCGTGAGGCCGCCGTCGCGTTGTGAGGCCGCCGTGTGCTCGACGGGGATTCCATACAGGCACTCCCGACGCCGGGTCGTTGTATTCCCGCTCGTGGGCGGGAATGACGGTGCCCTCTGCGCTCACCTTTCGCTATATTTTCAGCATACAGGATTCGGTTCGGCATGGCCAAAAGCAGAAAACTTCGTTTTCCTTTTGTCTCTGCGCTCACCTTTCGCTATA